>NZ_JBFACK010000002.1:0-755518 GCF_040640795.1 Streptomyces sp. NPDC021622
GCACACGCTGTTCTTCCCGGCAGGAATGCTGAGTATCACGGTGCTGGCGTTCATCTTGATGGGTGACGCCGTACGCGAACCCCTGGATCCAGGGCACCGACGCCGTTTCCGTTCCCGAGAGGAACAGCCTCACCCGAAGCCGCGCGAGTCCTGCTTCAGGGCAGTGTCAACAGTGAGGGCCGTCGCCACGACGAGACTGAGCAGCGGCTCGGGCAGCTGGTAGTGGATCTGCAGGACGTAGTTGTCCGCGGTCGTGAACATCGTCTTGGCGAGGCCTTCCCAGGTCTTGGTGATCCGGGCGACCTCGTTGTCGGCGTGGTCGACGATCGAGAAGTTCCAGGCCCGCCAGTTCTCGGCCTTGATCGCGCCGGCCTGCTGGCCGTTGACCATGATCGCGAAGTTGATCTTCCCGATCATGTTCTGCTGGACGATCTCGCCGATCGGCTGGCCGTCGGGGCGCTCGACGATGACGCGCGACTTCATGAACTTGCGGGGGCGGGTCAGCTGGAGCACCGGCTGGCCATAGGCGTCGCGGATCTCCAGCTTGTGCGTCATGAACTGGTCGATGCTGGAGACGAAGCGCGCGACCTTCTTCAGCGTGCTCTGCCCGACCTGGACGACCGAGCCGAGCGCGTTGCCCGACTGGTCCATCACGCTGTACTCGTTCGTCAGCTCGATGAGCTTGGCCTTCTGGTTCACCACGAGGACCGGCTCGGTGAAGAGCGTGCCGCCGCCCTGCGCGCTGGGCGCTACGCCCGCCTGCTGCTGGACCTGGCGCTGCACCTTGGCCGGGTCGGCCTGCGGGGCCGCCTGCTGGGGGTGGCCGTACTGGCCCTGCTGAGGGGCCTGCTGCTGGCCGAACTGCCCTTGCGCCTGGCTGTACTGCGCCTGCTGCTGGGCCGGCTGCGGCTGCACGGGCTGTGCCTGCTGCGGGACCTGCTGGGCCTGCTGGCCCTGCGCCTGCTGGCCCGCCGCCTGCTGGTCCGGGCTGGTGTGCTGGGTCCACTGGGAACCGTCCCACCAGCGCAGCAGCTGGAGCGCGCCCTGGGGGTCCGGATACCAGCCTGCAGGAGTGTTCGAATGCGTTGTCACCCGGGCACAGTACCCCGATGGGCGGGGCGGTCCGCCAGCCCTTCGCAGGGGCTGTGACGTCGGACTCACCGCCCCGCCGCACGGGGACCAGGTGACGTCAGGCCGAGACGATCGCGGGGTCGCTGACGCCCGCCTCACCGTTCTCGACATGTCCCGCGAGGCGCCGCAGGAACGTGCCGTCCGCGTCGGACTTCACCGTGACGTCGTACCAGCGCTTGCTCGCCCGCAGGTCGACGGTGTGCTCGACGGTGCCGCCCGCCTTCACCTTGAACGTCTCGGCCGCTCCTCCGTAGGCGTTGGTGAGCGTCAGGTTCACATCGGTGCCGCCCGCGTTCTTCAGGGTCACCTTGAGGTTGCCGCTCGCCTTGTCGTGACGGGCGGTCACCTCCGGGCCCGCCGTCTTGCCGGGGCCCTTGAAGACCCGCAGGAAACCGTTCGGGCCGAACACCGACAGGTCGTACGCGCCCTTCGAGTACGCGGTGTTCCAGGTGTCGGAGATCTTCTTGCCGGCCTCCGTCGTGTACGTCCAGGGGCCGTCCGTGCGGTTCTGCGACCGGACGTGGAAGCACGCGCCCGCCGCGTCGCCGCCGCTGAAGGTCAGCGTGAACTTGCCGTCCGCGGGCGCGCCCGCGCCGTCCACCAGCGGGGCGTACGGCAGCGGGCGTGCGGGCCGGGAGCCGGACTCCTGCTTGGGCAGCTCACCCTTCGCGGGCGCCTTGGGCACGTAGTCGGGGTGGCGCTCGTGGTCCGGCGGCTCGTAGGCGCCGGTGTCGGGCAGCTTCGCCGGGTCGGTGTCCTTGACGGCGAAGTCGAAGGCGGAGGTGAGGTCGCCGCAGATCGCGCGCCGCCACGGCGAGATGTTGGGCTCCTGAACGCCGAACCGCTTCTCCATGAACTGGAGGATCGAGGTGTGGTCGAACACCTCGGAGTTCACGAAGCCGCCGGTGCTCCACGGAGAGGCGACGATCATCGGCACGCGCTGGCCAAGGCCGTAGTGTCCGGCGGCGTACTGCGCGTTGCCCGGGAAGTAGTCGAGCGTCGTGTCCACGGTGGACAGGCCCTGGTCGGCGGACGACGGGACGTACGGCGGGACTATGTGGTCGAAGTAGCCGTCGTTCTCGTCGTACGTGATGAACAGCGCCGTCTTGGCCCACACCTCGGGGTTGGAGGTGAGCGCGTCCAGGACCTGCGCGATGTACCAGGCACCGTAGTTCGTGGGGAAGTTGGGGTGCTCGGTGAAGGCCTCGGGCGCCGCGATCCACGAGATCTTCGGGAGCCTGTCGGCCTTCACGTCGGCCGTGAGCACGTCGAAGTAGCCGTCGCCCGCCTTGACGTTCGTGCCGGTGCGGGCCTTGTCGTAGAGCGGGTCGCCGGGCTTGGCGTTGCGGTACTTGTTGAAGTAGAGGAGCGAGTTGTCGCCGTAGTTGCCGCGGTAGGCGTCGTCGATCCAGCCCCACTTGCCTGCCGCGTCCAGGCCGTCGCCGATGTCCTGATAGACCTTCCAGGAGACCCCGGCCTGCTCGAGGCGCTCGGCGTACGTCGTCCAGTCGTAGCCCAGTTCCTGGTTGCCCAGGACCGGGCCGCCGCCCTTGCCGTCGTTGCCGACGTGGCCGGAGAGCATGTAGTAGCGGTTGGGGTCGGTGGCCCCGATGAACGAGCAGTGGTAGTCGTCGCAGACGGTGAAGGCGTCGGCGAGCGCGTAGTGGAACGGGATGTCGTTTCGGGTCAGATACGCCATCGAGCGCTCGGACTTGGCGGCGATCCAGTTGTCGTACTTGCCGTTGTTGAAGGCGCTGTGGCCGCCGGCCCAGTCGTGGTCGAGTCCGGCGATGAACTGCATGCCGAGGTCCTCGGCGTCCGGGTGGAAGGGCAGTGTCTCCTTGCCGCCACCGGACTGGTTCCACACCGGTTTGCCGCTGGGCAGCGTCACCGGGCGCGGGTCGCCGAAGCCGCGTACGCCCTTCATCGTGCCGAAGTAGTGGTCGAAGGATCGGTTCTCCTGCATCAGCACGACGATGTGCTCGACGTCCTCGATGGAGCCGGAGCGGCGCTGGGCGGGCAGCGCGGCGGCGCGGGCGATGCTCTGCGAGAGAGTCGCGAAGGCCGCTGTGCCGCCGGCGAATTGCATGAAGCGGCGCCGATTCATTTCAGGCATGGGTGTGTTCGACCTCGTGTGGTGTGGGGGACGCGGGCGGGTGAAGTGTGTCAAGGGGAGCAAGTGCGGGGGAAGGGCCTGTGACCTGTATGTGAAGAGAAATCCAACCTCTGGTGCGCGGGACACACATGCCGTCCCGTGGCCGGTGATCGCACCGCCCCTGTCACAGCACTAGGTGCCAGGGGCAACCATGCGCGAGGATGTCGCGGGTCGGCGGGACACAGCGACCGAGGAGAGTCATGACCGTGCGCGTCCATGGCATCTGCGCCCCCGGATTCGAGGGCGTACGTGAGGAGTTCGAGCGCAATTTCGCCGAGCGCGGCGAGCTGGGGGCGGCCGTCGCCGCGACGGTCGACGGGGAGTTCGTCGTCGACCTGTGGGGCGGCGACGCGAAGAAACCAGACAACACGGGCACGCGCGCGTGGCAGCGCGATTCGCTGGTGAACGTGTACTCCACGACCAAGGGGATGACCGCGCTGTGCGCGCATCTCCTGGTCGACCGGGGCGAGCTCGACCTGGACGCGCCGGTCGCCCGCTACTGGCCGGAGTTCGCACAGGAGGGCAAGGCGGACATCCCGGTGCGCTGGCTGCTCAGCCACCGCTCGGGGGTGGTCGCGCCGCGCGAGCCGATGGCGCCGGACGACCTCTACGACTGGGAGAAGGTGTGCGCTGCCCTTGCCGCGACGCCTCCTTGGTGGAAGCCCGGCACGGCGCAGGGGTACCACGCCGTGAGCTTCGGCTATCTGGTGGGCGAGGTGGTGCGCCGGATCACCGGGGTCTCGCTCGGCACGTTCCTGCGCGGTGAGGTGACGGAGCGGCTCGGCGCGGATGTCTTCGTCGGCACCCCGGTGAGCGAGCACGGCCGGTGCGCGGACATGGCGAGGCCGGTCGCCGCGTCCGGCACCCAGAGCGGTTTCAAGACCCCGCCCGAGCCGCCGGTGCGCTCGCTCGACGACCATCCGCTGGCCGCGGTCACCTTGTCCCTGCAGTATCTGCCGGTCGCCGACGTGAACGGCGCGGCCTATCGCAGCGCGGAGATCCCCGCGGCCAACGGTCACGCCTCCGCGCGGGGTCTCGCGACGGTGTACGCGGCACTGGGCGCCGGCGACCTCGTCGGCGCGGCGACGCTGGAGCAGCTGCGCACCCGCCAAGGGGAGCCCGACGAACCGGATCTGGTGCTTGCGGCGGGCACGGCCTGGGGCGAGAGGTGGGAGTGGGGGCTCGGCTACATGCTGAACCTGTACGGCCAGTCGGGGCCCAACCCGCGGGCCTTCGGCCACGGGGGCATGGGCGGCTCCTACGCGTTCGCCGATCCGGAGAACCGGGTGGCGTACGCGTACGTGATGAACCGGATGGGGTCGGGGACGTCCGGGGACGACTTGAGGAGCGTGCATCTAGTGGGGGCGCTGTACAGGGGGCTCAAGGGGTAGGCCTCGTGGCGGCTAATCTCTCCCGATGGAGCACAGCCCCCGTCACCGCCCCACCGGGCAGTACGCCGCCGCGGACGCACGCCGGGCGGGCATCATCGACGCCGCCCTCGTTCTCTTCGCGGAGTCCGGCTATCTGAACTCCTCCCTGGCGAAGATCGCCGCCGAGGCCGATACGTCCGCCACCGTCATCGCCCATCACTTCGGCTCGAAGCGGCGCCTTCTGATGGCGGTCCTCGAAGCCCGCGAGGAGCGCACCGTGCGGACCTTCGGGCGGCTGCACCCGGACTCCGGCGGCCACGACGTCCGGGCGCTCTTCCGTGAGGTGCTCGCCCTCGCGGAGTACAACCTCACCCAGCCGGGCCTCATCCAGCTCTGCACCCGGCTCTCCGCGGAGGCCGGCGATCCCGCGCACCCGGCGCACGCGTACTTCCGGGAGCGGTACGAACGCGTCGTCGGGTCGCTCGCTTCCGTACTCCAACGTGCCGTGGACAAGGGGCAGTTGAAGACCGGCATCGACCCCGATGGCGTCGCCCGCGAGATTCTCGCCGTGTCGGACGGGCTCCAGGTGCAGTGGGCGATCGCCGAAGGCCGCGTCGAGTTCGTGGAGCTGTACCGCGCGCACCTGGACCGGCTCACCCGCGCCCTCACCGTGGACGGGGCGGGTCTCGACGATCGGACGGGCGCGGGTAGGGACCCGGCCTGAAGTGCTCGTAGCGCGCGGCCGTCGTCGGATCGGAGTGCCGCGCCTCCGCGTTGAGCGCGGCCGCCGAGGTGTCGCCCCAGCGGCCGGTCGTGACGCGGCGCTCCGTCGTGTGGACGGCGGCGAGCTGCTCGGCGGGGCTGAAGGTGCAGTGGCCCGCGTTGTCGACGTACGCCTGACGCAGGAGCGGCGCGCGGCCCGCCGCGGTGACCGTGTCGCGGTAGGCGCTCTCGGCCCGGACCGGGATGAGGGCGTCGCCCGTGGTGTGGATGTTCAGCTGGGGCTTGGTGAGGCGGCCGGTGAAGGCGACGTTGCGCTGCATATAGCGGACGGCGGACGGGTCGGCCTTGATGCGGGGCGCGGCGGCCAGCGCGTTCAGGTCGGCGCGCAGGGAGCGGCCCGCGGACTTGTAGAGGGCCTTGACCTCCTTGTACTGGGAGGAGCGCGCGAGTATCGCCGTGTAGTCGACGCCCGTGTTCCAGGACATGCTGCCGCCCGCGCGCCGTTCGGCTTCTTGGCGCCAGGAGAAGGCGGGCGCCTGGACGAGGCCGGTCAACGCCGCGTATTGGTTGACCTGTTGGGCGGCGTGGTCGCCTGGGGCCGGGCGCGGCTGCTTGGGGTCGTTCCAGCCGGGCACGGCGTGCAGGGCCGCGGCGAGGGCTATGCGGGCGCGGCCCGAAGGGGTGGACTGGGCCCGGGTGAGGACCCCGCCGAGGCGGTCAGCCGCCTCCTTCGCCTCCAACTGGCCGGTGAATCCGGTCAGTTGGATGCCGGAGTCCGGGGCGAGCAGGGTGCGCAGGGCGAAGACGGGGTCGAGGGTGGAGTTCCAGTTGGCGACGCCGCCCTGCACGAGGCCGCACATCGAGAGGGAGCCGTCGATGCGGTCCGCGTGCCGTTCGGCGATCGTGGTGGTGACGAGGCCGCCGTACGACTCGCCCCAGGCGAGGGTGCGGCGGGCCGTGCCGACCTTGGCGGTGAAGGCGTCCAGGGCGGCGAGCTGGTCGGGCACGGCTTGTTCGACGGCCCAGCCGGTGGTGGCGTAGGAGGAGCCGACGAGCGCGTAACCCTCGCCGAGGAGTTCCTTCTTGACCTGGTCGTCCGGGGCGTTCGTTGCCGGGTTCGGGGATCCTGCGGGCCGGTAGCCGTGGCTGAACAGGAGGACGGTGCCGTTCCACTGATCGGGGGTGTCGATGACGTACGCGGCACCGGAGGGCAGGGTGCCTTCGATGTGGCCAACCGGACTGCTTGCCACAGCAGTTGACGGCGACGCGGCGGCGACGAGGACGAGGGCGGCGAGGCCCGTGGCGGTCCTCGTCAGCGGGAGTACGGGCATCAGGAGGGGACTCCTTCCGTGGCGCGGACCGGGGCGGGTTCCGCTGCGAGCGTGGTGCCGCTCGTCTCCCGGATCCGCCAGACGGTGAGCGCCGTGACGGCGGCACCGGCGGTGATCAGGAGGGCGACGGGGGCGCTTGTGTCGTACGAGGCGAGCAGGCTGCTCGCGATGAGCGGGGAGAAGCCGGCGCCGAGGAGCGTCGCGGTCTGGTAGCCGATGGACGCGCCGGTGTAGCGCACGCGGGTGCCGAACATCTCGGTGAGCAGCGCGCCGAGCGGGCCGTACATCGTGGACTGGGCGATGCCGTGGCCGATGACGCACGCCAGGATCAGCAGTCCCGGCCTGCCGGAGTCGGCGAGGGCGAAGACGGGGAAGGCCGTGGCCGCCGAGAGGAGCGCGCCGGTGAGCACCACGGGGCGGCGGCCGACGCGGTCGGAGAGGATGCTGGCCAGCGGCATCACGACCAGGGCCGTACAGGAGGCGACGGTGACTCCGGTGAGGACCTGCGAGCGCGAGTATCCGGAGTCAACGGCGTACGAGATCATGAAGCTGGTCATCAGCGACTGGGCGGTGAACGGGCCGATGCCGACGCACGCCGCGAGCAGCACGGAGCGCGGCCTGCGCAGCACGTCGAGCAGCGGCATCCGCGCCGTCGTCTTCTCGCGCCGGGCGGCGGTGAACAGCGGGCTCTCCTCCACCTTCAGGCGGATGTAGAGCCCGGCGCCCAGGAGCACCAGGCTGAGCAGGAACGGCACGCGCCAGCCCCACGCCCGGAACTGGTCGTCGGGCAGCGTGCCGACCAGGGTGACGACGGCCGTCGACAGGACGGTGCCGAGCGGCGCGCCCAGCTGCGTGAAGCTGGTCCACAGGCCGCGCGGCCGCTCCCCCGCGTGTTCGGCGACCATCAGCGTGGCGCCGCCCCATTCGCCGCCGATCGCGATGCCCTGCACGACGCGCAGCAGGACGAGAAGGACGGGCGCCCACACGCCGATGGTGTCGTACGTCGGCAGACAGCCGATGAGGAAGCTGCCCGCGCCCATCAGGACCATGGTCAGGAGCATCATCGACTTGCGACCGAGCCGGTCGCCGAAGTGGCCGAAGACGATGCCGCCGAGCGGCCGTGCGACGTATCCGGCGGCGAAGGTGCCGAACGCCGCGATGGTGCCGACGGACGAGTCGGCCTCGGGGAAGAACAGGTCGCCGAAGACGAGGGCGGCGACGGTTCCGTACACCAGGAAGTCGTAGAACTCCACCGCCGTGCCGAGCAGGCCGGAGAGTGCGACTCTGCGCAACTGGCGTGTGCCGTGGGCTGGTTGGGCGTCAGGCATGGTGGGCCCCTCGCGGTCAGACGTAGAAGCGGGACAGGCTGCGCAGGACGCAGGCGGGCTTTGCCGCGCCCTCGATCTCGACGGTGCCGTCCACGGCGATCTGCACGCCGCCGCTCACCTCGTCGACAGAGGCGAGCCGGGCGACCAGGCGGATGCGCGATCCGGCGGGCACGGGAGCGGGGAAACGCACCTTGTCCAGGCCGTAGTTGACCTTCGTGGTGACGCCCTGGACGTCGAGGAGCTCGGTGAAGAGGGGGATGAAGAGGGAGAGCGTGAGATGGCCGTGGGCGATCGGGGCGCCGAAGGGCCCCTGCGCCGCCCGCTCGGGGTCGGTGTGGATCCACTGGTGGTCGCCGGTCGCGTCGGCGAAGGTGTTGATCCGCTCCTGGGTGATCTCGATCCAGGAGCTGGCACCGAGGTCGCTTCCGGCGAGCTTCTTGAGCTCGTCGATGCCGTTGACGGTGGTCGTGGTGGTGCTTGTGGTGCTGCTCATATGGCCTTCTCCTGTGGCGAGTTGATGGGAGTAGTGCCGTAACGGCGGCGCAGCTCGGGCTTGAGGAGCTTTCCGGAGGCGGTGCGCGGCAGTTCGGCGGCGACGACCAGGGATTTCGGGATCTTGTACTTGGCGAGCTGACCGGAGAGCGAGGCGAGCAGCGCGTCCGGATCGGGTGCGGCGCCCTCACGGGCGACCACCACGGCGCGCGGGACCTCGCCCCACTTCGGGTCGGGCACGCCGATGACGGCGCACTCCACGACATCGGGGTGGGCGAGCAGGGCGCTCTCGACCTCGGCCGGGTAGATGTTCTCGCCGCCGGAGATGATCATGTCCTTGAGGCGGTCGGCGATGGTCACGTAGCCGTCGGGGTCGCGGCGCGCGGCGTCGCCGGTGCGCAGCCAGCCGTCGGCGAAGGCTGCCGCGCTCTCCTGCGGCAGTCCCCAGTAGCCGGGCATGACATGGGGTCCGCGCACCAGGACCTCGCCCGCCTCACCGGCGTCGGCCTCCGTGAGGTCGGGGCGGACCACGCGTACGTCGGTGAAGAAGTGCGGTACGCCGGCCGAACCCGCCTTGCTGACGGCGTGCTCGGCGTCCAGGTAGAGCACTCCGGGTGAGGCCTCGGTCATGCCGTAGCCCTGCTGGAAGGCGAGTCCGCGCTCGGCGTACGCGGCGATGAGCGGGGCGGGCACGGGGGCGCCGCCGCACATCAGAACGCGCAGCGAGGCGAGATCGGCGGTGTGCCAGCGCGGGCGGCGCGCCATCTGCTCGTACATCGCCGGTACGCCGAACATCGCGGTGACGCCGTGCCGTTCGACGAGGCCGAGTGTCGCGTCTGCGTCGAAGGACTCGACGAGGAGGCAGGTGCCGCCCTTGAGGAGGACCGGCAGGGTCAGCATGTTGAGTCCTGCCGTGTGGAACAGCGGGGCGGTGACGAGGGCGGTGGTGTCGGAGGTGAGATCGGCGTCGACGAGGACGTTGACGGCGTTCCAGGTGAGGTTGGCGTGGGTGAGCATGGCGCCCTTGGGGCGGCCGGTCGTCCCCGAGGTGTACATGATGATGCTGACGTCGTCGCCGGTGACGGGCTCGTCGAGCGGTGCGGCGTTCGCCCCGGACAGCAACTCCTCGTAGTGCGGCCCCACTTCGACACGTGTGCGCAGGGCGGGCGCGAGCTCGGTGAGGCGTTCGGCGGCCGCGGTGTGCGCGGAGGCGTGGATCAGGGTGGCCGCACCCGAGTCGTCGACCTGGTGGGCGAGTTCGGGGACCGCCAGGCGGGTGTTGAGCGGTACGAAGACCGCGCCGAGCACGCCCGCCGCGAAGAACGTCTCCAGGAAGGCGGGGTGGTTGGCGCCGAGGTAGGCGATCCGGTCGCCGCGCCGCACCCCGGACTCCCGCAGGGCGCGGGCGAGTTGAGTGGTGCGGGTGTGGAGCTCGGCGTACGAGGTCGTGGCGTCCTCGTACCGGAAGGCGGTGCGGTGCGGGGTCTTGCGGGCCCTGCGGGCGGGCCAGGAGCCGATTCCCTCGTTGCGCATGGGTGGTGACCCCTTTCGGTTCTTCCGGTGGTGTGGTCAGCCGAGGCCGAGGAGGCGGGCCGCGTTCTCCTTGAGGATCTTGGGGCGGACCTCGTCCTTGATCTGCAGCTTCTCGAAGTCGGCCAGCCAGCGGTCGGGCGTGAGGACCGGGTAGTCGGAGCCGAAGAGGACCTTGTCCTTGAGCAGCGTGTTGGCGTACTGGACGAGCTGCGGCGGGAAGTACTTCGGGGACCAGCCCGAGAGGTCGATGTGCACGCCCGGCTTGTGCGTGGCCACGGCCAGGGCCTCGTCCTGCCAGGGAAAGGACGGATGGGCGAGGATGATCTTCAGCTGGGGGAAGTCGGCGGCGACGTCGTCCACGCACATCGGGTTCGAGTACTTCAGGCGGATGCCGCCGCCCCCGGGGAGACCCGCGCCGATGCCGGTCTGGCCGGTGTGGAAGAGGGCGATGGCGCCGGTCTCCTCGATCACCTCGTACAACTCATAGGCGAGAGCACGGTCGTTGGGGAAGAACCCCTGGATGCTCGGGTGGAACTTGAAGCCCCGCACGCCGTACTCCTCGACGAGCCGCCGCGCCCGGCGCACGCCTGCCCGGCCGCGGAACGGGTCGATGGAGGCGAACGGGATGAGGACGTCGGGGTGTTCGGCGGCGGCCTCGGCGATCTCCTCGTTGGGAACGGGTGCCGTGCCGGTGGCGGACTCGGCGTCGACCGTGAAGACGACGGCGGCCATCCGCCGTTCGCGGTAGTACGCGGCGATCTCGGGCAGGGTCGGCTTCCGGTTGCCCTCGACCTTGAAGTACGAGGCGGACGCGGTGTCGAGTTCGGCGGAGAGGGATGCCGCGCCCTTGGCGGAGACCTCGGCGTGGGTGTGGACGTCGATGGCGACGAGGTCACTGATGTCCATGCGGGCGGCCGTCACGCGGCCGGCGCCTTCTGCGCCTTCGGCGCGGGGATGCCGACGGACTGCGGGGCGCTGCCCACGGAGGTGTGCCAGGCGGCGGCGATCGCCTCCGGGCTCCAACCTCCTTCCGCGTACGCCGCGTTGACCTCCTGCGGGTGTGACCACAGGGTGAGTCGGTCGCCGCCGATGCCGACGCACTGCCCCGTGACGTCGCGGGCCGCGTCCGACGCGAGGAAGGGGACGAGGGCGGCGCAGTCCTCGGGGGTGCCGAAGCCCTCGCCCTTGCGCAGGAAGCCGGGCAGCGGCTCGCCGCGCTCCCGCAGCGCCTCGATGTAGGGCGCGAAGGCGGGGATGGTCTCGGTCATGGCGGTGGCGGCGACCGGCACGATCGCGTTGACGGTGATGCGGGCCTTGGCCAGCTCCATCGACCAGGTACGGGCCATCGCGGCGATGCCCGCCTTGGCGGCGGCGTAGTTGGTCTGCCCGAAGTTGCCGCGCTGGCCGGCGGGCGAGCCCACCAGGATCAGGCTGCCGCCCTCGCCCTGCTCCCGCATACGGACGGCCGCGGCGCGAGCGCAGGTGAACGTACCCCGGAGATGGGTGCTGACGACGGCATCGAAATCCTCGTCGGTCATCTTCCACAGCACGCGGTCGCGCAGGATGCCCGCGTTGGTGACGAGCACGTCGAGCCGGCCGAACTCGTCGACGGCGCGGGCCACCAGGCGGTCCGCGGCCTCGGATGTGCCGACGGCGACGGGTTCGGCGACGGCGCGGGCACCCGCATCCCGCAGGGACTTGGCGGCCCGCTCGGCGGCTTCGGGATCGATGTCGTTGACGACGACGGCGGCGCCGGCCCCGGCGAGGGCATGGGCGTACGCGAGTCCGAGGCCTTGACCGGAGCCGGTGACGACGGCGACCTGGTCGGTGAGATCGATGGCATCGGGAGCGGATGAGTCCAGCACGAAGAGGTTCCCTTCAACAGGCATCGGTGAACGGCGAGTTCACCGGCAGGCACGCCCCCGGCGACACGACGGCCGGGGCGATCTGAGAAAGGAAGCTAAGACAAATCATTGTTGTCGTCAATGATTGCGGTCGCAATCAAGGATGCGGCATGCTGGACCCATGACCGCCCCCAGGACCCCCGACGCCACCACGTCCGCCCGTCTCGACGCCACCACGTCCGCCCGGCCCGTCGACGCGGACGAGCCATGGATGCGCGAGCTGCACGCCGACACCGGCTACCTCCTCTACCGGCTCGGTCTGCGCTCGGGACAGATGTTCAACTCCGCACTCCAGGAGTCGGGCCTCCGGCTGCGCCACTACGCGCTCCTGCGCTACCTGGCCACCGTCGAGGGCGCCCTGCAGCGGGAGTTGAGCACGGCGCTCGGCTATGACCCGAGCGCCATCGTCGGCCTGGTCGACGACCTCCAGGGGCTCAGCCTCGTCGAACGCCGCCCGGCCCCCGGCGACCGCCGCAGCCGCATCGTCGTGCTCACCGACAAGGGCCGCACCTACCTGCGCGACAGCGACGCGACAAGCCGGGTGACCGACGAGCTCACCGCGCCGCTGTCACGGGAGGAGCGGGCGACCCTGCACGCGCTGCTGCTGCGGGTCGCCCGGCCCCAGTGAGCTGAGCCCATCAGGTCAGTTCGTTGCACTCCACGGTGTCGTGGACCCACCGGTGGGAGCTGAACTGGTTGTTGGCCTTCTGCCCGTTGGACAGCTTGTCGTCGCGGAGGTCGTCGGCGAACTTCTCGCCCCGCTTCAGGCAGGCCTCGCCGCCCGAGTAGTTCGCGCCGTCGTAGAAGACGACCGTGTCGTACCTCCCGGTGCCCTTGTTGAGCACCGACGACGCCTTGTTGTTGCTCGTCCTGGAGTACTTGGCGTCGTCGCTCTTGGACTTGCCGACGTAGCCCTTGCAGTCGGTGCGGTCGTACGCGTAGACGTACCCCCTGTTGGCCTGCGGCCAGACCTTGTTGCAGTGCGTCACCTTGGTCTCCACGTCGCCCGAGGGGGCGGCGGTCTTGGCGAGCGCCGAGGGCGCGAAGGCCCCGAGGCTCAGGAATCCGGCCGTGACGACGGCCGCGATGGACTTGCGCATGGTTGTACCTCTCCTTGTTGAATTGCCGGATACGGCTGGGTCAGCCGCGGTCTGCGAGCACCGTGTCGGCCGTGGTCAGCGCCCGGTGCTGGAGTCGCAGATAGGTGTCGACGTCGGCCCGGTACCGCGTACCGATGGCCCTGTCGCGATATTTCCGCTCCAACTCGCGGGCGGTGCGCCCGAGTTTGCTGGAGCGTGCGCACTGCGCCTCGGCCACGGCGAGCCGTACCTCCGCGGCGTGTGCGCGATCCGGAGACAGTCGTTCGTTGAGCTCCGGAAGCCGGTCACGGATCTTTTCGGGGGTGGCGTATTCGTGCCCCGCGCCGCGCATGCAGCGCGACCACTTGTGCGCCGCGTCCCTGAACCGTCGGTCCCGTTTGAGGTCATCGGCGTAGAGGCCGGTGAGGTTCTCGGCGACCTTGCTGACGCGGAACCACCGCGGCAGACCGCCGTACAGGATGTCCTGCCCCTGCGCGAGGCACCCATCGAGCGAGGTGCTGACGCGACCTCCGGTCGGCACCGGCGCGCTGACGCTGCGGCTGTCCTCGTCGCCGAAGAAGGCCCGGTCCCATCGCTGCTGTTCTCGCTCGGAAAGTCCCTGCTGGTAGGCGGAGTTGGGATCCTTCTTCCGTTCCTCCTGTGTCCGCCGGTGGAGCGCGCCGCCGTAGCCGTACTTGCGCGCCCAGCGGGTGTCGTCGAGGACGAGGCGGACGTTCTTCCGCTCGTCCGGCGTGCGCAGACGGCCAGGCCAGTACGTCAGGTTCTGGCGCTTCATGCAGCGCTGGATGAGCAGTTCCTCGGCCCGGTCGAGGTTGGCCTCCTGGGCGGCGGTGAGCCTTTCGAGACGGCCGGCGGGCGCGCCGCCGTGTTGTGATCCCTGCGATCCCTGCGATCCCTGCGGTCCGCCGCAGGCGGCGAGTACGACCAGGGCGGCGGTCACCGCCCCGAGCCGCGCGACTGTTCTGCGCATCAGGTCTTCCCCCGTACTTCGTGACCTCTTACGAGCCAGGAAGTTACGGAAGCCGGGCGATGCGCCCCAGGGGTTTCGACCGAGCCCGAAACAGCCGAGCCCGCCAGGACCTGGCTAGCGCCTGTTGCCGCTGCCGCTTCCCCGCCAGGCCCGGCCCGTGAGCGCGAACAGCACCACCGGAATCACGACCGCAGTCGTCAACGCGGCAAGCACCGGCCCGCGTTGGCCGGGCGTGAGGTGGTGCAGCAGCTGAATGTGGATGACCAGGTGCGCCGCGGCGAAGACGAGGTACACCGTGAGGGCGGTGCGGACCATGGTCTGCCGCATGGTGACGGCGCCGACGCCGAGGAGCACCGAGATGGCCAGGCTCATGGCGCCGAAGTCCATCATCAGATGGGCGTTGTACGACATCCCCATGCCCACCCAGGGGATGTCGAAGAACGAACGGGGGAAGAACAGCGCCCAGCAACCGACGATGAACTGTGCCGCGCCCAGGAACACAAGACCGGCGCGGAGCGGTCCGCGGCCGCCGCCGAGCCTGTCGTCGGCGCCCGTCACCAGGATCGGGTTCGTCACGGGTGGCAACCTCCGAAGGGAGTGCGGACCCGGCAACGCCGGGTCCCGCATGGCTGTCAGATTCACCCGCTCAGACCGGCCAGCACTCCCGAATGTGACAGCCGGGCCTCAGGCGCCGGCTTGTCGAGGGGCGGGACTGAGGGCTCGGCCCGCGCTCCCGATATCAGCTCCCGGCAACCGGCGGTCAGCCGTCGCGGCCGCCCGGCCTCCGTCAGCTCTATGGGTGCCATCAAGGCATCCGGACGCGCAGCGCCCGCACGATCCAGGCGAGCGGCGGCGCCAGACTCTCCGGGGCGGGCCATCCGTTGATCACGGCCAGCAGTTGCAGATAGCGGTCCCTGCGGGGGTCGTCCATGCCTTCCAGGCGAGCCGCCAACCGCCGCTTGAGAGCGAGGTCGTCGGGCAACCCGACGATGTGGGCATAGTGCGCCGTGAGCGCCGACACGATCGGATCGGCCTCGGGCGATGCCGGGTCGATGCCGACCGTCAGAGCCGGGGTGACCTGCGCACGGACGGCATCAGCGAGGATGCGGGGCAGCGCCGTGGTGTCGGCGGGGGACCGGTCGGTGGCCAGGTCGCGGGCCATTCCCCGCATGGTGGAGCGGAAATCCGTGTCCTGGAACAGTTCGGCGAGCTCCACCCACGCCTCGACCTGTTCGGCTTCGGGGCTCTCGGGCAGCTCGGGGGTCATCGAACGGACGACCGCCGCGAAGGCGGGGTGGTCACGCAGTCCGTCGAAGACAGACCCGAGGAAGTCGTCGACCAGGCGTCGACGTTCGGCCTCGGAGAGCTTGGCCAACTGGTGCATGAGGTCCAACTCCTCTGGGGTGGAGCCCCTCTTGGCCACCGCTGTGAGCACCGCACGCCGCAGGCGCAGCACGCGGATCTGCACGTCGAGGGCGTCGGCGTGCGCCGCGGCGACCTCGGGCAGCGAGACCTCCCGGTCCACGACCTTCCTGATCGAGGCGAGGTCGACGCCCAGTTCGCGCAGGGTGCGTACGAGGCCGAGGCGGGCGACGGCGTCGGTGCCGTACAGGCGGTAGCCGGACGGGCTGCGGCCGGCGGGCGGCACGATCCCCTCGTCGGAGTAGAACCTGACCGTCTTGACCGTCAGACCGGTCCGCCGGGCCAGATCACCGATCGAGCAGAGTGTGTCGCCGTCCATGTCCCCCACCTTGATGTCTCCCCCCACTGGAGACTCAAGCACTTCCCGCCGGCGACCGGAGCGTCGGGTCAGGTGTTCAACTCGCCGCCCCCGTCAGCCTGATGTCCCGCGACGACGACCCCACGTACACCGCGCGGCGGCCCTCGGGACGCACCCACCGGGTGCCTTCCGTGTCCCAGTACGACAGTTGGCGCTCGTCCACTCGCAGCGTGACCCGGCGCGACTGCCCCGGCCGTAGCTCCACGCGGTCAAAGGCCGCCAGCGTCTTCACCGCCATTTCGACGGCCGTGCCGCGCGGCGCTCCCATGTACAGCTGGGGCACCTCCGCGCCCTTGCGGCGGCCCCGGTTGGTCACCGTGAACGACACCTCGTAGCCCGCGCCCGCGCGGCGCACGGAGAGGCGGCTGTAGCCGAACTCCGTGTAGGACAGGCCGTGTCCGAAGGGGAACAGGGGCTCGACGGCCGCCTTGTCGAAGCCTCGGTAGCCGGTGAAGATGCCTTCGCTGTACGTGACCACGCCGTCGACGCCGTAGTAGCGCTCGGGGTGTGCGGGGTCGAGAGTGGGGTGGTCCGCGTCCGCCTTCGGCCAGGTCACCGTCGCCTTGCCGCCCGGGTTCGCGCGGCCGGTGAGCAGATCGGCGGTGGACCAGCCGCCCTCCTGGCCGACGTATCCCGTGTGCAGGATCGCGTCGACCGCATTCCTCCACGGCATCGTCACCGGGCAGCCGGTGGTGAGGACGACGACCGTACGCGGGTTGGCCCTCGCCACCGCCGTGATCAGCTCGTCCTGGTGGGCGGGGAGAGTGAGGGTGGTGAAGTCCCCGCCGCCGCCCACCGAGCCGCCCGAGCCGTTGAAGGCGAAGACCACCGGTGTGTGCACGCGCCGGGCCAGGCGAGCCGCCGCGGTGATGGACGCGGTGCGCTGCTCAGGCGTCACCCAGGCGAACCGCACCTGGACCTGGCCGCGTTCGGCGATGGTCGGCGCCCAGCCGGTGGCCTTGACCACGACCTTGTACGACCTGCCGCCGGTGAGCTCCACGGGCTCGGCCTGGCCGTTGTCGAGGCCGTCCGTGGTCGGGACGATCGAGGACCACTTGCGCGCGAAGCTGTCACGGGCGCCCGCCGCGGTCGTCAGCTCCTTGCCGTCCAGGCTCAGCGAGACCGCCGCGCCCCAGCCCTGGATCTTGAGCGCGTACTCGCCCGTTGTGGGCGGCACGAAGGTGCCGGTCCACTCGGCCGTCGTGCCCACAGGGAGCGCTTCGGAGCCGACAAAGTCGACCTTCTTGTCCGTGCCGCCGCCCTTGCGGGCCAGGCCCTCGGGGAACGCGGATGCGGGGACAGCCTTGCCCGTGAGGTCGACTCCGACCTCGTACGCGATCTTCCGCCCTGTCGTGCGGCGCAGTGCGGCGAGCGGGCTGATCAGGCGCTCCTCGAAGCCGTACGCGCGCTCCCCCGATACCGATGTCGCGACCTGGCCGGCTGTCGGGCCGATGAGTGCGAGGTTGCTCAACGCGGCGGGCGACAGCGGGAGTCCGCCTTCGTTGGCCAGCAACACAGCGCCCTGGACCGCGACTTCGCGGGCCACGCGGGCGCCGGCCTCGATGTCGATCCGCTTACGGGCGGGGACCCGGCTGCCGTCGAGCATGCCGAAGGCGTCGTACTGGCCCAGGATGCGGGAGACCGCGGTGTCCAAGGCGGCCTCCGGGATGGAGCCGTCCTTGATCGCCTTCCTCAGCGGCTCGCCGTAGAACGAGCCGTCCCACATCTGCATGTCCTGGCCCGCTTCGAGCGCGGCCGTGGAGTGGGTGGCGCCCCAGTCGGATGTGACGAAGCCCTTGAAGCCGAGTTCGCCGCGGAGAATGTCGGTGAGGGTGGTGCTCTGCTCGGAGTTCCACTTGCCGTTGAGGTGGTTGTACGCCGACATCACCGAGGAGACACCGGCGCGGACGACGGCCTCGAAGGCGGGCAGGTACAGCTCGTGCAGGGTGCGGTCGTCGACGATGAAGTCGTACGAATTCTCCGGCTTCTCACGGTCGAACTCGTGCAGGCGCTGGTTGTTGGCGAGGAAGTGCTTGGCCTGGGCGAGCATGCCCTGCGCCTGCACGCCCTCGACCTGCGCGGCGCCGATAAGGCCGTTGAGGTACGGGTCCTCGCCCGACTGGTCTTTGTTGCGGCTGAAGAACGGGGTGCGGGAGAGCTCGATCTGCGGGGCCAGCAGGACGTCCATCTCCAGGGTGCGGCCCTCGCGGCCCATCACCGCCCCGTACTCGCGGGCGAGTTCGAGGTTGAAGGAGGAGCCGAGTGTCGAGACGGGCGGGAGGCCGGTCGCGGACTTGGTGACGTTCACGCCCGCCGGACCGTCGGACAGGCGCAGCTCCGGTATGCCGAGGCGCTCGATGCCCGGCAGGTAACCCGCCTGCCCGAGTCTGCGGGGGTCGGTGGCGCCGTGGACCAGGCTGATCTTCTCGTCGAGGGTGAGGCGGGCGACGACCCCCCGGACGCGGCGCGTGGCGGCGGCCGCGCCCGGGGAGCCTGCGCGTTCGGCGGCCGCGGACGCGGTCCCGGATGCGGGCACGGCCGCGGCGGCCGGC
Source organism: Streptomyces sp. NPDC021622 (assembly GCF_040640795.1). Taxonomy (NCBI): domain Bacteria; kingdom Bacillati; phylum Actinomycetota; class Actinomycetes; order Kitasatosporales; family Streptomycetaceae; genus Streptomyces; species Streptomyces sp. NPDC021622. The sequence continues at coordinate 18,370 of NZ_JBFACK010000002.1, forward strand.
CCTGCGGCGGCCACGAAGGCGAACGTGGCGGCGGTGCCACCCAATTGCTTCAGAAGTTCACGACGGGTGCTTGCAGGCATGGCGAAATGGCCTCCTGAACACGGCTCATGGCACGCCGAACTGGCCGGCGGCGCCAAGACCTGAACGCGCCATCCGCTCCAGTGCGGGTCTGTGGGGCCAGAGTCTTGATTGGTTGAACACTGAACGTCAAGGGTCGTGGAAGCAAAACTTGATGAGGCGTTCAGTTTTTGACCGGTCGGCTCCGCGGAGGCCTCGCCCGCCCCTCATTGCGACCTCATGAACGCTCCCCCGCACCGGGAATAGCGGGGCGATCACGGCGGTCGTCCAAGGTGGGCACTCACACGGCCTGCGTCGATTCAGAGCTCAGAGCGAGGGAGCACATGTCCAAGGCGTACGTATTCACCCGGCACGGCGGTCCTGAAGTGGAGGCCTTCGTCGAGCAGGCGCCCCCGGAGCCCGGCCCCGGTCAACTCCTCGTCGCGGTACGGGCGGCCGGGGTCAACCCCGTCGACTGGAAGCTGCGGGCGGGCAAGCGTCGGCCGGGGTCGCCGCCCGCCACGTTCCCCGAGGTCCTCGGCAGCGAGGTCGCCGGTGTGGTCGAGCGGGTGGGCGATGGCGTCGAGGGATTCGCCGTCGGTGACGCGGTGTTCGGCAACCCGGTCACGGGCGGGTACGCCGAGCACACGCTCCTCCCCGTATCGATCGCCGCGCACAAGCCGGCGGGCCTGACGTTCACGGAGGCGGCCGCGCTGCCGGTAGCGGCGGCGACGGCGTACGACGGAGTGCGCCAGCTCGGCCTGCCCGCCGGGGCGACGCTCCTGATCACCGGGGTCGGCGGCGGGGTCGGGGTGGCCGCGGCGCAGTTGGCGCGGCACTTCGGCATCCGGGTCGTCGGCACGGCGAGCGCGGGCAAGAAGGAGTTCGTCGAGTCCCTGGGCGCGATCCACGTGACGCCGGGTCCCGATCTGGCGGAACGGGTGCGGGCGGCCGCACCGGGCGGGCACGTGGACGCGGTCTTCGACCTGGTCGGCGGCGCGGACGTGGTGGCCGTCGCCCCGCTCCTGGCCGACCGCGCGAAGCTGATCACCGCGGCGGCCAAGGAGACGATCGCCGAACTGGGCGGGGCGCCGATCGCACGGGCCCGGACCAGCGAGATCCTTGACGCGGTTGCGCGGCTCGCCGTCGACGGCGTACTGCGGACCGAGGTGTCGGCGACGTACCCGCTCGACCGCGCCGACGAGGCGCTGCGGGCCGTGGAGAGCGGCCACGCCCGCGGGAAGATCGTGATCGAGGTGAGCGCGTGACCACCGTCCGGCCCGACCTCGCGAACCCCGAACGCCCGCCGGACGCGGTCGCCCACCCGTTGGACAACCCGGCCTACGGAGCGCTCGCCGGACCGCACGCCCGTTTCGCCGAGCGCCGCGGCCGGGTCCTGCGGTACCAGCTCGATGTGTCTCCGTGGCTGGCCCTGCCCGACGATCCCGGCCCCGACGACTGGGCCGACCTGGCACGCCTCGCCGGACCGGGCGCCGAGGTGCCGCTGCCCGGTGTCCGGGCGCCGCTGCCGGAAGGGTGGGAGGTCACGTTCGACCTGGAGGGCGTCCAACTGGTCGACGAGTCGGTGGCCGCCGCGCCGGACCCGGAGGCCGTCCCCCTCGGCCCCGCCGACGTACCCGAAATGCTGGCCCTGGTCGAACGCACCCAGCCGGGCCCCTTCCTCCCCCGCACCGTGGAACTCGGCACCTACCTGGGCATACGCCGGGGCGGCGCCCTCATCGCCATGGCCGGGGAGCGGCTGCGTCCGCCGGGCTGGACGGAGATCAGCGCGGTCTGCACCGACCCGGCCCACCGCGGCGAGGGCCTGGCCTCCCGCCTCGTCCTCGCGGTGGCCGCCGGCATCCGGGCCCGCGACGAAACCCCGTTCCTCCACACGTCGGCGCGCAATACCGACGCCATCCGGTTGTACGAGTCGCTGGGGTTCCGGCTGCGACGCAGGACGCGGTTCCTGTCGGCGCGGGTTCCGACGGCCGGGCTCTGACGCTGTGCAGCTGACGGGGCGGTGGGCGGATCAGAGAGGAGATCCCGGGGCGTCGCCGTCGAGCCGTCGTGGCGGGTCCGCGGCTTCTTGGGGTCGGCGCTCGGCCTCCCGTACGTCGGCTTGTGCGCCCTTCTCCGCCTGCAAGACCTCATGGTAGGCGGCCTGTTGGGCGCGGCCCATGGCCTTGAGGACCTCGTTCCGTGTGCCTTTCGCCGCGCGTAAACGGGCTTGATAGGCGGCGGGCATGCGCTCGGCCAGCTTGGTGAATATCTCCACTGATTCGGCCGCTGCTTCCAACGCGCGGGAGAGGTCCTCCGGCCCGCTGACCAAAACCCAGGCGGTTGCCCATAAGGAAGTGGCGAGGTCGGGTTCGTAGGCATCGGGGTTGTCCGCCGCAAGCCGCCGCCGGATCGCGATGGCCTCCCCAATGGCGCTCAAGCCATCAGCCCGCCGCCCCCAGGCCGATCACACTGAACCGCAGCCCGCCGTCGACGCCGCGGGTGCGGGCCAGTTCCATGCCCAGTTCCACCGTGATCTCGCCGAGCCCGAACCCGACGCCCCGATCCCCATCGGTGGCCACGCGCCGCTGGGCCTCGGCGACCTACTCCCGCAGGAGCATGATCGCGTCCGCGAGGTCCAACTCGTCGTCCCCCACGCCGTTCCCGGCCATCCCCGTCACCGTGCCCCTCCGCCCCGCACCCGCTTGGACTGCGGACGCCGGCTATCCGCGTCCCACCTCCTACGGGCAGCGAGGAGGCGGAAAATGAGAAGACGCCGACAGCCGCCCATTGATAACTTCCGGATCATGGAACCCATCGGCGAGAAAGAGATCCGCGCGTCCTTCGTCAACTGCTCCAAGGGCGAGGCCCGCCGGCTCACACTCCCCGCCGGCTTCACCGAGACGCCCTGGTCAGACCTTGACTTCCTCGGCTGGCGCGACCCCAAGGCCCCGGACCGGGGCTATGTCGTGACGGAGCGGGACGGGGCGTACGTGGGCATCGCGCTGCGGGCGTCGACCGGCGCGCGCAAGAGCATGCTCAAGTCCAGCATCTGCTCGGTCTGCGTGACCCCGCAGTCCGGCTCGGGCATCACCCTGCTGGTCGCTCCGCTGTCCGGTCCCGCGGGCCGGCAGGGCAACTCGGTCGGCATCTACATCTGCGCGGACCTGGCCTGCTCGCTCTACGTACGCGGCAAGAAGACGACGGCCTTGGCCCGCCGCTTCGAGGAAAGCCTCACCCTCGAAGAGCAGAACGCCCGCACGGTGGCGAATCTGCACGGCTTCCTGGACAAGGTCCTCGAAAGTTCCCCGACGGCGGCCTGATCAACTCCCCTCTGTAGGCGGCCTGATCAGGCCTTCCCGGGCTCGACCAGTTGCAGCTCCAGAGTGGCCGACGGCTGAGCGAGCCCGGGCCCGCCGGCCTCGGCCCAGGCGATTATCTCGTCGAGCGACTCGTCGTCCACGGCGAAGCCGACCCATGCGGCTCGGCCGCCTTTGCGCCGTCCTGCCCCGGACGGCTGTACGACGATGATGTTCGCCTGTCCGCAGGGCCCGAGGCACTCGCTGGTCCGTACGGCGAACCGGCCCGCCGACTCGGCGGCGGCGGCCCGCAGCCGGGCCAGTTGCCAGTCGTGGTCGATGCCGGGGTTCTTGCGGGCGTTTCCGCAGCAGCAGCCTCGGCAGACGACGAGCGTGCAGGGCCTTGCGGCGGCGGATCCGATGGCGATGACGGGGCTCATCCGGTGATCATCTCAGAGCGTGTCCGCGGGCCTGGTCGGTGCGGGCTCGACCGAAAGCGTCCCGCCCCTGCCGCGATGAGTTCCCGCCGCGTCGCGAGTCTGTATCTGGTGAGCAGTCTTTAACTGGTGAACAGCCTGTATCTGGTGGCCGTCGTAGGACGCCGCCCGGCACGAGACACCACGGAGGACACACCATGACCACCGCACCGGACGACCCGACCACCGCGCTGCCCGGCCGCCCGCCCATCGTCGACCTCGACACCTGGCAGACCGAGCGCGACAAGCTCCTGGTCCGCGAGAAGGCCCACACCCACGAGGGCGACGCGATCGCCGCGGCCCGCCGCCGGCTGCCGATGGTGGAGTTCGACGGGACGGTCGATGTCGTCGGACCCGACGGCCCGGTGCCGTTCCTGGATCTGTTCCAGGGCCGCGACGAGCTCGTGGTCTACAAGCACATGTGGCACGACGGCGAGCCGCACGAGGGGCAGTGCGCGGGCTGCACCACGACGGCCTGGCACGCGAAGGACGCCGTCTATCTCAACGCCCGCGGCGTCTCGTTCGCCATCGTGACCACCGGCCGTTGGGACGAGGTCGCCCCGTACGTCGAGTTCATGGGCTACACCCAGCCCTGGTACTCGGTGCGCGACGTGGAGGAGCCGGTCGGCGGCGAAATGGGCTACCTCACCTGCTATCTGCGCGACGGCGACCGCGTATTCCTCACCTACTCCACGACGGGCCGCGGCAACGAGCCGGTCAACGGCTCCTTCGGCCTGCTCGACATGACGCCCTACGGCCGCGGCGAGGCCTGGGAGGACAAGCCCGAAGGCTGGCCCGAGGGGCACGAGTCGTGCTGGTTCTGGAGCACGGACGCGGACGGGAACGCCACCTGGGGCCCGACCGGCCGCCCCGTGCCGCAGTGGACCCGCCCCGGCGCGACGCCCGTGCAGCCGCCCGGCGGCCGGCCTGGCGATCAGGACTGAAACGCGCGTCCGTGTCGCGGGTCGCCGAGAACGTGGGCCGGCTGCTCGCCTCCGTCAGCGGCAGGCCCGCCGGTGGACGAAGTGACCTGCCTGATGTGCCCCGGCCCTGCCCTGCCGCCTTGCTTCATCGGAGCCCCACAGCTGGGGCTGTGCCCACCCTTCCCCAAGCTCTCGGCTTCGCTCGAGCAGGGGAGACCCCACTCGCCCTGCGGAACGCCTGCCCACAGCAAAGGCGGCCGGCAGGCCGGCTACGCCCCGTTCAGATAAGCCAGCCCCGGATGCACCCCCCGGTATCCCTCCACCAACCGCCGCGCCACCGCCACCGAATCCACCAGCGGATGCAGCGCGAACGCCTTCACCGCGGTGGTGCGTGAGCCGCTGGACGCCGCGGCCAGGACCTCCCGCTCGACCGCCTTGACCGCGCACACAAGACCCGTCGCGTGCAGGGGCAGCGGATCCACCACCATGGGGTGGGCGCCGTTCGCGTCCACGGAGCACGGCACCTCGATCACCGCGTCACCGTCCAGCGCCGAAAGCGTCGTGCGATTACGGACGTTGAGGATCAGCGTGGCCCGCTCGTCACGCGCGATGGCCCGCATCAGGGCAAGGGCGACCTTCTCGTATCCCCCGCTCTCAAGGTCTTCCTCCGCCCGCTCCCCCACCCCCGCGGCCTCCCGGTTCTCCGCCATGTACGTGGCCTCACGCTCCGCCCGCGTCGCGTCCCAGGCCTTCCATGCGGAATCCGATCCCCGCTGCAACTCGTCGTAGAACCGCGCCTGTTGGTCCCGCAGAAACGCCCCCCGCGTCTGCTCGGCCTCCTGGTACGACCGCACCGCCTCGCGGTTGAAGTAGTAGTAGTGCAAGTACTCGTTCGGCACGGCCCCCAACGACCGCAGCCACTCCGCCCCGAAGAGCCGCCCTTCCTCGAACGAGCCGAGCAGCGCGTCATCGCCGAGCAGCCGCGGCAACTCGTCACGCCCGTCGATCCGCAGGCCGCGCAGCCAGCCGAGGTGGTTGAGCCCCACGTAGTCGATGAACGCCGAGTCCGGGTCACCGCCGAGGATGCGTGCCACCCGCCGGCCCAGGCCCACCGGCGAGTCGCAGATGCCGATGACGCGATCGCCGAGCTCCCGGGACATCGCCTCGGTGACGAGCCCCGCCGGGTTGGTGAAGTTGATCACCCAGGCGTCGGGGGCGAGTTCACGCACCCGCCGGGCGATGTCGAGGGCGACCGGCACCGTGCGGAGCCCGTACGCGATGCCGCCCGCGCCCACCGTCTCCTGCCCGAGCACCCCCTCGGCCAGCGCGACCCGCTCGTCCGCCGCACGCCCTTCGAGGCCCCCCACCCGGATCGCGGAGAACACGAAGTCCGCGCCGCGCAAGGCCTCGTCGAGATCGGTCGTGGCCGTGACGGCGGGCGCGTCCGGCACCCCCAGGGCCTGGTCGGCAAGCACGCGGGCGACCGCTCCGAGCCGCGCCGCGTCCAGGTCGTGCAGCACGATTTCGGTGACCCGGCCCTCGGCGTGATCGCCGAGCAGCGCCCTGTACACGAGCGGGACGCGGAATCCGCCGCCACCGAGAATGACCAGCCTCACGTCTCAACCACCTTCTGTCGCACCACCTGACGGCCACCTCACGCACCTCTGTCGACGTGTCAGAACTCACCGGTCGACAGAGGTCACGTTACGTACGATTGCCCGGCAGCGATCGACCCCCCACGGAGGCAGCGCACCCAATGACACGTTTGAAGGCACCCGAAGCACGCAAGACATCCGCGGCCCTGCTCACCGCGCTCACCCTGACCACGGCGATAGCCACCGGCGGCATCGCATCCGCCGACACCGCACCCCGCTCCCCCGGCGGCTGGCAGGAGTCGGGCAGCTCGACCGTCAACTCCCTCACCGGCAGCCAGGGCCTGGCCAGCCGCGCCGACGGCAGCCTGCTCTACCGGGGCCTCGGCTCGATACCGCTCGATCTGCGGACCAAGGGCTGGTCCCACGTGGGCGACCCGGACATCGCCGACGGCCACACCGTGGACGCCTATCAGGGCGGCGACGACGCCAAGTCGAAGATGTTCGCCGTCACGACGCCCGACGGCAAGCGCCACCTCTACGAGCACCGGCTCGACGCGGGCGAGAAGCTGAACAACTCCTTCGCCGCCGTCTCACCGGACAAGCAGTGGCTGGTGTCCGGCGAATGGGGCGACCAGCCGCGGCTCCAGGTCTTCCCCGCCCCGCTCCTCAACTCCTCGACCCCGCCCACCGGCGGAGCGCTCCCCCAGGCCGGGCAGATCACGCTCGACAAGCCGGTGCGCGACATCCAGGGCTGTGACTTCGTGTCCGACACCCGTCTGGTGTGCGCCTCGAACGACGCATCCAAGGAGCTGTTCCCCGAGGACCGCCCGATCCTCCAGGTGGACCTGGCGCACGCGCTCGACGGGAAGCCCGTCACGGGCAAGGTGACCAGCCTGTTCGCCACGCCGCAACGCAGCATCTGCCGCGGCACGTTCGAGACGGAAGGCGTGGACTACGACTCCGCGCGCCGCACTCTGCGCGTCGAAGTGGTGCCGCCGGTGCCCTGCCTGGTGGTGACCTCGGTGTACGCGTACCGGCCGACCACAGGGTGACAGCGACCACGGGGTGACAGTAAGGGGTCGGTTCAGGCGTCCTTTGAGGTCGGTTCAGGCCTCCTTCGGGTACCAGCGCAGCTCCACGGTGTTGCCGTCCGGGTCCTGCACATACAGGGAGATCGCGGTGCCCCGGGCGCCGAAGCGCTTGCCGGGACCGTCCACGACCGTGAACACGCCGGAATCGATGACCTCTTGCCAGTCGAGCGGTTCGACCACCAGGCAGATGTGGTCGACGTTGCTGCCCACCGGCTCTCCGGCGGGCGCCGTGACGAGGTCGATGATGGTGGTGGGGCTGACCCGCACCGAAGGGAAGGGGACCTTGCCGGCCCGCCATTCGTCCACCCGTACCGGTTCAAGTCCCAGCGGGCCGGTGTAGAAGGCGAGTGAACGCTCGATGTCGGCGACGTTCAGGACGAGGTGGTCGAAGGCGATCACGCGCATGGGGTGTCTCCGCGGGGTCGGGGCGCCGGGGCGCCGAGGCCGTTGATGTCGGTGACTTCAGCATCGCCCGCCATGAACCCATCGGTCCAACACATGCTTGTCATCTGATCCATCGTGTTTCACGATGGATCAGATGGAGCTCCAGCAGATGCGCTACGTCCTCGCGGTGGCGGAGACCGCGAACTTCACTCGCGCCGCCGAGCGGTGCCATGTCGTCCAGTCCGCGTTGAGCCATCAAGTGTCCCGGCTCGAGAAGGAATTGGGTGCCCGGCTGTTCGAGCGGACCAGCCGCAAGGTCCGGCTGACCGCCGCGGGTGAGGCGTTCCTGCCGGCCGCCCGCCAGGCGCTTGAAGCGGCCGAGCGGGCGCGGGCGGAGGTGGCGGCGGCCACCGGCGAGATACGGGGCACGCTGGTCATCGGCTCGATCCCCACCGTGACGGCCGTCGATCTCGCGGCGGTGCTGCGGGACTACCGCCTGCGCTACCCCCAGGTGCGGATCAGCCTGCGGACCGGCGCCAGCGAGCGGCTCGTCGAGCAGGTGCGCGACGGCGGCCTCGACGCGGCGTTCCTCGGCGTGCAGTCCGGGTTCCGGTCACAGGGCGTCCACGACCGGGAACTCGCCCATGGGCAGCACGTCGCCGTGGTCGCCCCTGACCACCCGCTGGCCGCGGAGCACCAGGTGGACCTCAGCCGCATCGTCGATGAGGTGTTCGTGGACTTCGCCGCGGGCAGCGCCGCCCGTGCCCAGTCGGACGAGGCGTTCGCGGCGGCCGGGCTGCGCCGCGAGGTCGCCTTCGAGGTGTCCGGCGTCGAACTGATGGCCAGGATGGTCCGGCACGGCCTCGGCATCGCCCTGCTGCCCGCGGCGTTCGCCGCCGAACTGCCGGGCGTGCGCGGTGTCCCGGTCACCAACGGTCCGGTGCGGGTGGAGCGCCTCGTCTGGAGCCGGTTCACCCCGCCTCCCGCGGCCGCCGCCTTTCTCGCCCTGTTGGGCGTCGGCACACCGCCGGCCGCGTGACCGCCTTCAGCCGCCCACCGTGGCGATGGCGCGGCCCGCCCATTCCGGGGCCGGTTCCACAAGGCCGGTGAGGCGTTCGCGGATCTCGTCCGGGAAGGGCGTGGCGCGGCCCGCGTTCTGGTCGACGTGGAGCGCGAGCAGCTCCGTCGTCGCCACGGGGGTGGCGTCCGGGGCGGGTTCGGCCGCCCCTTCCCCGGTGGACTCGACGACGTACATCTCGTGCGCGAAGCGCGCCTTCTTCGCGTCCGCGCCCAACATGCGGGTACGGACGACGAGTTGAGAGCCCTCCGCGACGTCGTTCAGATAGCGGATGTGCGCCTCGACCGTGTAGAGGGAGCAGCCGGTGGACTCGCGGTAGCCCGCGTGCAGGCCCGTCTCGATCATCATGGCGTCGGTGGCATAGCCGAAGACCAGGACGTAGAAGGCCTCGCTCATGTGGCCGTTGTAGTCGATCCACTCGGGCCGGACGGTACGGCGCAGAAGCGGCAACTGGGCGGTGATGTCGGTCACTTGGCTTCCTTTCGCTGCTGCGGCAGACGGCCCGTCGCCCGCAGTACGTCGATGACTCCCTGGTCGCGCTCGGCGACCAGGTCGGCGATGGTCCTGCCGTCCGCCGCGTCGTCGCATCCGGCAACCACGGCGTCGTACAGCTTCTTGTCGAGCTCGGGTGCTTCGAGGCGCGTCCACGGCGACTTCAGGGACGGACCGAAGTGGTCGAGCATGTGGGCCATGCCGCCCTCGCCGCCCGCGAGCGCGAAGGTGAGCATCGGGCCCATGAACGCCCAGCGCAGGCCCGGCCCTTCGGTGATCGAGTCGTCGATCTCCTGGACGGTGGCCTCTCCGTTGGCGACCATGTGCAGGGCCTCGCGCCACAGGGCTTCCTGGAGGCGGTTGGCGATGAAGCCGGGGACTTCGTCCTTCATGGTGATGACGGACTTGCCCGCGATCTCGTAGAAGCGGGACGCCCAGGTCACGGCCTCGGCGTCGGTGCGCTCCCCGCCGACGACCTCGACGAGCGGGATCAGGTACGGCGGGTTGAAAGGGTGCCCGACGACCAGGCGGCCGGGAGTGGCCGCTTCGGTCTGCATGTCGGTCATCGGGTAGCCGGAGGTGGAGGAGGCTATGACGACTCCGGCGGGCGCGGCGGCGTCCAGCTTGGCGAGCAGGTCGCGCTTGAGCTCCAGCTTCTCGGGGGCGCTCTCCTGCACGAACTGGGCGTCGGCGACGGCCTCTTCGAGGGTGGCGGTCACGGTGAGCCGGTCCTGCGAGGCGCCTTCGGCGAGACCGAGCTGGGTGAGCGCGGGCCAGGCCGCCTCAACCAGGCGGCGCAGCCGCTGCTCGGCGTCGGGGGCCGGGTCCCAGGCGGTGACGTCATAGCCACGGGCCAGGAAGTGCGCGACCCAGCCGCCGCCGATGACACCGGCGCCTACGCAGGCGACGCGGCGGACTTCTTCAGGGGTGATGATGGTCATGAGGGTGGAGTTCCTTTCGGGTCGCGCCCGAAGGGGCGCGGGGAACTGCGCGACCAGCCAAAGACGGCCCGCAGAAAAGGGCACTACGCGCGGGGCTTCAGACCCAGCTTCTGGCGCGCCTCGTCCGGCGTGGCGACACGCGAACCGAGGTTCTCGGTGATCTGCACGGCGCGCTCGACAAGCTGCGCGTTCGTCACCTTGTTGCCCTTGCCGAGGTACAGGTTGTCCTCGAGGCCGACGCGGACCTGACCGCCGAGCAGGATGGACTGGGCGACCCACGGCATCTGCATCCGGCCGAGCGCGAAGCTGGCCCACTGGGCGCCCTCGGGCAGCATGTTGACCATGGACTGGAGGACGCCCGGGTCGGCGGGGGCGCCCCACGGGATGCCCATGCAGAGCTGGAAGACGGTGGGGTTGTCGAGCAGCCCCTCGGCGATGAGCTGCTTGGCGAACCACAGCTGGCCGGTGTCGAAGATCTCCAACTCGGGCCGCACAACCAGCTCTTGGATGCGCTTGGCGCCCTGGCGGAGCATGTCGGGGGTGGAGATGTAGAGGTTGTCGCCGAAGTTGAGGGAGCCGCAGTCGAGGGTGCAGATGTCGGGGAGCAGGTCCTCGACGTGCGGGAGGCGGTCGAGGCCGCCGACGAGATCGGTGCCGGGCAGCTCGCCGAGCTCCTTCAGCGGCTGGACCGGGTCGATGACGAGGTCGCCGCCCATGCCCGCCGTCAGGTTGATGACGACGTCGGTGCCGGTCTCCTTGATGCGCTCGACGACCTCGCGGTACAGGCGGGGGTCGCGCGATGGGGCACCGGTCTCGGGGTCGCGGACGTGGATGTGTACGACGGCGGCGCCCGCGTCGGCGGCCTCGACCGCGGACTTGGCTATCTGCTCGGGCGTGACGGGTACGTGCGGGCTCTTGCGGACGGTGTCACCGGCGCCGGTGAGGGCGGCGGTGATGATGACGTCTTGGTTCACGGGCATGGTGAACTCTCCCTGGAGTAGGGGCTGTTGGTGCTGGTGCTGGATTTGTGGCCGGTGTTCGTCTTCTTTGATGCGTACGTTGGTGAAGCCGCGCGCGGTCAGTTCCGCGGGCGGGGCGCGGTGAGCGTCGACTCGACGTACACGAGAAGCGCCTCGTGCATGTCGTCGGGGGACGTGCCGTCGCCGGCGGGATTCGAGGCGAGGACTTGTGTCGCCAGGCCGTCGATCAGGGCGGTGAGTCTGAGCGCCGCCGAGTGCGGGTCGACGGGGCGGAACACGCCCTGGTCGACGCCGCGGCGGATGACATCGGCGACGGTGGCGCGCCACTGCCGGTAGTAGTCGGCGTGCAGCCGGCCGACGGCGGTCGAGCGGGCGGCCTCGGCCCACAGGTCGAGCCAGACGCCCCACTGCCAGCGCTGCTGCGGGGTGCGGGGGATCTGCAGTTCGATCAGCTGGCGCAGTTCGTCGGCGGCGTCGGCGGCGTCCGCGACGCGGGCCGCGCGGCGGGCGGTGTCCTCGTCCATGCACCAGCGGACGGCGGCTTCGAGGAGGTCGTCGCGGCCGGGGAAGTGGTAGTGGATGGCGGCGGTGCTGGTGGCGCAGGCCTCGGCGATGTCGGCCACGCGGACGGCGTGGAATCCCCGCTCGGCGACGAGCCGCACCGTCTCCCGGACTATCTGGAGAGGGCGGCCGCCTTCGGGGGCGGTGGTGCGCTCGCGCTTCGCCGGGGGCGGTGCCGTCTGGGCGCCGGCACCCAGGAGCCAGCCCGCGTCGACGCCACCGGTGTCCGCGATGCGGGCGAGTTCGGCGGCGGTGAAGCGGCGGGTGCCGCCGAGGGAGCGGGAGAGCTTTGAGGGGTCCATCACGATGCGGCGGGCGAATTCGCGCTGGGTCGTGCCGGCGTCGGCGATGACCTTGCGGACGCGGTCCGCCACCTCGGGGTCTTGCTGCATGCCGGGCACGGTACCTTCGCGTTGCGCTGACCGCAATCTTGGTGGGCCTGTGGTTGTCTATACCCTGCCGTTGCGCTACTGACTGACGTATCAGTTACCGCACCGCCACGCCTCTGCCCCGAGCCCGACGCCCCGTCCATCGGCACCCGGCAGCGAGCGTTGTGCCCACCCGTTCCGCCGTGCGGAACGCCTGCCCACAACAGGGACAGCCGGGTAATCGGGTGGGTGGGAAAGATCCGTCGCGGAGCGGCGGGACAGGGAAGCCCCCCACCGGCCCGCGGCGGACCACAGGGCTAGACCCTCTCCCGCACCCCCTCCACGAACTCATCCAGGAACGGATCCGCAATCTTCACCGGCCCATGCTGGTGATGCTCCGCCGGGTCCACCTGGATCGAGGAGGCCCGCCCGGCGGCCTCCTCCATCGCGGCGAGCGACTTCGCCGCGGCGTCCGCGTCGCCCGACTGCTCCGCGGTCAGCGCCGCGAGCCCATGCCGCAAGGCGGCACCCCACAGCTCCGTGGCGTCCAGCCACTGCTTCGCATCGTGGAGGAACAGCGGGTCCGGCAGACCGTCCCGCAGCACCGCGGGGACCCGCTCGATCTCCCGAGCCGTGGGGCGCAGTTCCCGTACCGCCCCGGAGGAGTCACTCTCGTACCGCTTCCAAAAGGCATCCAGCTTCGGCCCGAGCACGGGCGACTGCGGCTGCCAGTTCGACTCACCGAACGTCGGCGCCGCATGGTTGAGATCCACGAACGTCTGCACCGCGTCGGCGATCCGCTCATCGCCCCCGGCGAGATACAACGCAGCCTGCCGCGCCGACCGCGCCCGCTCGTACCCCCGGTCGTTCCAGGAGAAGTCGTTCATGGTGAAGACGGCCAGCTTGCTCGCCGCCTCCTGGTTCATCGGGTTGGAGACGATGCCGCTCAGGTGCCCCGAAAGGCCCGCCTCCCGCTTGTCGTAAGGAGCCAGCAGCAGCCGCCCCGCCGTGCGCGCGAAGTCATTGACCGGGTAGTTGTCCCAGACGAACACCTTCCGCCCGAAAAGCTCGGCGGCCTTCTCCGCCTGTGCGTTGGTGATCTCGGGCGGGACGACGTCCGTCCCGGTCCACATCACCTCCACCGCGCCATCCAGCTCGGCCCGCATCGTCTGCTTGTACGCGGTGTCCGTCAGGTCGCCGTACTCGGTGGGCACCATCTGCAGCGGATTGGCGCCCTCCTTCTGCGCGATGAAGTCCCGCTGGATGGTGTTGAGGAGACCCACCTGTGCCTTGGCCGCGGGGCCACGGCCCGGCGAACCGAACTTCGCCCTGTCGCCCTCGCAGTTCCACTTGGTGTAGCTGATGTCGTCCAGCGGAACCGAGAAGGACCGCACGCCCAGGTCGTACAGCGCCTGGAGCTTCGCGGTCAGCGCCTTGACGTCCGCCGGGTCCGAGTAGCAGATGGACCCGCCGGGCGAGACCGCGAAGGTGAAGCGGACGTGGTTGGCGGTCGCGCGGTCGACGAGCTTGCCCAGCTCGGCGAGCTTGTCCGCCGGGTAGGGATCGCGCCACTTCTCGCGGTGGTAGGGATCGTCCTTGGGCGCGTACACATAGGTGTTGGCCTTGGTGTCGCCCAGGAAGTCCATCTGGTCGAGGCGTTCGGCCTCCGTCCAGGGCGGGCCGTAGAACCCTTCGATGCTGCCGCGCAGCGCCATGGACGGGAAGTCCGAGATCTCAGCCCCGGCGATCCGTCCTCTCGATATGAGCTGACCGAGCGTCTGCGCCGCGTAGAACTGCCCGGTCGCGTCCGTGCCGCCGAGCGCGACGGTGCGGTGCCCGGCCCGCAGCGCGTAGCCCTCGTCCTGCTCCGGCACCTTGGTCGCGCCGAGCGCCTTCGCGATGTCGGGACGGGCCGCGGGGCCGAGGAGCAGGGTCAGCGGGGCACTGCCCGACGCCTTCGTACGTACGTCGATGTCGCCCACCCCATGGGCGCGCAGGATCTCGGTGACGCGGCCCTCGGCGGCCTTGTCCGTGTCGTCGCCGACGACGAGTTCGGCACGCCCTGCGAGCGGCACGTCGTCGCCCGCACGGGCCATGTGCTGCGGGGTCGGGGACACGACGGGGAGCCGGCCGGACACGGCTTCCTCCTCAGCGGACTGGGGGGACGGCGGCGCGGCGGCCGCCGCCGCCGGGGCGAGGGGAACGGCGAGGACGGCAAGCGCGAGAAGCGCCGTCCGCGGTCTGAGAGAGCGTGTGGTGCGGGGCATAAGGCCTCCGAACTTCGGGATGGGGGTGCGGGTGGGATCAAGGGGGGCGCCCCGTAAGGGGCGCGGGGCTGTATCGATCTGCGGCTCCGCCGCGGGGCGCGACCAGCCCCCACCGGCCCGCAGTGATGAACCGCCTAACCAGCGGAGCGCTCAGGCGCGGTACAGATCCAGCTCGCCGTCGAGTTCGAGGGCGAGCACGGTGCAGAGGGGATCGAGCTGCTCGTCGCTCACATGGACGTACTCCCAGCCGGGTACGTCGCCGAGGCCGCCGACCCGCTCGTGGCGGGCCTCGACTCCCTTGCCCAGTACGCGTGCGGACGTCACGGCGCTGCGTACGCCGCGCAGGACCACGTACTCGTTGGGCCGGTCGAAGAGGAAGAGATACAGGGTGCGGCGGTCGGCCGAGAGCGTCGACGGTCCGTAGAAGTGGCCGTGCGGAAGGCCACGCACCGTGCCGTACACGGCGTCGGTGTGCCGGGAGATCCACTCCCCCAGCGCTTCGAGGCGCTCGGTCTGCTCGGGAAGGAGCGTGCCGTCCTCTTTCGGGCCGACGTCGAGGAGGAGGTTGCCGCCGCCTCCGATGGCCTCCGCGAAGATGCGGACCAGCTGCCGGGGCGACTTGTGGTGGTCGTCCTGCGGCTGGTAGCCCCAGGAGTCGTTGACGGTGAGGCACAACTCCCATGGCTGGGACGGCGGTTCGATGGGCACGCCCTGCTCGGGCGTGGCGTAGTCGCCGTGCCCGGTGAGGCGGCCGTTGACAACCGTGCGCGGGGACAGCGCGCGGATCTCCTCGGCGAGTTCCGCCATCCGCCACTGCTCGGGGCTGCGTTCCCACTCCCCGTCGAACCAGAGCAGGTCGGGCTCGAACCGTTCGAGCAGCTCCCGTACCTGTGCGCGGTGGAAGGCGAGGAAGTCCGCCCACCGCTGCCCGGACTCCTCGCCGGCGGCGGGCATCGAGTAGCGGTTGCCGCGCTCGGCGGGGTCCTGTCCTTCGGGGCGCACGGTGGCGTAGTCGGGGTGGGACCAGTCCAAGTGCGAGTAGTACAGGCCGACTTTGATGCCGCGGGCGCGCAGGGCGGCGACGTACGGGGTGATGAGGTCGCGGCCCGCGGGGGTGCGTTTGACGACGGACAGATCGTTGGCCGCGGTGTCCCACAGGGCGACCCCGTCGTGGTGCTTGGCGGTGAGGACGGCGTAGCGGGCGCCCGCGCGGACGAACAGGTCCGCCCAGGCCTCGGGGTCGTACGCGGCGGCGGTGAAGCCTTCGAGCTGCGCCATGTAGCGGTCGTAGGGCACCTGGTCGTGGAAGAAGGACCAGGACTCGGCGACTCCGTCCACGCTGTAGATGCCCCAGTGGAGGAAGATGCCGAGCTTGGCATCGGTGAACCACGGCTGAATCACTGGCAGTTCTCCTCGTCTGGGCGGTCGTCGTAACGCGTGTCGTAGCTCCAGCAGTGGGCCCACTGCCCGTCGTCGAAGTGGGTGCGCGGCGGGAAGGCGGTGGCGCAGACCGGTCGGGCGATGGGGCAGCGCGGGTGGAAGCGGCAGCCGGTCGGCGGGTCGACGAGGCTGGGCGGCTCGCCGAGGGTCTCCTCGTCGTCCATCACGTCCGGTTCGTCGAGCAGTCCGCCCCGGTCTGGGTCGGGGGCGGACTCCAACAGGAGCCGGGTGTACGGGTGTCGGGGATGCTCCACCAGCGCGTCGCCCGGACCCGACTCGACGAGCTGGCCCGCGTAGAGGACCTTGATCTCGTCGGCGAAGTAGCGGGCGCTCGCGATGTCGTGGGTGATGTAGAGGATCGCGAGGCCCTCGTCGTCGCGGAGCTTGCCGAGGAGGTTGAGGATGTCGAGGCGGATGGAGACGTCGAGCATCGACACCGGTTCGTCGCCGAGCAGCACCTTGGGGCGTGCGGCGAGCGCGCGGGCGATGGCGACGCGCTGGCGCTGGCCGCCGGAGAGTTCGTGCGGGAACTTGTCGATGAACTGGTCGGCGGGGGTGAGGTTGACCCGCTCCAGGAGTTCGACGACCGCCTTTTCCGTCTCCGCCCGGCCCCGTACGTGGCCGTGAAGACGCAGCGGCCGGCCGAGGATGTAGCGAAGGCGGTGCACGGGGCTCAGCGAGGAGAAGGGGTCCTGGAAGACCATCTGCACCTGGCGGTAGTACGCCCGTTTGCCCTTGGCCGAGCGGGCCGCCACGACGGGCGCTCCGTCGAGGCGGATCTCGCCCTCGGTGGGCGGGTAGCCGAGCGCGAGCAGCCGGGCAAGGGTCGACTTGCCGCTGCCGCTCTCGCCGACGAGCGCGGTGATACGGCCCTGGTGCAGGGCGAGGGTGGTGGGTTCGACGGCGCGTACGACCTTGCCGTGCTGCCCGGGGCCGTGCAGCGGGAAGCGCTTGGTGACCTCGCGGGCCTCAAGTACCGGTTCAGATTTCGGTTCAAGTACCGGTTCAAGTGTCGGTTCACCCAGGGACATTGGTGCTCCTCGGCTCGTGCTGCTGCTCCTGAAGTCCGCCGTGGAGATGGCAGGCCACCTCGCCGCCCGCCGTGGCGCGCAGCTCGGGCACTCGTTCGTCGCAGGGGTCGAACCGCTTCGCGCAGCGCGGATGGAAGGGGCAGCCCGCCGGCGGGTGCCGCAGGCCCGGCGGGGAGCCGGGGATGCCGGTGATCTCGCGGCGCGGTCCGTGCAGCGGAGGGAAGGCGCCGCGCAGTGCGGCCGTGTAGGGGTGTCGGGGGTCGGTGTACAGCTGTCGGGCGGGGCCTGTCTCGACGACCCGGCCCGCGTACATGACGGCGATCCGGTCGGCGATCTCGATGAGCAGCGACAGGTCGTGCGTGATGAAGATGACGGAGAACCCCAACTCGCGCTTCAGACGCGCCACTTGGCGCAGGATCTGGCGCTGCATGACCACGTCCACCGCGGTCGTCGGCTCGTCCATCACCACGAGGTCCGGTTCGCAGGCGAGCGCGAGCGCGATGGTGGCGCGCTGCCGCATGCCGCCGGACAGTTCATGGGGGTAGGCGCGCACCCGGTCGGCCGGGATGCCGACCATGCCGAGCAGCTCACCCGCACGCCGCCAGGCGGCATCCCGCGACAGGCCGCGGTGCAGCCGCAGTACGTCGGCGAACTGTGCGCCGATCCGGTGCACCGGGTTGAGCGCGTTCATGGCGCTCTGGAAGACGATCGCGACGCGCTCCCAGCGCAGGGCGCGCAGCTCACGTTCGGTGAGCTTGAGGAGGTCGACCGGCGGCCCTTCGCCGTGGAGGTGGACCGTGCCCGCCGTGGTGACGGCGGGCGGCCGCTCGAGCCGGGTGAGGGCCGTGACCAGCGTCGACTTGCCGCAGCCGCTCTCTCCTACGATCCCCAGGGTCTCCCCGCGGTACAGGGTGAGGTCGACGTCGCGTACGGCGTGGACGGGTTCGGCCCGGTCGAAGTAGTCGACGCGCAGTCCGCGCGCCCGCAGCAGCACCTCGGTGGTGTCGCTCATCGTGCCTCCTCGGTGGTGCGCAGGGCCGCGGCCGCCGCCCGGCGGCGCACGGCCCGGCCCGGCCTGCGAAGGCGGGGGTTGGCGATCTCGTCGATGCCGAAGTTGATGAGGCCCGCCGCGACGCCGATGACGGCGATGCACGCGCCCGGCGGGATGAACCACCACCAGGCGCCGCGTGCAAGGGCCGAGGCGTTCTGCGCCCAATAGAGCATCGAGCCCCAGCTGGTGAGGTTGATGTTGCCGAGGCCGATGAAGGACAGCCCGGCGTCGGCGAACATCGAGAGGACCACGGCGGACAGGAAGCTCGCCGAGATGAGCGGCGCCATGCTGGGGATCAGCTCGCGGGTGATGATCCACCAGCGGCTCTCGCCGGTCATCTCGGCGGCCGTGACGAAGTCCCTTCGCCGCAGCGAGAGCGTCTGCGCGCGTTTGCCGCGGGCGCCCCACGGCCAGGACGTCAGGCCGATGATGAGGGCCACCGTCAGCCAGCCGCCGCGCCCTTTGACGTAACTCGCGACGATGATCAGCAGGGGCAGGCTGGGAATGACGAGGGCGATGTTCGTGCCGGCGGTGAGCAGCGCGTCCGCGGTGCCGCCCAGATAGCCGCCGGCGACGCCGACGAGCACCGACAGGGTGGTCGAGATGACGGCGGCGACCAGGCCCACCAGGAGCGAGACGCGGCTGCCGACGACGAGCTGGGCCAGGACGTCCTCGCCGGTGGCCGTCGTCCCCAACAGATGGGATCCGGACGGTGGTTGCATGCCGTCGGCGGTGTGGATGGCGGTGGCGGAGAGCCCGAAGACGTCCTCCACGATGAAGGGTCCGGCCAGGGCGAACAGCGCGAAGAACACCAGGATCGCGATCCCGGCCCGCACCTTGCGGTTCTCGGGAAGCCACACTTTGCGGTTCTCCGGCAGCCGTCCCTTGAAGCTCCTGAGGCTGAGGTTCATGCGCGGCCCTCCCTGGCCCGTGGGTCGATCAGGCCGTACACGGAGTCGGCGAGGAAGTTCGCGGCGAGAACCGACAGCGAGACCATCAGGAACAGCGCCTGCATCAGCGGGTAGTCGACGCTGGCGACGGACTGGTACAGCAGATAGCCGACGCCGGGATACGCGAAGACGGCCTCCACCAGGAGCTGTCCGCCGACCACGTTGCCGATGTTGATGGCGAACCCGGCGACGCTCGGCAGGATCGCGTTGCGGGCCGCGTACCGGAACATCACCCGGCTCTTGCCGAGACCCTTGGCGCGCGCCAGGAGGACGTAATCCTCGGAGACCGTCGTGATCATCATGTTCCGCATGCCGATGTACCAGGTGGCCGACCAGCCGAGCGCGATGGTGAGTGCGGGCAGCGCGGCATGGCTGATGACGCTGCCGATGAATTCCGTGCTGAGGCCCGGCGTCAGATCACCGTCGTACGCGCCGCCCGTCGGCAGCCAGGCCAGCTGGAAGCCGAAGACGAGGACGAAGAGCAGCGCGATCCAGAAGGTGGGAAGCGCGTTGAGGAACATCGCGCCCGGCGTCGCCACCGAGTCGACGCGTGAGCCCGCGCGGCCGCCCGCCATGATGCCGCCCGCCGTGCCGATGACGAAGGACAGCACGGCGGTGACACCGACGAGCCCGATCGTCCACGGCAGGCCCGCGCTGATGACGTCCCACACCGGCGTCGGGAAGAACGCCACCGAGAGCCCGAAGTCGAGGTGTGCGACCTGCCCGAGGTAGGTGACGTACTGGCTCCACAGCGGTTCGCCCGGATCGCCGAACAGCCGGTAGATGCTGGCGATCTGTTCGCCGGAGAGCGCCGAGCGGCCCTGCATCTGCGCGATGAGCGCGGACGCCGGGTCGCCCGGCATCAGCCTGGGCAGCAGGAAGTTGAGCGTGATGGCGATCCAGGCGGCGGCCAGATAGAAGCCGAGGCGCTGTACGAAGTAGCGGCCCGCGCCGAGCCTGAGCCGGCGTGCCGGCCGTTCCTTCGGGCGGTCGCCTGCCGCGACGACAGCCACCGTTTCGGAGGGGGCCGTCATGCGCCTAGCCCGCCTTCGCGGGGCGGAGGGACAGGATCGTCTGCACCATGTCGGTGGGGCCCGCCCAGGGCGCGGGGATGGCGTAGGGGTTCTTCTCGTCGGGCCAGCCGGTCCAGTTCTTGCTGTTGTACTGGGCGGAGGCGCCGTTGGTGATGAGCGGGGCCGCGGGCACCTCGTCGATCATCAGCTTCTCCAGCTTCGCGGAGAGCTTCTTGATGGTCGCGTCGTCGCCCGCGCGCTCCATCTCCTTGAGGATGCCGTCGGCCTTCGCGCTCTTGTAGTGGCCGTAGTTGGTCCAGATGCCGGCGTTGTCGCTGTGCAGCATGTCCCGGTAGAAGTTGTACGGCGTGTTGTAGAAGACGGCGCCGCCGACCAGGACGTCGAACTTGGCCTGCTGGCGTGCCGTGTCGAGCTGGGCGCTCGGCATGGGCTGGACCTCGACCTTGACGCCGGCCTTCTTCAGCTGCTGGGCGAGGACCTTGTCGCGCTGGATGGAGTCGGCGAACTCGGTCACTTCGAGGATCGTGAAGCTGAGCTGCTTGCCGTCCTTGCCGACGAGCTTCCCGTCCTTCATCTCGTATCCGGCCTTGGCGAACTCCTTTTCGGCTTCGGCCAGTTCGGGCTTGGGTTGATCGGCGTCCTGATACTTTCCGTCGATCCATTTGCCCTGCGTCCGGGTGTCGAGTCCGGTGAGGTTGAGCGGCTTGAGCATGCCCGGGTTGCCGAGGTCGGCGAGCTCGGAGCGGTCGACGGCGAGGGAGAGGCCCTTGCGGACGTGGACGTTCTTGAACGGCGCCTTCTTGTGGTTGAAGAACATGTAGGTGCCGCCGTAGGTGGGGTACCAGGCGTGGTGGTTCTTCGGGTCCTTGTCGACGTAGCTCTTCTTCACGTCGGGCACGGCGCCGCCGCTCCACTCGACCTCGCCGCTGAGCAGCTTTCCTATCTCGGACGACGAGGAGACGACCGGCGCCTTGAGGGTCTTCACCGGCACCTTCTGCTTCCAGTAGTCGTCCCTGGCCTCGAAGGTGAGCTGCTGGGCCGCGTACCGCTTGAGCTTGTACGGGCCGCTGGCCACCGGGTCGGGGTTGGTGAAGGTCTTGCCGTCCTTGCCCTTCCAGATCTTGGCGGGGACGGGGCGGATGGAGCCGATGTTGCGCAGGCGGGCGTAGCCGGGGGTGTCGAAGGTGATGACCACGGTGTGGTCGTCGGTCGCGGTCGCCTTCTCGTACTCGAACCGCCAGTCCACCGGCAGGTCCTGCTTGGTGACGTACTCCAAGGCGAAGATGACGTCCTTGGCGGTCAGCCTGGTGCCGTCGCTCCAGTTGGCGCGCTTGTCCAGATCGATGGTGATCTTCTTGCCGCCGTCGGACCAGGCGTACTTGGTGGCGAGCCAGGGGACGAACTTGCCGCCCTGGAGGTTGTTGAAGGAGAACAGCGGCTCGTACTGGAAGCCGAAGGTGCCCTGGCTCGCCTTCACCGAGAACGGGCTGAAGTTGCGGGCGATGGTGTTGCCGGAGAAGCCCATGTTCACGGTCAGCGAGTCCGTGCCCCTGCCGCCGGAGGCGGTGGGGGTCGCCGAACAGCCTGCGGTGACGGCGAGCGCGAGAGCGGCCACGCCCGTGACGCCCAGTCTGGTCCACTTCATGGCGGGTTGATACCTCCGGGTTGGCAACGTTGTCTCAAGGCGGGGACGTGCATGTGGGGAGCGGTGCTCAGGGGGCGGCGCGGGCGGCGGTGCTGCCGCGCGCCTCCAGGTGCGGGAGCTGGTCCTGGACGCGGACGGCGGGGCCGCCGTCGAGGAGGGCGATCAGCTGCTCGGCCGCGTGCCCGCCGTAGACGGCGGTGTCGCGGACCAGGGCGGTGAGCGCGGGGTGGGTCGAGCGGGTGAGGACGGAGTCGTCCCAGGCGACGATCGCAAGCTCCGCGGGTACGGAGATGCCGTGCTCGGCGGCGACACCGAGACCGGCGACGGCCAGGACGTCGTTGTCGTACACGATCGCGGTGGGCCGCCGCTCCCCCGCCAGGACCCGGCGGGTGGCCTCGGCCCCCTGGGCGTCGGAGTAGTCCGTGGTGAGCGAGTGCACGTCGCTCAGGCCGCGCCGGTCGGCCTCGGCCCGCAGGGAGCGGATGCGGCGCCGGGTGTGGGTGAGTTCGGGGAGCCCGGCGATGTGCGCGATGCGGCGGTGGCCGAGCACGTAGAGGTGGTCGACGATGGAGGCCATGGCGAGGGCGTCGTCGGCCCAGAGGTTGGAGATGCCGGGGTAGTCGGTGTGCGGCTCCGGCAGGGTGCCCACGACGACGGCGGGCAGTCCCAGTTCGTCGAGGAGCGGGAGCCGTGGGTCCGTGCCGCGCGGGTCGACGACGAGCATGCCGTCGACCCGGCGCTCGGCCCACCAGCGGCGGTAGACCGCGCACTCCGCGTCGATGTCCTCGACGACCTGGAAGAGCAGCCCGAGCCTGCGGCGCGAGAGCACCTCCTGGATGCCGGAGACGAGCTGGAGGAAGAACGACTCGACGCCCAGCGTCCGCGCCGGTCTGGCCAGGACGAGCCCGACCGTGCCCGAGCCTTCGCCGGAGAGGGCCCGCGCGGCGGCGCTCGGCCGCCAGCCGAGCTCTTCGGCGACGCTGCGGACGCGGTCGCGGGTGGACTCGGAGACTCCGGGCCGCCCGTTGAGCGCGAAGGAGACGGCGCTCTCCGAGACACCGGCCCGCACGGCGATGTCCTTGATGGTGGGGCGCCGTGCCGGAGTGCGACGCATGCGTGACCTCCCCTCGCGTTGACCGACCGTTGGCTGACCACTGACTGGCCGTTGATGGACCGTTGATGGAACGACGCCTGGCTAAAGCGCTTGAGGGCGAGCAGGCTAAAGCGCTAAAGATGCCCGCGACAAGGGGGCGTGAGAATACAAATTCCGGTGCCGTTACGGGTATTGACGAGGCCGTGTTTCTGCTTCACTCTCACCCGGATGAGCCCAGAACCAGGCCACCAGCCCTTCATGCACGGCTACGACGCCGAGGCGCTGAAGAACTGGAGCCCGCGGTCCGACCGTTGGGCCCGCTACTTCCGCTCACGTGTTCCGCTCGCGCCCCGCATCGCGCCGTTCCCCGCCACCCAGGGCCGGCCCGGACTCCCCACCGGCGCCCAGGTGATGAACCTGTGCAACGACTACGACGGGGCGTTCTTCACCGCCCGGAAGTACGACGACTCCTTCGCCCGGCGGCTGCTCCGCTTCTGGCAGTACACGGACTTCTACGGCTCCTGGCACGGTCTGCCCGTAGACGGATCACCGGTGGCCGAACCGGTCCACGGCCTGATCAACCCGCCCAATCCCGCCTACACGGACGCGGCGCACCGCAATGGCGTCAGAAGCCTCGGCTGCTGGTTCTGGCCGCGGCCGGGCGAGTTCGCCGCGTATCTCGAGCGGCGCCCTGACGGCACGTACCCGGTGGCGGACAAAATGATCGAGATGGCCGCCTACTTCGGATTCGACGGCTATTTCATCAATCACGAGGCCGAGACCCCGCCGGACGAGGCGAAACGGCTGCGCGAGCTCCTTGGATATCTGCGGTCCAGGGCTCCGGAGGGTTTCCACATCCAGTGGTACGACACGATCCGGCCCGGCGGCGGGCTCGACTACCTGAACCACCTGAACGAGGAGAACGCCCCCTGGCTGGCGGCGGGCGCCGACAGCTTCTTCGCCAACTACTGGATGACCGAGGCCGGCGTCGAGACCTCCCGGGCCACGGCGCTGCGGCTCGGCCGCGACCCGTACGAGGCGGTCTTCCACGGCACGGAGAACGAGCAGTTCGGCTTCGATCCGGAGTACGACCCGCGCCTCGTCTTCCCCGAGGACCGCCCGGCCAGGACCAGTTGGGCCCTTTTCGGCTCGCACTTCGTGTGGGAGCTGCATCCCGGGCACGAGGACCCGGACGCACAGGACGCCGTCTTCGAGCGGGAGCGCCGCTACTGGTCGGGCCCGTCCTGCGACCCCACGCGGACCGGGCGCGCCCTGACCCACGAGCCCGGCGCTCCCGAGCCGGACAACCACCTCAAGTGGGACGGCGTGGCGCACTACGTCACCGAGCGATCGGTGATCGGCGCCTTCCCCTTCGTCACCCGCTTCAACACCGGCCACGGCCGCGGCTTCTTCCTGGCGGGGCGCCGGGCGAGCGACGCGGACTGGTACAACGCGTCGGTCCAAGACGTCCTGCCCACCTGGCAGTTCTGGTCGGAGGAGGGCGGGGACGCGCCGCCGGACTTCGACTACACGCGGGCGTACGACGGCGGCTGCTCGCTGCGCCTGCCGGGCGGCGCGAAGGTCCGCCTCTACAAGACGGAGCTGGCGGTGCGCACGGGCGCGGAGAGGGTCTCGGTCACGTACGCGGGGGCCGGGGGCGCCCTGGAGGTTGGGCTGCTCTTCGCCGACGATCCGGGGAAATTCGTTTGGCTGCGGGCGGGGGCGGGCCCCGGCACCGAAACCGGATGGCACACGTCCACCCACCCCCTCGCGGGGTTCCGCGGCCGCACGATCGCGGCCCTTGCCGTGCGTACGGCATCTGAGGTTCACCTCGGTGAACTCGCCCTGAGGCAGGAGGTGTTCGTACCACCGGGCCGCCCCGAGGACTTCCAGATCGACACGGCGTACGCAGCTGGCGACACAGCCGAGGTATTCCCCTCCTGGCGCATCGCGGACCCCGGAGAGGTCTGGTACTACGACCTGCGCCGGGACGACGAGTGGCTCGGGCGGATCTACGACGAGGTGTACTACCTGAAGTCGCTGCGGCGGCAGGGGAACGAGGCGGCCACGGAGCTGACGCTCACCCCGGTCGCCCCCGACGGCACACCGGGCGAGACCGCCACCTGCTCCATGAACTGGGTTTGAGTTCCACGGATCACGCGATGGTGTGACGCCCCGGCGGCCGTCGCATCGTGCGGCGCCGTACGGGTAGTGCTGAATGGCCCATACGCCGCCGAGCGAGGAGATAACGACCGTATGTCGCAGCCGTTCGACCTGCCCAGCTTCTACATGGTTCATCCCGCCCGCCTCAACCCGCATGTGGAAGAGGCGAAGGCGCACTCCAAGAAGTGGGCACGCGACATGGGGATGCTGGAGGGCTCGGGTGTCTGGGAGGAGGGCGATCTGGACGCCCACGACTATCCGCTGCTCTGCGCCTACACCCACCCCGATTGCGACGGGCCCGCGCTGTCGCTGGTCACCGACTGGTATGTGTGGGTGTTCTTCTTCGACGACCACTTCCTCGAACTCTTCAAACGCACCCAGGACCGGGAGGGCGGCAAGGCCTATCTCGACCGCCTTCGGGCCTTCATGCCCATGGATCTGTCCACGCCCGTGCCGGAGCCGACCAATCCGGTCGAGGCGGGGCTCGCGGACCTGTGGGCGCGGACGGTGCCGCACATGTCGCAGGGCTGGCGGGAACGGTTCGCCGAGAGCACGAAGAACCTCCTTGACGAGTCCCTGTGGGAGCTCTCGAACATCAACGAGGGGCGGATCGCGAACCCCGTCGAGTACATCGAGATGCGCCGCAAGGTGGGCGGCGCGCCCTGGTCGGCGGGGCTCATCGAGTACGCGACGGGTGCCGAAGTGCCGCCGGCCGTCGCGCAGTCCAGGCCGCTGCGGGTCCTCAAGGAGACGTTCTCCGACGCCGTCCACCTGCGCAACGACCTGTTCTCGTACCAGCGGGAGATCGAGGACGAGGGCGAACTCTCCAATGGCGTCCTGGTCCTCGAGAAGTTCCTGAACTGTACGACGCAGGAGGCCGCGGAGGCGGTGAACGATCTCCTGACCTCGCGGATGCAGCAGTTCGAGAGCACGACGCTCACCGAACTGGCCCCGCTGTTCGCCTCCACCGGGCTCCCCGCGAAGGAGTGCGCGGACGTCCTCGCGTACGCCAAGGGCCTGCAGGACTGGCAGTCCGGCGGGCACGAGTGGCACATGGTCTCCAGCCGCTACATGAACGAGAAGGCCGCCGCCGCGTCCTCGCCGCTCGCAGGACCTTCGGGCCTTGGCACGTCGGCCGCCGGGATCAAGGCGCTCCTGGCGGCCACGGGCGCGGAACGGCTGCGCGGCCACACGCACGTCCCCTTCCAACGGGTCGGTCCCTCGCTCCTCCCGGACTTCAACCTCCCCTACAAGACAACGCTTTCGCCCCACCTTCAGGCGGCGCGCCCGCGCTGTGTGGAGTGGGCGTCGCGGATGGGGATGCTGGAACCCCAGCTGGGAGTGCCGAGTTCGGACATCTGGGACGCGCACAAGCTGTACGGCTACGACTTTCCGCTCTGCGCGGCGGGCCTCCACCCGGACGCGGACCTGGAGGCCCTGGATCTGGGCTCGCAGTGGCTGACCTGGGGCACGTACGGAGACGACTACTTCCCGGTGGTCTTCGGCAGGCCCCGCGACCTGGCGGGCGCGAAGCTCTGCAACGACCGGCTCTCCCTCTTCATGCCGCTGGACTTCGCCGACATGCCGGTGCCGGCGAACGCGCTGGAGCGGGGCCTGGCGGACCTGTGGCAACGCACGGCGGCGCCGATGGACGAGGAGGCACGCCGCACGCTCCGCACGTCCATCGAGGTCATGACGGAAAGCTGGCTCTGGGAGCTGGACAACCAGGCGATGAATCGTATCCCCGACCCCGTGGACTACATCGAGATGCGCCGCCTCACCTTCGGCTGCCCCCTGACGATGAGCCTGTGCCGCCTGGGCAACGGCCCGCAGGTCCCGCAGGAGATCTACCGCACGGGCCCGATGCAGAGCCTGGAGAACTCGGCCGGCGACTACTCCGCCCTGATGAACGACGTCTTCTCGTACCAGAAGGAGATCGAGTACGAGGGCGAGGTGCACAACGGCGTCCTCGTCGTCCAGAACTTCTTCGACTGCGACTATCCGACGGCACTGGGCATCATCGACGACTTGATGAAGTCACGCCTGAGCCAGTTCCAGCACACGGTGACCCATGAACTCCCGGTCCTCTACGACGACTTCGCCCTCCCCCAGGAAACACGGAACATCCTGGACGGCTACGTACGCGAACTGGAGAACTGGATGGCGGGCATCTATACCTGGCACCGCGACTGCCGCCGCTACCGCGAGAAGGACCTCTCCCACGGCCCCCTCAAGACCCCCACGGGCTTCGGCATGGCAGCCGTACGCCCCGACTGGCTCCGCGACTTCGGCCGCGCCGTCGACCGCCAGATGGAGGCGGCGGCCGAAGGCGCGCAGGATTGAGGAGCCCCGCATCGTCGAGGAGCCCCGCATCCCTCACGCCCCGTCGCCCGGCTCCGGCAGGATCTGGCGGAGTCTCGGGGCCGGGTGGCGGTCGCGGCGCCATTCGCGTGGGTAGCCGACCGAGACCTCCTGGAAGCGGACCCCGTCGTGCCAGGTGGTGCGGGGGATGTGGAGGTGGCCGTAGACCACGGCGGCCGCCTCGTACTTCACGTGCCAGTCCGCGGTCAGTTCGGTGCCGCACCACAGGGCGAACTCCGGGTAGTGCAGGATCCGTGTGGGGTCGCGCACCAGGGGCCAGTGGTTGATCAGGACCGTGGGGAGGCCGGGGGTCCGCTGGGACAGGCGCTCCTCGGTGTACGCCACGCGGGCGCGGCACCAGTCGTCCAGGCCCAGGTAGGGGTCGGGGTGCAGCAGCACCTCGTCGGTGCAGACGACGCCCGCCGCATGGGCGGCCTCCAGGGCCTTTTCCTTGGTGTGGGTGCCTTCGGGGCGGAAGGTGTAGTCGTAGAGGAGGAAGAGGGGGGCCACCGTGGCCGGGCCGCCGGCGCCGCGCCACACGGGGTAGGGGTCCTCGGGGGTCGCGGCGCCCAACTCGCGGCAGAGTTCGACGATATGGCGGTAGCGGGCCTCGCCGCGCAGCTTGACCGGGTCGCTGGGGTGCGTCCACAGCTCGTGGTTCCCCGGCGTCCACACCACTTTGGCGAACCGGTCGGTGAGGGTGCGCAGCGCCCATTCGACGTCGGCCAGGCGCTCGGCGGTGTCCCCGGCGACGATCAGCCAGTCCTCGTCGTTCTGCGGGCGCAGGGATTCGAGGAACTTCCGGTTCTCGTCGTACGCCACGTGCAGATCACTGATGGCGTACAACTTCGGTGTGTTCTCCGGTGCTTGATTCACTACGCGAGGCTAACCGCAGCGCCTCCGCCGCGTGGCGATCGGCCCCTGTCAGTGGTGAGAGTCACCGCCGCCCCGCTGGATCTCCAGATACTCCTCGGGCGTCGCCTTGGGCACCTGCGCCGAAGGCCCGTACATGGCCCGCCCCAGGCGCGCCCGCAGCCGCTGGCCCCGGGTGACCTTGCGGGCCACGCCGTTCGCGTCCACCAGCGGCCCGATCTCGTACGGCTTGGGCTGCTCGTGCGCCGTGAGCGTGTACAACTCACCCTGACTGAGGGGCACATGGACCTCTACGTACTCGCCGTGCGGCAGCCGTTTGATCGTGCCGCTCTCCCGCCCGTGCAGCGCCTTCTCGCGGTCGCGGAGCTGCAGGCCCATGCACCATCGGTGGGTGATGACGTAGGCGATGACCGGTCCCGCGAAGAAGCCGACGCGTACGAACCAGGTGATCGCGTTGATGGAGAGATGGAAGTGCGTGGCCCACAGGTCGTTGCCGCCGCCGATCATCAGGATGCCGAACAGCGTCAGCCACGCCACGCCGAGACCGGTGCGCACGGGTGCGTTGCGCGGCCGGTCCGCGATGTGGTGCTCCCGCTTGTCGCCGGTGACCCAGGCCTCGATGAACGGATAGACCGCGATCGCCACCATGATCAGCGGGAAGAGCGAGAACGGGATGAAGACGCCGAGTTGGAGCGTGTGCCCCCAGGCGTTGATCTCCCAGCTGGGCATCACCCGGATCAGCCCCTCGGAGAAGCCCAGATACCAGTCGGGCTGGGCTCCCGTGGAGACCAGATCGGGACGGTAGGGGCCCATCGCCCACACGGGGTTGATGGTGGCGATCGCCCCCATGACCGCGAGGACGCCGAAGACGAGGAAGAAGAAGCCGCCGGCCTTGGCGATGTAGATGGGCAGGAAGGGCGCCCCGATGACGTTCTTCTCGGTCCTGCCGGGCCCGGCGAACTGCGTGTGCTTGTGGTAGAAGACCAGGATCAGATGGGCGACGACGAGCCCCAGCATGATCCCCGGCAGCAGCAGCACATGCACGCTGAAGAGCCGCGGAATGATGTCGTCGCCGGGGAACTCTCCACCGAAGAGGAAGAAGGAGAGATACGTCCCGATGACCGGGACGGACAGGATGGCGCCCTGCGCGAAGCGGATGCCGGTGCCGGAGAGCAGGTCGTCCGGGAGCGAGTAGCCGGTGAGCCCCGTGATGATCCCGAGGAACAACAGGGTCCAGCCGAACAGCCAGTTGAGCTCGCGCGGCTTGCGGAACGCCCCGGTGAAGAACACCCGCATCATGTGCACGAGCATCGCGGCGACGAAGACGACCGCGGCCCAGTGGTGGATCTGCCGGATCAGCAGACCGCCGCGCACCTCCATGCTGATGTCGACCGTGGACTCGTACGCCCGGGTCATCTGGATGCCCTTGAGCGGTGTGTAGACACCGTCGTAGACGACCTCGGCGCCGCTCGGCTCGAAGAAGAGGGTCAGATAGATCCCGGTGAGGATCAGGATCAGAAAGCTGTAGAGACAGATCTCGCCGAACATGAAGGACCAGTGGTCCGGGAAGACCTTGCGCATCTGCGTCTTGGCCAGGGAGTTGATGCCGAGGCGGCCGTCCGCCCAGTCGGCGACCCGCTCACCCTTCCCCGCAGGTGCCGGCCGTCCGCTGCTCCGGGTGTGCTCGACACGTCCGCTCATGCGACCCCCCTCAAGGCGGATCCCAGGGTAGATCGTGAAGGTCGCCACGCCAACAGGCCCTGCAGCAGCGCCAGTTGACGATCATCGGGCGCGCAGGTCAGGGGTGTGCGGCGGCGGCGCCCTGGGGACGGAAAAGGCGATTGCGGGCGCGTCTTCACGTATGAGACATTCATTCGGCTGAGGCATGCGCTCGGCCCCACTCCCCCATCTCCTCGAAGGAGCCGGTGATGACGCTCGGCACAGTGCCCGGTCCGGCACCGCGTCCGGTGCCCGGTCTGGTGCTCGGCGACTCCTCCCGCACTTCGACGCGGGAGCCGCGGCTCCACTGAGCCCACTGCCCGGCCCTCCACGGGCCCTTCCACCTCCCGCTCCTCGTCGAAGTGCTGTTCGTGCCCCGCACGTTCACCCTCTGAGGAGTATCTGTGTCCGAGATCCACCGGATCCACTGGACCGACGGCGATGCCGAGCACACCGTCCGCTGGCGCTCCGAGACCGGGATGCCGCGGCCCGTCCGCGTCGTCCCGGCCGACGACCGGCTGAGCGCCGCCACCGCCCACCGTCTGGCCTGCGAAGGCACCGCTCTGCTGTGGCAGGGCGACTTCCAGCAGGCGCGCCAGATGCTGCGCGCCATGGCCCGCCGCATCGACCGCAAAAGCCCTGCCCCTGCCCCGGCCGCCTCGCCGACGGCCGCCTTCCACCTCCACCGCCGGGCCGCGGGACACCGTGCCCGTGTCCTCGCCAAGCTCCTGGTGCCGCTGGGCGAGGACCACACGCTCGGCCTGCGCAGAGCGCCCGACGTCCGCGCCGCCTGCGAAGAGGCGTACGGCCCACCCCGGGGCGACGGCCCGTGGGCGGTCCCGCTGC
The DNA here is from genome assembly GCF_040640795.1 of Streptomyces sp. NPDC021622. Lineage (NCBI taxonomy): Bacteria > Bacillati > Actinomycetota > Actinomycetes > Kitasatosporales > Streptomycetaceae > Streptomyces > Streptomyces sp. NPDC021622. The sequence goes on from NZ_JBFACK010000002.1 coordinate 49,088, forward strand.
GGGAACTGCTCGGCGTCATCGGCGCGCATCAATGGCGTACGAAGGGTGTGGACATCCCCGCGATCGGCGCCAGGATCCACCCGCACTACGGCGTGTTCTCACCGGTCAGGGGCGAGTACGTCGACCTGGTCGCGCGGGCGCCGCTGCCGGCCGCGGCCCACGGGGCGAGGGCCTTCGACCTCGGCACCGGCACCGGTGTCCTGGCGGCGGTCCTGGCCCACCGGGGCGTGCGGCACGTCGTGGCCACGGACAGCAATCCGCGGGCCGCGGTGTGCGCCGCCGACAACATGAACCGCCTGGGCCTGACCTCCCGAGTGGAGATCGCCACCGGCTGCGGGCTCTACCCGCCGGGCCGCGCCGCCCTGGTCGTGTGCAACCCGCCCTGGCTCCCCGCCAGGCCCAACTCGGCACTGGAGCAAGGCGTCTACGACCCCGCAGGCACCATGCTGCACGGCTTCCTCTCAGGCCTCGCCGATCATCTGCTGCCCGGCGGCGAAGGCTGGCTGATCATGTCGGACCTCGCCGAACACCTCGGCCTGCGCTCCCCCGGCGAACTCCGCTCGGCGATCACCGCGGCGGGCCTGCACATCCAGGACCGCCTCACCACAAGACCCCGCCACCGCAGACCGACCGACCCGGCGGACCCCTTGCACAAGGCCCGCGCGGCGGAGGTCACGTCGCTGTGGCGGCTGCGGGCCGCCCGGTAGGCGCGCCCGGCTCCCGCTCCACCTCCCGCACCAGCTCGATCGCCCACCCCAACGTCGCAAGCCGCGCCTCCAGGCTCTCGCCCGCCGGGTAGAAGCGGACCGTGTCCACGCCCGCGTCGCGCCAGACGCGCAGGCGGGCGCGGACCATGGGCTCGGTGCCGATGAGGGTGGTGGCCAGGACCATCTCGTCGGTGATCAGGGCGGCCGCGCCGTCGCGGTCGCCGGACTGCCAGCGGGTGCGGACCTCGGCGGCGATATCGGCCCAACCCTGCCTGCTGTAGGCGTTGTTGTAGTAGTTGGTGGTGGCGGAGCCCATGCCGCCCAGGCTGAAGGCGAGTTCCTTCTTGCGGCCCGCGACCATCGTGCGCAGCGCGTCCTCGTCGTCGGCGAAGGCGACTTCGGCGCCCTGGCAGACGTTCAGGTCGGCGCGGGTGCGCCCGGCGGCGGCCAGGCCGGCGTCCAGGTGGTCGAAGTACGCCTCCTTCGCGCCCTCCGGCACAAAGCTGGTGCCGAGCCAGCCGTCCGCGATCTCGCCGGTCAGGCGGAGCATCTTGGGCGAGAGGGTGGCCAGATAGACGGGCAGGTCGTGTTCGGCGCGCATCGACAGGCGCATGGGCCTGGCGTCGCCGCCGGGCAGCGGGAGGGTGAACTCCCGTCCCGTGTAGGAGATCTTCTCGCCCGTGGCCGCCTGGCGGACGATCTCCACCGTCTCCCGCATCCGCGTCAGCGGGCGGGCGAACGGCACTCCGTGCAGGCCCTCGATCACCTGTGGCCCGGAGGGGCCGAGCCCGAGGATGAAGCGGCCCTCCGAGATGTTCGAGAGGGTGATCGCCGCCCGGGCGATGGCCGCCGGGGTCCGGGTCGCGAGCTGGATGATCCCGGAGCCGAGCGTCATCCGTTCGGTGCGCGCCGCCAAGTAGCCGAGCGGGGACGGCGCTTCGGCGCCCCAGGCCTCGGCGACCCAGCAGATGTCCATCCCGAGCTTCTCCGCCTCGGTGACGAAGTCGGCCGTCTCCCGCCAGTTCGCTCCCGACGCCTCGATCGTCGTCGACGTACGCATCAGGCGCCCTGCCCTTCGGAGGGAGCCGGGGTGCCCTCGGCCAGCTCCTTGATCGCGTCCAGCGTGGCCGCCATGTTCCGCTCGAACTCCCTCATCCGTACGAAGACGATCTTCTGTTCCTTCTCCGGCATCCGGTCGATCGCGAAGGAGAGCCCCGAGCGTCCGGGGCCCAGCTGCATCCACTGGGTGAGATCGGTGCCGCCGTCGCCCCGCGCCCGCAGGCTGAACCGCCATACGGCGCTGGGGTGTTCGGGGTCCTCGACCGCCCAGGCGAAGACCCGCGGCGCCTCGCACTCCACGACGTACGACGTCGTCTCCCACGCACCGAACGACTCGTGCTCGCTGCGGCCGACGAACCGGGCGCCGGTCGTGGGCGATGTCGCCCCGTCGAGCCACTCGACCGACCGCAGCTCCGCGCTCAGCGTGGGCATCAGGCCGATGTCGGCCACCAGTTCCCACACGCGTTCCGGTGACGCCGCGATCTCCCTGCGCGCCTCGGCCGTCGGCGTGTCCGCGTAACGCGCGCCCGTCCACTCCATCGTGGGTCGCCTCTCTGTCGTCGCTGAAGTCGTCCCTGACCACGAGAGTTGCGTAGATAGACTTACTCGTCAAGGGTGTGCAGGGACGGGCGTGGGGAGGGTGGTCAGCGGCTGAAGCGCTTCTGGACGTCCGGCCGTTCGGCCAGTCGCGCCGGGTAGCCGGGGCCCATGCGCGCGGTGGTGTCCGCGGCCGTCATCGGCTCCTTGCAGTGCGCGCAGACCACCTCGGCGGCGGCCTCGTGCCCGCAGCGGTCGTGGTGGAAGACGACCGGCGGCCCCTCGTCGCCGCTCAGCCAGCGGTTGCCCCAGCTGTTCATCGCCGCCAGGACGCCGAAGAAGTCGCGGCCCTTCTCGGTGAGGAGGTAGTCGTAGCGCACCGGCTCGCTCTGGTAAGCGCGCTTCTCCATCAGGCCCTCGTCGACCAGGCGGCGCAGCCGGTCGGTGAGCGTGTTGCGCGCGATGCCGAGCTCCTGCTGGAAGGCGTCGAAGCGTTTGATGCCGTAGAACGCCTCGCGCAGCACCAGCGGAGTCCACCAGTCGCCCAGCAGGTCCATGGTGCGGGCGATGGAGCAGGGCCAGTCGGCAAAGGAGGTCCGCCTCATGCCGCAAGGATACGAGGGGGATGCAAGAAGGACGCCCGGGACCCGGTGGGTCTCAGGACAAGACCCAGCAGCCCGTGGCCGGTGCCGCGGCGCCACGTGACGTACGACCCAAACACGGCCGCCCCGTTGTGTACGGGGCCCGGAGGCTGATCAAGTGGCGGGAGTCATCGTGTCGTTCCGTGCCCAGTGCCTAGTGCCCAGCGCCCAATGCCCACTGCCCACTGCCCACTGCCCACCGGAGGCTCCGTTGCTCTTCACATCCGTGGACGATGTCGCCGAGCGGCTCGCCGAGACGGGGTATCTGGCGTCGACCGCCGTCGCCACGACCGTCTTCCTCGCCGACCGCCTGGGCAAGCCCCTCCTCGTGGAAGGTCCGGCGGGCGTCGGCAAGACCGAGCTGGCCAAGGCGGTCGCGGAGGTCGCGGACGCGACGCTCGTGCGGCTCCAGTGCTACGAGGGCGTGGACGAGTCCCGCGCCCTGTACGAGTGGAACCACGCCAAGCAGCTCCTGCGCATCACCGCGGGCCGCGACGAGTCGTGGGACGAGACGCGTACGGACATCTTCAGCGAGGAGTTCCTGCTCCCGCGACCGCTGCTCACCGCCATCCGCGGCAGCGACCCCAAGGTCCTCCTGATCGACGAGACCGACAAGGCGGACGTCGAGGTGGAGGGGCTGCTCCTCGAAGTGCTCAGCGACTTCCAGGTCACCGTCCCCGAACTGGGCACGATCACCGCGACGCGGCGCCCGTTCACCGTCCTCACCTCGAACGCGAGCCGCGAGCTGTCCGAGGCGCTGCGCCGCCGCTGCCTCTTCCTGCACATCGGCTTCCCCGAGGAGGAGTTGGAGCGCCGCATCGTACGGCTGAAGGTGCCGGGGCTCGACGAGACGCTGGCCCGGTCCGTCGTCCGCGTGGTCGGCGCGCTGCGCGCGATGGACCTGCGCAAGGTGCCATCGGTCGCGGAGACCATCGACTGGGCCCGCACACTGCTCGCCCTGGGCGCCCACTCCCTGGACGAGGACGTCGTACGCGACAGTCTCGGCGTCGTGCTCAAGCACCAGGACGACGTGCTGAAGGCGGCGGCCAAGCTGGACCTGGACGCCGTGTGAACGCGCCGTCCCCGACCGGCGTCCCGGAGCGTCTGACGGCCCTCGTCCAGGCGCTGCGCTCGCACGGCATCCGGATCGGTACGGGCGAGACGGTGGACGCCGGGCAGGCCATCGAGGCCCTCGGCCTGAGCGACCGGGAGCGGGTGCGCGAAGGCCTGGCGGCGGCGCTGCTGCACAGTGAGGGGCAGCGCCCGGTCTTCGATCCGGTCTTCGATCTGTACTTTCCGCGCGGGGTCGGCGCTCCCGACGCACCGGACGGCGCCGGGCGGGAGTTCGACAGGGACGAGCTGCGCGACCGCCTCACCGCCGCGCTTGCCGCCAACGACCGGGCGCTGCTTGCCCAGTTGGCGGCGGAGGCGGTGGACGGCATGGGCGGATACGGGACGCGTCCGGGAGCGGACGGGTCCGGTGGATCCGGTGGATCCGGCGGCTCGGAGGGGTCCAGTGGCTCGGACGGCTGGTCATCCCACCAGACGCTCCAGCGACTGCGCCCGGAGACGCTCCTAGCGCGCGTTCTGGCCGCTATCCGCGCCGGCTCCGCCGACTCCGGGTTCACCGACCGCATCGAAGCGGACGAGATCCGCCGCCGCATCGAGGACTTCCGCACCCTCGTGGGCGGCGAGGCACGCCGCAGGGTGGCCGAGCGGCGTGGCGCGGACCAGATCGCGCGGCGGGCGATCGCCCCGACCGCCGACCGCGTCGACTTCCTGATCGCGGGCCGCGCCCAGCTCGACGAACTGCGCAGGACGGTGCAGCCGCTGGCCCGCAAACTCGCCACCCGGCTCGCCGCACGCCGCCGCCGTGCGGCCCGCGGCCGGATCGACCTGCGCCGCACGCTGCGCGGCTCGCTGTCCACGGGCGGCGTCCCGATGCGCCCCGTGCTGCGCCGCCGTCGCCCGGTCCGTCCCGAACTGGTGCTCCTGTGCGATGTGTCGGGCTCCGTGGCGGGCTTCGCCAACTTCACGATGCTGCTTGTGCAGGCGCTGCACGACCAGTTCAGCAAGGTGCGGGTGTTCGCCTTCGTCAACCGCGTCGACGAGGTGACCGACCTCATCGCGCGCGGCTCGGCCGACCCCGAGGGCCTCAGCGGCCGCATCGTCTCCGCGGCCGCCGTGACGCGCTATCACGGGGGCAGCGACTACGGCACATCGCTCGGCGAGTTCGCCGAGTGCCATACGCGGGTGATCACCCCGCGCAGCACGGTCTTCATCCTCGGCGACGCCCGCACGAACATGAGCGACCCGAACGTCCACGCCCTGCGCGACATCGCCTCGCGTGCCCGGCGGGTCTACTGGCTCAACCCCGAACGCCGCGCCCTGTGGCAGACCGGCGACTCGGTGGCCGGCACCTACGCCGAGCTCGTCGAGATGTACGAGTGCCGCAACGCGCGGCAGCTCAGCGCGCTGATCGGGCGTCTCCTTCCGGTGTGACCCGTCTGGGCCGTCCGGACCGTCTCGCCCGACCGGCCCGACTGCCTCATCCGCCCCTCCGGCCGCGGGGCACGTTCATCGGGCGAACCAGCTCGCGCCCGCGAGCGGGCCCACGACCGCGGCGGCAAGGGCCACCAGGCGGTACGGCACCTGCTGGATCGTCACACGCATTCCGCCGATGCGCAGTTCGAAGAACGGCGGGGCGGGCGGTGGCGTGGTCTTGGAGCTCATCGGATTCCCTCCGGGAAGTGTCGAGGAGCGCGGACGGCCCTCGGGCCATGCGCACAGGGTCGGAAAACCACGAAGCCCCGCCTGCTGGAGGCGGGACTTCGGGAAGGGTGTCGATATCGGCGGGCGATATGGGCGGGCGATATGGGCGGGTCAGTCATTGCCTGCGGGCTCGCTCGCACTGATGCGAACTGTGTCTGCGGGCGGCGGGTGCGTTGCCGGTCTCGGTCTCGCCGTCGTGCGCTGGTCCATGGTTCCTCCTCGGGGGCCGGTGGCCCGTGTGCACCATCTGCCACGGTTCCGGCAGGTGCGCCGGGCTCGCGCTTGCGCGACCGCGAAGCGGCTCGGCCCGGTGCACCTGCCGGGTTCGTGGCCTGATGGACGCACGGGCCACCGGCCCCCGAGGAGCGATCAGGATGTGCGCGGCGCTCGGCCGGTCACACGCGGGCCGTCACCTCTGTCGTACGCGCAGAGCGGTCTGCTCCCGGAAGACGTCTCTCAGGTCCTGGCCCACGCGGCCGTTCCGGATCTGCCTGCGGAAGCGATAGAGCCGTCCCTCGACGGCTCGCTCACTGATCCGGAGGCGCTCGGCGATCTCGCTGTGCGGGTAACCGGCAGCCACCAGCCCGAGCACGGCGCTGACTTCGGGCCCGGCTGTCCGCAGCGCCCGCTCCAGCGCGTCGCGGGCCACGACGCCGAGGGCGGGGTCGGCCTGGGTGACCTTGACGGACAGCGCGGCAGCATCGGCGTCGCGCGGGAGAAGCAGGCGTCGGCGGGTCCGCTGCCACTTGCGGAAGACCGCAGGGAAGTACAGGACCAGGCTGCCCACGAAGTACGTCTCCAGTGCCGCTCCCCTCCGTACATCCCAGGTGGACCACACCTTGTCCAGGTCTTCCAGGACGGCGAGGAGAGTCTCGCCGGCCAGGACATGGCGCTCGTCGGGCGAAAGGCGCAGAGCTTCGAGGTCGGCGGAGGTCGGTCTTACGGGGCGGCCCCTGGCAGCGCACCGTTCGTAGATCTGCCTCGAACGGATCAGGTCCCGCAGCACGCCGTATCCGTACGTCGCAAGATGATCGCGGATCTCCTGCGGCGGATCGCCTTGCCCAGGCTGATACCCCTGCGTCCTCAGGCTGCTCGTCGTTCCCCGTAACTGTCCCACGATGGTTATATGCAACACGAACCCCAGAACCCACGCGCGGTTGACAAGTTTTTTTGACCCATGAGTTGACCCATGAGTGTCGGCCGGGGCCGCACCTGACGACCACGCTCTGGAACTGAGCCCCCTTAAGCTGTTCCGGCACGAGCGGACAGAAGCGGCGAGGAGACGACGTGGCAGGCGGCGCGGACCAGGTCAAGGCGGGGATCCGGGCGCGGATCGGCGGGGTGCGCGAAGAGCTGGTCGGACTCAGCCGGCGGATCCACGGCCATCCGGAGATCGCCTTCGAGGAGCGGCGGGCCGCCGGGTGGTGTGGCGATGTGCTGCGCGACCACGGCTTCGCGGTGACCGCTCCCGCGTACGGGCTCGAGACCGCCTTCGAGGCGACCGTGGGCTCGGGTCCGGTGACCGTCGCGCTGGCCTGTGAGTACGACGCGCTGCCGGGGATGGGGCATGCCTGCGGGCACAATCTCATCGCGGCGGCGGGCGTGGGGGCCGCGCTCGGTCTTGCCCCGTTCGCGGATCAACTGGGGCTCACCGTCCGGGTGTTGGGGACCCCCGCCGAGGAGAGCGGGGCCGGCAAGGCGCTGCTGATCGACGCCGGTGCCTTCGACGGGGTCGACGCGGCGATGATGATCCATCCCTGTCCGTTCGAGGTGGCCGACTTCCGTTCGTACGCGATGGGGGCGCTCTCGGCGACGTACACGGGGAAGTCCGCGCACGCCACGCTCAACCCGCAGGACGGGCGGAACGCGGCGGACGCGCTGACCGTGGCGCAGGTGGCGCTCGGGCTGCTGAGGCAGCAGCTGCCGGGCGAGTGGAAGGTGCACGGGATCACCACCGAGGCGGGGACCGCGCTCAACGCCATTCCCGAGCGGGCGAGCGCCGCGTACGCGCTGCGGACGCCGTCCGTCGAGGAGTTGCGGGAGCTGCGCGAGCGGGTGGCGGACTGTTTCCGTGCGGGTGCGCTAGCGGCCGGGTGCGCGCTGGATCTGGAGCAGCCGGCGCCGGACTACCTCGACTTCCGGTCCGATGCCGCGCTCACCGCGCTGTGGACGGCCAACGCCCGGGAGCTCGGGCGGCCCGAGCCGCAGCAGCGCGGCCCGTTCGCCTCCACCGACATGGGCAATGTGTCGCACGTCGTGCCGTCGATCCACCCGGTGCTCGACATCAGCGGGGGCGGCTGCGCTCCGCACCAGCCGGAGTTCGCCGCGGCGTCCGCGACGCCCACCGCCGAGCAGGCCATGGTCGACGGGGCGGTGGGGCTGGCGTGGACGGCGGCGGACTTCGCGGCGGCGCGGTCGGCGTGACGGTCGCGCGGGGCGCGCGGGTCGTCACGATCGCGCCGGTCGTGACAGTCGCGGCTGTTGCGGCTGTTGCGGCTGTTGCGATCTGAGCCGTCAGCCGACCGTCGTGACCTTCGCGACGACGGGGCGGTGAGGCTTGCGGGGACGGCGGCGGAGTTCGCGGCCGCGCGGCCTGGCCTGACGGTCACGCAGATCGCGCCGGTCGCGCAGATCGTCACGATCACGCCGGTCGTGACACTCGCGGATCTCGCGATCTGAGCCGTCAGCCGGTCGTCGTGACCTTCGTGTCCTTTTTCGTGTCCTCCGCCTTCGCCGTCACCGCCGGCACCACCACCGGGGAGCCGTCGCCCGGTGCCTGGAGGATGTCCGCCTCGATGCCGTACAGCTCCTTGACCAGGGCGGCGGTCACCACCTCGCGGGCGGGGCCGTTCGCCACGACCTTGCCCGCGTTCATGGCGATCACGGTGTCGGCGTACCGCGCGGCGCTCGCCAGGTCGTGCAGGACCATGACGACGGTGCGGCCCGCGGCGGCCACCTCCCGTACGAGGGAGAGGACTTCGACCGCGTGGCCGAGGTCGAGCGCGCTGGTCGGTTCGTCGAGCAGCACGATCGGGGTCTGCTGTGCCAGGACCATCGCCAGCCAGCAGCGCTGGCGCTGGCCGCCGGAGAGATGGTCGAGGCGGCGCGCGGCGAGGTCGGTGGTGCCGGTGGCCTCAAGCGCGTCCCGTACGGCCGTCTCGTCCTCCCGCGACCACTGGCGGAACAGGCCCTGGTGCGGGTGACGGCCGTAGCGGACGAGCCCGGCGACGGTGACCGCCTCCGGCGCCTGCGGGGACTGGGCGAGCAGCGCGATGCGGTGGGCCGCGCGGCGCTGGGTGAGCTGCCACACGTCCTCGTCACCGGCACGCACCGTGCCCGAACTCGGCTTGTGGAGCCGGGAGATGGAGCGAAGGAGCGTCGATTTCCCGCAGCCGTTGGGGCCGACGATCGCGGCGACCTGTCCGCTGGGGATGGTCAGGTCGACGCCGTCCACGGCGGTGTGCCCTGGATAGCCGGAGGTGAGCGCCTCGACGGTCAGTTGCACGGGGGTCAGGCCTTTCCGCTCTGCTGCTGGGAGTTCTTGCCGAAGAGGACCCACAGGAGGAAGGGTCCGCCGAGCACGCTGGTGACGACGCCGACCGGGATCTCCACGGGCGCGATGACCCGGCCGAGCGCGTCGGCGCCGCCCACGAGGGCCGCGCCGACCAGGGCCGAGCCGATGACGGGTACGCGGGTGGGGCCGCTCAGCCGGGTTGCGACGACCGGTGCGGCGAGTGCTACGAAGGCGATCGGGCCGCCGATGCCGACGGCCGCGCCGGACAGGGCGACGGCGAGCGCGAGGGTCGCGGCACGCACCCGGCGGACGTTGACGCCGAGGGTGGCCGCCATGTCGTCGTCGAAACGGAGGAGTTGGAGGCGGCTTCCGGCGACCAGGGCCAGGGGGACGAGGACGAGGAGAATGAACGCCAAGGGCGTACCTACGCTCCAGTCGCGGCCGTTGAGTGAGCCGACCGTCCAGAGGAAGACGCCGCCCGCGGTGTTGTCGTTCTCACGGGACATCACGAGGTCGGTGACGGCGCCGATGACGGTGGAGACGCCGATGCCCACGACGAGGATCCGGTAGCCGCCGCTGCCCGCGCCGCCCGCGCAGGCGACGACGACCATGGCCGCGGCGGCGGCGCCCAGCGGGCCGAGCCACCAGTCACCGATCATCCCGGTGGACGAGCCGACGACGGAGGCGACGACGGCCGCGGTCGCGCCCTCGTTGACGCCGATGATGTCCGGTGTGGCGAGCCGGTTGCCGGCCAGGGTCTGGGTGAGACACCCGGCGATGCCGAGCGCCGCGCCGACCATGAGGCCCACGGCGATGCGCGGAAGCCGGAAGTCCTGGACGAGCATGACGGTGGCGGAGTCGCCGGTTCCGAGCAGCCCGGAGAGGCTGTCGGAGAAGCTCATCCCCGTCGAACTGGCAAAGGCGGCAAGGGAGACGACCACCGCGATGAGCAGCGTGAGGCCGACGGCGGCCAGGGCGCTGCGGTAAGGGAAGAGCCAGGAGAAGGTCCCTACGCGGACCGCCGTGGAGTCGGGCGGGGTCACGTCGGCGGCGTGCTGCGCACGGCCGTGAACGGAATCCGGCGGGCCGCCGGCACCGGGTACGGCACCAGCTGCAGAGCCCTGCGAACCGCCCGACGCCGGGCCAGGCACCGAGCCGCCCACACCGTACGACGCGCGCCCCGGCGTGGCATCCGCAGCACGCCCCTGCGGGAAACCCGGCGCGGAACCCGACGCCCCGTCCGACGCGGAAGCCCCCCGCGCGGAACCCGACACCCCGCCCGACGCCGGGCCCGACACCCCGTTCGACACCCGCCCCCGCGTGACATCCGCAGCACCGTCCGGCACGGAAGCCCCCCGCGCGGAACCCGACACCCCGCCCGACGCCGAGCCCGACACCCCGTTCGACACCCGCTTCGACGCCCGCCCCCGCGTGGCACCCGCAGCACCGTCCGGCACGGAAGCCCCCCGCACGGAACCCGACACCCCGCCCGACGCCGAGCCCGACGCCCGGTTCGACGCCCGCCCCCGCGTGGCACCCGCAGCACCGTCCGGCACGGAAGCCCCCGGCACGGAATCCGACGCCCCGCCACCCCCCGCGCCCGCCGCACGGTCCGGCGCGGAGGCCCCCCGCGCGGAATCCGACGCCCCATCGGGCACCGCGCCCGCCGCACCCTCAGGCATGCGCTCGGCACTCACGCGCCCACCCCCGCCGTCGACATCCGCTGCGACCGCGCGATCCAGATCAGCAACGGGCCGCCGATAAAGGCGAGAAGGACGCTCACCGGGGTCTCCCAGGGGCGGATGACCACGCGGGCCAGGAGATCCGCGACGATCATCACGTTCGCCGCGATCAGCGCGGACAGCACCAACTGGCCCGCGATCCGCGGTCCGGTGACGGTCCGTGCGGCGTACGGGGCGAGCAGGCCGAGGAAGGCGATCGGTCCCGCGAGGGCGACCGCCGATCCGGCGAGCAGTGTGACCGCCGCCGCGACGATCAGGCGGATGCGGCCGGGGTGGTGGCCGAGCGACCGTGCGCTGTCGTCACCGAGTGCGAGTGCGGACAGGGGCCGTAGGCAGCAGAAGGCGATGACGAGACCGGCCGCGATCATGGGGATCAGCGGGTAGGTCTCGGAGGTCTTGATGCCGGCGAGCGAACCGATGGTCCAGTAGCGGTAGGTGTCGAAGGTCGACTGCGTGCCGAGCAGGACGTACGACGTCATGCCGTGGAATGTCGCGCCGAGCGCCGATCCGGCCAGGACGAGGCGAAGGGGTGAGCCCGCGGCCCGTCCCGACGCCGCGAGCAGCAGCACCACCGCGCTTGCGGCCATGCCGCCGACCAGGGCCCACACCAACACCCCGTACGCGGACGTCACTTCGAAGTATGTGAGACCGATCACCACGCCGAGCGCCGCACCGGAGTTGACCCCGAGGAGTCCCGTCTCGGCGAGCGGATTGCGGGTGACGGCCTGCAGGAGGCAGCCCGCCGCGCCGAGCGCGATGCCGACCAGGAGGCCGGCGAGCGTACGCGGGAGGCGTACGTCCACGACCGCGAGCCGGATCTGGCCGTCGGCCCGCGCGGAGGGATCCCCCATGAGGAAGTCCCAGGCGCGGCCCATCGGCGTCGACCCCGACCCGACCAGGAGAGACAGCAGGCCGAGCAGCAGGAGCAGGACGAACAGGGCGGCGGCCGCCCACAGCGTGGGGCGATGCATCCTGGCCAAGTCCGGTATGGGAGGTCTGGATCCGGACGTTGGGACCTGCCCCCCTTGCGCAACCAACATGAACTTAGCCTAACCTAACCTTGACCTTGCGCCCCGAGTCGGGGTGCGGGCGAACTCCCTGTTCCCTCAGGGCCAGTTCGCCATGCCCTGACGCGGCAAGAGATATCCCTTACGTCCGGATTGACCCCCCGGGCGACTGAAGCATGGAGACCACGGACATGTCCTCGAACCACATCCCGCGCACCCGGCTGACCGCGGTAGCAGCCCTCGCCATCGCCTCCGCGCTCACGCTCTCCGCCTGCGGTTCGGACTCGTCCGACGACTCCGGCTCCGGCTCGGGCGAGAAGGCGAAGAACGCCGCGAAGGACGTCACGGTGACCGACGCCACCGGTGCGGAGGTGAAGGTTCCGGCCAATCCGGAGAAGGTCGTCGCGCTGAGCGAGATGGACCTGGACTCCGCCCTCGCCCTGGACGTCAAGCCGGTCGGCCTCTCCGCGGGCCGCGGCCAGAAGGGCGCCCCCGAGTACCTGGCCGACCAGGCCAAGGGCATCCCGGTCGTGGGCGCGGTCACCGGACCCGACATCGAGAAGGTCCTGCAGGCCAAGCCTGACGTCATCCTCGCCGGCCAGCTCGCCGACCCGCAGGTGCTCAAGCAGCTCAAGGCGATCGCGCCGACGGTCGTCACCATCGACAAGACCAAGGACTGGAAGAAGTCCCTGGAGCTCACCGGCAAGGCGCTCGGCAAGTCCAACGAGGCCACCGCGTTCCTCAAGGACTACGACACCAAGGCCGCCGCCCTGAAGAAGAAGCTCGGCGACAAGGCGGGCTCCAGCGTCTCCGTCGCCCGCTACTCCGCCAAGGGCACCGCCGTCATGCAGCAGGGCGTGTTCATCTCCGACGTCCTGAAGGACCTGGACTTCAAGCGTCCCGGCATCCAGAACGACAAGGGCCAGGGCCACTCCACGCCGCTCAGCGACGAGGACCTGAAGCAGATCGACGCCGACTGGCTGTTCATCGGCACGCTCGCCTCCAAGGGCCCGGACGCCGACCTCTTCAAGGAGCTGAAGGGCAAGGCCGCGTACAAGGAGCTCGACGCGGTCAAGAAGGGCCACGTCACCGAGATCGACGGCTCGAAGTGGACCAGCCTCGGTGGCGCGCAGGCCGCCGTCTCGGTCCTCGGTGACATAGAGAAGGCGATGGCCAAGTGACCTCCGGCACAACGGAGTCGGAGCTTTCCGGACGGGTCGCCCTTGTCACCGGTGCGAACCGGGGCATCGGCAGGGCCGTGGCCCGCGCGCTCGCCGAACGCGGCGCGCGGGTCGTGGCCACCGACCGGTCGCCCGACGTCAAGCTGCAGGAAGCGGGCTCGGGCATCACAGGACTTGTCCTCGACGTCACCGACGCGGCCGCCGTGGACGCGGCCGTCGACGAAGTCGAGCGCACGGCAGGGCCGTTGGACATCCTCGTCAATGTGGCGGGCGTCCTGCGGCCCGCCCCGGTCGTCGAACTCTCCGACGCCGACTGGGCGGAGACCTTCGCGGTCAACACGAACGGTGTCTTCCACACGGCGCGCGCCGCGGCCCGCCGGATGACCGCACGGGGCAAGGGCTCCATCGTGACGGTGGGCTCGAACGCGGCCGGGGTGCCCCGCACCCAGATGGCCGCGTACGCCGCGTCCAAGGCGGCGGCCACCATGTTCACCAAATGCCTCGGCCTCGAAGTCGCCCGCGACGGCGTGCGCTGCAACGTCGTGTCGCCCGGCTCCACCGACACCGACATGCAGCGGCAGCTGTGGACCGACGACCACGCCGAGGCCGCAGAGCGCGTCATCAACGGCGACTCCGCCTCCTACCGGGTGGGCATTCCGCTCGGCCGGATCGCGGACCCCGCCGACATCGCCGACGCCGTCGCCTTCCTGGTCTCCGACCGGGCCCGGCACATCACCCTGCACGACCTGTACGTGGACGGCGGCGCCACCCTGCGCGCCTGAACGCCGCGCCACCCTCCCTTACTTGACGCGACTTTGATGAGACTTGACGAGACTTGACGAGGAGTCACCCGTGACACCCGCCCATGACGCGGTAGCGCTCGCCGCCCCCCACACCCCCGGGGCCGTCGGCGCGGCCACCGCGCTGCTCGACGCCTACCAGCCGGGCGACACCCGGTTCTTCGCGTCCCCCACCCGTACCCTCCTCGCCCACGGCTCGGCCGCCGAAGTCCCGCACGACGAGCGGCCGTTGACCGAGCGGGTCGCCGCAACCCTGCAGGCGCAGCGGCGCGCGGGCAACCAGGCCCCGGTCGTGGTGGGCTCCATCCCCTTCGACCCCGCCGCGCCCGCCGTGCTCAGCGTGCCCGAAGCGGTCCGCTGGGCGCCCGCCCTGCGCACCGATCCGCTCGTCGCCCTGCCCACCCCGCCGCCCGCCACGGCCGGCGGCTGGCAGGTCCGCGAGGTCCCTTCGGGCGAGGAGTACGCCTCCTCGGTCGAGGCCGCCGTACGGCGCATGAAGAGCGGCGAGTTCGACAAGGTCGTGCTCGCCCGCACCCTGCAGCTCGACACCGAGGGCCCGCTCGACCTGCCCGCCATGCTGCAACGCCTGGCCCGCCGCGACCCGCACGGCTACTCCTTCGCCGTGCCGAGCGGCCCCGGCCGCACCCTCCTCGGCGCGAGCCCCGAGCTGCTCGTCTCCCGGCACGGCGACCGGCTGACCGCCAACCCCCTCGCAGGTTCGACGCCGCGCTCGGCCGATCTCGCCGAGGACGTGCGCAGGGCGGCCGCCCTGCTCGAATCGGCGAAGGACCTGCACGAGCACGCGGTCGTCGTGGACGCCGTGCACAAGGCCCTCGCCCCGTTCTGCACCGACCTCGACGTCCCCGAGCGGCCCACGCTGGTCCGCACGGCGACCATGTGGCACCTGTCGACGACCGTCACCGGCGAGCTCGCCGACCCGGGCACCTCCGCCCTTGACCTCGCCTGCGCCCTGCACCCGACTCCGGCCGTCTGCGGCACCCCGACCGGCCACGCCCGTGGCGTGATCGGCGAGTTGGAGCCTTTCGACCGCGGGCACTACACCGGCATGGTCGGATGGAGCGACGTGCAGGGTGACGGCGAGTGGGTCGTCACGATCCGCTGCGCGGAGGCCGAGGAGAGACAGAACGGCAGCGGCCGGCTGCGGCTCTTCGCGGGCGCGGGCGTCGTCGCCGACTCCTCGCCCGAGGCCGAACGGGCCGAGACGGGCGCCAAGTTCCGTACGTTCCTGGACGCGGTGGGGGTCGACCGATGACGACACCGATGACGACGGCATACAGCGGCGTGGACGCGCCGCGCATCCCCGACGAGTTCGCCGAGCGGTACCGCGCCGCCGGTTACTGGCGCGGCGAGACCTTCGGCGGCATGCTCCGCGAGCGCGCCGAAGCGCACCCGGACCGCGTCGCGATCACCGACGGGGACCGCAACTGGACGTACGGCGAACTCGACGTGCGCGCCGACCGGTTGGCCGCCGGATTCGCCGCCCGCGGCATCACCAAGGGTGACCGGGTCGTCGTCCAGCTCCCGAACGTCGCCGAGTTCTTCGAGGTGGTCTTCGCGCTCTTCCGGATCGGCGCCCTGCCGGTCTTCGCGCTGCCCGCGCACCGCGAGACGGAGATCCACTACTTCTGCGAGTTCACCGAGGCCGTCGCCTACGTCGTCCCCGACCGGATCGGCGGCTTCGACCACCGCGACCTCGCGGCGAAGGTCCGGGCCGAAGTGCCCACGCTGCGCGACGTGTTCGTGGTGGGCGAGCCCGGCGAGCACACGGCGCTCGCCGACGTGCCGTGCGAGCCGGTCGAGCCGGTCGAGCCGGTCGAGACCGCCGGACCCGTGCCGTCCGACCTCGCGTTCCTCCAGCTGTCCGGCGGCAGCACCGGCGTACCCAAGCTGATCCCCCGCACCCACGACGACTACATGTACTCGCTGTGGGGCTCCAACGAGCTCTGCGGGGTGACCGAGGAGTCCGTCTACCTCGTGGCGCTGCCCGCGGCGCACAACTTCCCGCTCTCGTCGCCGGGTTCGCTGGGTCTGCTGTACGCGGGCGGCCGCGTCGTGATGTGTCCGCAGCCCGACCCGGACACCGCGTTCCCGATCATCGAGCGGGAGAAGGTGACCATCACCGGTCTCGTCCCGCCGCTCGCCCTGGTGTGGACCGACGCGGGACGCACCACTCCGTACGACATCTCCAGCCTCGACGTGCTGCTCGTGGGCGGCGCGAAGTTCAGCGAGGCGGCGGCCCGCCGGGTCACCCCCGCGCTCGGCTGCACCCTGCAGCAGGTCTTCGGGATGGCCGAGGGCCTGGTCAACTACACGCGCCTGGACGACCCGGCGGAGACGATCGTCACCACACAGGGGCGGCCGATCTCCCCCGACGACGAGATCCGCATCGTGGACGACGCCGACCAGGACGTGCCCGACGGCGAGTCCGGCCATCTGCTGACCCGCGGCCCCTACACCATCCGCGGCTACTGGCGCGCCCCCGAGCACAACGCCCGCTCGTTCACCGCCGACGGTTTCTACCGCACGGGCGACATCGTCAGCCGCACGCCCACCGGCCATCTGGTGGTCGAGGGCCGGGCGAAGGACCAGATCAACCGGGGCGGCGAGAAGATCGCCCCGGAGGAGGTCGAGAACATCATCCTCGGCCACCCGCACGTCCACGACGTGTCGGTCGTCGCCGTCCCCGACGAGTACCTGGGCGAGCGGACCCTCGCCTATGTCATCCCGCGCGAGGACGCCGGACCGCTCAAGCCCGTCACCATCAAGAAGTTCGTGCGCGAGCGGGGGCTCGCCGCGTTCAAGGTGCCCGACCGGGTGGAGTTCGTGACCGCCTTCCCGCAGACCGGCATCGGCAAGGTCAGCAAGAAGGACCAGCGGACGAGTGCCGCGACCCCGGACAGCTGAGCAGCACCCGTTCCTCCCGCACTCCTGAGCTTCACCGAAAGGCCACCGACCATGGCGCTCCCAGCCGTCACGCCGTACCCGATGCCCGCATCCGACGAACTGCCCGACAACCGCGTCGCGTGGAACGTCGACCCGCGGCGGGCGGTGCTGCTCGTCCACGACCTGCAGAACCACTTCCTGACCGCGTACACCCCCGACACCTCGCCGACCACCGAACTCCTCGCCAACGTGGGCGAGTTGGCGAAGGCGGCGCGCGCGGCCGGCATGCCGGTCCTGTACTCGGCGCAGCCGGGCGGCCAGTCGCCCGAAGAGCGCGGTCTCCAGCAGGACTTCTGGGGCCCCGGCCTGCCGGACGACGAGCACGCGAAGGCGATCGCCGGCCCGGTCGCGCCGGAGCCCGGCGACACGGTGATCACGAAGTGGAAGTACAGCGCGTACGTCCGCACCGACCTCGAGGAGCGGATGCGCGAGGCGGGCCGGGACCAGATCGTGATCGTCGGCGTGTACGCGCACATCGGCGTCCTGATGACGGCGTGCGACGCGTGGATGCGTGACGTGCAGGCGTTCGTCGTCGCCGACGCCGTCGCCGACTTCTCCCGCGAGGACCACGACATGGCGCTGCGCTACGCGGCGGGCCGCTGCGCGGTCGTCACCACCACCGACGCGGTTCTGAAGGGGATCTGACATGGCGCTCAGCGTGGAAACCATCCGGGCGGACGTCGCGGACGTGCTCGGCGAGGACCCTGCCGACATTCCCGTCGACGAGAACCTGGTCGACTACGGCCTCGACTCCGTACGCATCATGGCGCTCATCGAGCGCTGGCGCCGGGAGCACGAGATCACCGCCACCTTCGTCGACCTGGCCGAGCAGCCCGCGATCGAGGCCTGGGCGCCGATTCTTGGAGCCTCGGCATGAGACTCACCGCTGCCCAGTCGGGCATGTGGTTCGCCCAGGCCCTCGATCCCGGGAGCCCGGCCCAGAACACCGCCGAGTGCCTGGAGATCCACGGGCCGATCGACCCGTCCGTGTTCGCGGACGCGCTGCGGCAGGTGGTGTCCGAGGCCGACGCCCTGCGCGTACGGATCATCGAAGGGGCCGAAGGGCCCAGCCAGTTGGAGGTCTCCGATCCCACGCTGCCGCTGAAGGTGCGGGATCTGCGGGCCGCCGCGGACCCGGACGCCGAGGCGCGGGCGTGGATGCGCGAGGATCTCGCCACGCCGTTCGACCTGGCGGCGGGGCCGCTGTTCGCGCATGCGCTGTTCCGCGTGGGCGACGAGCGGTGGCTGTGGTACCAGCGGGTGCACCACATCGTGATGGACGGCTTCGGCTACTCGCTCCTTGCCCGGCGCACCGCCGATGTCTACACCGCGCTCGCCGCGGGCGAGACCCCGGCCGACAGCCCCTTCGGACGCCTCGCCGACCTGGTCGCCGAGGACACCGCCTACCGCGCCTCCGAGACGTACGACAAGGACCGCAGGCACTGGGACGAGGCCTTCTGCGACCGCCCCGACGCGCCGAACCTGGCCGGGCGCACCGCCCTGCCGTCCCGCACCTTCCACCGCCGCACCGCCCACCTCTCCCCCGAAGCGACGTCCCGGCTGCGGGAGTTGGCGACCTCGATGCGGGCGACCTGGCCCGAGGTGCTCGTCGCCGCGCAGGCGCTGTACGTCTCGCGGGCCACCGGCTCCGCCGAGGTGGTGCTCGGTCTGCCGATGATGGGCCGGATGGGTTCGGTGGCCCTTCGCGTGCCCGGCATGGTGATGAACGTGCTGCCGCTGCGGCTCACCGTCACCCCGCAGGCGACGTTCGCCGAGCTGACCCGGCAGGTGGTGCTCGGCATCCGCGCCGCCCGCCGCCACCAGCGCTACCGCTACGAGGACATCCGCCGCGACCTGGGCCTCCTGGGCGACGGCCGCTCGCTGGTCGGGCCGCTGATCAATGTGATGCCGTTCGACTACGGCCTGACCTTCGCGGGCGCCCGCACCGACGCCCACAACCTGTCGGCGGGCCCGGTCGACGACCTCACGGTCAATGTCTACGACCGCGCGGACGGCAGCGGCCTGCGCATCGACTACGACGGCAATCCGGCCCTGTACGAGCCGGACGAACTCGGCATCCACCAGGCGCGGTTCATGGAGCTCCTGGAGCGCCTCTCGCACGCCGAGCCACATGCCGCGCTCGCCGAGCACACCATCGCGCGCCGCTCCGAACTCGCCCTCGTCGTCGAGGAGTTCAACGCCACCGCACACCCGGTGCCGCCCACCACCCTGATCGGCCCGATCGAAGCCCAGACGGTCCGCACCCCGGACGCCACGGCCCTCGTCTTCGGCGACCAGGAGCTGACCTACGCCGAGCTGAACGCCCGCGCGAACCGGCTCGCCCACCATCTGATCGAGATCGGCGTACGGCCAGGCGCCCTCGCCGCGGTGGCGGTGCCCCGCTCCCTCGACCTGGTGGTCACGCTCCTCGCCGTGCTCAAGGCGGGCGGCGCCTACCTCCCGCTCGACCCGGACTATCCGGCGGACCGCCTCGCGTACATGCTGGGCGACGCCGATCCGGCCTGCGTGATCGCGGACCGCGCGGACCGGGTGCCCGCTTCCGGCGTTCCGCTCGTCGCCCTCGACCGCCTGGACACCGCGCCGTACGGGAGCTACGACCCGCCGCGCGCGCTCACGCCGCACCACCCGGCGTACGTCATCTACACCTCCGGCTCGACGGGCCGCCCCAAGGGCGTCGTCGTGCCGCACTCGGCGATCGACAACCGGCTGCGCTGGATGCAGCACCAGTATGAACTCGCCCCCGGCGACCGGGTGTTGCAGAAGACGCCGTCCGGTTTCGACGTGTCGGTGTGGGAGTTCTTCTGGGCGCTGCGGGTCGGCGCGACGCTGGTCGTCGCCGAGCCGGGCGGTCACAAGGATCCGGCGTATCTGGCCCGCGTCATCCGCGAACAGGCCGTCACCGTCTGCCACTTCGTGCCGTCTATGCTCCAGGTGTTCCTGGCCGAGCCCGCCGCGGCGGACTGCTCGGGCCTGCTGCACGTCTTCTGCAGCGGCGAGGCGCTGCCGCGCGAGACGGTGCGCGAGTTCGGGCGCGTCCTGGACGGCGTACCGCTGCACAATCTGTACGGTCCGACCGAGGCGGCCGTCGATGTGACGTACCACCCGTGCGCAACCGCCGCGACGGGCCCCGTACCGATCGGCAAGCCGGTCTGGAACACCCGTCTGTACGTCCTGGACGCGGCGCTCCAGCCGTGCCCGCCAGGCATCCAGGGCGAGTTGTTCCTCGCGGGCACCCAGCTGGCGGCCGAGTACCTGGGACGGCCCGAGCTGACCGCGTCCCGTTTCGTCGCCGACCCTTACGGGCCGGCAGGCACCCGGATGTACCGCACGGGCGACCTGGCGCGCTGGACGGAACACGGCGAGATCGAGTACCTGGGCCGCACCGACCACCAGGTGAAGCTGCGCGGCCTGCGCATCGAACTGGGCGAGATCGAGGCCGAGTTGGCCGGTGATCCGGCGGTGAGCGCGGCCAGCGTCCTGGTCCGCGAGGACCGTCCCGGCGACCAGCGGCTCGTCGGGTACGTCACGACCGACGGGTCCGGAGTCCCCGACCCCGAGGCGCTGCGCACCCGCCTCGCCCGCACGCTGCCCGACTACATGGTGCCGGGCGCGATCGTGGTCCTGGACGACTTCCCGCTCAGCCCGAACGGCAAGCTGGACCGGCGCGCGCTGCCCGCCCCCGCCTTCGAGGGGTCGGCCGACGGCGGCCGGGTGCCCAGCGGCCACCGCGAGGAGACCCTCACCCGGCTCTTCGCGGAGATCCTCGGCGTGCCCCAACTGGGCGTGGACGACGCGTTCTTCGACCTCGGCGGCACCTCGCTGCTCGCGGCCCGGCTCGTCGCCAGGGTCCGCGACACGCTCGGCGCGGAGCTCACCATCGGCACGCTCTTCCAGGCGCAGACCCCGGCGGCGCTCGCCGCCCACCTGGACGCGGATGGCGGCGAGGCCGATCACGCCCTGGACGTGCTGCTCCCGCTGCGCGCGGGCGGCGACCGCACCCCGCTGTTCGCGTTCCACCCCGCGGGCGGCATCAGCTGGTGCTACTCGGGCCTGCTCTCGCGGCTCGACCCCGGGCAGCCGGTGTACGGGCTGCAGGCGCAGGGACTGCACGGCGAGGGCCAACTCCCGTCCTCGATGGAGGATATGGCGGCCGAGTACGTGGACGCCCTGCGCGGCGTGCAGCCGCACGGCCCCTACCGGCTGCTCGGCTGGTCGGTGGGCGGCGTCCTCGCGCACACCGTCGCCGTACGGCTCCAAGAGGCGGGCGAGCAGGTCGAGTTGCTCGCGCTGCTCGACGCCTATCCGTCGGACCAGTGGCGCGACTCGGCGATCCCGGCCGAGGCGGACGCCCTGACGGCGCTGCTGCGGATGGCCGGTTACGACCGGACGGGCGAGCTGACCCGCGAGGACGTCCTGGCGACGCTGCACCGCGAGGGCAGCGCGCTTGCCGGTCTTCCCGACCGGACGCTCACCGCGGTGATCGACATCGTGGTCAACAACGCGCGCCTGATGCGTGAGCACGACCACCGGGCCTTCGACGGCGACGCGCTGTTCTTCACGGCGTCCGCACCGCGCGCCGAGGACTGGCTGACGCGCGAGGCATGGGCGCCGTACATCAGTGGTGAGATCGACAACCACGATGTGGACTGTCTGCACCCGGAGTTGACCCAGCCGCGGCGTCTCGACGAGATCTGCGCCGTCCTCGCCACCCGCCTCAAGGAGCTGGACCACGCATGACGATCACAGCAGGACCCTTCGATCCGACCGGCGCGGACGACGCCGCGGAGCCGACCCATCTGGTCCTGGAGAACGCGCGCGGCGAGCACTCCCTGTGGCCGGCGTTCCGCCCGGCTCCCGAGGGATGGCGGACGGTGTACGGCCCCGAGCCGTACGGCCGTTGCGTGGCCCACCTCCAGGCTCGGCCCGCGTGACGGATCTCCACCTCGTACGCCCGGTTCCGCTCTCCGGCATCGACGTCTCGGTACTCGATGCCGATGAGCGGCGCCGGGCGGCGGCGTTGCGACGTCCCGCGGACCGTGAGGTGTACGTGGCGGCGCACACCGCGCTGCGGCGGCGCCTCGGCACGTACCTCTCGGTCGATCCGGCGGCGGTGGAGCTCGTCCGCCTGCCGTGCCCCGGATGCGGCGGGCCACACGGCCGTCCCGCCGTGGCCGGGGGCGCGGGCCCGCACTTCTCGCTGTCGCACACGGACGGCCTCGCCCTGCTCGCCTTCGCGGACCGTCCGGTCGGCGTCGACATCGAGCGGCTGCCCGCGGCGGGCGTGGTGGAGGACGTGGCGGCGGCCCTGCACCCCTTGGAGCGGGCCCAACTGGCCACGCTCCCGGCCCCCGAGCGGCTGCTCGCCTTCGCCCGCTGCTGGACCCGCAAGGAGGCGTGCCTGAAGGGGACGGGCGCGGGTCTCGCCGGTGACGGGATGACCGCATTGCTGGTGGGCACCGGGTCCGCGCCCACGCCGGTGCCGGGCTGGACGGTGACGGACGTGGCCGTCCCCGAGGGCTACGCGGCGGCGGTCGCGGTGGCTGCCTGAGTGCCCAGCAGGCCTACGAGCCCGTCCGCCAGCTCGGTGCGCCAGCACAGGTAGTCGTGCCCGCCGTTGTACTCGCGGTACACGGCGTCGTCGTACCCCTTCTCCCGCAAGGTGTCGCGCAGCCTGCGCAGGGCGGGGAGTGCCACCCACTCCTGCTCGCCGGCCGAGAGCCAGAACCGGACGGGCAGCCTCTCGCTCGCGGCGATGCGGCCGGTCAGCCACTCGGAGCTTTCGAGGTCGGGTCCGTCGGGCCACCAGAAGGACCCGGACTGGGCAAGGACCCGGCCGAAGCGTCCCGGCGCCGCGAAGGCAGCATAGGCGGCGGTGAGGCCGCCGAGGCTCTGGCCCGCGACGACGGTGCGGGCCGGGTCGTCGGTCAGCGAAAGGCGTCCGGCCGCCCAGGGCAGCAGTTCGCGCTCCAGGAACCCCACGAAGCGTTCGTTGCAGGCGAGTTCGGCCCAGCGCAGGTCCGAGTCCAGGGAATCGGGAAGCAGGGCGACCAGCGGCGGGATGCGGCCGTCCGCGATGAGGTTGTCCAGGAGCGCGGCGACATCGAGGCCCGGCTGCCACATCTCGCCGTCCATCAGGACGAGGACGGGCAGGTCATCGCCGCCGCCCGGCGGCTCGTACACATGCACAGGCCGCTCGTTGCCGAGCAGCTCGCTGCGGACGGTGTGGGTGCTCACGGTGCCTCGCGCGACGCCATCGCGCCGCTGCCAGTCCTCGCCGCGCGGGGCCCCGGGCAGCTCGACGTACGACACCGGATCGCCGCCCCAACGCCGGGCCAGGGTCCGGGAGTTCAGCGGGTCGCCCTGCTGGCGGCCGCGCAGCCAGGCCCAGTACTCGCCCTGCTCCTGCGGCCCTTCGCCGTCGTCCACGCAGAGGGTGTAGGTGGCCCGCCAGTCGGCGCGCATCCGGATCGACCAGTGCCAGATGTCGGTGCCCGGCACGCGCTCCATCAGATTGCGCGCGAGGTCACGCGGATCGACGATCTTGTTCGGAAGTGCCAGGACGGCACGGGTGCTCTCGATTCCCCTCCACAGGAAGGTGACCACCCGGTGGTCGGCATCGCCCTGCGGATCGGGCTCGACGATCGGCGCCCCGCCCTCAGCCCGCACGGCTCCCCAGAAGTCGCCCCGCTCCACGGCCCGGTCCACCCAGGCGCTGGACGCGCGCTCGACGGGCCGCGGCCGGGCGATGCGGGGCGGCCGGCGGGTGGTCCCGTCGGGGGGAGCGGTCAGCGGCATGGGGAGGCCTCCAGGAGTCGATAAGGGTGACCTTACTTGAGAGGCGCCGCCGCAGGTCGGCCAGGCTCCGGTGCCCGCGGCCCGAAAGCCGGAAAAGCCGCGACGCCGCTGTACATTGCCGCTTATGTCGATACCGAACCCGCCGCAGCCGGGCCCGTACCAGCCGAACCCGAACCCCAATCCGTACCAGCAGCCTCCGGGCGCGGTATCGCCTCAGCCCTACGGCCAGCAGCCCGGCCCGTACACCCAGCAGCCGGGGCCCTACGGCCAGCCGCCGGCTCCCGTGGGTGGCCCCCCGACGCCTCCGGCCGGTCCGCGCAGACCGACGCCGGGGTGGGTCTGGGGACTCGGCGGCGTGGTCGTGGCGTCGGCCCTGTGGGCGGGGGCGCTCTTCGCCACCGGCAACCTCGGCTCGGGCGACGGCGGCGACGCGGACTTCGCCGGTCACCAGTACACGAAGAACCTCTGCGACGCCACGAAGCTCAAGGCGTTCCAGAAGGAGTACACGCTCGACACGGACTCCACCGCGACCACGCACTACGGCTCCCGGCAGCAGGGGCTCGACCAGAGCTACTGCAGCCACAAGCTGAAGGACCCGGAGGCGGCCGCCGACTCGTACGCGACCACGTACGTCTACTCCACCGCCCGGTGGCACAAGACGACCGACCCGGCGGGCGAGTTCGCCTCGGAGTGGAAGGCCTTCGAGGACCAGTCGCAGAAGACGTACGGCTACACGACGAAGGCCGTGAGCGGCATCGGCGACGAGGCGTATCTCGTGACCGAGAAGAGCGGCACGGACAAGGACTCCCTCACCAGCATGACGCTCGCCGTGCGCGCGGGCTGGTTCACGAACCAGATGCACTGGAGCTCATACGGAGCCCCGGACGACAAGGCCACCCAGCCGACGGACGCGGAGATCCGGAAGATGCTTGAGACCGACACCCGCACGGCGATGGAGAGCCTCAAGAAGTAGGCCCTTCAAGGGCGCGGCCAGGGGTGCCCTTCGAGCCGCTCGATGTCGCTGTTGAAGCGCTGGAGGTAGTCGGCGAAGGTGGCCACGTCCTCCGGTGCCCAGTCGCTGAACACCTTCTCCAGGCCTCCGGTGTAATCGGCGCGGTCGGCGTCGAGTTGGTGCTCGCCCTCGGCGGAGATGCGGAACTTGCGGGCCAGGCCGCCGTCGGGGTCGGGGATGCGTTCGACGAGTCCGGCGCGGAGCATGGCCGCGGTCTGCCGGTTGAGGGTGGACGCGTCGAGCCCGAAGGCCTCGCTGAGCTGGCCGATGGACATCGGCCCGTCCATCTGGATGCGGCTGAGCAGGACGTACGCACTGCGGTCCAGGCGCCCGCCGGTGGCGCGCGTCCGGGGGTTGTACAGGTGCGAGTGCCGCCCGAGCAGCATGGTCTCGAACTCGACCCGGCCAACGGGCTTTTCCATGTGAGGCATCCTCCGACTCCCGGTGTTTACAGGGCAGGGCTGCCCGCACCGGCCCTGCCGCACATGATGCATCGTACTCGGCGTATGCATGATGCATGTCATATGTACAGTGCACATCAGCGTGCGGGCCGAGGGCGTCGCATCGTGCGGGGCCGAAGGCTTCGTGCAGAGTCGAGGGAGAAGCCAGTGGTCGGATCCGAGCCCGATGAGTCCCATGAGTCCGCTGTACGCCCGGGGCGCATCGTCGGCGTACTCGCCCTCGCGGGCATCGTCGCCGCGGTCATGCAGACGCTGGTGGTGCCGCTGATCGGCGACCTGCCGGGCCTGCTCGACACCTCGGCGTCGAACGCGTCCTGGGTGGTCACGGCCACGCTGCTCTCCGCGGCAGTGGCGACTCCGGTGGCCGGGCGGCTCGGTGACATGTACGGCAAGCGCCGCATGCTGCTCGTCTCCGTGCTGCCGCTCGTCGCGGGCTCGGTGGTCTGCGCGCTGTCGTCCTCCGTCGTGCCGGTGATCGTCGGGCGCGGTCTGCAGGGCCTGGGCATGGGCGTGGTGCCGCTGGGCGTCAGCCTGCTGCGCGATGTGCTGCCGCCCGAGCGCCTCGGCTCCTCCATCGCCCTGATGAGCGCGTCCATGGGCGTGGGCGGCGCGCTCGGCCTGCCGTTCTCGGCGGCCGTCGCCGAGAACGCGAGCTGGCGCGTGCTGTTCTGGGTCGCCGCCGCGCTGAGTCTTCTGGTCGGCGCCCTTGCCTGGCTGTTCGTGCCCGCGGGGCGGGTGGGGGCCGCAGCCGGCCGCTTCGATCTCCTGGGCGCGATCGGCCTCGGCAGCGGCCTGATCTGTCTGCTGCTCGCCGTCTCCAAGGGCTCCGACTGGGGCTGGGCGAGCGGGACGACGCTCGGTCTCTTCGCCGCGGCCGTCGTCGTCCTGCTCACCTGGGGTTGGTGGGAGCTGCGCAGCGCCGAGCCGCTGGTCGACCTGCGCGTCACCGCACGCCCGCAGGTCCTGATGACCAACGCGGCCTCGGTGCTGGTTGGTTTCGCGATGTACGCCCAGTCGCTCGTCGTGCCCCAGCTGCTTCAACTGCCCGAGGCCACCGGCTACGGCCTGGGGCAGTCGATGATGGCCATGGGTCTGTGGATGGCCCCGGCGGGCCTGATGATGATGGCCCTCGCCCCGCTCGGCGCCAAGCTCTCGGCGGCCCGCGGCCCCAAGGTCACGCTGTCCGTCGGCAGCCTGGTCATCGCCGTCGGCTACGCCTCTTCGCTGCTCCTGCTCGGCTCGACCTGGGGCCTGCTCGCCGTGACGATCGTCTGCAACGCGGGCGTCGGCCTGGCCTACGGGGCGATGCCGGCCCTGATCATGGGGGCCGTGCCGCAGGAGGAGACCGCTTCGGCCAACAGCTTCAACACGCTGATGCGTTCGATCGGCAGCTCCGTCTCGGCCGCCGTGATCGGCGTGGTCCTCGCGCAGCTGACGACGGACTTCGGCGGCCACCTGCTGCCCTCGGAGGACGGCTTCCGCGTCGCCATGCTGATGGGCTGCGGGGCGGCGCTCGCGGCGGCCGCGGTCGCCTCACTCATTCCCGTACGGCCGATAAATTCCGTGCCCGAGGCGGAAGTTGACGCCGAAGCGAACGCGGTGGCGTCCCGCTCTCCGCGCGCGGACCATGGGTGAGCTAGCCTGCCCGCATGCGCGGACAGTTCACCGGCTGGCCGGAGCAGGCCATGGACGTGTTGTGGCAGCTCCAGGGCGAACCGAGCCACGCGATCCGCGAGCGCTGTCGCGCCGACCGCGAACGCCTGGTCCGGCAGCCGATGATCGCCCTGCTCAACGAGGTCGCGGACGCCGACCCCCGGTACGAGGACTTCTCCGTCTGGCACTACCGCACCGACTCCTGGTGGTGGCAGCACCAGAGCGCGGTGATCCGGCTCGGCCGCAAGATCGAGATCGGTCTCCGGTTCTCCCTGGACGGCCTGCGGATCCAGGGCGCCTGGTGGTACCCCGATCCCGGCCAGGTGGACATGTTCCGCAAAGCCGTGGCCTCCGAGGGGAGCGGCCGCGAGCTGTCCGCCATCGTCGATGACGTACGGAAGAAGGGCTACGACATCTCCGGGGACGTGATGAAGCGCCCCCCACGCGGCTATCCGACGAACCACTCCCGCACGGACCTGCTGCGCCACCGTTCGCTGATCGCCGCCCGTCCCCTCGGCTGCCAGGAGTGGCTGCACACCCCCGAGGCGGCCGACCGGGTCCTCTCGGCCGCCGCCGACCTGGACGCCCTGCTGAGGTGGCTGGTCCGCCACGTGAAGCACGCCGCCTGACGTCACGAGGGCGCCGCGCGGCGGCTGTTCGGCGGTGTGAGTTCCCGGGCGAGGGACCGCTCTACGTCGGTCAACGGCACGTCGGGGACCAGCCGTTCGGGGCCGCCCGCGGGCGGCGGGCTCAGCGGCGGGGGCAGGATCAGGCCGGGGCAGTGGATCGGCGGCACCATCTGCGTGGCGCCGTAGGCCACCAGGCTGCGCCAGGCCGCCTTGACACAGCGACGTACGAAGAACCTCATGCGGTCCATCCCTTCGAGCGAGCCGGGTGAGCGTGGGCGCGAGACGGCCGGCCGGCCCCGGCCCGGCCGGCGCCCCGGTGGTGCCGGCCGGGCCGGGCCGCCATCAGGACAGCTCGGCGGCGAGCAGATCCTCGGGCAGACGGAAGCAGAGCGCGCCGTAGAGGAATCCGGCGCCGATCGCCCCGATGGCGAGCAGGTCCCCCTGCCGGGCGAGCCCGTCGTGGGCGACCCGCCAGAGCGAGGTCAGCGGCGAGACCGAAGCCGTGTTGGCCAACGTGTCCGCGGTGATGGGGACACGCCCCAGATCCGCGCCGACGCTGCGCGCGATCTGCCGCACCAGCTTGGCGCTCGCCTGGTGCAGGGCGAAGCCGTGCACGTCGTCGACGGTGACGCCGGCCGACGACAGCGCCTCGTTCAGGGACTTGGGGAGCCGGGTCATCGCCTCCCGCAGCACCACGCTGCCGTCCATGTGGAGATACGGGGTCAGGGGTGTCGGGGTCGGGGATCCCGGCACCTCCTGGTTCAGGCGCCAGGGCGCGGCCATCCGGACGGCGTCCGAATAGGTGTTGCCCAGGTCGTAGCTGAGCAGCCCGTCACGGCTCTCCGACTTGCGCAGCACGGCGGCCCCCGCGGCGTCGCCGAAGAAGATGCGCGTGACGCGGTCCTGCGGGTCGGTGCCGCCGGAGCCGCGCTCGGCGCAGACGATCAACGCCGTCTCCAGGCCCGGTTCCTGCAGCAGGTTCGCGGCCATGTACATCCCGTACACGGTGGACGCGCAGGCGTGCTGGGTGAGGTCGACGATGCGCGGGGTGGCTATCCCCAGGCGCTCGGCGATGGTCACCCCGAGCGAGGGCATGACCCAGTCCGGCGTCGTGCACGCCACGACGAGCACATCGATCGCGGCGGCCTGGACGCGGGCCGTGGCCAGCGCCTTCTCAGCGGCCTCGACCGCGAGGTCGGCCACGGTGTCCTCCGGGTCGAGGAAGCGGCGCTCCTTGATTCCCGTCTTCTCCTCGACCCACTCGGGCGTGGTGTCGAGCGAAGCGCACAACTCCTCATTGGTGACCACCCGTTCGGGCAGTGCCAGGGCGACACTGCGCGGATAGACCGGGGTGAGTTCCCATTTGGGCATGACGACCTCCTGTTCCGGTGCTGCGGTGCCGCGGCACTTACTTCTCCTCGAACGCCATGCGTACGGAGGAACTGCGATGGGGGCTCGGTGTGGGCCGCTCGTCGAAACTGATGCCGAACCACTCCTCGTAGGCGGCGAGGACGGCGGCGTCGTCGGCGAGCTTCTCGGTCGTCGTCTCCTTGCCCCTGGTGATCGAGAGGACGTCGTCCTTCAGGAGCACCCAGCCGTCGTCGAGGGGAAGCTGGCAGAACATGTTCTGCAGGAGCAGGGAGTCGGGGCTCGTCCGGTACCACCAGATGACCTGGTCGAAGTCCGAGAGGGTCACCGGGTCGTCGTAGAAGCGGTACAGCGGCTTTCCGTTGCACAGCACGTCGGTCGAGCGGTCGTCGACGACGCGGAGGGAGAACTCGCCGTGCGGATCGGGCTGCGCCTCTGCGGTGTCCATGGCCAGCGGGTACCTGCTGCCCTTGCCGAATCCGGTGTCGACGATCCAGCGCCGGCCGTCGATCTCCGCGGAGA
Organism: Streptomyces sp. NPDC021622; assembly: GCF_040640795.1. Taxonomy (NCBI): domain Bacteria; kingdom Bacillati; phylum Actinomycetota; class Actinomycetes; order Kitasatosporales; family Streptomycetaceae; genus Streptomyces; species Streptomyces sp. NPDC021622. Next base: position 78,473 of record NZ_JBFACK010000002.1, read on the forward strand.
CGAGGAGGTGGTTGTACGGGGCCTTGAGCTCGCCGCCGATCCAGACGCGACCGTGGTGCAGCCGCACCGAGTAGCCGAGGGTCTCCAGGAGATAGAAGAACGACGTGTTGATCTCGCCGCAGCCTCCGCCGCGGCGCTGGTGCACGATCTTGTCGACGACTCGCTTGTCCTTGTAGTGGACCTCGCGGCCGAGTTGGTAGTCGAGGCTCTCGAACGGCACGGACAGGACGTGGCGTTCATGGAGGTGGCGCAGCGAATCCAGGTCGGGGCGGTCCGGGCGCCTGGCCGAGATGCGCTCCAGGTAGGCGGTCGTCGTCGATTCGTCCAGCATGGCCATTCCCTTGGGCGAAGTGGGTGCGTCGGTCCTGCGTCAGTCCTGGGTCAGTCCTGCTCGAAGGAGAAGCGGAGCTTGTTCGTGGTGTGCGGTCCCGGCACGGGCCGCTTGTCCATCTCGATGCCGAACCACTTCGCGTAGGCGGCCACGACGGCGGCGTCGTCGGCGAGCTTCTCCGTGGTCTTCTCTTCGCCCGTGGTGAGGGTCAGCTCGTCGTCCCGCAGGCTGACCCAGCCGTTCTCCAGGGGCAGCGAGCAGAAGATGTTCTGCAGGAACGGGGAGCCCGGGCAGGTGCGGTACCACCACATCGTCTGGGCGAAGTCGCTCAGATCCGCCGGCTCCTCGTAGAACACGTACTGGGGCACGCCGTTGCGCAGCACCTCGACGCTGCGGTGGTCCTTGCGCTCGGTGGAGAACACGCCGTGCGGGTCGTCCCAGAGGTCGTCGGAGTCGACGAGGATGGGGTGCCGGTTGCCCTTGCCGAAGCCGATGTCCACGATCCACCGGACGCCGTCGATGGCAACGGTCATCATCATGTGGTGGTACGGCGGCGTGGAGAACCTGCCGAAGCGGATCCGCCCCTGATGCAGCGTCACATCAAAGCCGAGCGCCTGGAGGAGCAGGTAGAAACCGGCGTTGATCTCGTAGCACCCGCCGCCGCGGCGCTGGTGCACGATCTTCTCGATGACCCGCTCGTCCAGGTAGATCTCGTCGCCCGAGTGGTAGTCGAGGCTGTCGAACGGCACCGAGAGCACATGGCGTTCGTGCAGATGGCGCAGTGCGGCGGCGTCCAGGCGCTTGGGGGCGTCGGCGGAAATGCGGTCCAGATAGGCCGATACGGTCCGCTCGTCGAGCACGATGTCTCACGCTTCCTTTCCGCTGAGCCTCGGGAAGAGTCCCTCGGCGTTTCGGTGGTCGAGAAGGAGCTGTTCCTCGGCGTCGAACTTCCCGTGCGCCAGCACACCGTGGCCGGTGCCGAGGGTGTACGCCTCGGGCATGAGCGGGAAGTCGGAGCCGACCAGGATCTGGCTCGCGGGGGCGAACGAACGCAGGGCCGCCAGGGCGTGCGCGTCACCGGTCATCGCGATGTCGACGTACAGCCGCTGCAGCGAGCGCATGGGGTCCTCGGGCAGCCGCTTGGCGAGCGCCGGGCTGATGAGCCCTCCGGCGGCCAGGCGTCCCGCGTAGGAGGGGACGCCGCCCCCGCCGTGCGGCAGGATCACCGCAAGCTCGGGGTACCTCTCGAGCGTCTGGTTGTAGAGGAGTTGGGCCGCGACCCGGACCGTCTCGAAGGGGAACTCGTACCACGGTGCCGGCAGGTCCGGCATCGGCCGGGTGCCGGCCGGCGGCAGGGTGGGGTGGACGAACAGCGGCTTCTTCCGGCGCGCCGCTTCGTCGAAGAGCGGGTCCATCGCGGGGTCCCCGACGTACTGACCGCCGTAGTTGCTGACCAGGCCCACGCCGTCGAGTCCCAGCACATCGGCGGCGTAGACGAACTCCTCCAGCGCCACGTCCATGTACGGAAAGGGCAGCACGGCGAATGCGCCGAACCGGCCGGGATGGTCGGCGACCAGACCGGCGAGGTATTCATTGACGCGGCGCGCGAATTCCGCGGCCGGTTTGGCCTCGAGATGGCCCGGAACTCCCGGCCAGACGCTCACCACGGCTGACCGAATTCCATGGCGGTCCATCATGGTGAGGCTGGCATCGACGTCCCACGTCGGCTTGTCGATTCCGGGCAGCACGACCGGAATTCCCATGGCCGTGAGCTCGTCGTGGTAGAAGTCCGGGAGGATGTGGTGGTGTACGTCGATGGCGCGCCGCCACGGCTTCCCGGTGGGTGCCTGAGTGTCGTCCCGCATGCCCGGCCCTCAGGCCTTGCCCGTGCCGGACGGGTTGCTGATCAGGCAGCGCCAGACGCCGTCCGCGCCGCGTCGGGCGATGTCGGCGGCCGTGCCCTCGATCTTGACGTGCTTGCCGTCGGGTCCTGTGCCCTCGTGCACATAGTCGATGATCATCAGGGCCGTGTCGCCGACCGTGTAGGCGTGCCGCACCTTGAGGCTGATGGGCAGCCGGTGGGCGAGCGTCTCCTCGCCCGTGTCCCAGAGTTCGTCGCCGGCCTGGAATTTACCGGGGGAAAGGACGCGCATGGCCTGCGGGTCGAAAAGCATCCGCAGGATCTCGAGATTTCCGGCGTTGAATGCCTCCGCGAATGCACCGGGGAGTTGCATGAGGTCCGTCGGAAGTTCCGTCTGAAGGTCAGTCGGAAGGCCGGTCGCCTGATCGGTTGAATTCACCATGGCGGACAGCACACTGGCAGCACGGGAGGGCGCTCAACTCGGCACAGGCCAGTTTGTCAGGTCGCCGTCGTCATCGTGAGGATCGCATTGCACACCTGACGAACTGTGCGGCCTCCGGCTATGCATACCCCTCGCGCGGAACTCATGATGCCGCACATACCGATCATGACGTGGTGATCGAAAAGACGAGGGGCGAGGAGTACCCGTGACCAAGGTAGCCATCATCTTCCATTCCCGGAGCGGCAACATCTACCAGCTGGCGGCCGCGGCCGCGGCGGCGGCCGAAAAGGCGGGCGCCGAGCCGAAGTTGCTCAAGTTCGGGGAGCTTCCGGACCCGATGGTGCTGGACAATGACGCGTACAACGACCTGGAGACCAAGACCGCGGACATCCCGGTGGTGACGCTGGAGGACCTGCTGTGGGCCGACGCCATCATGATCGGCACTCCGGTCCACTTCGGCCTTCCGGCGCCGCAGGTCCTGAACTTCATCGACCACTCCGGCCCGGTCGCCATCCCCGGCATGCTCGTGAACAAGGCGGTCACCGTGTTCGCCTCGGGGTCCGCGGCGCACGCGGGCGCGCAGACCGCGATCCTCGCCATTCACAACGCGCTGTGCCACTGGGGTTCGCTCATCGTGCCGAACGGGTCGAGCGTCGAGATCCTGGCCTCCGAGCACAACGGCTCGCCGTACGGCACGTGCAGCATCTCGCGGCACCTGGCGAACCATGTGCACGAGGACAACATCAAGGCGATCGAGTACCAGACCCAGCGGGTCGTGGAGGTCGCCACCGCCTACCAGATCGGGCTCAAGCAGACGGAGTCCGCCATCAACTACGTCAGCCTGGAGGACCTCGCCAGGAAGTTCCCGCACCTGTCGATGGACTGATCCAAGGCGCCGCACCGACCGCGTGAAGCCCGACGACGACCGGCCCGAACGGGCCGGTCGTCGCGCGTTGCCCACACCCTTTCCTTCCCGGAACTCCCGCCCCTGCGTGGTACGTTGATCTGGTACCAGAACGTTGTACGAGTGATCGATCACTGTCCGTGCGAGGCATCCCCCCACCGCCTTCCGCAGGAGGAAACCGTGAAGCTGGTCATCTTCGGCGCCAACGGCCCGACCGGCAGACTGGCCACAGAACAGGCACTCACCGAAGGGCACACCGTCACGGCCGTCACTCGCCGACCCGACGAATTCCCGCTGAGCGACGCCCGGTTGGAGGTCGCGGGCGCGGACGTCCACGACGCCGCCGCGGTGGACCGTCTGGTGGCCGGGCAGGACGCCGTGGTCTCCACACTCGGCCTGCCGTACACGAAAGAGCCCGTGACCGTCTATTCCGACGGCATGGCGAACATGCTCAAGGCGATGGAGTTCCACGGCGTCCGGCGCCTGGTCTGCGTGAGCTCGATCGGCGTCACCCCCGAGCACGCACCGGGCGAGTCCTTCACCTTCCGCAAAGTCATCGCGCCCATGCTCCTGAAGATGGGCCGCACCCTCTACGAGGACATGGGCCGCATGGAGGAACTCGTGCGCGCCAGCGGCCTCGACTGGACGATCATCCGCCCGGCCGGCCTCTTCGACACCACGGACCCGACCGAGTACATCGTCGGGAAGCCGCGCACGCCCGGCCGGTTCACCGCCCGCAAGGACCTCGCGGACGCGCTGGTGCGCTCGGCGGTCGACCACCGCGACGCCGGCGAGATCGTCGAGGTCATCACGACGAAGGGCGTGCCCAGTTACGCCAGTGTCTTCGTGAAGGAAGCCCTGCACATCGGCAACAAGCGCTGACATCGGGCCGGGCGTGCTTGCCCGGCCCGGACGCGCCGGAGCCCGGTCCCTCGCTGAAGGGGGCGGGCTCCGGTGCGTCAGTACGAGATCAGGTTGAGCCCCATGGACATGCCCCCGCCGAACGCCGCGAGGAGCACCAGGTCGCCCGCCGCCACGGCGCCCGAGCGGCTCAGGTGGTCCAGGGTGATGGGCACCGAAGCGGCACCGGTGTTGGCGTACCGGGTGACGGTGCTGGCCACCCGGTCCTCGGGGATGTCCAGGCGCCGTGCGAGCGATTCCATGATCCGGCCGTTGGCCTGGTGCGGCACGAAGTGCGCTATGTCGCCGGGGTGTACGCCGTTGTCCGCGAGGAACTTCCGGATGCCGGGAACCACCACGCTGTCGATGAACTCGGTCACGCCGCGCCCGTCCATCGTGAAGTGGTGCAGCCCCTCGCGCAGCGTCTCCTCCGTCGTCGGAAGCCTGCTCCCGCCGGCGCGGACCTGGATGAGCTCACGTGCCGAGCCGAAGCCGTCGAGGCGGGTGGAGAGCAGCCGGGCAGGGGCGCCGGGGCCCAGGACGACGGCACCGGCTCCGTCGCCGAACAGCAGGACGGTGCGCCGGTCGGTGGGGTCGAGGATCCGTGAGTAGACGTCGGCACCGACGACCACCGCGTAGCCCTCGTCGGCGCCCGCAAGGAGCCGTTCGGTCACCGACAGCGCGTAAGTGAAGCCGCTGCACACGGTGTTGACGTCGAAGGCCGCGGTTCCGTGTCCTGCCCCGAGCTCGTCCGCGACCACGGATGCCGTCGGCGGCTGCGGGTAATCGGGCGTGGAGGTGGCCACGACGACGGCACTCAGCCGGGAGGCGCTGATGCCGGCCTGCTCGAGAGCCTGCCGGGCGGCGGCGACCGCGAGGTCCGATGTCGCCTCCTCCGGCTTGGCCCAACGCCGTTCGCGGATCATCGTCTTGCGCCAGATCGCCTCCTCGGACACCCCGATCAGCTCGCTGATGTCCTTGTTGTCGATGACCCGGCTCGGCACATAGGAGCCCGTGCCGAGGATGCCGGGACTCCCGGTGACCGCACCACATGTGATCATGATCTGCTCCGTAGTCGTCCTGATGTCACACATCAGAACAGTCGGCGCTCGCGTCACGGTCCAGCGAAGCTGTACGGATCTGTCAGGTGGTGCGCCGCCGAGCGATCAATTTCAGCTGATCATGGAGTGCGGTCGATCTGCGCCTGGAGCCCGTCGAGGGCGTACCGCAGACCCAGGTGGAAGTTCTGCTCCCAGTCGTCGTCGAGCAGGTACTCATGGCCCGCGAGCGTCGGATAGGAGTCCCGGTGGCGGCGCAACTGCTCCTGGGCCGCGACCCGTTCGCTGTCGGACCAGCTGAGGCTCGACTGACTGGACGTGGATCCCTGGAGGTGGCTGTAGAGCAGCCAGCAGGCGGCAGTGACCGCCTTGCCCCGGAAGCCGACGCGCACCAGGGAGGCCTGCAGGAATTCCATCCAGGCGAGGAAGTTCGGTCCGATCGCGGGCCGTTGACGCAGCGGCAGGGCGGCTGACCAGGGGTGGCGCAGGAGCATGGCCCGGCAGTCCGTGAGGAGCGCGACGATGTCCTCCCGCCAGTCCCCGGAGCCCTTGTCGGGCAGCGATGTCTCGCCAAAGATGGCATCGATCGCCAGGTCGATCACGTCACCCTTGGTCTTGATGTGCCAATACAGCGTCGTGGTGCCGACGCCGAGCCGCTCTGCGAGGTGACGCATGGTCAGCCGGTCCATGCCCTCCTCGTCGAGGAGCGCGACCGCCCCCTCGGTGATGCGCTCCAGGGTCAGCGGCGGCACCGAGCGCGGTACCGGCGGGCGCAGCCAGACACTGCTCGCGACGTCCGCACCGGTCGAATTGTTCCCCCGTGGCTTGTTCACGACGATGCCACCAGCCTTTCCGGCTCTCGTGCTCTCTGCCCGACCATGGTAGTACGTTGATCCATGCGATCGAGCGTTGTACGGGTACCAGAACATTGTTCGGGCAGGAGGAGAGTGTGAAGCTCGTGGTGCTCGGCGCCAACGGAGCCACTGGACGTCTGGTCGTTTCGATGGCCGTCGCGGCGGGCCACTCGGTCACGGCCATCGCCCGGCGGCCCAAGGAGTTCCCGTTCTTCGACCGGGAACTGCAGGTGGCCGAGGTCGACGTGCGGGACGCGGAAGCGGTGGACTGGGTCGTGGCGGGCCATGACGCGGTCGTCTCGGTCATCGGCGTACCCCCGACCAGGCGGCCCGTCACCGTCTACTCGGAGAGCGCAGGCAACATCGTCAACTCGATGACCACGCACGGGATGCGGCGCCTGGTGTGCGTCAGCTCCGCCGGCCTCGACCGGGCCGCGCGATCCGCCCGCACGCTGTCGCGCCGGGAGGCGCACCGCCGCCTCTTCCAGGCACGGATGCTCGGCGTGCACAGGGACATGGGGCGCATGGAGAGCATCGTCAGGAGCAGCGCGCTCGACTGGACGATCGTGCGGCCGGGCCGCCTCTGGGGCGCGGGCCGCACCGACTACCGGATCTCTCCGCACGCCCTGCCCGGCGCCCGGACGTCCCGCGGGGACCTCGCCGATCTTCTCCTGCGTCAGACGGCGCAGGACGGCCCGGCGGGCACGACCGTGTACGTCTCGTCCGGCGACCGCTGCTGATTCCCCGTCAGCACGTCGCCCGACCAGGCCTGAAGTCGCATTCCCCGGGATCGCGCTGATTCTTTCGGTTCGACTGCGCCTTCTGCAAGGGCCTCGCACTTTCATCTCACCGTTCCGGTGATTCATCCGCCGGCTCCGGTGCTTTGTGCGTCGCATTTGTGGTGCCGGTGCCCTACTCCGCGACAGTGAAGCACCCGTGAAATGTCGTCAACGTGGCCGATAATAGTCCGTCACGTTCGACGGTATGCCCCTGTTCCCGACGGTGCGTTCTGCCACTTCAGTGAGTGAGGTGACAGATGTCAATCACAACCGTGGAGGAATGCTCCGAGGCGCCATAACATCATGTCCGCTTTGGCGAGTTTTGCGGCCGCCGAGGGGAGGGGGGCGAGCTCGGACACGTGGTGGCGCGGGTCGTACGCGGGTCGTACGCGACTAATACGCGTCGCCACGAAGGTGCACAGGGAAACGGCACGAGCCATTCGAGGGCATTTGCTTGCCTGACGGGAGTCGTATGTTCGGGGGTATCCTGTGACTGCAGCGCCTTTGCCGCTGACCACCACACAAACGGGAGCAAGGGGAGCGAATAGATTCCTTGACGAAAGTGTCAGCGATGATGTGCTCCAGGAAATTTCGAGATCCCTATTTGCGTCGCTACCCCGCACCGATCAGCGCAATAAGGGCGTTGCGTATGTGAAGGGCCTGCTCAAGGTCACCGGACGGAAATCCATCAGGAACATCGCGAATCTCATGGGCGGTCGGGCGACCGATCAGAGTTTGCATCACTTCATCAGCGAATCGACCTGGGACTGGATGCCGGTACGCCAGGCCCTGTCCCGGTATCTGGTGCCGCGCCTCCCCGTGGAGGCCTGGGTGGTGCAGAACACCGTGATCCGCAAGGCAGGACAGCACTCCGTCGGCGTCGACCGCCGGTTCGTCCCGGCCGAGGGCCGGGTGCTCAACGCCCAGCAGGCGGTCAGTGTCTGGGCCGCGTCGGGCGGGCGCAGCAGCCCGGTCGACTGGGGCCTCCATCTCCCCCGGGTCTGGATAGACGACGGATCCCGCCGCAGCCGCGCCTCCATACCGGACACCGCCGAGGAGGAGCCGCTGACCGACCGGGCCGCCAATCTCTGTGTCGACATGATGACGGAGTGGGCCATGCCGGTGCGCCCGGTGGTCCTGGACGCACGCGCCATGTACGTCCCCACCATCGTGAACCGGCTCGGCCGGCGGGGCATCCCCATGATGGCGCGCATCGACGAGTCGGTCCCGCTGGTCGTCACCGACCCGGCGCTCACCGGTCACCACGGCTCCGCGAAGATGCAGGCGTGGGAGGTGGCGCGGGCGTCCAACGGCTTCCGGCACCCCGTCCGTTGGCACCAGCCCGGCGTGAGCGGCGGCTTATGGACCGGGCAGCTGGCCACCGTGACGGTGAAGCTGCCCTCGGGGCGACCGGGCATCCTGCGGTCGGGAACGGGACGGCCGCTGACCCTGGTCGCCCTCTCCAGGCGGGGCAGGCCGCAGGACGCGCCGCAGCTCTGGCTCACCGATCTGACGCGCGTCAAGCCGACCGTGCTGCTCACGCTGTGCACGCTGCTCGACCGCGTCGAGGACGACTATCTGCAGGTGTCCAAGGCCGTGGGCATCGAGGACTACGTGGGCCGGTCCTTCGAGGGGTGGCATCGGCACATGACCCTGGCATCGGCCGCGCACGCGATCACCGTGCTGACCGCGGCGGCCGCATCGGGCGGGCAGGCGACGACCGGGACGCGGCTCGGCACCTGACGAAGTGCTGAGCGGCGTGTTGTCGCCTCCCTTGCGCCCATAACAGGATCAGTGCCATCGCAGGATCAGCTCCGTCGAACGATCCGCCGCATCACTGCATGCCGGGGGCGCCGACACCCCCGCTCCGTGACCCGCCGACGGCGGCCGGAGCGGGGGCGGTGTCCACGCCCCGGCCAGGCCCGCGCACGGCGCTCCGTGCTGCCGCGTCCTCCCACCCATCCGCGCGACACATCTGCGCACCGGTCATCCCCTCAGGAGAGATCAGTGGACAACCCCGTGCTCGAATTCGGATCGAAGCAGGCCGGCCAGCAGCCGCGGTGGGACGACGAGGAGGCCGTACGACGGGTACGGCAGCGACTCCGGGACGCTCCCGGCCTGGTCGGATCCGACGACGTACACGCCCTGCGTTCGGCCCTGGCCCAAGTCGCCTCCGGCGCCGCCCATGTGGTGCAGGCGGGCGACTGCGCGGAGGATCCCGACGAGTGCACCGCGGCCCATGTCGCCCGCAAGGTGGGCCTGATCGGTCTGCTCGCGGACGAGATGACGGCGGCCACGCACCGCCCGGTGGTCCGCGTGGGCAGGATGGCGGGGCAGTTCGGCAAGCCCCGCTCGAAGCCGACGGAATGGGTCGGCGACGTCGAACTCCCCGTCTACAGAGGGCACTTGGTCAACGGGCCCGAGCCGAACCCGCGGGCAAGGCGGCCGGATCCGCTGCGCATGGAGCGGTGCTACCGCGCGTCCGACGAGGTCCTTCGCCACCTCGGCTGGCGCCGCCGCCCCGAGGAGTTACCGGTCGAGCCGCCCGTCTGGACCAGCCATGAGGCACTCGTACTCGACTATGAAGTCCCCTTGCTGCGTACGGAGTCCACGGGCGCGCTCTATCTGGCCTCCACGCACTGGCCGTGGATCGGTGACCGCACCCGTCAGGTCGACGGAGCGCACGTCGCCCTGCTCTCCGCGGTGGCCAACCCCGTCGCCTGCAAGGTCGGCCCGGGCATGACCGCAGGTGAACTGCTCGCGCTGTGCGAGCGGTTGGACCCGGACCGGGTGCCGGGCAGGCTCACCCTGATCGCCCGGATGGGCGCCCAGCTCGCCGCCCGGGGTCTTCCGCCGCTGGTGTCGGCGGTGCGCGCCGCCGGGCACCCCGTCATCTGGCTCTGCGACCCGATGCACGCCAACACCGTCACCACCCCGGCCGGACGCAAGACGCGCTACGTGGAGTGGATCGCGCAGGAGGTGCGGGACTTCCGGGCGGCGGTCCTGGCGGGCGGCGGTGTCGCCGGCGGGCTGCACCTGGAGACCACGCCGGACGACGTGACCGAATGCGCCCCGAATCCGTCGGCCGCCGATCAGGTGCACGAGACGTACACGAGTCTGTGCGATCCGCGGCTCCGCCCGGATCAGGCGGTGTCTGTCGTCGGGGCCTGGCAGGCCTAGGCCCCAGGCCCCACGGCGGGAGCCAACAACCCTACGGACTAAGGAGAATCCACATGGAAGGCAAGGTCGCTCTGGTCACCGGAGCAGCGGGAGGGATCGGCAGCGCGGTGGCCCGTGCGCTCGCCGAGGACGGCATGGCTGTGGCCGCCGTGGACCGGGACGCCGAGGGGCTCGACAACGTCGTGCGGAAGCTGACCGCCGACGGACTTGTCGCCGAGGCGTTCTTGGCCGACATCACCGACCGGGCCGAGGTCGACCGCATGGTCGACCGGGTCGAGCGTCGACTGGGCCCGCTGGACCACCTCGTGAACACCGCGGGCGTGCTCCGGCTCGGCGAAGCCCGCCGGCTGTCCGCCGCCGACTGGGAGGGCACCTTCGCGGTCAACACCACGGGCGTGTTCCACATGTCGCAGGCGGTCGTGAACCGGATGGTGCCACGCCGTCAGGGCTCCATCGTCACGGTGGCGTCCAACGCGGCCGGCACCGCGCGCACCCACATGGCCGCCTACTCGGCGTCGAAGGCCGCCGCCACCATGTTCACCAAGTGCCTCGGCCTCGAGGTCGCCGAGCACGGGATCCGCTGCAATCTGGTCGCCCCAGGCTCCACCGACACCCCGATGCTCACCTCGATGTGGCACGACGAGAGCGGGCCGCGCGGCACCCTCGACGGCAAGCCCGAGGAGTACCGCCTGGGCATTCCGCTGCGCAAGCTGGCCCGGCCCGACGACATCGCCGACGCCGTCGTCTTCCTGCTCTCCGACCGGGCCGCGCACATCACCCTGCACAGCCTCACGGTCGACGGCGGCGCCACGCTCGGCATGTAGTCCCCGCCCATGTTCGAAAGGATCTCCATGACCGGCCTGCCCCTCATAGAACCCTACGAGCTGCCGAGCACCGGCGAGCTGCCCGAAGCCGTCGCACCGTGGACCGCCGAGCCGGACCGCGCGGTGCTCCTTGTGCACGACATGCAGGAGTACTTCCTCCGGCCGTTCCCCCAGGCCCTGCGGCAGCCGCTGGTGGACAACATCGCCCGGCTGCGCGAGAACTGCGCCTCACTCGACGTGCGCGTCGCCTACACGGCGCAGCCCGGCGACATGAGCGACGCCGACCGCGGGCTCCTGAAGGACTTCTGGGGCCCCGGCATGCGGGGGGACTCCGAACACCGCGCTGTCACACGGGAGTTGACCCCCGCGCCCGACGACTGGGTGTTCACCAAGTGGCGTTACAGCGCCTTCTTCCGCTCGGAACTCCTGGAGCGGATGCGCGCCCAGGGGCGCGACCAGCTGATCCTCTGCGGCATCTACGCCCACCTGGGCGTCCTGATGACCGCGGTCGACGCGTTCAGCAACGACATCGAGACGTTCCTGGTGGCCGACGCCGTCGCCGACTTCTCGGCCGAGCGCCACCAGTTGGCCCTCGACTACGCGGCACGCTCCTGCGCCGTCGTCACCACGGTGAAGGAGGTCCTCGCATGACATCCGGCGCGTTCGACAAGGTGCTGGCGACGCAGCCGCCGCCCTTCGCCCTGATCCACCGTTCGACGGCGGACGGCGAGGCCCGGCTCGACGTGCTGCTCGGCGAGGTCGACGCCTGGCCCGAGCTCGGCGCGATCCCGCTCCCGGAGCAGGGGCCCCACGGCACCGGCGCCCGGCACGACGTGCTGGCCCTTGTGCCCTACCGGCAGATCCGCGAACGCGGATTCGCGGGCGTCGACGACGGCGCCCCGCTGCTCGCGCTGCGCGTGACCGAACAGGACACCGTTCGCCTCGCCGATGCGCTGGCCCGACTCCCCCGGGAGCCGACCGACCTCGTGGACGGCCGCTTCGTGCCGGACGACGCGGCGTACGCGGCCACGGTGCGCGACGTGATCGCGAACGAGATCGGCACGGGCGAGGGCGCGAACTTCGTCATCCGGCGCTCGTACCGGGCCCGGATCCGGGACTACACGCTGCGCAGCGCGCTGTCGTTCTTCCGCAACCTCCTGGAGACCGAGTCCGGCGCCTACTGGACGTACGTCGTGCACACCGGCACGCGCACCTTCGTCGGCGCGTCCCCGGAGCGGCACGTCAGCCTCAAGGACGGCACGGCGGTGATGAACCCGATCAGCGGGACCTACCGCTATCCGCCCGCGGGGCCCGCGCTGCCCGGGGTCCTGGAGTTCCTCGCGGACGAGAAGGAGACCGACGAGCTGTACATGGTCCTCGACGAAGAGCTGAAGATGATGGCCCGCATCTGCGAGGACGGCGGCCGCGTGGTGGGCCCCTATCTGAAGGAGATGACCCGCCTCGCGCACACCGAGTACTTCATCGAGGGACGCAGCGACCGCGACCCGAGGGAGATCCTGCGCGAGACACTGCTCGCCCCCACGGTCACCGGGAGCCCCCTGGAGAGCGCCTGCCGGGTGATCGAGCGGTACGAGCCCGAGGGCCGCGGCTACTACAGCGGTGTCCTCGCGCTCATCGGCCGGGACGAGCGGGACGCCCGCACCCTCGACTCCGCCATCCTCATCCGCACCGCCGAGATAGCCGGCGACGGGCAGCTCGACATCGGCGTCGGCGCGACGCTGGTGCGCCACTCCGACCCGGCCGCCGAGGCGGCGGAGACCCGGGCGAAGGCGGCCGGTCTGCTCGCCGCCCTGGAGGGCGGGCGCGGTTCCGGGTACGCCGAGCACCCCCACGTCCGTACGGCGCTCGCCGAACGCAACGCCTCGATCGCCCGCTTCTGGCTCGACGGGCGCGGTGCGCAGGTGCCCCGACTGCCGGCCCTGGACGGCGCGAAGGTCCTGGTCGTCGACGCGGAGGACACCTTCACCGCGATGCTCCGGCATCAACTTGCCGCCCTGGGGCTGTCCGTGACGGTGCGCAGGTTCGACGAGGCCCACTCCTTCGACGGGTACGACTTCGTCCTCCTCGGCCCGGGGCCCGGCGATCCGCGGGCCGCCGGACATCCGAAGGTCGACCGGCTGCGCGCGGCCGTCGACACGCTCCTTGCCGAGCGCCGGCCCTTTCTCGCCGTCTGCTTCAGCCACCAAGTGCTGTGCACGCGGCTGGGGTTCGACCTGTTCCGCAGGGACACCCCGAACCAGGGCACGCAGCGGGAGATCGATCTCTTCGGTGCGCGGGAGACGGTCGGCTTCTACAACACGTTCGAGGCCCGGTGGAACGAGGACAAGACGGAGTGCGCGGGCGTGGGCCAGGTGGAGCTGAGCCGGGACCGCGAGACCGGCGAGGTGTACGCGCTGCGCGGGCCGCACTTCGCCTCCGTGCAGTTCCACGCGGAGTCGGTGCTCACCCAGGAGGGCGAGCGGATCCTCGCCGAACTGCTGACCCACGTCGCCGAAGGGTGAGGAGCGGGGAGCACGGGGAGGACGGCGCGCGAAACGGCCGGCCGGGTGGACGACCCGGCCGGCTCTTTCGTGCGCTGCGTCGCTGCGTCGGTGCGTCGGTGCGTCGGTGCGTTGGGATGCGTACGTTCCGTCAGGGCGCCGGCGGGGCCGCGGCCCGCAGCGCCCGGTCGACGAGCGGCCCCGCGGCGCCCGTGTACCCGGTGGGGTCGCACAGCTCCGCGAGCTCCCCGGCGCCGAGCCCAAGGCCGGGTACGGCACCGAGGACCTCGGCCAGCGTCCTGCCGCTCTCCTCGGCCTCGCGGGACGCCCCGTCGAGCAGGCTCCTCGCCTCCGCCGCACCGCGCAGGGGCGCGAGGGCGGCGGCGACGCGCTCGGCGACGATCCGGGAACCGGTGAGTCCCAGGTTCTCCCGCATCCGCCGGGGGCTCACCCGCAGGCCACGGGCCAGCTCCACCGCCGTATGGGCGGAACCGCCGGTCAGGCGCAGGCACTCGCGCAGCAGTTGCCACTCCGCGTGCCAGGCGCCCGCGGAACGCTCGTCCTCCGAGAGCAGACACTGCGTCAGACCCGTTGCGATGGGCGGCACTTGGAGCGCCGCGCTGCGCAACAGCGTGGCGAGGACCGGGTTGCGCTTGTGGGGCATGGCCGACGACACGCCCCGTCCCGGACCGCCCGGCTCGGCGACCTCGGCGACCTCGGTCCTTGCCAGGGACTGCACATCGACCGCGATCTTCCCGAGCCCCCCGGCGGTGAACGCGAGGGCCGCGCCCAGGTCGGCCATCGGCGTGCGCAGGGCGTGCCAGGGCAGCACCGGCCTGGCGAGCCCCGTCTCGTCGGCGAACGCCTCGATCAGCCGGTCGGGATAGGCGTCCGCCGCAGGTCCGCTGAGCCGGGCCGATGCCAGATAGCCGGCGAGGGTGCCCGCGGCGCCGCCGAGCGCCACGGGCAGCGAAGCGTCCACGACGGCGAGGCGCCGGTCGGCGTCGAGGACCAACTGCCGCCAGCCCGCCGCCTTCAGGCCGAAGGTCGTCGGCACCGCGTGCAGGGCCAGGGTGCGTCCCGCCATCGGGGTGTCGCGGTGCTCGGCCGCGTGGCGTGCCAGTGCGTCGGCCGTCGCCGCGAGGTCGGACCGGATCAGCCGCAGGGTGCGCCGGGCCACCAGCATCGCGCCCGTGTCGAAGACGTCCTGGCTGGTGGACCCCCGGTGCACGAACTCGGCCGCCGTCGGGGCTTCGGCCTTGACCGCGTCGGTCAGCGCCCGCACCAGGCCGACCACGGGGTTGGCGGTCTCCCGGGCGCCGACCGCGATCGCCCGCAGGTCGAGCCGCTCGGCGCGGGCGGCCCGGGTGATCGCCTCGGCCGCGGTGTGCGGGACCGCGCCGAGCCGGGCCTGGGCCCGGGCGAGCGCGGCCTCGGCGTCCAGCATGGCCTGCAGCCAGGCCATGTCGGACACCGCGGCCTCGGCCGGTGTGCCCGCACGGACCGGGGAAAGCAGTCCGGCGTCGACGAGTGCGTCGGTCATACGATCACTCCCGTGAGAGACGTGTCGCCTTCCCGAGGGGCCACGGCCCGCTGTTCGGGGGCCTGTCGGGCCGGGGCGAGGGACAGCACGGCGCGCGCGATGGCGTCGGCGTCGCCAAGCGTCACCGAGTCGACGCCGGGCCGGACGCCGGCGGCCGTCACCCAGTGCACCGACTCGGTGGGGACGCCGTAGGCGAACCGCCTTGGGTGCGCGCGGCCTTGTCCGTCCACGACCCGGCACGGCCGCTCGGTGACGGCGAGGCCACCGGTCTCGTGGCTGACCCCGCAGTCGCCGTCGATGCGGTAGGGGCTGCACTGCTCGGTGATCAGCAGATGCCGCAGCAGCGGATCGGCGGTGCGGCGCACGTCGGGCAGCGGCAGCCGGGCCTCGATGAGGTGCCGGGAGCGCACGCGCTCTCCGGGGACGAACGACGACCGTGCGACGAAGGCCCCTTCTTCGGTGTCGATCCAGATCTGTGTGCCGGGTCCGGTGAGTTCCAGGACACCCGCCTCGATCAGCGCGGCCATCTCCTCGATCCGGGAGACCGGCGGGCCGATGGAGAGGAACGCGTTGAGCGGCGTGTACCAGGCCTCCAGTTCGTTCAGGTGGGATCCGCCTTCGAGACCGCCGTGGTCGACCACCAGACGCACTTCGTTGCGCAGGTCCCGCAGTACGTCGAGAGCTGCCTTCAGCGGGCTGCTCACGTTCCCGGTCCGCGCCTCCCGTGCGTCCTGCCGCAGGTAGCCGAGCAGCCAGCCGTGGAACTCGTCGCGGTCGGCGAAGTCGTGCCCGAGCCAGGGCCTGGCCAGGCGGTCCCAGTCCCAGCGGTCGTCGGTGCCGATGGCGTGCTCGTCCAGGAGCGCGGCCCGGCGCGGTGGCGACGCGGCCAGGTAGCGCGAGACGAACGGCTCGGGATCGTCGCCGCGCGAGGTCAGCAGCGTCCCGTAGTAGACGCCTTCCACCTCCGCGGCGATCAGCGGCCATACGTCCGCCTCGAAGTGCACGCGCTCGCCCTCCTGGGCCCGCCCGCGCAGCCGGGCGATCACCGGCGGTGTCAGGAGCCGGGGGGTGTGGCGGCCGAACGCGCCCTTCTCGTTCTGTCCGCGCGCGTGGTACGGGACCCCGCGGCGCGAGCTGGCGTACAGCTGCGGCTCGCGGCCCGACGGACGGTAGACCAGGCGGTCGCCTGTCCGCTCGAAGACGCCGCCGCGGCCGATGGTGAACAGGGCCATGTAGTCGAAGAAGTTGAGGCCGAGCCCGCGCAGCAGGACCGGCTCGCCGGGTGCGGCGAACTCCGTGTCCACGTCGGCGGGGTTGGCCGGAGTGACGTAGGTGAGGTGGTGGATGCGCGCCAGACTCGCGGTGCGTTCCTGACGGGCGGTCAGCTGCGCCGGCAGGTGCCCCAGGGCGAGGACCACGGCGTCCAGGTCGTGGATGCGCGTGCCGTCCGCGAGCCGGACGCCCTGCGGTCCACCGGGCGTACCGCTGGTGTCCGCCATCGCCACGGCCCGCGAGCGGTGCACCCGGACGGTGACGTGCTCGGGAGCGCGGGCGGCCACCCGCCGGAAGGAGTCCCGCAGATACTGGCCGTACAGGGCGCGGGTGGGATAGGAGTCCGGGCCGAGCTCGCGTGCCTCGGCGAGGATCTGCTCGTCGTACGTGTCCGGTTCGCCCCAGCGGGCCACGCCGTCGGCCCACTCGTACAGGCTCGGTCCTGGCTCGATGGGCCCCTCGATCCGTGTGTCGTCGTCGGTGAACACGGTGATCTGCGAGGCCACGGTGTTGGTGAGCAGGTGGTGCGACTGGTCCGTGCGCCAGACCGCGCCGGCGCCGGGGGCGGCCGGGTCGACGACGTGCACGGTCACCGACGCGTACGACGGTGCCGTGCGCTCGTTGGCGCACAGCCGCTCCAGGACGCACAGACCCCGGGGTCCCGCCCCGACGATGCACACTTCGGCATGGGCGCCGCTCATGGCCGCACGCCCCGGGCGTCGGATTCGGGGGCCGAGTGCATCCACGCGACGTGGTCGTGCAGCTCCGTCGCGGACATGGCGGACAGCATCGCGTTCCTCGCTCTCGCTTCGGGCCCTGCGGGGTGCCACAGGCGGGTGCTCGCCCGGGCGGCGAGCGTGATCCGTGCGGTGCGTTCGCGCCGTTCGGCGGCGTACTTCTCGAACCGTTCGCCGATCGCGTCGGCCGGGTCGTCGAGCAGGTCGCCGAGGAGCACGGCGTCCTCCAGCGCCTGACAGGCGCCCTGGGCTGCGTAGTGCAGCATCGGATGGGCGGCGTCGCCGAGCAGCGCGACGCGTCCGTCGGTCCAGCGGTCCACCGGATCGCGGTCGACCAGCGACCACGACTTCCAGTCCTCGCCCAGGGCGAGCAGCCGTCGGGCCGTGTCGCCGAGACCGGCGAAGGCGCTGTGCACCTCCGGCGCCGCCACCGGCACTCCGGCGAACGCCTCGGTGACCCCGTTCTCGATGCTCGGGGCGAGGTTGAGGTAGCGGCCGCCGGCGATCGCGTAGTGCACGAAGTGCCGGCCCGGGCCTGCCCACCAGGTGACGGCGTTCCACCGCAGCTCCTCGGGGACCCGCTCCATCGGGACCACCGTCCGGTACACGGTGATGCCCACGACGCGCGGTTCGCCGTCGCCGACGAGCTGCCCGCGGATCGCCGACCTGATGCCGTCGGCCCCGATCACCGCGTCACCGGTGACCCGTGTCCCGTCTGCCAGCAGGGCGGTCGCGCTCGTATCGTCCTGGCGGTAGCCGATGACCTGGCTTGCGGCGCGCAGTTCGACCGCGCCCGAGCGGCGGCAGGCGTCAAGGAGCAGCCGGTACAGCTCGCCGCGGTGCACGACGACGTACGGACTGCCGAACCGGCGCCGGTAATCGCCGGTGAGCGGCATGCTCGTCACATGCTCGCCGCTCACCCCGTCCATGAACCGCAGTTCGTCGATGTGCACCGCGCAGTCGCGCACGGCATCGCCGACACCGAGCCGGTCGAGCGCGTGCAGGCCGTTGGGGGCCAGCTGGATCCCGGCGCCGATCTCGGCGAAGTCGGCGGAGCGTTCCAGTACGACCGCGCGGTGCCCGCGCCGGGCGACGGCGACGGCGGCCGCGAGCCCGCCGATACCGCCCCCGACGATGATCATCCTCGCCATGTCTGCCTCTATTCGGCCTGGGCGGCTGCCGTCAGCAGCTTCGCCAGTTCGAGACGCTTGATCTTCGTGGTCGCGGTCTGCGGCAGGTCCGTGAGCCGCCAGTGCACCGGGTCGGCCATCGCGGGAAGACCGGCCACGGCCCTGCGCCACTCGGCGAGGCTCACCGGCTCGTCGTCCTTGGTGCACACCACGGGTACGGCGGCGCCGTCCTCGCTCGGCACGATGATCACCTCGGAGAGCCGGTCGAGCTTCGCGAGCAGGGCGTCCTCGGCCGCGAGGGTGGAGCCGAAGCCGGGGATCAGGTCGACCTCGCGGTCGAGCAGGTGCAGGCAGCCCCGCTTGGTCCGGTAGCCCACGTCGCCCATCCGCCACCAACCGTCGCTCAACTGCCGTGCGTAGCGCTCGGATTCGCCCAGGTACGTCATGATGCGCCCGTCGCTGCGCACCTCGATGTGGCCGGGGTTCTGCTCCGAGGGCGGCTGTCCGTCGCGGCTGACCACGCGGACGTCGGTCATGCCGGGGAAGGGCACACCGACGCAGCGCCCGTCGTCGTCCGGCCGGTGCCGCCTGGTGAAGGCACGCACGACCGTGGGACCCACCTCGCTCTGCCCGTACAGCTGCCCGAACAGCGGTGCCCTGCGCCGCGATGCACGGAGCAGCCGGTGGACGGTGCGCGGGTGGATGGCGTCGAAGGTGCTGCTGAACAGCTTCACGTTGGCGAGCGGACCGCGCCGGTCGTCCGCCAACTCCTCCCAGCGCATGAAGGAGTTGGGGTGGGCCTCCAGGATGCCGGGGCGCAGCTGCACGAAGAGGTCGGCGGCCCGCTTGGGGTCCGAGTCGTTGAGTACGACGATGGGGAAGCCGTTGAGCAGCGAGATGGCAAGGGCGGTGAACAGCCGCGAGTGCACGAAGGAGACATGCATCGCGATGGTCTCGGGCTTGCGGATGACGGCCGCGATCGCCATCCGCTGCGGACGGTAACGCGCCTGGAGCGTGCGCCCGGTGTGCACGGCCAGCTTGGGCACTCCGGTCGTCCCTGAGGTGTGGGTGATCAGCGTGGGGTGGTCGGGCGGCATGGTGACCGGGTCGACGCGCCGGGCCCCGGCGAAGCGGGCGAGTTCGACGGCGCGCTCGTGCCGGCCGGAGGCGAGCAGCACGCTCTGCGCCAGCTCGAAGACCGAGTCGGGAAGTTCAAGCTCCAACTTGGCGCCGTCGGTGAGGAGATGGGGCCGGTCGGCGCGGCGGACCAGCTCGGCGACCGTGGCGCCGTCGAGCTTGGGAGAGAGCAGCACCGGCACCGCGCCGATCCGGGCGGCGGCGCAGGCGAGCAGGGTGATGTCGAAGCTGTCGGACTTGTGGATCACGACGCGTTCGCCGGGGCGTACCTTGGCCGCCCAGAGCCGGGATGCCTGCTCCGCGACCAGGTCCGCCATTTCCGCGACGGTCGCGCGGCGGCCGAGGTCCGGTGCCACGTCCAGGTCGTGGTCGAAGATCATGACGTTCGTGGGATGCCGGGACGCGGCACGGTCGAAGAGCGTCCCCAGCCTGATTCCACGGTTTGCTATGCGCTGCAGCAGCATGTTGTGTGCACCCTCTCGCCGGTCGCTGCGGAGAACTCAGGGGGTTCGGATTCCGGAACCGCACAGGGGGTTGGGGTTCCGGGTCGGTCGTCGTCGCGCGTGTGCGTCGTGCGTGTGCGTCGTGCGTCGTGCGTGTGATCGTGCGGCGTGCCGGTCAGCCAGCCTCGATGACCTTCTTGACGCGCTGCAGGGTGGCGGCCATGTCGGCGTCCAACTTGGCCGACCAGTCGGCGAAGAACCGCTGCCGCTCGGTGGCGTCCATGCCGGCGGTGATGCCGCGGATGCCTTCGGTGGGCGCTCCCATCCGGAAGTGGTGCACCAGGACGCAGCCTTGGTCCGCGGCCTCGATGTCGAAGGCCCATACGCTGTCCTGGCGGCGGCCCGAGCTGTCGCGCATCGCCCAGCGGAAGGTGCTGCCGGGTTCGGCCGCGACGACCTCCGCCTCGGTGGTCCACTTGCCGCGCACGACGGGCGCCCAGGCGACGACGTCCTCGGGGCGGTGGTTCTCGCCCCGGAACACGGCTCCCACGGTGGCGGCCTGCCCGGAGACCCAGCGTCCGCCGGTGCACTCGGTGCTCCACTCGCCGCAGCGCGGCAGGTCGCTGACGACCGCGTACGCCTCGGCCGCCGAGGAGGCGACCTCGGTCCGGACACTGATCTGGAAGAGCGTGGCGGGTTCGACTTCGGAATTCGTCATGGCCGGAAGCCTGGCCAGCGGAGCCGAGACGGGTCAACGACGGTCGTCCGGGTCCGTCAAGTCGGCCCCGCGGCAGGGCTTGTGGGGACTTCGCGATCAGAGCAGCCGGTCCGGAAGGAGCACGATGCGCCTGCCGTTCAACTCCCCCTTTTCCAGCCGGGCATGAGCCTCTGCCGCGGTGCTCAGCGGCCGCTCCTCGACCGCTCGGGCGCGCAACCGACCGGCCGCCATCAGCCGGTTGAGGGTGCGTGCCGCTTCGGCGAGTTCGGCGGTGGTGGCGCGCGAGATGACGAAGCCGGTGACGGAGCCGTCCTTGAGGTAGAGCGGGCCCACCGGGAGCACCGGGCGTGACCGGAGACCGGCCAGGAGCACGATGCGGCCCCGGAAGGCGAGCAGATCGACGGCGGCCGTCATGTCGTTGTGCCCGGAGGTGTCGACGACCAGGTCGACGCCGTGCGGCGACAACTCCCTTATCTGCTCCGGGAGTCGGGGATCGCGGTAGTCGATGACGGCCGTCGCGCCGAGCCGCAGACAGTGCTCCTCGTCCTCGGTCCTTGCCGTGGCGAGCACCCGCGCACCGGCCTCGGCGGCGAGGACGACCAGCGCGCTGCCGACGTTGCCGGCAGCTCCCGCGACGAGCACGGTCTCGCCGGCCCTCAACCGCCCGTGGGTGAACAGGGCCAGATAGCCGGTGGCCGACGGATGGAGCACGGCTGCCGCGTCCGTCGGCCGCACGCCGTCCGGCAGGTGATACAGCCGGTCCACGGGCGCCACGGCCCGCTCGGCCGCCGCGCCCTGCCGGCCCTCGTGTCCGAGACTGTTGCACCAGACCCGGTCCCCCACGGCGAAGCCCGTCGCACCGGGCCCCACCGAGGCGACGGTGCCCACGAGGTCACGGCCGACCACGAAGGGGAAGGTCACCCCCGTCCGCCAGGTGCCGGCTCTGATGAAGGTGTCCACCGGGTTGACCGTGGTGGCAAGGGTGTCGACCAGGACGTCTGTGGGCCCCGGTACCGGGGGCGGCAGTTCGCCGTGGCGGATGGCGTCGGGCGGCCCGAAATCGTCTATGTACGCTGCCTGCATGCGCCGCATGGTGACACCGTGAGCGGCTGTCGCGCCGGGGTCGCCGGGTCACTTTGTCACCACGCGAGAACGGGAGTCGGAGCGGTGGACCAGGAATCGGCACGGAACGACGAGCATCTCTCCCCCACGGACGCATCCACGGACGCATCCACAGACGCATCCACGGACGGCTCCGTATACGACTGGTTCGCCGGGCAGGCGGAGCAGCGGCCCGACTCGCCGGCCGTCGTTCAGGGCGGCGTACGGATCAGCTATCGCGAACTGCACTCCAGAGTCGTCCAGTTGTCCGGGGAACTCCTGGAGCGTGGCGTCGGTCCGGAGCAGGCGGTGGGGCTGCTCGCGGGTCGTTCGCCCGGCCTCGTCGTCGGCCTCCTCGCCGTCCTGCGGGCAGGCGGCGCATACGTGCCCCTAGGTACCGATCTCCCGCCGGAGCGGCTGGCGTTCATGGTGCACGACACATCCATGAAACTCGCCGTAACCGATACCGAGCACCGCCACCGCCTTGCGGGGACATCCGTACGGACCGTGAATCTCCGCGCGGGTGCCGCGCGCGTGACGAGCAGCCCCGTACAGCCTCAGGTCCCGGATCCCGCACGCCTCGCCTACGTCCTGTACACCTCCGGCTCCACCGGACACCCCAAGGGCGTGGCGGTGGAGCATTCCGGCCTGTCGAACTACGTCGGCTGGACGGTGTCCGAGTTCTCCGGCGGACGTCCTGCCGACGCGTATCTGCACACGCCGCTCAGCTTCGACTTCTCCCTGACGAGCCTCTTCCTGCCGCTCGTCACCGGCGGCGCCCTCCACCTCGCCCCGCAGCACCAGGAGGCCGAGGATCTCGCGACGGCCGTCCAGAACCCGGACTTCGACCTGGTGCGCCTGACCCCCTCGCACATCGAGATGCTCACGGCCCGGCTCGGCGGCCGGCGGGGGCTGCGCGGGCCGCGGCAGTTCGTCGTCGGAGGTGAGATCCTGCGCGCCCGCCATCTCACGGCCCTGCGGCGGCTGTTCCCGGACTCGGTGGTCTACAACCACTACGGTCCGACGGAGACCGTGGTGGGCCGCTGCTTCCTCCGCCTTGACGAGACCGCCGGGTTCCGCATCGAGGAGTACGCGCCGGACGACCCGCTGCCGATCGGCCACCCCATTCCGCACACGCGCCTGACCGTGGACGACACCGATGCGGAGCAAGCCGCCCAAGGCGTGGGCGAGTTGGTCATCAGCGGGGCGGGTGTCGCCCGCGGCTATCTCAACCTCCCCGACGCCACGGACCGCGCGTTCAGTGCGCTGCCCGACGGCGAGGGGCGCGTCTACCGCACGGGAGATCTCGTACGCCTCGATCCGCGGGGCCGTCCGGTCGTCGTGGGCCGGGCCGACGGGCAGGTGAAGATCCGGGGCCAGCGCGTGGAACTCGCGGAGATCGAGGCGCTGTTGTGCGCGATGGAGGGCATATGCGCGGCGGCGGTCGTGAAGGCGCGCGAGCCGCGGAGCGTGCTCGCCGCCTTCGTCGTCCCGGACGGGAGCGGCTCGCCGGGCCTCTCTCCTGGCCTCTCCCCAAGCCCCTCCCCAAGCCCCTCCCCAGGCCGCTCCCCAGGCCGCGCCCCGGGCCTCGACCCGGAACCGCTGCGGGCCCGGCTCGAAGCCTCCGTCCCGCCGTACATGGTCCCCCAGCACTTCTCGGCACTCGGCGAACTCCCGCTCACCCGGCACGGCAAGCTCGACCGCCGGCGCCTTCAGGACCTGTTCGAGAAGGAGACCCGGGCGACGCGTTCCGGTCGCGCACAAGCCGAACCCGGCAGCGGCGGGCCCGGCGACGTCCTGCGCAAGGTGTGCGCCCTGTGCGAGCACGTTCTCGGCGTACGCGGTGTCCGCGCCGGTGACAACTTCCTCGACCTGGGCGGGGATTCGATCACGGCGATGAAGCTCGCCACCGCCTGCCGGCGCGAGGGAATCACCGTACGCAGCATCCGTTTCCTCACGGCGGACAGCCTCGCGGACGTGTTCGGCGGGAGCGGGGTCAGCGACGCGCGCTGAGCAGGAACATCTGGCCGGCTTCCGCCGGATCGTGTGCCGCGCGTTCCCGGTCGAGCTCCGCGAGGCGGGCCAGGTGGTCGGCGTTCGTCCCTGCCGCGCCGGCCCCCGTCACCAGCCAGTCGGGGGCCGTGCAGAACGGCGTGGTGCGCACATCGCCGAAGCCCGCCGCCGCGCACTCCGCGCGCAGCGGCTCCCGCTCGGTCAACTGCCCCCGCAGCTGGGCCATTTCCGCCGGGGAGTAGAAGGAGAGGAACGTCTGGAAGCGGCACGCGGGATCCCATGCGCTCACCACCAGGAGCCCTCCGGGCCGCAGCGTGCGGAACGACTCGGCGAGGAAGCGTTCGCGCTGGTCCGCCGACAGGTGGTTGACCGTGCCCATCATGCAGGTGACGAGGTCGAAGGAGCCGTCGCGGAAGGGCATCGCCGTGCCGTCGGCGACGGCGAACCGGCCCGCCGCCCACTGCTCGTCCACGCAGACGCGGACGCCCGCGTCGCTGAGGTCGATCCCGTACGACCGCACGCCGAACCGGTTCAGGACCTGGGGGTAGCGCAGGGTGCCACTGCCGACGTCGAGCGAGGTGCGCACGGCGGAGACATCTCCGACGGCGGTGAGCAGCTGGACGAGTTCAAGCCGCTTCTTGACGCTGTCGTGCAGCCCGGTGTGGTCGAACTGGACGTAGAACAAGGCGTCGTACGCCGCGATCCGGGAGTCGGAGTTCCCGAGCAGACCGCGCGCCTCCAGGTCCCTGACGAGCGACTCGGGACTGTGCGGTCGCACCATCTCCCGGGCGGTCGCACCGGCGCGTGTCCGGCTGTCCTCATGGTGTTTCCAGGCGTCCTCGTACGTGGCGTCCCAGGCGAGCAGCGTCTCGAAGCGGTCGGCGGCTTCGGCGTGCCTGCCCTCCCCCTGCAGAGCCCGTGCGCTGTCGTACAGGAGGCGTTTGTCGTCCTCGCCGGGACCGCTCAGCGCTGCCTGCTGGAAGGCGATGGCGGCGGCCGATTCCGCCCCGAGACGCTCGAAGCACTCACCAGCCAAGTACAGGGCCCGCGCCCGCAGTTGCGGGTCTCCGGCAGCCGCCTGGAGCAGCCCGATCGCCGCGCGGTACTCCCCCGTCGCGGCCAGCTCCCGGCCCGCGTCGAATGCGGCCCGTGCGTCATCGGTGAGCACAAGGGCCTCGTCCTCGGCGCGCACGGCGGTCCCCCCGTTGAGATACGTCGTGAGCGGCTTCATCAGGCGGCACCTGTCCCCGGGGCGTCGTCGGTCAGCGAGTCGAGGGCGCGCTCGAAGTCGTCGAGCAGCTTCGTCATGGTCGACTCGTCGAACAGCTCGGTGCTGTACTCCAGGAATCCGGTGATCTCCCCGTCCGCGTCGGACGGGGAGATGCCGTCCCGCACCGCCTGGCTCTCCTGCAGGACGAGCGCCACGTCGGACCTGGTGGTGTCGAGGCCGGCCTGGACGGGTTCGATGCGCAGCCCCGGAAGTTCGACGCCGGACCGTCCCGGCGTGTTGTTCAGTACGAGCTTGGTCTGGAACAGCGGGCTGTGCCGGCGGCTGCGGGGCGGGTTGAGCGCCTGGACGACCCGCTCGAAGGGCACGTCCTGGTGGCTGAGCGCTTCGAGCACCGTGCCGTGGACGCGCGCGAGGAGCTCACTGCGGGTCGGGTCGCCTGCGAGGTCGACGCGCAGCGTCAGCTGGTTGACGAAGAAGCCGAGCATGTCCTGCGTCTCGGCGGCGGTCCGGCCCGCGACATCGGTGCCGACGGTCACCTCCCGCTCGCCCGTGTGGGCGCACAGGGCCACGCCGAGGGCGGTGAGCAGCACGGCGAACGGAGTGGCCCCGGACTGCCGGCACAGCCGCCGGATCTTCCCCACCGTTTCGGCGGGGATGGCGACGGGGAGCAGCCTGCCGCTGCCGGTGGGCCGGGCGGGCCGTGGATGATCTGTGGCCAGCAGGGGCAGCTCGACGACTCCGGCCAATTTGCGCTTCCAGTACGCCAGTTGGGCGTCCAGGTGGCCCTCGTCGAGCAGGCGCCGCTGCCATACGGCGTAGTCGGCGTACTGGACCGACGGCGTGGCCGGGTCGGGCTCGCGCCCCGCGGCGAAGGCCTCGTAGAACGCGGCGAAGTCGACGTTGAAGAGGCCCAACGACCAGCCGTCGTGCACGATGTGATGCAGCGAAAGGAGCAGGGCGTGGTCCTGCGGGGCGAGGCGCACCAGGTGGGCGCGGATGACCGGTCCCTCGGCCAGGTCGAAGGGCCGGCGGTACTCCTCCCGCACCAGGCGGGTCAGTTCCGCTTCCCGGGCTTCCGCGGGCAGCCCGGTGAGGTCGACCAGCGGGAGCGGCACCGGCTCGGGCGGCCGGATCTCCTGCCGGGGCGCGCCGTCGGGCGCGGTGATCAGGGTCCGCAGCACCTCGTGCCGGGCGACGAGCGCGTCGAGCGCCCGGGACAGCGCCCGGGGGTCGAGCGGTCCACGGATCCGGTCGAAGACCGGCACGTTGTACCGGGGATCACCCGGGTTCAACTGGTCCATGAACCAGAGCCGTTCCTGGGCGCAGGAGGCCGGCAGCACTCCCGTGCGGGGCACGGCGGTCAGCGGCGGCGGCGCGGCGCCGGCCTCGGGCTCCCGCAGCGCGTCGACGCAGGCGGCGAGGTCGGCGAGGGTCCGGTGGTCGAACGGGGCGCGTGCCGGCAGGGCGACGTCCAGGCGCTTGCGGAGGCGGAAGACGACCTGGAGGGTGAGCAGCGAGTGCCCGCCGAGTCCGAAGAAGTCGTCGTCGGGCGTGACGTCACCGCAGTCGAGCAGCTCGCGCCAGATGTCGGCGACGACCTGTTCGGTGGCGGTGAGCTCCCGGGCGGCCACGCCCCATACGGCCCGCTCCACGACGGCGGGGTCCGCCGCGAGTCGGCGCAGCTGGGTGCGGTCCGCCTTCCCGTTCGAGGTGAGCGGGAGCTCGGGCAGCGGCACGTAGTGGGCCGGGAGGAGCGGTTCGGGCAGCCAGCTCCGTACGTGGGCGTCGATGTCCGGAATGGTCACCGCGCAGGCACGGCGCCAGTGCGGGTCGTTGGTGTGCCGCCGTGCGTCGAACAGCTCGGCGGGGGGCGTGGCACGGCGGTGCGTGGGGGTGGCCGGGAGCGCGGCGGAGTCCACGTCGCGGCGCACCAGGACGACGTCGTACGCGCCGTCGGACCGCCCTTCGAGCCAGCTCAGTTCCACCTCGTACGCGCACCGATCGGCCAGTTCCCACCAGTCGTCCGGGGCGCGGCCGTGCGGCGGCAGGGCGCTGGCGCGGGCCCGGAGTTCGCCCACGGAGGACGAAGGCGCACGCTCTTCGATGAGGTCGCGCAGGGCGAGCGCCGCGCCGAGCCGGGCATTGGGTACGCCGGTGAGGCTGAGCCGCTCGGGGCGCTCCCGCTCGACTAGGCGCAGGAGTTCGTCCGGAGTGAGGGGCGATGCGGCCCAGTCGAGCACGGTGCCGGAGGGCTCGGGGACTTCGGGCACCTCGGGGGCCACAGGGGCCTCGGGGCCGACGGTGAGGACGACGTCGTACCGGTAGTGGTTGAGCTCGTTGTCATGGCGGCCGCGCTTGGGCAGGACACGGACCTGCGCGACCCGCGGCCAGCGGGCCGCCACCTCCTCGAACAGCCGTGGATCGACGCACAGTTCCGGGTCGAGGGCGCTCTGGCGGCGGATCCTGGACCGCAGTTCGGCGATGCGCATGTTCGCCGGGGCCCGGTGCGCCTGGACGGAGGTGTGGAACAGGTCGAGCAGCGGCAGGCTGCGCAGATCGCCGAGGAAGACGTGGCCGCCGTCGGGCACCGCGTCGACGGCCTGCCGGAGCACGTCGAGGAGGTAGTCGGCCGAAGGGAAGTACTGGACCACCGAGTTGAGCACCACCGTGTCGGGTGCCGGGTCGCCCGCCTCCGGAGTGAAGCTCTGGTGGGCGGGGGCCGTGCGGACCTCGACCCGGCCGGGCGGCAGGTCCATGGCGGCCACCGTGTCCCGTACGTACGCGACGGCCGGGGCGGAGAGGTCGGTGGCCCGGTAACTCCCGCACCCGGCGGCCATGTTGAGCAGGATCATACCGGTGCCGCTGCCGATCTCCAGGACGTCGCGGGGCCGCAGGGCGACGATGCGGCGGAGCGTGTCGTCGAGCCAGGCACGCATCTCCCCTTCGTCCAGGGGCCGGCCGGTGTAACTGCTGAGCCAGCCCGCGAGGTTGAAGGCGGCGTCGCGGTCGGCGGGCAGATCGCCGTAGGTGGTCTCGTAGAGCCGCCGCCATTCCTCGACGCGGTCGCCGTCCCAGTTCCGCTCGCTCCTTGAGCTGTCCCGCAGGCAGACGAAGGCGACGATCCGTTCGTCGCCGGGCGCGCGGCTGACCACCTCGACGGCGCACTGCCGCACTTCCGGGTGGCTGCGCACCGCGGCCTCGACCTCGGCGGGTTCGAGCCGGTGGCCGCGCACCTTGACCTGTTCGTCCCGGCGGCCCAGGTACTCCAGCTCACCGCTGGGCAGCAGCCGGACCAGGTCGCCCGTCCGGTACAGCCTGGCGCCCGGGGCCGTGCCGAAGGGGTCGGGCACGAAGCGTTCGGCGGTGAGCGCGGGACGCCCCCAGTAGCCCTGGCCCACTCCGGCCCCGCCGACGCACGCCTCGCCGGGCACACCGACCGGCACCGGGCGCAGCGCCTCGTCCAGGACATGGACGCGGACGTTGGTGATCGGCCTGCCGATCGGCACCGGACCCGCGCTGTCCGCCTGCGGGCCGCTCCCCGCGTCGAAGGCGGTACAGGCCACGGCGGTCTCCGTGGGTCCGTACTCGTTGACGATCCGGACATCGGGTGTACCCGCGCGCAGCGCGGACAGGGCGTCTTCGTGCAGCCCCTCCCCGCCCAGGATGACTGTCCGGGCGGGCAGGGCGAGCGGTGCGCCGTCGGCGGACTGCTCAAGGAGTCTCAGGTGCGAGGGGGTCAGTTTGACGAAGCTCAGGTCGGCGGCGTCCGTCAGCAGGTCGCGCAGGGCGGCGTCGGGGGTGTCGTCGGCGGTCGGCGTCGGGAGCAGCACGCGCTGCCCGGCGAGCAGGGGCGCGAAGACGCTCGTCACGGTCAGGTCGAAGGCGAGCGGGGAGTGCACGGGCACGCCCGTCCCCGCGGCCGCGGCGTAGTAATCCTTCGCCCACAGCAGGTAGTTGACGATGTTGCGGTGGGTGAGCAGTGCCGCCTTGGGGCGGCCCGTGGAGCCCGAGGTGAACATGAGGTAGATCAGGTCGTCCGCCGACACGCGGACGTCGGGGGCGGCCGATGGCCGCAGCGCTATCGCGTCGGCTTCGGCGGCCGTCCTGACGACCCGGGCGCCGGCCGGGTCCACCTGCGCCGGCAGGGCGTCGTTCACCACCAGGACGGTGGCCTCGCTGTCGGCGAGCATGGCGTTCGTCCGGGACGCGGGATGCGTGCGGTCGAGCGGCACGTAGGCGGCG
The DNA here is from genome assembly GCF_040640795.1 of Streptomyces sp. NPDC021622. Classification (NCBI taxonomy): domain Bacteria; kingdom Bacillati; phylum Actinomycetota; class Actinomycetes; order Kitasatosporales; family Streptomycetaceae; genus Streptomyces; species Streptomyces sp. NPDC021622. The sequence goes on from NZ_JBFACK010000002.1 coordinate 107,674, forward strand.
CCGGTCTTGAGGATCGCGAGGAGCGCGGTCACGGTCTGGGGTCCGTGGTCCATCAGGACGGCCACCACGGTGCCGGTCCTTGCGCCGGCGTCCCGCAGATGGTGGGCGAGCCGGTTCGCCGCCCTGTCGAGTTCTGCGTACGTCATGGTGTGGTCCGCACGGCTCACCGCGACCGCTTCGGGTGTGCGGGACGCCTGGGCCGCGACCAGTTCGTGCAGGGGGGTCGCGCAGGAATCGGTGCCGGTGTCGTTCCACTCGCTCACGATCCGCCGCAGTTCGCCAGCGGACAGCACCGGCAGGGCGGAGAGGCGCCGTTCGGGGTCGGTGGCGACGGCACGGAGGAGTTCGCCGAGGGAGTCGCAGATGCGGCCGACGGTGGTCGCGTCGAAGAGGTCGGTGGCGTAGTCGACCAGGCAGTCGAGTCCTTCGTCGGTCTCCAGGATGTTGAAGTCGAGGTCGAAGCGGGACGACTCAGTCGCCGTGTCGAGCAGCGTCACCGTCAGGCCGGAAGGGTCGCCGGTGACGGCCGGCGTGTTGTGCAGGGTGAAATTCACCTGGTACAGCGGATTGCGCGCGAGGTCACGCTCGGGGAAGAGCCGCTGGGCGATCAGGTCCACCGGGACGTCCTGGTGGTCGTGCGCCGCCAGGCAGGTCCGGCGCACCCGGGCCAGGTGTTCCGCGAAGTCGGGGTCGTCATCGAGGCGCACCCGGAAAAGGACCGAGTTGGCGAAGAAGCCCACCAGGTCGTGCAGTTCGCTCTGCCGCCGGTTGGCGACGGCCCCGCCGATGAGCAGATCGCTCTGACCGCTGTAGCGGTGGAGCACGGTGGCGAGCGCGGCGAGCAGGGTCATGTGGAGGGTCGCTCCGTGCCGTACGCCCAACTCGCGCAGGGAGTCGGTCAGTTCGGCGTCGACGACGAAATGGTGGGTGGCTCCCCGGTGGCTCTGCACGGGTGGCCGCGGCCGGTCGGTGGGCAGGTCGAGCCGGTCGGGGGCGCCGCTGAGGTGCGTCTCCCAGTAGGCCAGTTGCCGCCGGGCCTCCGCGCCGTCCTCGCAGACCGCCTGCCAGCGGGCGAAGCCGCCGTACTGCACGGTCAGGGGCGGCAGCGGGCTTGGCAGGCCGATCGCGAACGCCTCGTACAGAGTGGTCAGTTCGCGGCCCAGGACGGCGAGGGACCAGCCGTCCACGAGGACGTGGTGGAACACCGAGAGGAGCACCGACTCCTCGGCGGAGAGCCGCAGCAGCCGGAACCGCACGGGCGGGGTCTCCGCCAGGTCGAAGGGGATGCCGTGCTCGGCCTCGATGAGGCGGTCCGCCTCGGCGGCGCGCCGCGCGGGCGGGAGTCCGCGCAGGTCGACGACGGTCAGCTCGACCCGTGCGGCGGCCCGGACGCGCTGCACGGGGACGCCGTCGACCAGGGGGAACACGGTCCGCAGGATCTCGTGCCGGGCCGTGATCTCGTTCAGGCACCGGTGGAGCACGGCCGGGTCGAGTCGCCCGGTGAGCCGGAAGGGGTTCACGCTGGTGTAGCCGGAGTTCTCCGGCTGCAGCGCGCCCAGGAAGAGGATGCGACGCTGCCCCGACGACACGGGCGCGTCCCCGTCGGCAGGGCCTGCGAACAGGCTCAGCGGCGGGGTGATGCCGCGTTCGCGCAGCTGTCCGAGCAGTTCCGTGCGCTGCTTCGCCGTGAGGTTCTGGATCCGCTCGGCGAGGTCGGCTTCAGGCATGGTCCCCCCGTCGCTCCAATGCGTCCACGAGCGCGCTCAGTTCATCGGCTCCCGCGGCACCGGTCTTCCCTGCTGCATCGGAGGCGGCGGCGATCGCCTCGCCGAGGCCCGCGGGGGTGGGCTGCCGGAAGAACGCCTCAAGGGTGACATCGGCGCCGTAGCGCTCCTGGACGTGGGTGATGAGCACCGTCGCAAGCAGCGAATGGCCGCCGCACCGGAAGAAGTTGTCGTGCCGTCCGACGCCTGTGCAGCCGAGCAACTCCTCCCACAGCGCGGCGAGTTCGCGCTCCATGGGGCCGACGGGTGCGGACTTGTCGGACGGCTCCGGGGCGGTTTCGGAGGCGGCGTCCTGCGATGGCGCCGCCGTGAGGCGGCCGTCTCCGCGTGACCGCACCGCGACGCCGGTCGGCCGCGCGGGACCGTCCGGCCTGTCGCGGCGGAAGAGCTCACCGACCGCTCCGGGCGGCGCGGGGTGGCCGTAGGGGTCGCGGACGGTCAGCACGGCATCGGCGGGCAGCTGCGCGAGCGCCGCATCGCCGCGCAGCTCGTCCGGCAGGACGTCCGGGGTGTACGGACGCTCCTCGGCGAGGGGGATGTCCCGCAGGGCGCGGTCGGGCCGCTCTGCGAGGTCCCGCAGCGCCCGCTGCCAGGCGTGGCCCAGGGCCGCGACGGTGTCCTGGTCCCACAGCTCGGTCGCGTAGTCCAGGGTCGCCGAGAGCCGGCCGGCCCTGTTGGTCACGGTGCACACCAGGTCGAAGGTGGTGACGCTGGTGGCCGCCTCGCGCATCCGGATGCCAAGGCCCGGCACGGACAGCTCGTCGTCCGGCTCGGCGATCATCTGGAACACGATCTGGAACAGCGGGTTCCTGTTGGCCCTTCGGGCGCCGCCGTGCGCGGCCACCAACCGCTCGAAGGGCAGTTCCTGGTGGTCGTAGGCGTCGTGACAGGTCTCCGCGGTGGCCCGCAGCACGTCCCGCAGCGTGTGGTCGTCGCGGACCGTGGTCCGCAGCACCACCATGTTCACGAAGGAACCGATCACGTTCTGGGTCTCGGGGCGGGCCCGGCCGGACGTGGTGCCGCCCACGGTGAGATCGGCCCGGCCGCTGTAGCGGTGCAGCGCGACATAGAAGCCGGCGAGCAGGCCCATGAAGAGACTCGCCTCCTCCTCCCGGCACAGGGAACCCAGCCGGCCCGCGAGCCGGTCGTCGAGCGGGACGGAGAGTTCCTGGCCGCGGTAGGAGCGCTGTTCGGGGCGCGGGCGGTCGGTGGGCAGGGGAAGTTCGGGCAGGTCGCTCAGGCGCTCGCGCCAGTGCGCGAGGAGCCGGTCGTGGGCGCCGCTCGTCTCGGCGCGCTGCTGCCAGGCGGCGAAATCCGCGTACTGCAAGGGCAGTTCGGGCAGCCCGTCGGGAGCGCCGGTGACGTGGGCCCGGTAGAGCGCCGCGAGCTCCCGCAGGAGCAGGTCCAACGACCAGGCGTCGGCAACGATGTGATGCAGCGTCAACAGCAGTACGGCCCGCTGGTCGGTGAGGCGGATCAGCGTGGTCCGCAGCAGGGGAACGCGCCGCAGATCAAAGGGTTCGGCGGCCTCCTGCCGGGCCAGGTCGGCGACGAGGTCCTGCTCGTCCGGCGGGGCGTCCCGCCCGAGCAGGGTGCGCAGGTCGAGGATGCGCAGCTCGGGCTCCTGGTCGGTGACGATCTGCTGCAGCTGTCCCTCGTGGACGCGGAAGCAGGTGCGCAGGCTCTCGTGGCGGCGCACGCATCCGCGCACCGCCGCGTCCAGGGCCGCCGGGTCGAGGTCACCGGTCAGGTCGAGGACGCGGGCGACGGTGAACACCCCGGTCCGATGGGCCAGTTCGTCGAGGAAGTACATCCGCGCCTGGGCGTACGACGCGTCGCTCACCAGGGCGGACACCGTTCGTCCCGTCATGGCGGTCACCCCCGCCCGTTCGCCGCGACCGCCTCGGCCATGGCGACGGCGATCGTACGGGGACGGGTGAAGGGCTCCCGGCCGTGCGCGGTGAGCATGTTGTCGATGACCAGGACGTCGTCGCGGGACCAGTCGAACCGCGTGGCCGCCGTCCGGTAGCAGTCGCGTACGTGCGCCATGACGTCGTCGGGGATGTCCGCGCCGTCACCGAAGTAGCTCTGGTTGGGCAGGTCTTCCTCGCCGAACAGTTCGAGCATGCCCTCACGGTTCTCCGGCGACAGCGTCGAGATGTGGAAGATCGCCGCGTGGTTGAACCACACCTCCTCCCCCGTCTCCGGGTGCCGATGGACGGCATCGCGCACCGAGGACGTGCGAAGGCCGCCGTCCGGACGCCACTCGACGGCGACGCCGTTGGCCGCGCAGAACCGCTCCACCTGGGCCCGGTCATCGGTGTCGTAGACCTCCTGCCAGCTCAGCCCGAACTCGGAGCCGAAGTTGCGCACCACCTTCCAGCCGCGCCGCTCGAACTCCTCGCGCACGGCGGGGTCGAGGAGGCTCAGCACGCGGCGCGTGTCGGAGAGCGGGGTCGCTCCTCTGCCGCCCGGTGGCTCGACGCAGTAGAAGTACAGGCTCATCGGCCAGGACACGCGGTAGGAGTTCTCGTTGTGGAAGAAGATCTCTTCGTGCGGCGGGTAGTCGGTGGAGGTGTACACCCGGCCCTTGATGGTGCTGCGGGGCGACGACCGTTCCTCGTAGCGCAGCGGGGCCTCGCCGGACAGTTCACGTACCGCGGACTCGAACCCGTCGACGCCGCCTGCCGTGAAGCCGCGAAGCAGCACGGCGCCGTCGGAGCGCAGCCGCCGGCGGATCGCGGCCCGGTCCCGGCCGATCCTGCCGAGGAGTTCCTCGCCCTCGTGGGCCTCGATGACGTGGGGCAGCTGCACGGCCGTCACTTCCGTCCTGCGGGCGGCTCGAACCGCAGCGCGTCGGCGCAGAAGGCGCGCCACTGCGGCGTCGCCGCGTCCCACAGCACCCCTTGGTCGGCCTGCACGGGGTGGCGTACGACGGCAAGGTCCTCGCGCAGATACACCACGGTGTCGTCGGGCAGCTCCCGCTGCTCCCCCGCAGCGGCTTCGGCCCAGCCGGCGAAGCCGCGCACGTCTCCGAGGAGACAGCCCAGGTAGTACGGCGTCATCCGGCGGCCTCCCGCTCGATCCTGCGGCGCAGGCTCAGCGGCCGCATGTCGGTCCAGACGGTCTCGATGTACGCCAGGCACTCCTCGCGCGGTCCGCCGTGCCCGGTGTCCTCCCAGCCGGCAGGGCGCGGCTGTTCGGCGGGCCAGATCGAGTACTGCTCCTCGTGATTGACGACGACCCGGTATGCGGCCGGGTCGCCGCCGTGCTGCGGTCCAGTGGTCACTCAACCCTCCTCGTACGCGATGCGTCGGCGGGCGACCGGGACGATCCGGTCGGGCGCGCCAGATGTTCGGTCCGTCCCGCCCTGTGCGGCGCAATCGGCGAGCAACCCCTCGACCAGCGGGGCGAGTCGGGCCACGGTCGGAGCCCGGAAGAAGGCCCGTACGGTGATGTCCACGCCCCAGGTGTCGTGCGCTGCCGCGATCACCCGCATCACCATCAGCGAGTCACCGCCGTGGCTGAAGAAGTCGTCGTTGACGCCGATCTCCGCGCGCCGCAGCACGCCGCGCCACAGGTCGAGCAGGGTGTGCTCGACCGGTGTGCGGGCGGGTCTGGCGGTGCCGGGCGGCGCGACCTCGGCGCCGCCGGCCTGCGGCAGCGCGGCGCGGTCCAGCTTGCCGTTCGGGGTGAGCGGAAGTTCGGGCAGCAGCACCAGGCGGTCGGGCAGCATGTACAGCGGCAGATGCTCGCGCACCACCGCGTGCCAGTCCACGCCTTCCTGCCCGGCGCTCGGTACGAGATAGGCGTGGACGCGCCTCGTGCCCTGCTCCTCCGCGGTGAGGACGACGGCGTCCCTGATGCTCGGTGAGCGGCGGAACGCGGCCTCGATCTCGCCGAGTTCGACGCGGTAGCCGCGCACCTTGAGCTGGTGGTCGCGGCGGCCGAGGAACTCGATGCGCAGGCCGTGCGGCCCGTGCCGGTAGCGGCCGCGGTCGCCGGTCCGGTACATCCGCGCGCCGGGCCGGCCGGCGAAGGGGTGCGGCACGAAGGCGTCCGCGGTGCGGCCCGGGGCGTCGAGATAGCCGCGGGTGAGGCTGGGTCCCGCGATGTACAGGGTGCCGGGCACGCCCGGTGGCACAAGGCGCATCCGGTCGTCGAGGAGATACGCCTCGGTACCGGGCAGCGGGGTGCCGATGAGCACGGACCGGGTGTCCTGGTCCTCTGCGCCGACGGTGAAGTAGGTGCTGTCGATGGTGCCTTCGGTCAGGCCGTAGCAGTTGACGACATCCGTGTCCGGTCCGCACAGCCGGCGGATCCGCTCCAGCTCGTCGGCGGGGAAGGTGTCGGAGCCGACGATGAGCAGTTTGAGGAAGGCCAGGTCCTGGCCGCTCTCGGCGATGTGCGCGGCCAGGGTGCGCAGCACCGTGGGCACGAAGTCGGCCACGTCGACGCCCTCTTCGCGCATCAGGCTGAGCAGCCGGGCCGGCAGGAGCAGCGTCTCGCGGGGGCAGACCACGAGGGTCGCGCCGGAGCCTATGGAGCGGACGAGCTCGCCGAGGTAGCCGTCGAAGCTGAAGTTGGCCATCTGCAGATGGCTGCGGATCCGTCCGCGCAGCGCGAAGGCGTGCTCCCACGCGAGCTGGATGCGCCGCAGTGAGCCATGCGTGGCCATGACGCCTTTCGGGCGCCCGGTCGAGCCCGACGTATACATGACATAGCAGAGGCTGTCGGGACCGATCCTGCGCTCGGGCCTGACGCCCGGGAAGCGCCCGGGGTCGGCGCCGTCCGGGCCGGCGACCACACTGCGTACGGGATCGCCGGCGAGGTCGGCGACGATCCCCTCCTGGGTGACCACCACGCCCACCCCCGCGTCGGCGACGATCATCGCCCGGCGGGCGGCGGGGCTGTCGAGGTCCAGCGGCACATGGGCGGCGCCCGCCTTCCACGCGGCGAGGACCGCGACGACGCTCTCGGCGGAGCGCTCCATGTAGATGCCGACGCGGGACCCGGGTGTGACGCCCTCGCCGCGCAGCCGGTGGGCCAACCGGTTGGCGGCGCGGTCGAGTTCGCCGTACGTGAGCCGGGTGTCGCCGTGCACAAGGGCGGGCGCGTCCGGCGTCCGCTCGGCCCACTGCTCGAACACATCGAGGACACAGTCATCGGCGGGCGCGACCGTGGCGCCCGTCGCGGCGTCGAGCAGCAGCGCACGTTCCTCGGGGCCGAGAACACCGGTCAGGCCGACGGACTGCTCCGGGTCGAGGGTCATGTCGTCGAGGACGGACTGCCACAGGCCGAGCAGCCCGTCGATGGTCTCGGCCCGGTAGAGATCGCTGTCGTACTGCGCGAGTACGTCGGTCTGCCCCTCCTCGGCGAAGACGTCGACGGTCAGGTCGAACTTGGCGACGCCGACCTCCACTTCCTCGGCGCGGGCGGTCAGGCCGCCGGGTCCCCTGCGGGTGGCGGGCGTGCCGATGTACTGGAAGGTGACCCCGAAGAACTGGCTGTCGCTCTCGGTGCGTTCGGCGCCGATGGCGGAGACGATGTCCTGGAAGGCGACCGTCTGGTGTTCGTACGCGCCCAGGCAGGTCTCCCGCACCCGGGCAAGCGCCTGCCGCACGGTCGGGTCCCCGGACAGGTCGGTGCGCAGGGCGAGCATGTTGAGGAAGGGGCCGATCAACAGGTCGGCGTCGACTTCCTCCCGCAGGGCGCTCGGCGTGCCGACCACGACGTCGTCCTGGTCCAGGTGGCGTGAGAGAGTGATCACGAAGGCGGTGAGCAGCACCATGAACGGCGTGACGCGTTCGGCTCGGGCCAACTTGCCGACGCGGCGCATCAGTTCGGGGTCGAGCGTCCGGCGCGCGGCGGCGGCCGGCGGGGTGGACCGTTCGGGAGGTGTGCGGTCCGGAGGCAGCCGCCGGACGTCGGTGAGCCCGGACAACTGCTCGCGCCAGTAGGACAGTTCCGCTTCGTATACGGGATCGCCCGCGCGCAGGTGCCGACGCCCGGCGACGATATCGGCGTACTGGGCGGGCAGCGGGATCAGGTCGGGGTCGCGGGACTCGGCCCGGGCGGCGACGAGTTCGAGGAACTCGTCGAGGAAGACCTGCCGGGACCAGCCGTCGCAGATGATGTGATGCCAGTTGAGCAGCAAGGTGTGGTCGTCGTCCGCCGAACGCAGCAGCACCGTACGGATCAGTGGCCCGGTCTCAAGATCGAAGGGGCGCCGGGCGTGCTCATCGGCGAGGCGGCGGGCCTCGGCGGCACGGCGCTCGGGGTGCAGCCCGGTCAGGTCGATCAGCGCGGTGGGCACCGGCAGTTCGGGCTCGACGCACACCCGTGGGACGCCGCCGTCCGCCGGGAAGCGGGTGCGCAGGACGTCGTGCCTGCGGACGATCTCGCCCACGGCGCGGGCGGCCGCTTCGGGGTCGAGCGGTCCGGTGAGGCGGATCGCCGAGCACGCGTTGTACAGCGCGGTGCCGGGGTGCATCCGGTCCAGGAACCAGAAGCTCTCCTGGGCCGGGGACAGCGCGTCTCCGCCGGAAGGCGCGTCCCCGCCGGACGGCGCGGGCCCGGACGGATGCCGGATGCCGGGGGTGCCGAAGCTCATGCGACCTCTCCTGCCGGGCGGTCCGCGGCGTGCGGCCGGGTGATGCCGGTCAGCGTCCCGGTCAGTGCGATGGCCAGGACGACGACACCGATCACGAGACAGACCGTGGTGACACCGACTCCGGCGGCGGCCGCGGTGGTGATGGCCGCACCGACCGGCCCCAGCGCCGTGTGGATGGTCCAGAACGAGGACGTGACCCGGCCGAGGAGATGGCTGGGGGTCACCTCCTGACGCAGTGACATGGATGAGATGCCGGCGATGCCGGTGCACATCAGGGTGGTCGTCATCAGCACGGCGATGACCGGGACGCTCCCGGACAGGCCGATCCCGGCGACGGCGAAACCCGCGAGCGAGAACGCGCTGATCCAGGCAACACCGAACCCGAGCCGTTTGCGCACCCGGGCGACCGCCGCGGAGGCGATGAACGAGCCGACGGTCCCGGCGGTGAGGACCCAGCCGACCGTGGTGTCCGGGTGGCCGAGCTCGTCCTTGACCAGGTAGATGACGAGGTCGGTCAGGCCGTAGATGAGGAAGGTGATCAGCGAGAGGAGCAGTGTCAGCGGCCGCAGCACGGGGTGTGCCCACAGGAACTTCGCCCCGGCCAGGAACTCATTGCGGATGCTGCCGTGTTGGGGTGTGTCGGACCGCCGTGGCCTGCCGTCGAACTTGACGAGCAGAACGCCGAGCGCGGAGACGGCGAAGGTCGCGGAGTCGATGCCGATCGCGGCGGCGGGCCCCGCGGACGAGGCCACGAAGCCCGCGAGCGCGGGTCCGGCGACGCTGGCGACCGCGTACGTCGCGTACAGGTGGCCGTTGGCCTTGGTGATCTGGTCCGGCTTGACGATGGCCGGCACCACGGTCACATAGGTGACCTGGAAGAGCATCGAGAAGCAGCCCGCTATGGGGACGACGGTGTAGATCAGCCACAGAGGCGACGCGGAGATCCAGACCAGCGGGATCACCAGGTAGAGCAGACAGCGCGCCCCGTCGGCGAGCATGAGGAGCCGTCTGCGGTCGAAGCGGTCGGCGATGACGCCGGCGAACAGGCCGGTCAGGATCGACGCGACACCGGTGAGCCCGGTGACGAGGCCCATCTGGAGGACCGAGCCCGTGGTGTGCAGGACGAGCAGCGGCAACGCGACATACGAGAAGGAGTCACCGAGCGCGGAAAGGGTCTGAACGCCTAAGAAAATTCGGTATGCGGGGTTGCTCCATAAAGAGGGCGACCCGCCCCCCGTACCCGTCGGCCGTGCCTGATCCTGGTCCTCGGACAGTTCACCTGACGGCACGGGTTCCCCCCATCCAGATCCGCCGACGGGCAGTACACCACACGCCCCAGAAGGCGTCAAGGACCCCTCTGGCAACGTGTCTTGTTTCAACTTCTTGACGTCAATCTAACATGCATGCTAGAAATTCGATTTCGCTTGGATCGTCTGTGCGCAGCCCCAGTCCCCTCTTCCTTGGAGAGAAATTGCGGGTCGCTTTTGTGCATACTCCCATGTCTACCGTCCCTATTGCGCAGCGCAAAGATTTCTGGCGGAACTTCGACATTCAATACCATGCGGCACATCCCGGTCTCGACCATATGAGAAAGAACATGTGGGAGCTGCCGCACTGGATGCATTGGCTGGCCGGAGTTCTCGTCGCGCACGGCTACAACGACATCGACGTGGTCGACCTGTACACCGATCCGAACACGTTCACACGGCCGGGACACCTCGCCGTGAACGCGGTCGAGTCGGCGTTGCGCGCGCATCCGGCGGACGTCTATCTGTTCTCGCCGATGACCGTGAACCTCTGCTACGCGTACGAGATCTCGGACGCCGTGAAGCGGGTCCATCCGGCGGCCGCCGTGGTGTACGGCGGCGTCGTCGCCACGCCGCTCGCGCACGAGGTGGCCGGCCACCCGAGCGTCGACTACGTCGTGGTCGAACGCGGCGAGCAGGCCCTTCCCGCGCTCCTCGACGCCCTGGCCGACGGACGCGACGTGGCCGACGTCGGCAACCTGGTGCACCAGCGGTCCGACGGCACCACCGCGCGGACGACGCGCCGCTATCCGGATCTGCACCCGTCCGAGATCCCCTTTCCCAAGGTGGACCTTTTCCCTGCGAGCACCGGCGAAGACATCCGCTATTTACGCCAGGTCTACGCTCTGGGCTGCCCCTACAAGTGCACGTTCTGCACCATCCAGACCATCGGCCAGCGCCCCGACTATTTCCCCCTGGACCGCGTACTCGAAGAGATCCGCGCATACCGGGCCCGCTACGGCCGCCATCACAACATCTACTGGGGCGACGAAACCTTCACCCTGCATCCGGACCACACCCTCGAACTCCTTGACCTCCTTGAGAAAGAGGGTGACATCAATTACGACTGCCAGACACGACTGAATTGCCTGACCGATGACCGCATTCTGCGCAAACTGAAGAGCAGTGGCTGCCAATGGGTGGAGATAGGCCTGGAGACCGCATCCCAGGAAAGCCATGAGACGCATAAGCATCACATGAAGTTGAGCGCGACCAGGGAAACCCTCAAAAAGGTCAGGGACGCCGGGCTCGCCGCCTGCTCCTTCACCGTGAACGGCTTTCCCGACCAGAGCCCCGACGACATGCGGCGCAGCATCGACTGGGTGTGCCGACTGCTCGAAGAGGACCTGCTGCAGGCGACCTATCTCTTCGGCCTCGTGCCGTATCCGGGAAGCGCCATGTTCGAGACTCCCGAGCGTTTCGGGATGAAGCTGCTCCACCGCGACTTCAGCCTCTACCACGAGGACCTGCCGCCCGTCTTCGCCACCGACAAGGCCACCCCGGACCAGGTCTACGAGGTGTTCTTGGAGGGCCAGGAGCTGTTCGCGCAGGCCATGGACAAGACCCCGTACTTCGGTTCGGCGCCGGCCCCCGGCACCGCCGATGAGTACGGCACCTTCTGGGCCGATGCCCACGTATAGCCTTCCGCGGCTCGGACAGACGGGAGCACCATGACTTCTTCTCGATGGCACGTACTGCGGGACGGCGACGCGGGCCTGATCCTCACGGTCGCCTTCGACGCCGGACGCGGCGACGCCCGGTTCGCCGACCTGGCGTCTTCCCTTGACGGTCGGCGCGTACTGGAAGGACTGCCGAGGCGGAGCACGGTCGCCGAGCTGGTGGAGCGCGGGGCCGACGACTATGTGACGCCCTGGCTTGAGGAGATCAAGGAGCACGGGCAGCCGGTGCGGGCCGTGCTCGGACACTGCGCGGGGAGCGGGCTCGCCCGCGAACTTGCCGACCGGTTACGGATGTTGGGGCTCGGCACGCCGTCCCTCATCATTTTCGATCCGATCGTGGCCGAAAGCCGCACCCTGGGCGAGGAGTACCGCACCGCCGTGCGCACCCTCGCCGCCCAGCTCTCCCCGGAGGACCTCGACACCGCCCTCGCCGCGGCCCAACCCTGCGATGCCGAACCCTCGTTGACCGGCGCGGCCGTGCTGCCGCTCGCCGAGGCGCTGGAAGCGGCCTACGGGACGGCGGTGGCCGCCGCCTGCGGCCGGCTCTCCGTCGCCCCCGCGGTGCAACAGCAGCTCTCCGACCGCTTCTCCCACTACCTCGCCTACCTCGCCGCGGCGGCCTGGACGCACGCCGGGGATCCGCCGCCGGACACGCCTCCCGCGACGACCGTCCTGTCCGCCACCGGTGGCGTCGGCACCAGCGGCGCCGACCCGCGCGGCACGGTCACCAGTTTCGCCGTGGACCGGACGCGCCTCCTCGCGGACCCCGAGGTCGCGGCGTACGTCTCCCGTGTGACGGGCGGGTGACGCGCATGGACCCCACGCCGCTCGCCGTTCCTCAGGCCCTGGCGCAGAGCGTGCGCCAGGCGCGCGCCGACCGAATAGACCGTGAGCTGTACGAGGAGGAGAAGCGCTGGCGCTGGCACCCCGGTGACGGCGAGGACCCCCGCACCGTCTCGCAGGAGGCACTGCGCCGCGAGACCGCCCTTGAACACGAGCTCGACGCCCGCCTCGGCCCGGCCGCGCCTGGGCCCGAAGACCCGCGCCGTCACGAAGAGCGGCGGCGCGCCAAGCACTTCCCGGTCCTCTTCGTCAGCGCCCCGCACATCGAGGAGGGCGCGACCGGCGCCTTCCCCGGCATGCCGACGCCGCTGCTCTACGCGACCTGCGTCCTCGACCGGATGCTGCGCATCGACGAGTTCCCCGGCGCGCGGGTCCCCGAAGTCGTGGCCGTCCTCAATCCGCCCGCCTACTCAGCCGCCTTCGAGCAGGAACTCGTCACCTGTCTGCGCGAGCACCGCCCCGTCGTGGTCGGCATCAGCAACCTCTCCGAGGGCCACCACTTCGCCCTGCGCATCGCGGCAACGGTCAAGAAGGAGTGCCCGCAGGCGATCGTCCTGCTCGGCGGCCAGCACGAGGACGCCGTGAACCCGGACGCCTACCGGGCGGCCTCGCGCCGTGTGGCCGACATGAGCGGCCGCCGGCAGGCGAGCCACGACGACTTCCGGATCGGCGCGGAGGAACTCGGCCGGCTCACCGCACTGCAGACCTTCGCCCGTCCCGATGAACGCGAGCTCATGGACATCGTGTTCGCGGGGGACTCCGCGTTCGCGCTGCCCGAGGTGCTCAAGGTGGTGGCGGACTGCCTGCCCGCCGACGCCGAGACCGTCAAGAAGCGCATGCTCACCGAGCAGGACCGGTTCGCCGAACTGCCGGGCGTGGGCAGCCTGTTCATCTACGACTGGAACGCGCAGCGCATCGAGTCGATGCCGCTCAGCGGCGTTCCGATCGACGGCGACCGGCTCCCGTACATCGACGTGACCCGGATGACGCACGAGAACCGCTTCCCCGTCTTCGGGCATCGCAGGACCGCACAGATCATGGCCTGTCTCGGCTGCAAGTACGCGTGCTCCTTCTGCCACGAGTCCGCGGACGCGTTCCTCTACGAGCAGCCCAAGATCCGCCAGCGGTCGCCGCAGCACGTCATCGGAGAGATCCGGCTCCGCATCGACCAGGGCTTCGATGCGGTGTTCTTCGACGACAGCACCTTCACCCAGAACCCCCGCTGGCTGACCGAGTTCCTGACCCTCCTCGAGGACCTCGCCGCCGAGCACGGCACCTTCGAATGGGGCTGCCAGACCACCGTCAACGACGTGGACCGCGACCTCCTGCGGCGCATGGCCGGGGCGGGCTGCAGCTATGTGTACTTCGGCGTCGAATCGGCCGAACCCGACGCCGTACGCGTCCAGAAGGTCCGCCAGCTGCTTCTGGTCTCCGAGGCCGACTGGACCGAGCGCTTCCGGGACGTGGCCCACTGGTGCCGCGAGGCCGGGATCCGGGTCGGTACGTCCCTGCAGTTCGGCCTGGGGGAAACGCCCGAGCAGCGGCTGCTCACGCTCGACCTCATCGCCGAACTGCACCGGGACGGCTGCATCCCGGACGGTTGCGTCGCCCTCAACGTCAACAGCCCCTACCCCGGCACCCGTCAATGGCTCCAGATGCTCCAGTCGGGCGCCGCGCTGCCCGACTACCGCGAGAAGCTGGTGCGCCACCCGGCGTTCGAGACCGCCCACCAGTTCTCCGCGATCACCGGCCAGGACGTCGAAGCCCTGTATCTGCTCGCCGCCGACCGCCTCGGGCGGGCGCTGCACCAGGAGGAGCCGGCGTGACGAATCCACCGCGCGGGCCGCTGCCGGGCCCGGCCGGCCTCCGGCAGGCCGTGCCCGCCCAGGTCAGCTTCACCTCCGACTCGCTCGTCAGCCATGCGCCGCTCGCGCATCCGGGGGAACCGCCCCTGGTCGTCCGGCCGACGGCCGCCGGAGTCGACGTCGCGGCCTGGGCCGCACACTCGCGGCCATGGCTTGACGAGACCCTCGCCGACCACGGCGCCGTGCTGCTCCGGGGGTTCTCGGTCACCACCACTCACGACCTGGAACCCCTCGCCGCCGCGCTCGTCGACGAGTTGTACCGCGACAACGGCGAGCATCCCCGGGCCTCGCTGAGCGGCAGCATCTCCTCTCCGGTGTTCTTCCCGCCGGAGGAGAAGCTGCTGTGGCACACCGAGAACTCCTTCAACGACACCGGCCCCGCCCGCATCATGTTCTGCTGTGCGCGGCCCGCCGCCTCCGGTGGTGAGACCCCGATCGTCGACAGCCGGCAGGTCTTCCGGCGGCTCGACGCGGATCTGCGGTCCGAGTTCCTGGCCAAGGGCGTGATGTACGTACGCAATTACGGGACCGGGCTCGGCCTGGACTGGCGTGAGGTCCTGCGCACCGACGACCGGAGCGAGGCCGAGGCGCGCTGCGCCCAGCAGGGCCTGCGCTCCGCCTGGGACGGCGACCGCCTGCGCACCGAGGCGGTACGTCCTGCCGCCGTCCGGCACCCGGGAACCGGCGTGTGGTCGTGGATCAATCAGGCCCAGCACTGGCACCCGGCCTGCCTGGCCCCCGCGACAAGGGCGGCGCTTGAGGCCACCCACACGCCGGACACGCTGCCGCGACAGTGCCATTTCGGCGACGGATCACCGATCCCCGACGAGGCGATGGCCGAGATCTGCCGGGTGTACGCCGAACTCGAAGTCTGCTTCCCCTGGGAGAGGGGCGACGTCTTGGTCCTCGACAACATCCTGGTCGCACATGCCCGCAACCCCTTCAGCGGACCACGCGAACTCCTGGTGGCCATGGGCGACATGGTGCGGTTCGCATGACCGGGGTCGAGGGATTCCGGCTGTCGTTCCAGCAGCAGCGCATCTGGCAGGCGTACGAGTCCTCCTCCCCGGGATGGGCACAGGCGCTGCTCCACATCGACGGCGCTGTCGACCCGGACCGCCTTGCCGACGCACTGCGCGCGGTCACCGACCGCCATGGCGCGCTGCGGGCGCGCTACCGCCGGGTGCCGGGGGCGAAAACCGCGCTCGCGGACATCGGCCGGGAGGGCGGCAGCAGCGTCGAATGGGCGGTCACCGATGCGTACATCCCCGGGGACCTGGACAGCGCGGTGCGGTCAGAGCGTCTGCGCCCGGCGGGCATCGACGGTGCCGCCCCGCTGCGCGCACGGCTGCTCAGGCTCTCCGACCAGCGCCACGCCCTGCTGATCACGACCTCGGGTCTGTCCGCCGACAGCCTGACCCTGCGCCACCTCGTGGCCGAGCTCGCCCTCGCCTACGACGGGCGTTCACCGGACGCCGCGCCACTGCAGTACATCCAGTACGCGCAATGGCAGTTCGAGCAGGACGCCGCCGGGCCGGTGGCCGGGGGCGACGCCCGACCTGCGGCACCGGTGGACCTGCCCCTACGGCAGGCCGGGGCGCTCACCGGCCCCGCCGTCATACGCCTGGACCGCACCGTGCCGCTCCCGCTGGCGCGGGCCGTGCGGGGATGCGCGGAGCAGCATGGCGTCACGACCGAAGTCGTACTGCTCACCTGCCTGATGACTCTCCTGCGCAGGATCACCGACCGCTCCGCCGTCACCGTCGCGACCGCCCTCCCAGGACGTCCGTACGACGAACTGAGCGACTGCGCCGGTCACTTCGCCCACTGGTCGCCGATCCGCACCGGGCCGGACGCGGCCGCCACCTTCTCCGGCCTCCTGGCCCAGATCCAGGACGAGCAGTCGAACGCCGAGCGTGCCGCCGAGCGCATACCGGCGTCGTACGCCACCGACCCGACCGACCGGGCGACTGCCGCGTACGAGGCGAAGGAGGCGGCAGTTGCCGGGCGCGCCGACGGCGTCACCTTCACCTTGGCCTGGGACGACATCGAGGCCGAGCCTGCCGCGGTGAAGCTGGAGAGCGTCACGGGCGAGGACTCACTTCGCCTGGTGTGGCGCTACCGCGACGGTGAGTTCCCCGCCGACTATGTGCGAAGCCTCGCCGGTCAGTATCTGACCCTGCTGGAAGGGGCCGTCGCCGACCCGTCGGCCCCGCTCGACACCATCAGCCTGCTCGACGAGCACAGCCGCCACCTCGTACGGGCCGCTGCCGACCACGGCCGTGACACCCGGCGAACGCCCCAGTGTCTGCACCGGATCATCGAGCGTCAGGCCCGGCAGACGCCGGACAGCGTCGCGGTCGTGGACCCTGCGGCCCGGCTGACCTACCGGCAACTGGACGAGCAGGCCGACCAAGTGGCCCTGGCGCTGCGGCAGTACGGCGTCGGCCCTGATCAACCGGTGGCGCTGGCCATCGGGCACACCCGTCAGCTTCTGGTGGCGATGCTGGGCGTACTCAAGGCGGGTGGCGCCTATCTGCCGCTCGATCCGGACCTCCCCCCGGCCAGGGCCACGGACATGCTTGAGCGCTCGGGGTGCTCCCTGGTCCTCACCGGCCCTGACACGGCGCAGGACCGGTTCGGCACGATCCCCTGCCTGAACGTCGACCAGCTGCCGGAGACCGAAGGCCGGGTCCACCCACGGGCCGAGGTGACACCGGAGAACCTCGCCTACGTCTTGTTCACCAGCGGCTCCACCGGTGTCCCCAAGGGCGTGATGCTGCCCCACCGTGCCCTCTCCAACTACGTGCTCTGGGCGGCCCGGACGTACGGGCACGAGGAGGGGACGGGGGCCATGGTGCACTCCTCCGTGGCCTTCGACCTGACGGTGACCAGCCTGTTCGTGCCCCTGGTCAGCGGGCGTACGGTGCATCTGGATCCGGCCTGGCGCAACGTCTTCGGCCTCACCGGTGAACTGGGCCGTCGGTCCGGCCTCGACCTGCTCAAACTGACGCCCTCGCACCTGAACGTGATCAACCACGAGCTCGCTCCCGATGGCACATCCAAAGTCACGCACTCACTCGTCCTGGGCGGCGAGAACCTCTCCTGGGAGCACATCGCACCGTGGCGCGAACACGCCGCGCCCACACGGATCTTCAACGAGTACGGGCCCACGGAGACCGCGGTGGGATGCGCGGTCCACGAGATCACCGCGGACGATCCCACGGTCGGCGACGTACCCATCGGCCGCCCTGTGGACGGCAGCGACATCTACATCCTGGACGACCGCCTGGCACCGGTGCCGGTCGGCGCACTCGGCGAGATCTGCGTGGGCGGCATCGGCCTGGCGCGCGGCTACGTCGCCGATCCCGCCGCGTCGGCGGAACGCTTCGTACCGCATCCCTTCTCCGACGTACCCGGGCAACGGCTCTACCGGACCGGCGACATCGGCTACTACGCCCCCGACGGGACGCTGCACTGCCTCGGCCGCAGGGACGAGCAGATCAAGGTGCGTGGCGTCCGCGTGGAGCCGGCCGAGGTGGAGCGGGCGCTGCTCGGACACCCGTCCGTCCGCGAGGCGGCCGTGGTGCTCTCGCCGGACGGTGCGGACGGTACACACGGCGGCAGGCTCACCGCGTTCCTCTCGGCCGCGGCCACCGGAACGGTCGCGCCGTCGGAACTGCGCGGCCATCTCACCGAGCGCCTGCCGGCCGCCATGGTCCCCGCCTCGTACGTCTGGCTCGACCGGCTGCCCCTCACGGTGAACGGCAAGATCGACCGCGACGCCCTGCTCGCCGCCGACACCCCGCGCGACCCGCACGGGCAGACGTCGGCCCCGCCTCAGGATGCGGATGCTCCGGAAGCGA
Organism: Streptomyces sp. NPDC021622; assembly: GCF_040640795.1. Taxonomy (NCBI): domain Bacteria; kingdom Bacillati; phylum Actinomycetota; class Actinomycetes; order Kitasatosporales; family Streptomycetaceae; genus Streptomyces; species Streptomyces sp. NPDC021622. Next base: position 125,631 of record NZ_JBFACK010000002.1, read on the forward strand.
AGGTCGCGGCCATCTTCGCCGACCTCCTTGCGATCCCCTCCGTCGGTGTGGACGACGTCTTCTTCGACCTCGGCGGCCACTCGATCCTGGCGGTGCGGCTGATCGCGAGGATCAACGCGGCGTTCTCCGCCGAACTGCCGGTGTCGGTGCTGTTCGAGGAGACAGAGGCGGTCGACGGACCACCGGTCGATCCCGCGACTCCTAGGGCGCTGGCAGCGTTGCTCCGCGGTGCGGATGCGGCCGATGGAGCCGGGCGTTCGCGTTCCCTCATCACGCTGCAGAGCCGGGGCGAGGGGACGCCGCTGTTCTGCGTCCCCGGTGGCGGGGATGCCATCGGCTTCCGGAATCTCGCCGGCGGGTCCGTGCTGCTGCGTCCGCTGTACGCCGTGCACGACGGCACTCCGCAGGGGGCCGAGGCCGATGCGGAGGTCGATGTCGAGGCTCTGGCCGAGCGCCATCTCGCGGTGGTCCGAGAAGCCAGGCCGCACGGCCCCTACCTTCTGATGGGCTGGTCGATCGGCGGCCTCGTCGCCTTCGAGATGGCCCAGCGGCTCACCCGGCTCGGGGAGCGGGTCGCCATGCTGGTCCTCGTCGACAGCTATCTGGCCGACCAGCTCCCGGCCGAATCCGAATCCGGATCCACGCCGAGCGACCCGCACACCCTCGCGGCCCTGCGGTACCGGCCGGCACCGTACGCCGGCCCGACGGCCCTGCTGCAGGCGCAGGAGAGCGACCCCGGAATGCGGGCGGCGGCAAGTGCGGCCTGGGCTCAGCTCTGCCCGGCGCTCTCCCCGCCGCGCGTGATCGCCGGTGACCACTACTCCATGCTGGACGAGCCGTTCGTGGCCGCACTGGCAGCGGAATTGGAGAAGACACTTCAGGAGGCGGACGTTCCCGATGCCTGACGGCCACGCTTCGAAGACCGACGAAGCCCGAACCACGGTCCCCGGCGGCGAGAGTGTGCTGCAGTACTTCGACGACACACGGCGTACGTCACCCGACCTGCCCGCGGTGGAATACCGGGGACGCCAACTGTCGTACGAGCAACTCGGGCGCACCGCAGACACGTTGGCCGCCCACCTGCGGACCCTCTCCGTCGCCGGCACGGTCGTCGGCATCCGCACCGACCGTTCGTTCCGGCTGCCGATCGCCATCCTGGCCGCGCTGCGGGCCGGCGCCGCGTACATGCCGCTGGATCACGCCTACCCTCAGCCGCGGCTCGACTTCATGATGCGGGACAGCGGGATGCGCGTACTGCTCACGCACCGCACGCCTTCGGGACTGCCACCCGCACCGCCCGGGACGCGGGTCGTGCTGCTCGACGAGGACATACCCGGCGGTGCCGACGGGCAACGGCCCCGCACCTCCACCGCCGACGACCTCGCGTACGTCATCTACACATCGGGATCCACGGGCACGCCCAAGGGCGTCGCCATGCCGCACGGCCCGCTGCGCAACCTGATCTCCTGGCAGCGCGAGACGTTCACGTCCGGGGTCGGGTCCCGGACCCTCCAGTTCGCGGCGGCGAGCTTCGACGTCCACTTCGAGGAGATGTTCAGCACCTGGGGCACCGGCGGCTGCCTCGTGCTCGTCGACGAGGAGATACGCCGGGACTCCCACCGGCTCCTGCGCTTCCTGGACGAGCAACGGGTGCACCGCGTGTTCATGCCGTTCGTGGCCTTGCAGGCCCTCGCCCACACGGCGCAGGACGTGGGTCGCCATCCGCGCTCGCTCCAAGAGGTCGTCTGCGGGGGCGAGCAGCTCTACATCACTCCCGCGGTGCGGCGGTTCTTCGGTGCCCTGCCGGGCGTCGCGCTGCACAACCAGTACGGACCGTCGGAGACGCACAACGTGACGGCCCTGCGGCTGTCCGGCGATCCCGCGTCCTGGCCGGAGCGCGCCCCCATCGGCCGGTCCATCGACGCCGCGCGCGTGCGGGTGCTTGACGGGGACGGCAACCCGGTCCCGGCCGGAGTCACCGGGGAGATCGGCATCGGCGGGCCGGTGCTCGCCCGTGGCTACCTCAACCGGCCCGGACTGACCGCGGAGCGCTTCACCCCCGATCCGCTGGGACCGCCGGGGTCGCGGGTGTACCGGACCGGGGACGCGGGCCGGGTCGACGATCAGGGGCGGATCCATTTCCTCGGCCGCGACGACGGGCAGGTGAAGATCCGCGGGTACCGCGTGGAGCTCGGTGAGATCGAGTCGGCGGTCAGAGCCCTGCCGGAGGCGGCCGACGCCGCGGTCGTGGTGAACGAGAGCCGCACGGCGGGCAAGCGCCTCGTCGCCTATGTGGTGGGGCAGTCGCCGCTGCCGGACGACCTCCGGGACCGGCTCGCCGAGACACTGCCCGAGTACATGCTGCCGGTGGCGTTCTTCCCGGTGGACCGCCTGCCGCTCACGCCCAGCGGCAAGCTCGACCGCCAGGCCCTGGCCGCCCGCGAGTTGACGGTCACGGGCAGCGGCGTCGGCCCCCCGCCCGAGGACGGAGTGCAGCAGGAGCTCACCCTCCTGTGGGAGCAGGCCCTGGACGCGAAGGACATCGCGTTCAACGACAACTTCTTCCAGCTGGGCGGCACTTCACTGCTGGCCGCGGTGCTGATTACCCGGATCAACGAACGCTTCGGCGCGTACGCGGACCTGGAGACGTTCATCTCCCGGCCGACGATCTCCGCGATGGCCGAGTGGATCGAGGAGCGGTGCGACGTGTCCCGACAACCGGTGAGGCTGGATTCGTGATCGAAACTGACGACGGGCATCTGGCGGAGCTGACCGCGGAGTACGAGGAGAACGGCTGGTGCCACTCTCCGTTCCGGTTCACCGGACCTGCGGTGAGCGTGCTCCGCGACAGCCTGGACACCATCTGCCGCCGAGGCGGTCCCGAGGTGGTCCACGAGCCGGACAGTACGGCGGTCCGCGCGGTGCACGGCTGCCACGAGTTCGACGAGGCGTACGCGGCGCTCGTGCGCCACCCCTATCTCCTGGCGCTTGCCGAGGCGCTGACCGGGACGCCGGTGTACGTCTACCAGTTCAAGGTGAACCTGAAGCAGGCCCGGGAGGGCCAGGCCTGGCCCTGGCACCAGGACTTCGCCTTCTGGAACGCGGAGGACGGACTGCCGACGCCCGCGGCGGTCACGCTCGCCGTACCGCTTGACGATGTGCACGAGGGCAACGGTCCGCTGATGCTCATCCCCGGCTCGCACCGCGTGGGATATCTCGGCCCCGGCAAGATCACGCGGGGCGACAGCGGGGACTGGCGCAAGAACTTCGCGGCGGATCCCGAGCACGTCATGGACGACGCCCGCGCCCAGGAACTGATCGGGACCTTCGGCAGCACGCGGGCGACCGGCCCGGCGGGCACGATCCAGGCCTTCCACCCGAACATCGTGCACTCCTCGTCGGACAACACATCGCCGGACCGGCGGGCGCTGCTGATGGTGTCGTACAACTCCATCGACAACGCCCCGCCCCATCCGACCCGCCCCGAATTCCTGGTGGGCCGGAACACGGACCAGCTGAAGCCGCGGTGGGACGACCGCTTCCCGCTCGAACGCGTCCCGTAGGAGCGCTTCCCGTCGGCGGCGGCCTGAGGGCGGCCCGCACCAGGCGACAACCCCGATCAGGCGCCGTCCAGTTGGCTCCGGGGCATCAGGCAGGATGTGCGGCATGCCAGAGGATTCGACACGCCCCGCAGCCCGTCTGAACGAAGACCTGATCTCTGCTGCCCTCTCCGGGCTCATCGGCGGCTCCGGGTACTGGCGGGCCGGCACCCTCGCCGGATTCGCCCGCACCGGTGACTACTTGACCGGACGGACCGATCAACTCCCCGACCAGTACCGGGGTTGGTACTGGTCCCGGTTCATCGGCCGTATCGGCGCCGTCGCCCTGCGGGCCAGCTCCTTTCCCGTCCACGCCGACCTGCGCGGGGTCCTCCTGGCGATGCTTGACGTGTGGGCCGGGACGCCCTTCGCCGATCCCGCGGCCCTCGCCCGGATGCGTACCGGCACCATCGAGCTCACCGACGACGGCGCGTACGCGGCCCGCGACGAGCGCGGCGCCGTCCTCGCCGTACACGGAATCGGCGCGAAGGCGACCGGGCGGCACTTCGTGGAACTGCGTACGGGCGAGGCCGATCCGCCCGCTCCCGGAGACATCACCGAGGCCGAGGCCGTCCCCACGGGCCACTGGGGAACCCCGACCCAACTGCACGGGCTAACCGCTCTCGTACGCGCGAACGGCCCGGCCCCCTGGGACCGGGATGCGGCCGCCGCACTGGCCGACGCCACGGGACTCAGCCGCGCCGCCGCTTCCCTGCTGCTAGCCGGAATTCCGGACGGCTCCTACGTGAAGTGGCGGCTGGACGCCGAGGCCCGCAAGACCCTGCGGCTCAAGCAGTCCGAAGCCGACGCGGGCCTGCGCGAGCTGAACGACCTGCAGGTGCCCGCACGCCTGGATCTGCTCGCCGGGGTGCTGCCCGACGACCCGGAGCAGTTGTGGCAACCCGGCGGGCAGACCGCGCTCGCCGAGCGGATCGCCGAGGCCTGGCGCACGCAGCAGGGCACACGCCCCGCCGTCTCGGAGGCGACGCTCGCGGTGGCGACCGAGCACGAGTCGGTGCGCATGGCCCCGGCCGCGGTCTGCACGGTGTTCACCGACCCCACGAGCAACGCGGTGCTGACCCGGGACGCCGACACCCGGCTGCGGGCGAGCAGCGTCATCGGCCACGGCTGGGAGGGCGAGGACGGGCTCCGCTTCAAGGAACTGCTCGCCGTGACGTGCCACGCGATGCCGTGGATCTACGCCGAACTGCCGGGCGGGGACCCGGTCCGTGAAGGCCTGCCCGAGGTGGCCGCGCTGCTGCGCGAACGCCTTGCCCACCCGGAGATGCTCCTGGACACCCGGGGATCGTCGCTGCGCGGCTGGACTGTCGCGGACCTGGCACCGAGCTTCCCCGGCGCCCAGGAGTACCGAGAGGCCCGCACCCCCCTCGACCACCCCACGCTCGACGACGGGCTTACCGTGATCGCCGAGGGCGGCATCGACCGGCGGGGCGCCCGCGAGTCGCCGGGCATCTACTTCCGGCCGGCCCAGTACGGCAAGGACGACCGTTCACAGCGCCTGGATTCCGCCGTCGACTGCGAGGGGTCCTATCTCTCCCTCGTACGTTGGCTGCGTGGCCCCGAGTGCCGACGCCTGGAGGAGAGGATCAGCTCCGGGGCGCTGCCGCCCGGCAGCTACGAAACGGACCCACGTGCCTCGGCCCCCGACACCGTGGCCAAGGCCGCTGCCGATCTCGGCCTCGATACCGATGCCGCGACCCTGTACCTCCAGCTGCTCGCGCTGCCCGCACCCACCGACCGCAACATCCGCCGCTGGAACGACTGGACGCCCGCCCGGCACAAGGCTGCCGCCGCCCGGCTTCTCGACGCGTCGCTTGTGGTCGCGGACCGTCGGCCCCGGGCAGGACGCACCACGTTCCTGCCCGGCGACTGGGCCGCGGCGAAGAAGCCGCATCAGCCCATGGAGACCTGGAAGGCGGACCTGCTCGGCGCCGAGCTGTCCCGCGACCGCGAGCAGGTACTCACCAGTCCCACCACCGGTCCGCTGCCCGAACTGTTCAACCGGGCCTGGCTGTCCCGGCCCCGCTGAGAAGGACGGCTGCGCCTGGCGGCGGCCGGCGTCACCGCCGCCGCCCCGGGCTGCGGCCTGGCGGCACCTGCCGCCAACGACAAACGGTGCCGGCCGAGAGTCGGCCAGCACCGGATGCTGCACTGCTGTGTGTCCGAGGGGGGACTTGAACCCCCACGCCCGATAAAGGGCACTAGCACCTCAAGCTAGCGCGTCTGCCATTCCGCCACCCGGACTAGGTGTTTGCCGTTCGCGGGGTGTTCCCCGCGGCGACATGGACAACAATACCAAGCTTTCGGAGTGCCTTTCACCTGCGTATCCGCCGGTCGGCGGGCGGATGCCCGGCGCCCCGTTCCGCCGCATCTACAGTCTCACCATGAGTGACGGGATGATTACTGGTGTGCTGGGTGACGTGAAGGTTCGGCGGCCCCGGCTGCTGTCCCCGTTGCGCGAGCATCTGCGGGACACCATGTGGTTCGCGCCGACCGCCGGCCTGGCGGGCGCCATGGTGCTGTGGTGGGTCGCGGCCGAGCTGGACGCCCACATCGTGACGGCGGCGAAGGAGGCCGGGGACTACGAAACCGTCGAGTCCCTGATGTCGATCGCCGAGGACGCGAAGGCGGTGATCAGCACCATCGGCTCGGCGATGATGACGTTCATCGGTGTCGTCTTCAGCATCTCGCTGGTGGCCGTGCAGATGGCGAGCGGGCAGTTCAGTCCGCGCGTGGTGCGGCTGTACGTCAGGTCGCGGATCACCAAGATCACGCTGACGGTCTTCCTTGCGACGTTCCTGTTCTCCCTGATGACGCTGACGTCGTTCGACAGCGAGACCGATCCACGGAAGCTGACGACCGTCCCGCTGATCGAGTCCGTCCTGGCGATGGTGATGGTGCTGCTGAGCCTTCTGCTGTTCATCGCCTACGTGAACGGGACGCTCCGCATGATGCGGATCAGCTTCGTGATCGACCGGATCGCCCGGGAGTCGTTCCGGGTGGCGGTGAAGCATCCGACCGAGGGCGCGGTGGACGACGAACGCCTCGGCCCGGAGACCGCCCGGATCACCCACCGCGGGCGGGCCGGGGTGCTGCGGGACGTGAACATCGCCCGGGTCGTGCGGGCGGCGCGACGGCAGGGCGTCGTGCTGCGGCTCGTCCCGCGCATCGGCGACTTCATGGTGCCGGGGACCCCGGTGTTCACGGTCCACGGTGGGGCGGCGCCCTCCCCGCGCGCGTTGCGGTACACCGTCTCGGTGGGTGTGGAGCGCACCTTCCACCAGGACCTCGGCTTCGGGCTTCGCCAGCTCGCCGACATCGCGCTGCGGGCCCTTTCGCCCGCGGTGAACGATCCGACCACCGCCGTGCAGGCCCTCGACCGCATCATCCAGTTCCTCGCGTCGGTGGCCCGGTACCCGCTGGGCGCCCTGCGCCACCGTGACCGGCGCGGGGCGGTGCGCCTTGTCCAGCCGGTGCCGGACTGGACCGCTCTGGTGGACCTCGGGTTCGCCGAGATCCGTGGCTGCGCGATCGGCAATCCGCAGGTCACGCGGCGCATGCTGGCCGGCCTCGACGATCTGCTGCGCCTTGCGCCCGAGGAGCGCCGCGAGCCCCTCCTTCGCCACCGCGAGCTGCTCGCGCAGGCCGTGGACCGCACGGTCCCGGAGTCGGCGGACCGCGCGTTCGCCCTGCTCCCCGACCGGCAGGGAATCGGCTAGCCGACCGACTCCCCACCGGTGGTGCCTCAGGACTCAGCGCTCAGGGTGAGGGCCCAGGGCCCAGGGTCAGGGCCCAGGGTCAGGGCCCAGGGTCAGGGCCCAGGGCAGGGCTCAGGGTCAGGGCCCAGGGCAGGGCTCAGGCCATGAGGTGATAGCTGGGGAAGTTCCCCGGCGGCCGCTCCATCGCCGGGCCATGGGTGACCGCCCGCACCAGAAGCTCACCTCCGACGAACGCGCCGCGCCACGACGCGCCGAACCCGCCGAACAGCTCCTCCCTGTCACCGCGCGAACGAGGCTTCCCACGGCCCGTCTTGAACGCCCGGATCTGCGGCGCGAGCCGTTCGTAGGTCTCCGGCTCGTCGGTCGACAGGGTGGCGACCAACGCTCCGTTCGACGCGTTCATGGCAGCGAGCAGCTCCGCTTCCGTGTCGACCAGGACGATGGTGTCGACCGGGCCGAACGGCTCCGCGTGGTGCAGCGGCGAGGACGGCGGCGGGTTGAGGAGCGTGACGGGGTGCAGGTACGCGTCCGTGTCCTGCCCCGGCAGGAAGCGGTCCGCGGCGGGCGCGCCGCGGTACAGCGGCACGGCACCCCGGTCGATGGCCTCCGCCACCTGGTCGGAGAGTTCCTTGGCCTTGGCGGCGTTGATGAGCGGCCCGAAGTCCAGCTGCGGGAAAGGGTCTTCGGCATGCTCGACCGCCAGCGGGTGGCCGACGCGGACGGTGCGCACGGCCGGCAGGTAGGCGGCGAGGAACTGGTCGAAGATGCCTCGTTGGACGACGAAACGTGGATACGCCGTGCAGCGCTGCTTGCCGTAGTCGAAGAGCTTGGGGACGACGGCGCTGAGCGCGTCCCAGTCGCTGTAGTTCCAGATGCCCCAGGTGTTGAGTCCTTCCTGTTCGAGGATGTGCCGCTTGCCGAGGTCGGCGACGGCCGTGGCGACGGCCGCGCCGGTGTCCCGCCCGCCGACGAAGGAGACACAGCCGATTTCCGGTGCGCGCACCAGCGCTTCGGACAGCTCTCCCCCGCTGCCGCTCACGAGGGTGACGGGAATCCCTTCGCGGGCGGCGAGCGCGCAGGCCAGGGTGAGACAGGCGACGCCGCCATCGGTCGGGGTCTTGGCGATGACCGCGTTGCCCGCGAGTGCCTGTACCAACACTGCATGAACGAGCACGCTCATCGGGTAGTTCCAGCTCGCGATGTTGGATACCGGACCGTCCAGCGGGGTCCGGCCCTCGATCATCGGCTCGATGCCGTCGACGTACCAACGCACGCCGTCGATGGCCCGGTCCACATCGGCCTGCGCGAGGCGCCAGGGTTTGCCGATCTCCCAGACGAGGAGGAGGGCGAGGAGTTCGCGGTGCTGGGTGAGGGCGTCGAGGGTGGCGGCGACGCGGGCGCGGCGCTCCCCCAACGGGATGTGGCGCCAGGCCCGGTGCTGGTCGAGCGAGGCGCGTACGGCCTGGTGGGCCGTGGCGGCGTCGAGGCGTGGCGGGCCCGCGATGGGGCTGCCGTCGACGGGGCTCGTGGCGGGCAGCGCGCGACCGTCCGCCTGCCAACTGCCGTTCCACAGGTTCAGGACGTGGTCGTCACGGAAGGCCTCGGGCGCGACGGCGAGGCAGCGCTGCCAGGCGTCGGCCCAGGACGTACCGGCCTTGAGGACGAGTGGAGTGGTGAGGGTGGGTGCCATTCGGTGTCTCCGCTCACGGTGCACAGATCGGGGCGGGAGGTGCATGGCTCGAATCGGACAGGAAGTGCATGGCTCGTACGGGGCCGCTCAGTTCGCGGTCCACGTGCGTTTGGTGGGGGACGCTAGTGGAGTGAGGGCCGGTCACCTATGAGTGACGTCACGCCCCGAGTCGGTCGAGAACGAGACGGGCGGTCTCCGTCGGTGTGGCGCCGACCCGCACACCGGCGGCCTCCAGCGCTTCCTGCTTCGCCTTCGCGGTGCCCGACGAGCCCGAGACGATCGCTCCCGCGTGCCCCATGGTCTTGCCCTCGGGTGCGGTGAAGCCGGCGATGTAGGCGACGACGGGTTTGGTGACGGCGCGCCGGATGTAGGCGGCCGCACGTTCCTCGGCGTCGCCGCCGATCTCGCCGATGAGGACGATCAGTTCGGTGTCGGGGTCGTCCTCGAAGGCCGCGAGGCAGTCGATGTGCGTGGTGCCGACCACAGGGTCACCGCCGATGCCCACGCAGGTCGAGAAGCCGATGTCGCGCAGCTCGTACATGAGTTGGTAGGTGAGGGTGCCGGATTTCGACACCAGGCCGACGCGTCCGGGTTTGGTGATGTCGGCGGGGATGATCCCGGCGTTGGCCTGCCCCGGGGTGATGAGGCCGGGGCAGTTGGGGCCGATGACGCGGGTGCCGCGCTCCTTCGCGTACGCGTGGAAGGCGACCGCGTCGTGCACGGGGATGCCTTCGGTGATGACGACGGCGAGTCCGATGCCGGCGTCGGCGGCCTCGGTGACCGCGGCCTTGGAGAAGGCGGGCGGCACGAAGACGACGGTGACGTCGGCGCCCGTGGCCTCGATGCCGTCACGGACGGAGCCGAAGACGGGGACGGCGCGGTCGTCGAAGTCGACGGTGCGGCCCGCCTTGCGGGGGTTGACGCCGCCCACGACGTCCGTGCCCGCGGCGAGCATCCGCCGGGTGTGCTTCATGCCCTCGGCGCCGGTCATCCCCTGGACGAGGACCTTGCTCTCCTTGGTGAGGTAGATCGCCATGTCCGGTCTCCTTAGGCTGCGTCGGCTCGGGTGGCGAGGTCGGCGGCGCGGCGTGCGGCGCCGTCCATGGTGGTGGCCTGCTGGACCAGGGGGTGGGCGCGCTCGTCGAGGATGGCGCGGCCGCGTGCGGCGTTGTTGCCGTCGAGACGGACCACGAGCGGCTTGGTCAACTGCACGGATTCCAGGGCCTGGACGATGCCGTCGGCGACCGCGTCGCAGGCGGTGATGCCGCCGAAGACATTGACGAAGACGGACTTGACCGCGGGATCGGACAGGATCACGGAAAGACCGTCGGCCATGATCTGGGCGGAGGCGCCGCCTCCGATGTCGAGGAAGTTCGCGGGGCGCGCACCGCAGCCCGCGACCACGTCGAGGGTGGACATGACCAGGCCCGCGCCGTTGCCGATGATGCCGACCTCACCGTCGAGCTTCACGTAGTTGAGGCCCTTGGCCGCGGCCGACGACTCCAAGGGGTCCGCGTGTGCGGAGTTGTCGGCGCCCCAGCGTGCCTGGCGGAAGCGCGCGTTGTCGTCCAGGGTGACCTTGCCGTCGAGGGCGAGGATCTCCCCCTGGGCGGTGCGCACGAGGGGGTTCACCTCTACGAGGAGCGCGTCCTCGCGGATGAGCACCTGCCACAGCTTCACGAGTACGCCGGCTGCCGCCGCGGGGAGTCCGGCCGCTGCGGCGATGTCGGCCGCCTTCGCCTCGTCCACGCCTTGTGCCGGGTCGACCTCCACGCGCGTGACGGCCTCCGGCCTGCCGGCGGCCACCTCCTCGATCTCCATGCCGCCCTCGGCCGATGCAATGGCGAGGAAGCGTCCTGCCGCGCGGTCCAGTACGTACGAGACGTAGAACTCGCTGTCGATCTCGACGGGTTGGGCCACCATCACCTTGTGCACGGTGTGGCCCTTGATGTCCATGCCGATGATCTGGCGCGCCGTGATCTCGGCCGCTGCGGCGTCCGCGGCCATCTTCACGCCGCCCGCCTTGCCGCGCCCTCCGGTCTTCACCTGGGCCTTGACGACGACGCGGCCGCCGAGTCGTTCGGCCCCCGCGCGTGCCTCTTTCGCCGTGCCGGCGACTTCGGCATCCGGCACCAAGATGCCGTATTCCTCGAAGAGTTCCCTTGCCTGGTGCTCGAACAGGTCCATTCCGGCTCCTGACGCCGTGTCGTTCCGGGGAGCGACCCCCGGACCCGAAAAGTGCCGCACGCCCCCTGGACACCACCCACCGGATGCGGGATAACAAGCTTCATACAGTATTCGTCGACTGTATGCAATCTACCGCGAGAGCACCTACGAGCAGCGTGTGAGCGCTCCAACTCCCCTACGAAGGGACAGGACTTCGCCATGCCCGACGGCAGCAGCGACACCAACCAGGCCCCCCAGATCTCCGGTGGGCACCTGGTCGCCAAGGCACTCAAAGCGGAGGGTGTGGAGGTCATCTACACCCTCTGCGGCGGCCACATCATCGACATCTACGACGGCTGCGTCGACGAGGGCATCGATGTCGTCGACGTACGCCACGAACAGGTCGCCGCCCACGCGGCCGACGGGTACGCACGCCTCACGGGCAAGCCGGGGTGTGCCGTGGTGACCGCGGGGCCGGGGACGACGGATGCCGTCACGGGCGTCGCGAACGCCTTCCGCGCGGAGTCCCCGATGCTGCTCATCGGCGGCCAAGGGGCGCACACCCAGCACAAGATGGGGTCCCTCCAGGACCTTCCGCACGTCGACATGATGACGCCGATCACCAAGTTCGCCGCGACCGTGCCGGACACGGCGCGCGCCGCCGACATGGTGTCCATGGCGTTCCGCGAGTGCTACCACGGCGCTCCGGGACCGTCCTTCCTGGAGATACCGCGCGATGTGCTCGACGCCAAGGTGCCGGTCGACAAGGCGCGGGTCCCCCAGGCCGGGCAGTACCGCGCGTCGACCCGCTCGGCCGGCGACCCCGAAGCCGTCGAGAAGCTCGCCGATCTGCTCGTGCACGCCGAGAAGCCCGCGATCCTGCTCGGCAGCCAGGTGTGGACGACGCGCGGCACGGAGTCGGCCATCGAGCTCGTACGCGCCCTGAACGTGCCCGCCTACATGAACGGCGCGGGACGCGGGACGCTGCCGCCCGGCGACCCGCACCACTTCCAGCTCTCACGGCGGTACGCCTTCTCCAACGCCGACCTCATCGTCATCGTGGGAACGCCCTTCGACTTCCGCATGGGCTACGGCAAGCGGCTCTCGCAGGACGCGACCGTCGTACAGATCGACCTCGACTACCGCACCGTCGGCAAGAACAGGGACATCGACCTCGGCATCGTGGGCGACGCGGGACTGATCCTGAAGTCGGTCAACGAGGCGGCGTCCGGCCGCGTCAACGGAGGGGCTTCCAAGCGCAAGGAGTGGATCGACGAGCTGCGGGCCGCCGAACAGACGGCGATCGAGAAGCGGCTGCCGAACCTCCGCTCCGACGCCTCGCCCATCCACCCGTACCGCCTCGTCAGCGAGATCAACGACTTCCTTACGGAGGACTCGATCTACATCGGCGACGGCGGCGACATCGTCACCTTCTCCGGGCAGGTCGTACAGCCCAAGTCGCCGGGCCACTGGATGGACCCCGGACCGCTCGGCACGCTCGGCGTCGGCATCCCCTTCGTGCTCGCCGCCAAGCAGGCGCGGCCCGACAAGGAGGTGGTGGCTCTCTTCGGAGACGGCGCCTTCTCGCTGACCGGGTGGGACTTCGAGACGCTGGTCCGCTACAACCTGCCCTTCGTCGGGATCGTCGGCAACAACTCCTCCATGAACCAGATCCGTTACGGCCAGAGGGCCAAGTACGGCGAGGAGCGCGAGCGCGTCGGCAACACCCTCGGAGACGTCCCCTACGACAAGTTCGCCCAGATGCTGGGCGGTTACGGCGAAGAGGTCCGCGACCCCGCCGACATCGGTCCCGCGCTCCGGCGGGCGCGCGAGTCCGGCAAGCCGTCGCTGATCAACGTATGGGTCGATCCGGACGCATACGCCCCCGGAACCATGAACCAGACCATGTACAAGTGAGGAGCCCGCTCGATGACGACCAAGGCTCTTGAGGGCGTACGCGTCCTCGACATGACGCACGTCCAGTCCGGGCCCTCCGCCACCCAGCTCCTCGCCTGGCTCGGCGCGGACGTGGTGAAGCTGGAGGCACCCTCCGGAGACATCACGCGCAAGCAGCTGCGCGACCTCCCGGACGTCGACTCGCTCTACTTCACGATGCTCAACTGCAACAAGCGGAGTATCACCCTCAACACCAAGTCCGAGCGCGGCAAGGAGCTCCTCACGGAGCTGATCCGCCGCTCCGATGTGATGGTCGAGAACTTCGGTCCTGGCGCCGTGGACCGGATGGGCTTCACATGGGAGCGCATCCAGGAGATCAACCCGCGGATCGTCTACGCCTCGATCAAGGGCTTCGGAGACGGCCCCTACACCAACTTCAAGGCCTACGAAGTGGTCGCCCAGGCGATGGGCGGCTCCATGTCGACCACCGGCTTCGAGGACGGCCCGCCGCTCGCCACGGGCGCCCAGATCGGTGACTCCGGGACCGGCATCCATGCCGTCGCCGGCATTCTCGCCGCCCTCTTCCAGAGGGAGAACACCGGTCGCGGGCAGCGCGTGAACGTGGCCATGCAGCACGCCGTGCTCAACCTGTGCCGGGTGAAGCTGCGCGATCAGCAGCGCCTGCAGCACGGGCCGCTCGCCGAGTACCCGAACGAGGACTTCGGTGACGAGGTGCCCCGCTCCGGCAACGCGAGCGGCGGCGGGCAGCCCGGATGGGCCGTCAAGTGCGCTCCAGGAGGCCCCAACGACTACGTGTACGTGATCGTGCAGCCCGTCGGCTGGCAGCCGCTCACCGAGCTCATCGGACGCCCCGAGCTGGCCGAGGACGCCGAGTGGGCGACTCCGGAGGCGCGCCTTCCCAAGCTCGGCAAGATGTTCCAGCTGATCGAGGAGTGGTCCTCGACGCTCCCCAAGTGGGAGGTCCTCGAGCGGCTCAACGCCCACAACATCCCGTGCGGCCCGATCCTCTCCACCAAGGAGATCATCGAGGACGCCTCGCTGGCCGCCAACGAGATGGTCGTCGAGGTCGCGCACCCGCAGCGGGGCTCCTTCACCACCGTCGGCTCCCCGCTGAAGCTGTCCGACTCCCCCGTGGACGTGGTCAGTTCACCGCTTCTCGGCGAGCACAACGCCGAGGTGTTCGTCGGGGAACTCGGCCTCGGCGACGAGGAACTGCGCCTGCTCAAGTCGAACGGAGTGATCTGACCGATGGCCGAAGACTTGATGGCCGAAGACCGCGCATCGACGGTGCGGGCGCTGCTCGACTCGGTGCGCGCCGAGGGACGTACGTCGCTGACGGCTCCGGAGGGCAAGATCCTCGCGGACGCGTACGGGATCGCCGTGCCGGGCGAGGAGCTGGCGACGGACGTGGACGAGGCGGTGGCGCACGCGGCCCGTTTCGACGGGCCGGTCGTCCTGAAGATCGTCTCCCCCGACATCCTGCACAAGACCGACGCGGGCGGCGTCGTCGTCGGCGTGGAGGGCGCAGCCGACGTACGGGCCGCGTTCTGCGAGATCGTCGCGAACGCGCGCGCCTACGCGCCGACAGCCCGCATCGAGGGCGTACAGGTCCAGGAGCTGCTGCCGTCGGGCCAGGAAGTGATCGTCGGGGCGGTGACCGATCCGACGTTCGGGAAGGTCGTCGCGTTCGGTCTCGGCGGCGTACTGGTGGAGGTCCTCAAGGACGTCACGTTCCGCCTGGCGCCGGTCGACGCGGACGAGGCCGCCTCGATGCTCGACTCGATCAGGGCCGCCGAGATCCTGCGCGGAGTGCGGGGCGCGCCCGCCGTGGACCGGTGGGCGCTCGCCGAGCAGATCCGCCGGGTCTCCCAACTGGTCACCGACTTCCCGGAGATCGCCGAGGTGGACCTCAACCCGGTGATTGCCACCCCGGAGGGCGCGATCGCCGCGGACATCCGCGTCATCCTCTCCGAGGGGGTGCCAAAGGCGCGGCGCACCTACACGCGCGCGCAGATGCTCACCTCGATGCGGCGGCTGATGCAGCCGCGCTCGGTCGCCGTGATCGGCGCATCCAACGAGCAGGGCAAGATCGGCAATTCGGTGATGCGCAACCTCATCGACGGCGGCTTCTCCGGAGAGATCCATCCGGTGAACCCCAAGGCCGATGACATCTTGGGCCGCAAGGCGTACAAGAGTGTCACGGACGTTCCGGGTGAGGTGGATGTGGCGGTCTTCGCGATCCCCGCCAAGTTCGTGGCGGCAGCCTTGGAGGAGGTGGGCCGCAAGGGCATCCCCAACGCGGTCCTGATTCCCTCCGGGTTCGCCGAGACCGGTGAACACGCCCTCCAGGAGGAGATCGTGGCGATCGGCGAGCGGCACGGTGTGCGGCTGCTCGGCCCGAACATCTACGGCTACTACTCGACGTGGCAGGACCTGTGCGCCACGTTCTGCACGCCCTACGACGTCAAGGGCGGCGTCGCCCTGACGAGCCAGTCGGGCGGCATCGGGATGGCGATCCTCGGCTTCGCGCGCACTACGAAGACAGGCGTTTCGGCGATCGTCGGGCTCGGCAACAAGTCGGACCTGGACGAGGACGACCTGCTCACCTGGTTCGGCGAGGACCCCAACACCCAGTGCATCGCCATGCACCTGGAGGACCTCAAGGACGGCCGTGCCTTCGTGGAGGCCGCGCGGGCGACCGTCCCCAAGAAGCCGGTCGTGGTCCTGAAGGCCGGACGCACGGCCGCGGGGGCGAAAGCCGCCGGATCGCACACGGGCGCGCTCGCGGGCGACGACGCCGTGTACGACGACATCCTCAGGCAGGCGGGCGTCATCCGCGCCCCTGGTCTCAACGAAATGCTGGAGTACGCGCGCGCGTTGCCGGTGCTTCCCACCCCGCAGGGCGACAACATCGTGATCATCACGGGGGCGGGCGGCTCGGGCGTGCTGCTCTCCGACGCGGTGACCGACAACGGACTGCGCCTGATGGAGATCCCGGACGATCTTGACGCGGCCTTCAAGGCGTTCATCCCGCCCTTCGGGGCAGCCGGCAACCCCGTGGACATCACCGGTGGCGAGCCCCCGTCGACGTACGAGGCGACGATCAGGCTGGGTCTGGAGGACCCGCGCATCCACGCGCTTGTCCTCGGCTACTGGCACACCATCGTCACTCCTCCCATGGTCTTCGCCGAACTGACGGCCCGTGTCGTCGCGGAGTTCCGCGAGCGGGGCATCGAGAAGCCCGTCGTGGCGTCTCTGGCGGGCGATGTCGAGGTGGAGGAGGCCTGCCAGTACCTCTTCGAGCGGGGCGTCGTGGCGTACCCGTACACGACCGAGAAGCCGGTGGCCGCGCTGGGCGCGAAGTACCGCTGGGCGCGGGCCGCCGGGCTGCTCGGAGGTGGTCGATGAGGGCGTGAGTGGAGGGCGGCCGGCGGCGCGCGCCGGCCGCCCCGGAACCCGCGCGCGCACGAAAGGAATTGGACAGGGGGCGCTGGCCAGGATCTTTTCGATGCAAGGGGTGCTAAAGCGACATGACAACAACCGACATCCAGACACCCGTCCCTTACCGGGAGGTGACGGACGCCAACGGCCGGATGTACCGGCTCGGCGAGACCGACGTCGACATCATGGGCCGCAAACGCAAGTGGATGGTCATCCTGCCGTGGGTGGGCATGATGGGCATCAGCTCGGCCGAATACGCGTTCGCCTCTGCCGAGGACACCCTGCACACCGCGCATTCCTGGAGCAGCCTGCACATCTTCTGGATGCTGGGCGTCTGGGTCTTCTTCCAGGCCGCGGTGGCCTTCCCGGCGGGCAAGCTCCGCGAGAGCGGGAAGCTCCCGGCCCGCTGGGCGATGATGCTGGGCGCGGTCGGCACGCTGCTCGGTTATCTGTCCCTGGCGTTCGCGCCGCATGTGGTGGTCGCCTACATCGGCTTCGGCATGTTCAGCGGCATGGGCGCCGGCATGGTGTACGCGACCTGCGTGAACATGGTCGGCAAGTGGTATCCGGAACGCAAGGGAGGCAAGACCGGATTCGTCAACGGCGGATTCGCCTACGGTTCGGTGCCGTTCGTCTTCATCTTCACCGGTTACATGGACCTGACGAACTTCCGCTGGGTACTGGTGTCCGTGGGCCTCTTCCTGGCCGCGATGGTCGCCGTGGCGGGCTACTTCTTCCAGGACCCGCCGAAGAACTGGTGGCCCGCGGACGTGGACCCGCTGCGTCCGCCGGACGACCCACGGGCCCGCCGGGCCCTGAAGATGAACCCGCCCGCCGTGCGGCAGTACACACCCAAGGAGGCCTGGCAGACCGGGCGCGTGGCACTGATGTGGTTCTGCCTGCTGTGCACATCGGGCGTGAACATCTTCGGCATCGCGTTCCAGGTGGACATCGGGGAGGAGGCCGGATTCGCCGGCGGGATCGTCGCCACCGCCATGTCCCTGAAGGCCATCGTCAACGGCACCGGCCGAGGAGTCATCGGCTGGCTCTCGGACCGCTACGGACGCAAACGGTGCCTCATCTTCGTCTGCATCGTCCTCGGCCTGTCGCAGTACGGCATCTTGTGGTCCGCGGACATCAAGAGCCTCCCGCTGTTCCTGGTCTTCTCCAGCATCTCCGGATTCGGCGGAGGCGCCATCTTCCCGATGTTCGCGGCCATGACGGCCGACTACTTCGGAGAGAACAACAACGCCTCCAACTACGGCCTGGTCTACAGCTCCAAGCTGGTCTCCGGGCTCCTCGGCTCCGGCATGGGTTCCCTGGTGGTGAGCCACTGGGGTCACGCCGGGGCGTTCACCCTGGCCGGGTCCATCTCCCTGTTCGCCGGCTTCATCGCGCTCTTCCTGTCCCAGCCGGGCAGGCCCCATCCCAAGAAGATCGACCCCAATCCGCAACCTCTCGGTGAGGAGATGGCCTGATATGACGGCGGAGCCCATCGCCGCGAAGAACGCGCCGGGCAGCCCGGGCAGCACTGACGCGTCGTACCAAGAAGTCACGGACGAGCGCGGGCGCGTGTACCGCGTCGGCGAGAGCGACCGGGAGATCCTCGGTCGACCGCGCTGGACGATGGTGGTGCTCCCCTGGGTGGCCATGCTCGCCATCAGCGTCTTCGAGTACGCCTACGGAGCGGCGGAGGACACCCTCTCCGCGGCCCACCACTGGACCTCGTCGAACACCTTCTGGGTGCTCAGCGTCTGGATCTTCTTCCAGGCCGCCGTCTCCTTCCCGGCCGGGAAACTGCGCGAGAAGGGGATCCTGACCAGCAGGGCGGCGATGCTGACGGGCTCCGTCCTCTCCCTCCTGGGCTTCGTCAGCCTCAGCCACGCGCCGAACGTGGCGGCGGCGATGGCGGGCTTCGGCTTCCTGGGCGGCGTCGGCTCCGGGCTGATCTACTCGACCTGCGTGAACATGGTCGGCAAGTGGTATCCGGAACGGCGCGGCGGCAAGACGGGCTTCGTCAACGGCGGATTCGCCTATGGTGCCGTGCCGTTCATCTTCCTGTTCTCCTACGGCTTCGACACCTCGAACTACCGGACCGTCCTCGACCTGGTCGGCTTCTACGTACTCGCCGTGACCCTGGTGGCGGGGCTCTTCTTCAAGGATCCGCCGAAGAACTGGTGGCCGTCGGACGTCGACCCGCTGCGGCGGGACGGCGACAGGCGGACGGCGGTCGCGCTGGCCAAGAACCCGCCGGCGGTACGGCAGTTCACTCCTGGGGAGGCCCTGCGGACCGGAGTCGTCCCGCTGATGTGGGTGTGCATGCTGTGCTGCGCGGGCGTCTCGATCTTCGGGATCTCCTTCCAGGTGCCGTTCGCCAAGGAGATGGGCTTCGGTCCGCTCATCGCGGCGTCGTCGATGGGTGTGATGTCGGTGATCAACGGCACGGGGCGGGGCGTCGTCGGCTGGCTCTCGGACCGGCTCGGCCGACAGCCGACCCTGACCTACGTCTGCCTGGTGCTCGCGGTGGCGCAGTTCGGGGTGCTGTGGGCGGGCGAGATGCGCAACCAGCCGCTGTTCCTGGTCTTCGCGTTCCTGTCCGGCTTCGCGGGCGGTGCCTTCTATCCGCTGTTCGCGGCCCTCGTACCGGACTACTTCGGAGAGAACAACAACGCCTCCAACTACGGCATGGTCTACAGCGCCAAGCTGGTCAGCGGTCTGTTCGGCGGCGGAATGGGCGCGATGGTCGTGGCCTCGTGGGGATACGTCGGCGCCTATACGACGGCCGGTGTGGTGTCCCTCGTCGCGGCGGGGCTCTCCTTGTTGCTGCGCCAGCCGGGGCACGCGCGCGTGGCGCCCGTCTAACTCCCTTGCGCGTGGCGACGGTCCCGTACGCGTCGCACGGCTCAGCGGCCGGCCCGTGCACCTGGTGCACGGGCCGGCCGCCGCCGTGTCCGGGGTCAGTCGCCGCAGCGCAGCGAGTGCAGGTGCTCGCTGGACTTGCGGGCGAAGGCGTAGGACTCGACCGGGTTGTCGTGCTCGGTCTGCCAGTGGTGGTAGCGGCGGCCGTCATGGGTCCGCGCGGTCACCTTGGAGAGGAACTTCTTGTAGTCGATGTCGCCGTCCCCGACGTCCACCATGCGGTAGCCGTCGCGGGCGGTCTCGTCCCGTATGCCGTCCTTGACGTGGAACAGCGGGTAGCGGTGCGGCTGCTTGAGTACGTAGTCGAGCGGCTCGAAGGGCGCCGGCGTGCCGTCCGGGCGCTTGCCGAAGCGGAACTGGCCGGCGAACGCCCAGTAGATGTCCATCTCCAGATAGACGAAGTCGGGGTCGGTCTCGGCGAGCAGCACGTCGTAGAGGCGCACGTTCGGCTTGTCGGTGGCGAAGGAGAACTCCTCGGCGTGGTTGTGCTGGTAGAACTTCATGCCGCGCTTGCGGGCCGCTTCTCCGTACGTGTTGAAGTCCTCGGCGGCACGCTTCCATCCGTCGACGGTCGAGCCGTAGCGGAAGGGTCCCGACGCGGTGCCGATGTGCTTGAGGCCCAGGGCCTGGGCGTCGTCGAGGACCTTGGTGAGGTTCTGCGCGAAGGTGTAGGCGTTGGGGTTGTTGTCGTCGTAATAGCCGACGTGGCTGCCGATGGGGTTCAGACCGTGATCGCGGGCCAGCTGCTTCAGCTGCGCAAGGGTGATGGCGCCCGCTGATCCCTGGGTGTATCCGGCGAACTCGACCTCGTCGTACCGGTACTTCTCCAACTCGGCGAAGACGGCGGCGAATCCGAGGGTGGAGACCTTGTCGCGCAGGCTGTAGAGCTGGATGCCGAGGCGGCCGGGCGGCAGGACGGGTCGGCCGCGGCCCTGCTCGGCCGCGGTGGCAGGGGCAGCCGTGGCGGCGGTGCCGATCAGGGCCGCGGCGGTGGCGCCCGCGGCCACGCCGAGCATGCCGCGTCTGCTGAGTCTGTGGGCCAGTTCGGGGTCGGCGGGGGTGTGCTTGCGGCTCATGAGGTCTCCCGGGATCGAGTCAGGGCTGGATTGGTCAGGGCTGGGGCAGTCAGGGATGGGTTCGATTTCCGGCTCGGGGAGCGATCAGGGTCGGACCCTGATGGCACGGACCGAGCCGTCTGGTTCAGTGGAGATCAAGCTGAACTCGGCGGCGCGGTGCACGGCTCAGTGCAGGCCGGCGAGGTCGAGCAACAGCGATTTCACATCGGTGGCCGCGACGCGGCCGCTTACGGCGCGGGGGGTGGAGCACAGAATGAGCGGTCCTGAATCGAGGTCCTCGCTCGTGGGGAGGCGGCCATGGCTGCCGCGAATAGGTGAGGGGTCCAGGGGCACGACCGCCATGCGGTAGCGCATGCCGAGCTTCTTGCGGGCCAGGGCGCCCGCGGCCTTGACTCGGACGTAGGGGTCCTCGGGGTCCATGAAGAGCTCGACAGGGTCGTAGCCGGGTTTGCGGTGGATCTCGACGAGCTGCGCGAAGTCGGGCGCGCGGGCGTCGTCGAGCCAGTAGTAGTACGTGAACCAGGCATCCGGCTCCGCGACGGCGACGAGCTCGCCGGAGCGCGGGTGGTCCAGGTGGTTGGCCTTCTTGCCCTCGTCGTCGAGGAGTTGCTCGATGCCGGGGAGGTCGGCGAGCGCCGCGCGGGTGGCTTCCAGATCCTCGGGCCTGCGCACATACACATGGGCGATCTGGTGGTCGGCGACGGCGAAGGCGCGGGACGCCATCGGGTCGAGGTACTCCATGCCGTCCTGGGTGTGCACTTCGAGCAGGCCGGCGCGGCGCAGGGCTCGGTTGATGTCGACGGGGCGGCTCACGCGGGTGATGCCGTACTCGGACAGCGCGACGACGGTGCGGCCTTCGGCCTTGGCGTCGTCGAGAAGGGGGGCGATGGTCGCGTCGAGGTCGGCGGCGGCCTGGTGGGAGCGCGGGTCGTCGGGGCCGAAGCGCTGCAGGTCGTAGTCGAGGTGCGGGAGGTAGCACAGGGCCAGGTCGGGGTGGCGGGTGTCGATGATGTGGCGGGTGGCGTCCACGATCCAGCGGCTGGAGACGATGTCGGCTCCGGGGCCCCAGAAGTGGAAGAGGGGGAACGTACCGAATTTCTCGGTGAGTTCGTCGTGCAGGGCCGGGGGCCGGGTGTAGCAGTCGGGTTCCTTGCGGCCGTCGGCGTAGTAGACGGGACGGGGGGTGATGGTGATGTCGGTGTCGGCGCCCATGGCGTACCACCAGCAGATATTGGCGACGGTGTAGCCGGGGTGGGCGCGGCGGGCGGCGTCCCACAGTTTGTCGCCGGCGACGAGGCCGTTGTGCTGGCGCCACAGCAGTACGTCGCCGAGCTCGCGGAAGTACCAGCCGTTGCCGACGATGCCGTGCTCGGCGGGGGTGGTGCCGGTGAGGAAGGTGGACTGGGCCGCGCAGGTCACGGCGGGCAGGACGGTGCCGAGCGTGGCCTGCGAGCCGGATCCGCCGAGGGACTTGAGGTGCGGCATGTGGTCGAGGAGGCGCGGGGTGAGGCCGACGACGTCCAGGACGAGGAGGGGTGTGGGGCTCATGGGAGTTCCTTGAGGCCGAGGTCCGTCAGGAGATCGCGGGCGAGGGTGAGCTCGGCGGCGATGCCGTCGGCGAGCTGGGGGCGGGAGCGGGGGCGCAGCTCGGGTGGCAGCGCCTGCCAGGTGTAGGTCTCGACCTCGAGGTGGCGGGTGCGGGAGTGAGGTCCGCCGACGAGGTGCGTGAGCGTGTCCTTCAGGACGGGGAGTGTGGAGGTGAGAGGCGGCGCGGGGGCGGCGTGCAGGGGGACGTGGAAGTGGGCGCGCCAGGGTGCCGAGTCGGGCAGGGCGTCGCTGGCGAGGGCCTCGCCGAGGTCGTCGGTGCCGTGCAGGCCGGCGGGTGTGCGGGTGCGGGTCTGGTGCAGGAAGCGGGGCTCGTCGAAGGCGGCGAGGGCTTCGCGGACTTGGGCGAGATGGGGGTGTTCGGCATGCAGGGCAGCGGAAAGCTGGGACTTCACGACGGGGACGCCCGCGGCGGCGAGGGCGTCGAGCGCCGTCCGCGGTTCCTCGAAGGAGGTGGCCAGGTGACAGGTGTCGACGCAGACACCGATGCGGTCGTGACCGACCGCGGTGAGGGGGGCGATCGCGTCGCTCGTGGTCTCCACGGTGCAGCCCGGTTCCGGTTCAAGGCCGATGCGGATCGACCTGCCGGTCAACTCGTCGAGCGCGTCCAGACGTTGGGCGAGCGCGGTGAGGGCGGCGCGGGCCGCCTCGGCGTGGACGGGGTCGAAGGGGGTGCGCCAGGCGAGGGGAAGGGTGGAGATGGTGCCTTCGGTGACGTCGTCGGGCAGCAGGGCGGCCAGCAGGCGGGCCAGGTCGGTGGTGTGGGAGAGCCGCTCCGGATCGGTCCAGTCCGGCTTGTACACGCGGTACTTGACTTCTTCGGCGCCGAACCCTTCATACGGGAATCCGTTGAGTGTGACGACCTCAAGGCCGCGCCGGTCGAGTTCGGTGCGCAGGCCGCGGAGGGCGGCGGGGTCGGTGACCAGGGCGTGCGCGGCGTCCTTGGCGAGCCACAGGCCGATGCCCAGACGGTCCCTGCCGAGGCGTTTGCGTACGGGTTCGCAGTGGTCGCGGAGTTGCGCGAGGACGCCGTCGAGGGTCTCCGCCGGATGGACGTTCGTGCAGTACGCGAGGTGGACGGCGCTGCCGTCGGGGTGCCGGAAGCGCATGGCTCACGCCCCGCCGCGGAGGATGGAGTTGCCTTCGTGGGTGGCGTCGGTGTCCGTGACGTCGAGGGCGAGGCGGCCGCTGAGCCCATAGAAGGCGACCGGGTTGCGCCACAGGACCAGGTCGACGTCGTCCTCGCTGAACCCGGCCTTGAGCATGGCGTCGGCCACCTTGCGGGTCTTGAGAGGGTCGCTCTTGCCCCAGTCGGCGGCCGAGTTGACCAGGACGCGCTCGGTCCCGTGCTCGTGCAGGATCGCCACCATCCGGTCCTCGTCCATCTTGGTGTCGGGATAGACGGAGAACCCGAGCCAGCAGCCGCTGTCCTTGGCCTCCTTGACCGTGGTCTCGTTGAGATGGTCGATCAGGACCCGTTCCAGGGGCAGCGCGGACTCCCGGACGACGTCGAGGGTGCGGCGCAGCCCTGCCAGCTTGTCGCGGTGTGGGGTGTGGACGAGCGCGGGCAGCTCGTGGTCGGCGGCGAGCTGGAGCTGGGCGGTGAGCGCGGCGTCCTCGGCGGGGGTCATGGAGTCATAGCCGATCTCGCCGACGGCCACGACATTGTCCTTGACGAGATATCGGGGCAGCGCGTCGAGGACCGGGGTGCAGCGGGGGTCGTTCGCCTCCTTGGGGTTGAGGGCGATCGTGCAGTGGTGGGCGATGCCGTACTGAGCGGCGCGGAAGGGTTCCCAGCCCAGGAGGGAGTCGAAGTAGTCGAAGAAGGAGGCGGGCGAGGTGCGGGGCTGGCCCAGCCAGAAGGCCGGCTCGACGACGGCGCGGACGCCGGCGGCGTACATGGCCTGGTAGTCGTCGGTGGTCCGGGACGTCATGTGGATGTGGGGGTCGAAGATGCGCATCAGGACTGCTGCTCCTCGCCGGTCGAAGGGGTCGCGGGGGCCGAGGGCGTCGCGGGGGATGACGGGTCCGCTGCGGCGGAGGGCGCCGTAGGGGCGGTCAGGGCCAGGACGCGGTACAGATCGCCGGGGACGGGGCGGCCTGCGGCGGTGCGTTCGCCCGCGTAGTCGCCGAGCATGCGGGCGAGCTCGGCGTCGGCGTGGGCGCGGCGCGGGAGGTCGGCCACGGCGTCCACGGGGACACCGGTGAACAGGCACTTGAGGACCGCGTGGCGCCAGTGGTGCGGTGCGAGGTGCCGGGCGGCGTACGGACCGACTGCCGCGGCGACGAGCCGGGTGTCGTTGGTGCGCAGTGCGTCCTCGACCAGGGGCAGGGCTTCGGGGCCCGGCACCAGGTGGGGCAGGGCGTGCAGGACGGCGCGGCGTTCGGCGGCGGTGCCCTGTTCGTAGACGCGGTTGAGCGTGGCCGGGTCCGCGTCGGCGGCGTGCAGGAGGAGCACGCGAGCGGCGTCGGCGTGCTCCTGGCCGCAGCGTCGGCCGGCCTCGGCGAAGCGCAACTCCCAGACGGGGGCGGCAGCTTGGTCCGGCCGTCCGTGGCGGGCGGCGGCCTCCGCGGTGGCCTGGTCGAGCCAGGCCCGGGCGGCGCCGCCGAGGTCGGCGTCGAGGCGGCTGCGGAGGTCGGCGATGGCGGGTGCATCGGTCACGGAGTTCCTCCTCTGGCTGGGGTGCGGGCGGGGGCGCTCGGTGGCGGAGTGCCTTTTCGGTCCGGGGCGCGGATTCCTTCGGCGGCCCGGTGCAGGAACTCGATGGAGTGGGAGGCGAGTTGGGGGCCCGCGTGGGAGTGGCGGGGCAGTTCGACGACGGTGAGGCCTTGGTAGCCGGTGGCGGCAAGGGCTTCGAGCACGGGCGGGAAGTCGATCTCCCCGTCCCCGAACGGGAGGTGTTCGTGGACACCGCGGCGCATGTCCTCGATCTGGACATGCCGTAGCCAGGGCGCGGCGGCGCGTACGCAGTCGGCGGGAGGGAGCGGTTCGAGGCACTGGCAGTGGCCGATGTCGAGGGTGAGGCCCAAGGGCTCGGGGTCGCCGAGTTCGTGGCGAAGGCGGTGGAAGTCGGCGAGTGTGGAGAGGAGGTGGCCGGGTTCGGGTTCGATGGCCAGGGGCACGGCGGCGCCGGACGCGGCGTCCAGGACGGGTCCGAGGGCTTCGGCGAGGCGCTGCCAGGCGGTGTCGTCGGTGGTTCCCTCGGGGGTGATGCCGCTGAAGCAGTGCACGGCGTGGGCACCGAGGTCGGCGGCGACCTGGACGGCGCGGATCAGCAGGCGGACGCGGGCCGCCCGTGCGTCCGGGTCGGGGTCCAGGAGCGAGGGGCCGTGCTTGCGGCGCGGGTCGAGCACATAGCGGGCACCCGTCTCGATCGTCGCCGTAAGACCGCACCGCTCCAGGCCGCGGGCCACGCGGCGGCTGCGGGCCGCGAGGTCGGGGGCGAGGGGGTCGAGGTGCATGTGGTCGAGGGTCAGTCCTACGCCGACGTAGCCGAGGTCGGCGAGGAGACCGAGGGCGTCGTCGAGCCGGAGATCGGTCAGGCCGTTGGTGCCGTACCCGAACCGCAGGGGTGCCCCGGCACCGCTCGGCGGCGTGCCCCGCCGGTCCGCTCCTCCGGTCACGTGACACTCACCTTCCGGCCGAACCGGCGGGCCGCCGGGGCGAGGGCGACGGTCGCCAGTGCGCTGCCGAGGGCGCCCGCGCGGGCGGAGAGCGCGGCCTGCAGCGGGATCATGGCGCGGATTCCGCCGCCGACGGCTCGTTGGGTGAGCTGGGGTGACGGGTTGAGCGCGGCATGGAAGAGGGGGCGGGCGGCGGTGACGGCGTAGCCGGCGGCGAGGGCGGCCTGCACCGCGGCGCGGGTACCGGTGCGCCACGCGCCGGGGGCCACGTTCGCCGCGCTCGTGGCGCGGGTACCAGGGCGCCACACGCCGGGGGCCGCGTACGCCGCGCTCGTGGCGCGGGTGCCAAGGCGCCACACGCCGGGGGCCGCGTACGCCGCGCTCGTGGCGCGGGTGCCAAGGCGCCACACGCCAGGGGCCGCGTACGCCCCGCTCGCCCTGCTCGCCCTGCTCGCCCGGCCCGCCCTGCTGGCCTCGTTCGCCCGGCCCGCCCTGCTGCCCTCGTTCGCCCTGCTGGCCTCGTTCGCCCGGCCCGCCCTGCCGGCCCCGCTCGCCCCGCCCGCCCTGCTGGCCCCGTTGACCGCGTCCGCCCCGTTGACCACGCCCGCCGCGCCCCCTGCATTCACCGCGTTCACCGCTCGCGCCGCGCCCGCCGCGAGCCCCGGCAGCCCTGTGCCGCGGGTCCCGGTGAGCGACGCCCCCTGCGTCGAGTTAGCCGCCAGCGCCGCGTGCCGTGCGGCGTCGGCGCCCCCGCGGCCGGCACCGCGGGTCGCCTGGTCCGCTGTGGAACCCGGCAGGCCGCGGGTGGCTGCTGCCCGTCGGCCTGCCGGGAGTTGAAGGGCGAGGTCACGGCCGCCGCCACCGTGGCCGCCGTGTCCGCTGCGGCTGACGCCGCGTTCACCGGAGCCGCCCGGTGCGAGCAGCCGGGCCAGCGCTGCCGTCGCCGCCAGCGCTGCCAGCGGTGCCGCCGTGGAGCCGCCCTGCGCCTCGCGGCGTGAGACCGCGGTCACGGCGAGGGTGTGGGCACTCAGTACGAGGGCGGTGGGCACCGCGGCTCGGAGTTGGTTGCCCGCCGGGTGGCCCTTGCCGGTGGCCGCCGCGCCCAGGAGCAGGTCGAGGCCGCGCGCCGCGGCCATGGCGGCGGGGCCGGCCGGGGTGTGCTTCAGGCCCAGGTCATAGGCCCAGACCGTGCCCGCCAAGGCACTCGCCACAGCCAGGGCGGGCCGTCCCGCGCGGGAGGCGAGGGCCAGGCCGCCGGCCGTGAAAGCGGCGGCCGCGCCCAGGGCCGCCGCGGGGGCGATGCGGCCGGACGGCAGGGGGCGGTGCGGGCGTTCGACCGCGTCGTCCGCGCGGTCCGCCCAGTCGTTGAGGGCCATGCCCGCCTCGTACAGGGAGAGGGATGCGGCCATGGCGAGCAGGGTGCGGGGGTTCGGGCGCAGCCTCGCCGCCGCCGCCCCCGCGAGCGCGTCACCGGGGACGGTGAACAGGGCCGGGACGCGCAGGAGTTCGGCCCAGTCGCGAGCGGTACTCATACGACACCTCCCACACCATGGCGGACCTCGCCGACGCCGCCGCCCCGTTGACCAACACAGCTCGTACTCACGCCGCCACCCCGCTCAACACCACAGATCACACCCACGCCGTGGCCCCACTGACCACCCCAGGTCACGCCCACGCCTCCACCCCGCCAAGCACCACAGGCCGCACCCACACCCCCACCCCGCCCAACACCACAGGCCGCACCCACGCCGTGGCCCCACTGACCACCCCAGGTCACCCCCACGCCTCCACCCCGCCAAGCACCACAGGCCACACCCACACCCCCACCCCGCCCAACACCACAGGCCACACCCACGCCGTGGCCCCACTGACCACCCCAGGTCACCCCCACGCCTCCACCCCGCCAAGCACCACAGGCCACACCCACACCCACCCCCACGCCAACCCCCCTGCCCCGCTGATCACCGAAGGTCCCTCTCACACCCCCGCCCCCCTCAACCGCTCCGCGAAAGCAACCAACGCCCCGTACTGCTCGCCCAAAGCTGACGAAGAGCCTGGGTCCGGGTCCTTGAAGTAGAAGCCGAGGGATGGTGACGGGCCGGTGAGGCCCAGTTCGTGGGAGCGGGCTAGGAGGCGGGCCAGGTCCAGGATCAAGGGGGCCGCCAAGGCCGAGTCGCAGCCCTGCCAGGTGGTCTGGAGGACCATGCGCGCGCCGAGGAAGCCGTCGAAGGCGATGTGGTCCCAGGCGGTCTTCCAGTCGCCGAGGGACGGGACGTCGTCGATGTGGACCTCGCCCTCCGGGGCGGAGCCCAACGTGTCCGCCAGGGCCCGTTCCTTGCCCGCGTTCTTCGCCGCCGCCGCGGCCGGATCGGCGAGGGACGCGCCGTCGCCGCCGCCCAGGAGGTTGGTGCCGGACCAGGACCGCACGGCGAGCGCACGCTGGGCGAACATCGGGCCGAGGACCGAGCGGAGCAGGGTCTGGCCCGTCTTGCCGTCCCGGCCCGCATAGGGGAGGCCCGACGAAGCGGCCTCAGCAGCGAGCGCCGGGTGGTGCAGGCCCGTCGACGGGGTGAAGTTCACGTACGGGCAGCCCGCGCGCAGCGCCGCCGCCGCGTACAGGGAGCTGGCGGGGAGACGTCCGCCGCCCTCCGCCGGCAGCGGTTCCGTCGAAGCCACGTTCACCACCACGGCACGGGCAAGACCTCGGCGACGTACGAAATCGCGGAGGTCGGCGGCGAAGGAAGCGATCAGCTCCTCGTCCGAGCGGCCGCCGGCGTCGGCGTCGGCGTCAGTGCCGCCGGGGCGCGGCCCGCCCATCCGTATCTCCGCGTCCGCCGCCGCCAGTTCGGAGCGCACCGCCGCGGGGACGCCGTGCGGCAGCACTCCCCCGGCGGCCAGCTGCTCCGCCCGCTTCGGCAGCGGGCACTCCACCGTGTCGTGGCCGCCGAAGACGAGCGACGACAACGTTGGCAGACCGCAGTCCGCGAACGGCGGGGTCTCCGTGACCATGCCGGTCGGCGGGTGGAGACCGGCCGTCACGGCCGCGCACCCCGCGACAGCCGTCGTGGCGACCGAGCCTCGCGCGCCGATCAGCCACACCCCGGTCAGCCCGCCACCCGAAGAACCAGAAGAACCAGAGGAACCAGAGGAACCAGAGGAACCAGAAGGTCTAGAAGAACCAGTCGAAGAGGAAATGGGCACGGCTGCCTCCTGTCGAAGAAAAGACGGCGGGCGGAGGTCCGGCGTCCTCCGCCCGCCGCCGTCTAGCGGCCCACGCCGGAAGCGGTGCGGGCCGGCAGGTCCTTCACCCGGATGTCGCGGAAGGAGACCTGGTCATCGGCGCCGTGGTTCTGGATGCCGATGTGACCGTCCTTCAGGCTCCTCGCCGGATCCGTGTTGGTGAAGTCGTTGATCTTCACTCCGTTGAGATAGATCCGAAGGCGCTCGCCCTCGACACGGAGTTCGTACGTGTTCCACTCCCCCGGCGGGTTCAGCGCCTTGTCGCGCTTCTTCAGGTCGGCGGACTTGAAGCCGTAGACGGAGCCGGTGGTCTTCTCCGGAACGTCGGTGGCGTCGATCTGGATCTCATAGCCGTTGTTCACGGCCGACCAGGGGTCGTCGGAGGCCGGGAAGCCCACGAAGATCCCGGAGTTGTCGTCGCCGTCCATGCGCCAGTCCAGCTTGAGGGAGTAGGAGCCGAGCTCCTTCGCCCCGTCGTACCAGAGCATCCCCATGCCGCCGACCGTCGTGAGCGTCCCGTCGGCCTCGTTCAACTCCAAGGACCCCGGGCCCGCCTGCTTCCAGGCGTCCAGCGAGGCAGCCGTACCGTCGAAGATCGGCGTGTAGCCCTTTTCCGTACGGCAGTCGGCCTGCGCCGCGCCCGTCGCCCAGCGGATCCCGCCGAGCAGATGCGTGCGATATGCGGGGTCGGCGAACGACTCCTTGGTGTGGCCGCCGCCCGTGTAGAAGGAGCGGCCGCCCTGATAGTCCTGGCACCAGGCGATGGGATGGTCGCCCGACATCGTGCCGCCGGTGTACGACGACTCGTCGAGGGAGGCGAGGACGCGGGCCCGGTCCCGTGGATTCGAGCGGTAGTTGTACCACTCGTCGGTGCGGTCCCAGATCCCCGGCAGATGCGCGGTGGACGGGTGCGCGTGGTCCTCGACCTGGACCTTCGCGGGCTGGATCGCGGGATGCGACTGGAAGTAGGCGCCCGCGAGGCCTCCGTAGAAGGGCCAGTCGTACTCGGTGTCGGCGGCGGCGTGCACGCCCACGTACCCGCCGCCCTTCTTGATGTAGTCCTCGAACGCCGTCTGCTGCTCGGCGTTGAGGACGTCGCCGGTCGTGGAGAGCCAGATCACGGCGTCGTACTGGGCGAGGTTGGCGGCGGTGAAGGCTCCGGCGTCCTCGGTCGCGTCGACGGTGAAGCCGTTCGCCGCGCCGAGCTCCTTGACGGCCGCGATGCCGTCCGGGATGGAGTCGTGCCGGAACCCGGCTGTCTTGGAGAAGACCAGGACCTTCTCCCCTTCAGCCTTGGAAGACTCCGGCTTCGAGGCCGCAGGCCCCGAGACACAACCGATGAGCAGGGCGGCCGCGGCCGTCGCGGTGGCTATCCGTGCGGAAGCGCGCATGCGGTGTGACCCCTTTCTCAGCTCGTGGTGAAGGTGAAGTCGTCCACGTCGTACAGGGCTCCGGTGCCCTCGCCCTTGAAGACCAGGAAGAGCGTGGTCGTCTTGGTGGGCGCTCCGGCGAGAGCAGTGCTCACGTCGGTGTACGTCTCCCACCCGCCGGTCGGCGCGACCTTCGTGCTGCCCAGGAGCTTGCCGGTGGCCGAGCCGCTGCGGACCTCGAGCGTGCCGCCGGCTCCGCCCGAAGCGACGCGCGCGGTCAGCTTGGTGGCGTTGCCCAGGATGTAGGGCTTGAAGGCGATCCAGTCGCCGTTGTTGATGTCACCGACCGCCTTGCCGCCGTGCGCCGGGGTGTGGTTGACCACGGACACGCCCTTGGAGTCGTTGTAGTGCTCGCCCTGGCGGTGCTTGGGCTGGACGACGTTCTGGTCATGGGTGGTCAGTGCGGGCTGGCCGTTCGCGCCCTTGTCGGTGTACTCGGCGTCGAAGACCCCGAAGATGTTGGCGTTCGGGTCGTGCTCGCCGTCCGCCGAGGTCTGCAGGGTGCCCTCGCAGCCGTTGGCCGATGTCACCGGGTGGCCGTGGCTGTCGTGGCCGAGGATGTGGGTGACCTTGACCTTCGTGCAGTCGATCGGGCCGTCTTCCTTGTCGGTCACGGTCACCTTGAAGGGAATCTTGTCCCCGAAGGTGAACAGCTGCCCGTCACCGGGGAGTTCCAGGGTCACCTTGGGCGCGGTGTTCCCGACGGTGAGGTGCGCGCTGGCCGAACCGGTGCGCCCGGTCGAGTCCTTGACGGTCACGGTCGCGGTGTAGACGCCGTTCTTCTTGTACGTGTACGAGGGGTTCTGCTGGGTCGACTTGCCGCCGTCGCCGAAGTCCCAGGCGTAGGTCAGCGTGCCGCCGTCGGCGTCCGTGGCCTTCGCGGTGAACCTGGTCTTGAGCGGGGCCTGGCCGCTGGTCACGGAGGAGCTCGCCTCGACGACCGGGGAGTGGCCCTCGGTGGCGTTCTCGATGCGGAAGAGGCCGGAGTTCTCGTCGCCGCCGAACCAGGCGGTGCCGTAGTCGAGGACGTACAGCGCGCCGTCGGGGCCGAACTCCATGTCCATCACCTGGGTGCCCGTCCACGGGAACGGGTTGATCTTCGAGACGGTGCCGTCGGCGCCCTGCTCGATGCGCTTGATCCAGCGCCGTCCGAACTCGCCCGCGAAGAAGTCGCCGTCGTACGCCTCGGGGAACTTCACCGGGGAGGTGTTCGCCGCGTCATAGCGGTAGACGGGGCCACCCATCGGGGACTCGGAGCCCGAGCCGAACTCGGGGACGGAGCCGCCGTCGTACGGAATCCACGCTTCCTGCGCGGCCGGCAGATCGGTCAGGCCGGTGTTGTGCACGGAGTCGTTCTTCGGCGCCGCGCAGTCGAAGGCGGCACCGGAGGTCTGCGTCGCGAAGTCGTAGTCGATGTACGCGTCGTTCTTGCCGGTGCAGTACGGCCAGCCGAAGTTGCCCGGCTTGGTCACGCGGGCGAACTCGACCTGTCCCGCGGGGCCGCGCTTGGGGTCGGCCGCGCCCGCGTCGGGGCCGTAGTCACCGACGTACACGACACCGGTGGGCTTGTCGACGCTCATCCGGAAGGGGTTGCGGAAGCCCATCGCGTAGATCTCGGGGCGGGTCTTCTCGGTGCCCGGCGCGAAGAGGTTGCCGTCCGGGACGGTGTAGCTCCCGTCGTCGGCGACCTTGATGCGCAGGATCTTGCCGCGCAGGTCGTTGCTGTTGCCGGCGCTGCGGCGGGCGTCGAAGGCGGGGTTGCGGTCCGCGCGCTCGTCGATGGGCGTGAAGCCGTCCGATGCGAAGGGGTTGGAGTCGTCGCCCGTCGAGAGGTAGAGGTTGCCGTCCTTGTCGAAGTCGATGTCGCCGCCGACGTGGCAGCAGATGCCGCGGCTGGCGGGGACGTCGAGGACCTTCTTCTCGCTGGCGTTGTCGAGGGTGCCGTCGGTCTTCAGGACGAAGCGGGAGAGGCGGTTGACGCCGTCGAACTTCTTGAAGTCCTCGGCGGTTCCGGTCTCCGGGGCGTCGCCGGCCGGGGTGTCGAGCGGGGGCGCGTAGTAGAGGTAGATCGCGCGGTTCTCGCTGAACTTCGGGTCGAGAGCGACGCCTTGGAGGCCCTCTTCGTCATGTGAGTAGACCGGGATCTTGCCCGCGATCTTGGTGTTGCCCGCCGCGTCGGTGAGGCGCAGTGTGCCGTCGCGGGATGTGTGCAGGACCGAGCGGTCGGGGAGCACGGAGAGCGTCATGGGCTCACCCGTCTCCGGCTCGCCCTTGGCGAGGGTCACTTGCTGGAAGTCTTCGGCGACGGGGGCCGCGGCCGCCTTGTCGGCCCGTGTCTGGGCGGCGCGGACCGCCTCCGGGTCGGCGGCGTTCGCGCCGGGGGCGGTGAGGCTGAGGGTGGCGCCGGCCAGCAGGGTGCCGGTGAAGAGCGCGAGGGTCTTGCGGAGTCTCAGGCGTTTCCTGTGCACGGGGGTTCCTCCGGAAGGGGGACGGTCGTACGCGGGTGTGGAACGTGGCGCTGGGCGCCGGGGTGCGCCGTCACCCCGGAAGGTTCATGTCCTGTACACATCAGGGACGGTAGCGAGCTTTGTCTTGGGCCGAAAGCCCTTGCGCATCACCGGAGTTCAGCTTCTTCCTTGCCCAGGACAAAGTGGGCCCGTCGCCGGAACCGCCGGACGGGCCGAGCCGTGCCCGGCAGGGCTCAGTTGCCGCCGAACGCCGCGTCGAACGACGCCGACGGAGGCTCGAAGTCGAAGGCCTTCAGGCTCCGCAGCGCCTCGGGGGCGCCCTGCAGCCGGTCCATGCCAGCGTCCTCCCACTCCACCGAGATCGGCCCCTCGTAGCGGATCGAGCGCAGCATGCGGAACACGTCCTCCCAGGGGACGTCCCCGTGGCCCGCGGACACGAAGTCCCAGCCGCGACGGGGATCGCCCCATGGGAGGTGGGAGCCGAGGCGGCCGTTGCGGCCGTCCAGGCGGCGCCGCGCCTCCTTGCAGTCGACGTGGTAGATGCGGTCCCGGAAGTCGTAGAGGAAGCCGACCGGGTCCAGGTCCTGCCAGACGAAATGCGAGGGGTCGAAGTTCAGACCGAAGGCGACGCGGTGGTCAACTGCCTCCAGGGCGCGGTGTGTTGTCCAGTAGTCGTAGGCGATCTCGGAGGGGTGCACCTCGTGGGCGAACCGCACGCCCTGTACGTCGAAGACGTCGAGGATCGGGTTCCAGCGCTCGGCGAAGTCCTCGTAACCCCGCTCGATCATCGACTCGGGCGCCGGCGGGAACATCGCCACCAGATGCCAGATCGATGAGCCCGTGAAGCCGATCACCGTGTCGACGCCGAAGGCCGCCGCCGCGCGCGCCGTGTCCTCGATCTCGCGGGCCGCCCGCCGCCGCACGCCCTCCGCGTCGCCGTCGCCCCAGATCCGCGCGGGCAGGATCGCCTGGTGCCGCTCGTCGATGATCGCGTCGCAGACGGCCTGGCCGACCAGGTGGTTGGAGATGGCCCAGCACTTGAGGCCGTACTTGTCCAGGAGCTGGCGGCGCGAGTCCAGGTAGGAGGTGTCGTTCAGGGCCTTGTCGACCTCGAAGTGGTCGCCCCAGCAGGCGAGTTCGAGCCCGTCGTAGCCGAAGTCGCGGGCGAGCCTGCAGACCTCTTCGAGCGGCAGGTCGGCCCACTGGCCGGTGAACAGGGTGAACGGACGTGGCATGACGGCCTCCTCAAACCTGGACGGGGGTGTGCGGGACGGGGGTGTTCGGGATCGGGGTGAAGACGGAGTTCTTGGCCGCGCTCTCCTCCACGGCGGCAAGCACCCGCTGGACGCCGAGCCCGT
Source organism: Streptomyces sp. NPDC021622 (assembly GCF_040640795.1). Taxonomy (NCBI): domain Bacteria; kingdom Bacillati; phylum Actinomycetota; class Actinomycetes; order Kitasatosporales; family Streptomycetaceae; genus Streptomyces; species Streptomyces sp. NPDC021622. The sequence continues at coordinate 159,904 of NZ_JBFACK010000002.1, forward strand.
CGGCGAAGGACGGTTCGGCGGCGCCGCCTTCGGCGATGGCGTGCACCAGATCGCGCGCCTGGTGCACGAAGGTGTGCTCGTAGCCGAGCCCGTGGCCGGGCGGCCACCAGGCCTCCAGATACGGGTGGCCCGGCTCGGTCACCAGGATGCGGCGGAAGCCTGAGGAGGTGGCGGGCTCCGTGTGGTCGTGGAAGGAGAGCTCGTTCAGGCGCTCCAGATCGAAGGCCAACGAGCCGTCGGAGCCGTTGAGTTCGAGGCGCAGCGCGTTCTTGCGGCCCGCCGCGAAACGCGTCGCCTCGAACGAGGCGAGCGCGCCCGAGGGGAAGCGCCCGGTGAAGACCGCCGCGTCGTCCACGGTGACCGGCCCTGTGGCCGCACCGCCCGGTCCGGTGGCCGCACCGCCCGGTCCACCCGCGGAACCGCCCGGTCCGGTGGCCGCACCGCCCGGTCCGCCCGCGGCACCGCCCGCCCCCGTGAGCCCGCTGGACGCCCCGTCGAGCAGCGGCCGCTCGCGCACGAACGTCTCGGTAAGCGCGGAGACCCCCGTCACCGGCTCCCCGACCAGATACTGCGCGAGGTCCACGATGTGCGCCCCCAGGTCACCGAGCGCGCCCGAACCCGCGCGGTCCTTGCGCAGCCGCCAGGTGAGCGGGAACTCCGGGTCCACCAGCCAGTCCTGAAGGTACGTCAGGCGTACGTGCCGCAGCGTTCCGAGCCGCCCTTCGGCGACCATCTGCCGGGCCAGGGCGAGCGCGGGGACCCGGCGGTAGTTGAAGCCGACCATGGACACCTGGCCCCGCGCGCGGGCCCGTTCGGCGGCCTCGGCCATCGCCTCGGCCTCCTCGACGGTGTTGGCGAGCGGCTTCTCGCACAGCACGTGCTTGCCCGCGTCGAGCGCCGCGATCGCGATCTCCGCGTGGCTGTCGCCGGGGGTGCAGATGTCGACGACGTCGACGTCGTCACGGGCCACGAGTGCGCGCCAGTCGGTCTCCGCGGCCGCCCAGCCGAGCCGGTCGGCGGCGGCGCGCACGGCGCCGCCGTCGCGTCCGCAGACCGCCGAGAGGACCGGCCGCAGGGGCAGATCGAAGACGCGCCCGACGGTGCGCCAGCCCTGGGAGTGGGCGGCGCCCATGAAGGCGTATCCGACCATGCCCACCCCCAGCGGCCGCTTCCCTGTCCCTGCCTCGTGTTCCGTGTCACGCATGCGGTACTCCTCCTCGTCGGTGCTCGGTGGGGGGTGCGGACGCGCGCATCACTTGAAGCCGGTGGACATGTACTGGCCGACGTTGTCCTTGTCGACCACCGCCGAGTACAGGGTGATGAAGGCCGGGATCTCGAACTCGGCCATGCCGCTGACACCCTTGCCCTGGCCGAGCGCGCGGGCGAGATCGATCGCGGAGGCCGCCATCGTCGGCGGGTAGAGGACGGTGGCCTTGAGGACACTGTCGTCGGACTCGATGGCCTGGAAGGCGGAGAGCGCGCCCGCGCCGCCGACCATCAGGAAGTCGTCGCGGCCCGCCTGCTTGATGGCGCGCAGCGCGCCGACACCCTGGTCGTCGTCGTGGTTCCACAGGGCGTCGAAGTTCTTCTGCGCCTGCAGGAGTTGGGACATCTTCTGCTGGCCCGACTCGACGGTGAACTCGGCGGCCTGCCGGGCGACCTTCTCGATGTTGGGGTAGTTCTTGAGGGCGTCGTCGAAGCCCTTGGTGCGCTGCTTGGTCAGCTCCAGGTTGTCGAGGCCCGCGAGCTCGATGACCTTGGCGCCCTTCTTGTCCTTGAGCTTCTCGCCGATGTAGTGGCCCGCGCTCAGACCCATGCCGTAGTTGTCGCCGCCGATCCAGCAGCGGTAGGCCTGCGGAGAGGCGAAGACCCGGTCGAGGTTGACGACGGGTATGCCCGCCTTCATCGCCTTCAGGCCGACCTGGGTGAGCGCCTTGCCGTCGGCCGGCAGGATCACCAGGACGTCGACCTTCTTGTTGATCAGCGTCTCGACCTGGCCGATCTGGGCGGCGGTGTCATTGGAGCCCTCGGTGGACTCCAGCGTCACGTCCGAGTACTTCTTCGCCCGCTCCTTGGCGTTGTCGTTGATCGCGTTGAGCCAGCCGTGGTCGGCCTGCGGGCCCGCGAACCCGATGGTGACCTTCTTGCCGGGCTTGTCGTCGGCCACCTGCTGGCTCTTGTCGTCCGACGCTGCCCCGTCGGAGGACTTGGGCTCGTTACTGGTGCACCCCGTGATGAGGGCACCGGTCGACAGGGCGGCGGCTCCGAAGAGCAGTCCTCTGCGGCTCGTGATTTCTGGCATGGCAATCAGCCCTTCGGGTCAGGGAGTTGAGGCCGTACGTCGCTGGACAAGGACCGCGGCGACGATGATCGCCCCCTTGGCGATCTGCTGGACGTCGCTCTGGAGGTTGTTGAGCGCGAAGATGTTCTGGATGGTCATGAAGATCAGGACGCCGAGCACGGAGCCGGTGATGGTGCCCCGTCCGCCGCTCAGCAGGGTGCCGCCGATGATCGCGGCGGCGATGGCGTCGAGCTCGTACAGATTGCCGTTGGTGTTCTGGCCCGACCCGGAGAGGACGATCAGCAGGAAGGCCGCGATCCCGCAGCAGAGGCCGGAGAGCAGATAGAGATAGAGGCGCTGCCTGCGTACGTCGATGCCGGCGAGGCGCGCGGCTTCCGCGTTGCCGCCGACCGCGACCGAGCGCCGCCCGAAGGTGGTGCGGTTCAGGAGCAGCCAGCCGACGACGGTGACGGCCGCGAAGACGAGCACGAGCGGCGGTATGCCAAGGACGTACGAGTCGCGTTCACCGAGGCTCAACACCCCGTCCACGGTGACCATTTGGGTCTTGCCGTCGGTGATCTGCAGGGCGAGACCGCGGCCCGATGCCAGCATGGCGAGCGTCGCGATGAACGGCACCATCCCGCCGTACGCGATGAGCATTCCGTTGACGAGGCCGCAGGCCAGACCGACGATCACCGCGGTGAAGAGAATGCCCGCGAAGCCGTACTCCTGGGTCGCCACCGTCGTCGCCCACACCGAGGCGAGCGCGACGATCGCGCCGACCGACAGGTCGATGCCGCCGGAGATGATCACGAAGGTCATGCCGACCGTGACGACACCGATGACGGACGCCTGGGTGAGGATCAGCTGGACGTTGTCCGTGTCCAGGAACGAGTCGGGCTGGGTGATACCGCCGATCAGGACCAGGACGGCGAGCACGCCGAGCAGGGACAGCGTCCGCACGTCGGCACGTGCGGCGAGTGTCCGCAACGGGCTTTCGCCGTCCGCCGGTTCACTCTTCGATGCGGCGGGCCGTGGCGGCGATGCGGGCTGCGTCATGACGCCGGGCTCCCTTCGAGTACGAGGTCGAGTACGCGGTGTTCGTCGAGGTCGCGGGCGGGCGCCGTATGGACGACGCGGCCTTCGCGCAGGACCAGGACACGGTCGGCGAGGCCGAGGACTTCGGGTACTTCGCTGGAGACGAGCAGGACGGCGAGGCCGTCGTCGGCGAGGCGGCGGATCACGGCGTACAGCTCGGCGCGGGCGCCGATGTCCACGCCGCGGGTGGGCTCGTCGAGCAGCAGGACGCGGCAGCCGCGGAGCAGCCAGCGGGCCAGGACGGCCTTCTGCTGATTGCCGCCGGAGAGGGTGCGCACGGGGGCGGAGGGGTTGTCGGGGCGCAGGGACAGCTCGCGGGTCGCGGTCTGCGCGGCCTTCTTCTCGGCACCCCGGTCGAGCCAACCGCCGCGCGAGAAGCGGGACATGGAGGAGACCGACACATTGTTGGTGACGGACTCCAGCATGAGCAGGGCCTGCGCCTTGCGCTCCTCGGGGGCGAGGCCGAGTCCCGCGCGGACGGCGGCTCGCACACTTCCGGGCTTCAACGCCCGGCCGCCCACGGCGACGTGACCGGCAGTCGGCTTGCGGGCCCCGTAGATGGTCTCCAGGATCTCGGAGCGCCCGGAGCCGACGAGTCCGGCCAGGCCGACGATCTCGCCGGGGCGCAGTTCGAGGTCGACGGGTTCGAACTCGCCCTCGCGGGCGAGCCCACGCACCGTCAACACGGCGTCGGTGGTGGGTGGTTCGGTGGGCCGGTCGGGGAAGACGTACTCGACGTTGCGGCCCGTCATCAGGGCGACGACCTCGCGGGTCGGGGTCTCCTTCGCGGGGAGTCCGCCCGCCACCGCGCGGCCGTCCTTGAGGACGGTGACGCGGTCGCCGATGCGGCGGATCTCTTCGAGCCGGTGGGAGATGTAGACGACGGCGACGCCGTCCGCCGTGAGATCGCCGACGATGCGGAAGAGGTTGTCGACCTCGTCCGGGTCGAGCGCGGCCGACGGCTCGTCCATGACGATGAGGCGTACTTCGTGAGAGAGCGCACGAGCCATCGACACGATCTGCTGCTGGGCGGCCGAGAGATCACCGACGAGCGTTCCCGGGTCGATCTCACCGTGTCCAAGTCGCTTGAGCAGAGCGGCAGTTGACGTCTTTGCCTCGCGGCCTCGCACGACGAATCCGGCCGCGGTGGGCTCATGCCCGAGGTGGACGTTCTCGGCGACGGAGAGGCCCTCCACCAGGTCGAGTTCCTGGTAGATGGTGGCGATCCCGAGGCGCATCGCGGCGATGGGCGACCGGAGCGTGGTGCGCTCGCCGCGCCAGGTGATCGCGCCGTCGTCGGGCTGGTGGGCCCCGGCGAGGACCTTGATGAGGGTGGACTTCCCGGCGCCGTTCTGACCGAGGAGGCAGTGCACTTCGCCGGCCTGGACCTGGAGGTCGACGCCGTCGAGGGCGCGGACGCCGGGGAACGACTTGGTGATGCCGGACATGGTGAGCAGCGGTGGTTCTGGTGCCATGACGGTTCCCTTGGGCGGATGGGCCGGTTTCAGGGCAGGGCGGGGCCCGTGCGGGGCTGAGCCTGTTTCGGAGCAGGGCGAGGCAGCGCGCTGTACTGGGTGAGGTGTGGTGCGTCGCGTGGTACGGGTCGTACGTATGGGTGGTCGTACGTATGGGGTTCTACGTACCGGTCAGGCCGTACCGGTCAGGCCGGTGAGAACAGGTGGTCGCTGATGAGCCGGGCGCCGCCGATGACTCCGGCGGTCGGTCCCAACTCGCCCAGGACGATGGGGAGATTGCCGGTCGCCAGGGGCAGCGACTGGCGGTACACCTGGGTGCGGATGGCGGCGAGCAGTGTGTGGCCGAGGCCGGTGACACCGCCGCCGATCACCACGAGGCCCGGGTTGAAGAAGCTGACGAGACCCGCGATGACCTGGCCGGTGCGGTTGCCGCCGTCGCGGATGAGGTCGAGCGCGGTGGAGTCACCGGCCGCGGCCGCCGCAGCGACGTCGACGGCGCTGAGCTTGCCCGCCGCTTCCAGGCGCGTCGCGAGCTCCGGGGAGAGCCCCTGCCCGGCCGCGTCCTCGGCGTCGCGGGCGAGCGCCGCGCCGCTGAAGTACGCCTCCAGGCAGCCCCTGTTGCCACAGGCGCAGGGGCGTCCGTCCGGTTCGACCTGGATGTGGCCGATGTCGCCGGCGCTGCCCGTCGTACCGCGGTAGACCTCACCGCCGACGACGATGCCGCAGCCGATGCCGGTGCCGATCTTGACGCAGAGGAAGTCGCCCACGGAGCGTGCGACGCCCGCGTGCTGTTCCCCCATCGCCATCAGGTTCACGTCGTTGTCGACCATGACGGGGCAGCCGAGGTCCTGACTGATGGCTTCCCGTACGGGGAAACCGTCCCACCCCGGCATGATCGGCGGGGCGACCGGGACGCCCTCGGGGAAGCGGACGGGACCGGGTACGCCGATACCGGCGCCGTCGAACCCTTCCGCGAGCCCGGAGGCCTTCAACTTGGCCGCCATGGCGAGGACTTGCTCGAAGACCGCGACCGGGCCTTCGCGCACGTCCATGGGCTGGTTGATGTGGCCGAGCACCTCCAGCTCGGCGTTGGTCACCGCGACGTCGACCGAGGTCGCGCCGATGTCCACGCCGAGGAAGCGGAGGGCGGGGGCCAGGCGGATGTTGTGGGAGCGGCGGCCGCCGCGCGATGCGGCGAGTCCGTCGGCGACCACGAGTCCGGTCTCCAGGAGCCGGTCCACCTCGACTGCCAGCTTCGACCGCGAGAGGTCGACCTGATCGCCCAGCTGGGCACGGGAGTTGGGCCCTCCGTCACGCAACAGCCGCAGCAGACGCGCCTGGTGCGCATTGGCGGGTCGAGCCGTCATACGTCTCACGCGCCCCTCCCCGCCTCATCGGGCAACCCATGGTGTCACGCCCGGCTTTCGTTCTTCTCGCCGGGCTTTCGAGGGGAACGTAGCAGCGCCTGCCGGGAGTGGGAAGAAGTTGCGCGGGAATTGCCCACGACTTTCTCCAGTCACAGGACAAAGGGAGGCGCCGCTAAGCGGGTCTGGCGAAGTCGGCTGCGGTTCGGCCGCGCCCTGAAGGGGCGCGGGGAACTGCGCGATCAGCCACGTTGGTGCCGCAGACGATCGACGGCATGTCGCCGCACCTCCAGCGGAGCGCCTAGCACCCGCGCGGCAGCTCGTGGCGCGGTCAGCCCGTCGCGGGCAGAGCGTGCAGGGCGCGCCGGGCGGCCGCCCGGAGGTGGTCGACGACGTCCGGGTCCGCGTCGAGTGTGTAGTCGGCCGTGAGGCCGGCCAGGGTCTGGGCTATCCGGGTGAGGGAATCGTCGGATACGTCGACGAGACACCGGCCCTCGTCGAGGGGCCGGATGCGGGTGGCCAGGCCCCGCGTGTGGGCGCGGACGTGGTCGGCCGGGGCCTGGACGGTGGCGACGGCGCGGTGGCGGGTGGGCGCGGCCGAGAGCCGGTCGGCGACGAACGCGGCGGGGTCGTCGCCGGGCAGATCGCGGGCGGGAACGCGTCGGCCGGTGCCCGTGGGGCCGGTGATGCGGTCGAGGCGGAAGACGCGCCAGTCGTTCTTCGCGGTGTCGTGTGCGAGGAGATACCAGAGGGGACCGGAGGCGACCAGGTGCTGCGGCTCGACCCGGCGCGGGGTGGTCGCACCCGTACGGGTGGTGTAGTCGAAGGTCAGGACCTCGTGGTCGCGGCAGGCCACGGCGAGGGCGGCCAGGAGAGCGGGGTCGGCGCGCGGCCCGCGGTCGTCCCAGGCGATGCCGGCGACCGCCCCCTGGAGGGCGGTGACCTGGCCGCGCAGCCGGCGGGGCAGGACCAGTTCGAGCTTGGCCAGGGCCCGCAGCGCGGTCTCCTCGATGCCGGTCAGGCCGCCGGCGGCGGTGCGCAGGGCGACGGCGATGGCAACCGCCTCGTCGTCGTCGAGGAGGAGCGGGGGCAGGTCGGTGCCGGGGGCGAGGCGGTAGCCGCCCGCGTGGCCGCGGGCGCTGTCGACGGGATAGCCCAGGTCACGGAGCCGGTCGATGTCGCGGCGGACGGTACGGACGGTCACCTGGAGCCGGTCGGCCAGGTCGGAGCCCGACCACTCCCGGCGGGTCTGCAGCAGGGAGAGGAGGCGCAGCATCCGGGCCGTCATGTCGCTGGTCATGATCTCCACTATGGCCGGGTCAGAGGACACCCCCTGTCCTGAAATGGTCCTACTGTGGATCTGTCCAACCAGAGCAAACCGGGAGGTACCCCATGAAAATCACCGTTCTCGGCACGGGCGGCGGCGCCCGCGCGCACACGGCCAAGCTCGTCGAACTCGGGCACGATGTGTACGTCGGCACCCGCGACCCCGAGGCCACCCTCGCCCGCACCGAGCCCGACATGATGGGCAACGTGCCCTACGGCCAGTGGCTCGCCGACCACCCCGGCGTCACCCTGCTGTCCTTCGGCGACGCGGCGGCCGCCGCCGACGGGCCGGTCATCAGCGGCATCGACGGCCACAACGCCGTCGCCGCGCTGACCGCCATCGCGGACCGCCTCGACGGCAAGACGCTCATCGACTACGCCGTCCCCTTCGTCTACCAGCACGAGAGCGAGCACCCCTGGCCCACGCCGTGGGGCGTCATGCCCAAGCTGGACCCGTGCGACACGGACAGCCTCGGCGAGCAGATCCAGCGGGCGCTGCCCGGGACGAAGGTCGTCAAGAGCTTCGTCACCCAGGAGCAGACCACCGTCGTCGACCCGGGGTCCGTCGGCCAGGGCGACCACACGATGTTCGTCGCCGGTGACCACGCCGACGCCAAGCAGCAGACCACCGAGCTGCTCAAGGAGTACGGCTGGAGCGACATCCTCGACCTCGGCCCGCTGGTGTGCGCCCGCGGCATGGAGATGTACGCCCATATGCACTCCGCCATCGGCTTCGGCCTGGGCCAGCAGTTCGGCGGCCACTTCGGCATCAAGGTGGTGCGCTGACATGACCGCCACGAGCAGCACTCCGGCACCCGCCCTGGACGGGACGATCCTGTGCCATGCGATGTGGGCCCGCGACGGCCGCGAGCTTGCCGACTTCTACGCCGCCGCGCTGGGCACGGAGGTCAGCCGTACCTACCCCGGCCCGCAGGGCGAACCCGCCGCCTGCGCGTTCGACGTCGGTCCCTCGATGTACCTCTTCTACTCCTCCGAGAACTTCACGGCCCCCAACTGGCCCGAGGAGGAGCTGCCCTTCCACATGGACCTGACGTTCAGCGACGTACGGGCCGCGGAGGAGCGGCTGCTGGGGATGGGCGCCACCAAGCCCGACCACCAGCCGGGCGGAACGTACTGGACGGTCCTGCTCGACCCCTCCGGGCAGCCGTTCTGTATCCACCAGGCCCGCTGACCCTCGGCCGCCATGACTCACCTGCCCCGCATCACCGCCGGCCGGCGTCGCGCCCGCCTGGTCCGGCGGCACCTGCTCACGCCGGCCGCCCGCGTGGACGGCGCGCACGAGGTGGCCGATGCCCTCATCGGCCTGCACGCCACCGACCCGGCAACCGTCTTCCTCGCCGCGGCCGCCCGTATGCACGCCCCCACGCCCGACGCCATCGACCAGGCCCTCTACGCAAGGCAGTCCGGCGAACCCGCCCTTGAGCGCATACGGTGCATGCGCCGCACGATGTTCGTCGTCCCCGCCCGCCTCGCGCCGGCCGTGCTCTCCGCGACCGCGCAGTGCACGGACCGCCTCCGCGCCGAGGCCATGGACAAGCTGAACCAGGCCCTCGGCTGGGATCAGCGGTACTACGCCGCCGTGCAGCGGGACACGCTCGCCGCGCTGACGGAACGCGGTGCGGCGACGGCGGCACAGCTGGCCGCCGACGTGCCGGCTCTGCGCGAGCAGCTGGTCGTCTTCCCCGGCAAGTCCTACGAGTCCCGCCAGCGCGCCGCCTCGACGGTCCTCGGTGTCCTCGCGGCCGAAGGGCACATCCGCCGGGCCAGACCGGCCGGTTCATGGACCTCGGCACAGTTCCGCTGGACGCCCGCCCGGCCGCTGCCCGCCGTACCGGTCGCCGAGGCGCGGGCCACCCTGGCGCGGCACTATCTCGCGGCCTACGGCCCCGCGACGGCCGACGACGTGAAGTGGTGGACCGGCTGGAACCTCACCGACACCCGCAAGGCCATCGCCGCCACCGGTGCGCAGGCCGTAGAACTCGACGAAGGCACCGGCTACCTCCTGCCCGAAGACCTGGAGGACTTGGAGGAGTTGGAGGACCTGGGGGACCTGGAAGGCCCCGGCCCCGTCGCGCCCCACGCATCCGGCGCGGTCCTGCTGCCCGGCCTCGACCCCACCCCGATGGGCTGGCGCCACCGCGACTGGTACCTCGAACCCGCCCACACCGCCGCGCTGTTCGACCGCAACGGCAACATCGGCCCCACGGTCTGGTGGGGCGGCCGCATCATCGGCGCGTGGGCGCAGCACGCCGACGGGCACATCAACCACCATCTGCTCACCGATGCGCCCGCCGCCGCCCGCGCGGCCGTGGACGAGGAGATCGGACGCCTGACCGCGTTCCTCTCGACCACCCGCGTCACGCCCGCCTACCGCACTCCCCTGGAACGCCGACTCGCCACCGGGTAGCGCCGATGTGTCCGACGACGAGGGCGGCAGCGCCCCGAAGGGGCGCGGGGAACTGCGCGACCAGCCACGACGGACCCGCGGACGAATACCGCACTTCCCGCGGAACGCTCAGGCGTCGTTGCGCTGGTGGTACGTCTGCCGCGTGTGCTCCGTGTGCGCCCGCATGATCTCCGTGGCGCGGCGCTCGTCGCGTTCCGCGATCGCCGCGATCAGCCGGCGGTGCTCGATCCAGGACTGCTTGCCGCGCTGACGGGCCACCGGTGTGTAGTACCAGCGCACCCTGCGGTCCACCTGCCCGGCGAGTTCGGCGAGCACGACATTGCCGGCGAGCTCCATGACCTTGGCGTGGAAGGCCGCGTTGGTGGTCACCACCAGGTCAACGTCGCCGTCCGCGACGGCCTGTTCGCCCTTGGCGCACAGCTCTTCGAGCGCGGTGATCCCGGCGGTGCCCGTGTTCGCGGCGGCGAGCCGGGCGGCCTCCGCCTCCAGGAGCGTACGGACCGTGAGCAGTTGGTCCGCCTCCTCCTCGGTGGGCTCATGCACGAACGCGCCCTGCGCGGGGCGCAGATCGACCCAGCCCTCGGTGTTGAGCCGCTGCAGCGCCTCGCGCACCGGCTGCCTCGACACCCCCAGATGCCCCGCCAGTTCGCTCTCCACGAGGTGCTGGCCCGGCTGGAGCGCGCGGGTCGTGATGAGTTCGAGCAGCGCTTCGTAGACCCGCTCCCGGAGCGGACCGGGTCGTTCGAGCCTGGGCACCGCCCCCTGCGGCAGTCCTGTGGACAACATCGCGGTCCCCTCCTCGACGATTGCCTTTTGTCTACAGTCTACTGAGCACAATGGCCAGTACCAGGGGGAGTTGAGCCGGTCACACCGCTTGGTGACGCGTTTTCGGCGCCTACGGGCAGCGGACGACCTGTCCCGCGTACGACAGGTTCCCGCCGAAGCCGAAGAGCAGCACCGGGTCCCCGTGGACGATCTCGCCGCGCTCCACGAGCTTGGACAGAGCGAGCGGGATACTGCCCGCCGAGGTGTTGCCCGAGTTCACGACGTCGCGCGCGACGACCGCGTTGACCGCGCCGATCCGCCCGGCGAGCGGCTCGATGATCCGCAGATTGGCCTGGTGCAGCACGACCGCCGCGAGGTCCTCCGGGGTGAGACCGGCCCGCTCGCAGGCCTTGCGGGCGAGCGGCGGCAGCTGGGTCGTCGCCCAGCGGTAGACGCTCTGGCCCTCCTGCGCGAACCGCGGCGGCGTGCCCTCGATCCGTACCGCGTTGCCCATCTCGGGCACCGAGCCCCACAGCACGGGACCGATGCCGGGCTCTTCGCCGGGGCCGCACGCCTCGACGACGGCCGCGCCCGCACCGTCCCCGACCAGGACGCACGTGGTGCGGTCCGTCCAGTCGGCCACCTCGGACATCTTGTCCGCGCCGATCACCAGGGCGCGGGTGGCGGCCCCGGCCCGTACGGCGTGGTCGGCGGTGGCAAGCGCGTGCGTGAAGCCGGCGCAGACCACGTTCACGTCCATGGCGGCCGGCGAGGGGATGCCCAGGCGGGCCGCGACCCGCGCCGCCATGTTCGGCGAGCGGTCGATCGCGGTGGACGTGGCGACCAGGACGAGGTCGATGGCGTCGGGCGCGAGGCCCGCGGCGGCGACGGCCTTGGCCCCGGCCTGCGCGGCGAGCTCGTCGACCGGCTCATCGGGTCCCGCGATGTGGCGGGTGCGGATGCCCACGCGAGAGCGGATCCACTCGTCGCTGGTGTCGACCATGCCCGCCAGCTCCTCGTTGGTGAGGATCTTGGCGGGCTGGTAATGGCCGACGGCGGCGATGCGTGAGCCGTGCATGAACGGGTCCCCCTTGGTGCCGGAGATGCGGGACCGTCCAGTCTGCTCAGCGACTCACCAGTAACAGGGCACGTAAAGCAACAGGAAACGGGCGTGGGCTTTGGATGCTTCTCATCATCGCGTCACCCGGTGAAGAGCTGGGTGGCCTTGTGTGCGAGTTCGTACAGGCCGTAGCCGAGCGGCAGCGCCACCCACAGCCAGGCGGCGGCGATAAGCCCCCGGCGGCGCGGCGGGCTACTGGGCGGCGGGCTGGTCGGCGCCGTCATGGGCGGCCTCCCTCGGGGCGGGAATGTGGTGGCGGGAGTGGACGGGGCGGACGAGCTCGTTCGCCACGAAGCCCACGATCAGCAGGCCGATCATGATCGTGAGGGACATGCCGTAAAGACCGGAGCCGTGCTTGCCGGCCTCCTCCTGGCGGTCGGCGACCCAGTTGACGATCAGCGGGCCGAGGACACCGGCCGTGGACCAGGCGGTGAGCAGCCGGCCGTGGATCGCGCCGACCTGGTACGTCCCGAAGAGGTCCTTCAGGTACGCGGGGATCGTCGCGAAGCCTCCTCCGTAGAAGGAGAGGATCACCAGCGCGCAGCCGATGAACAGCGGCTTCGACGCGTCTCCGAACTGGGCGATCAGCAGATACATCAGCGCGCCCACGCCCAGGTAGACGCGGTAGACGTTCTTGCGGCCGATCAGGTCGGACGCCGATGACCAGCCGATGCGCCCGGCCATGTTGGCGGCCGAGAGCAGGGCGACGAAGCCCGCCGCCGCGGAGACCGAGACCGGTGTCGCGGTGTCGGAGAAGAAGTCGATGATCATCGGGGCGGCCTTCTCCAGGATGCCGATGCCCGCCGTCACGTTCATGCAGAGCACGATCCACAGGCACCAGAACTGGGGTGTCCGCACGGCGGCCCGCGCGGAGACCTGCGGCCCGTCGAGCACGCCGGGGGCGCCCGGTGCCCGCGCCCCTTCCGTACGCGGCACCCGCACCAGGAGCACGCCGAGCGACATGAAGACGGCGTACGTCAGACCGTGCACCAGGAAGGCGAGCGCGATGCCCGACGGGTCGGAGCCGAAGGACTCCAGCATCTGGGCCGACCAGGGCGAGGCGATGAGCGCGCCGCCGCCGAAGCCCATGATCGCGATGCCGGTGGCCATGCCGGGGCGATCGGGGAACCACTTGATCAGGGTCGACACGGGCGAGATGTAGCCGATGCCGAGGCCGATCCCTCCGACGAAGCCGTACCCGAAGACGATCAGCCAGTACTGCTCCGTCGCCGCCCCGAGCGCGGCGAGCAGAAAGCCGGACGAGAAACAGGTGAGCGCGACCGCCATCGCCCAGCGCGGCCCGTTGCGCTCGACGAGGGTGCCGCCGAAGGCCGCCGAGAGGCCGAGCATCACGATGCCGAGCTGGAAGGGCAGCGCGCTCTGGGTGCCGCTGAGGTGGAGGGCGGATTCCAGTGGGGGCTTGAAGACGCTCCAGGCGTAGGCCTGGCCGATGGAGAGGTGCACGGAGAGGGCGGCGGGCGGTACGAGCCAGCGGCTCCATCCGGGAGGTGCGACGGGGGGCCTCATGATCCCGAACAGTAGGAATCAGGCGGGCAGTTGGGAAGAGGACATGCACTATTCCGTCGACGGTATGCAATGTGCCGCGCAACCTCTTGCTGGCCCAACTTCCATACTGTAGACAATATTCCATCGACAGTTCGGATCCCTCAACCGAACGGAGCGCGCCACCGTGAAAGTCGCAGTCCTCGGCGCCGGTGCGATCGGCGCCTACGTCGGAGCCGCGCTGCACCGCGCCGGAGCCGATGTCCATCTCGTCGCCCGTGGACCGCATCTCGCGGCCATGAGGCAGCACGGAGTACGTGTCCACAGCCCGCGCGGCGACTTCACCGCGCGGGCCCACGCCACCGACGACCCGGCCGACATCGGCCCCGTCGACTTCGTCTTCCTGGGCCTGAAGGCCAACTCGTACGCGGCGTGCGGGCCGCTCATCGAGCCGCTGCTGCACGACGGCACCGCGGTCGTCGCGGCACAGAACGGCATCCCCTGGTGGTACTTCCACCGGCACGGCGGCCCGCACGACGGCCACCGCGTCGAGAGCGTGGACCCCGACGGCGCGGTCAGTGCGGTGATCGCGCCCGAGCGGGCCGTCGGGTGTGTGGTGTACGCGGCAACGGAGCTGGAGGGCCCGGGAGTTGTCCGGCACATCGAAGGCACCCGCTTCTCCGTCGGGGAGCCGGACCGCTCGCGCTCGCAGCGCTGTCTCGCCTTCAGCGAGGCCATGCAGGCGGGCGGCCTGAAGTGTCCCGTCGAGCCCGAACTGCGCCTCGACATCTGGATCAAGCTGCTCGGCAACATCTCCTTCAACCCGATCAGCGCGCTCGCCCGCGCCACGATGCGGGAGATGTGCCTGCACGGCGGCACCCGCCGCGTCATCGAGATCATGATGAACGAGACGCTCGCCGTCGCCGCGGCCCTCGGCTGCCGCCCCGACATCTCCGTCGAGCGGCGCCTGGCCGGCGCCGAACGCGTCGGCGACCACCGCACCTCCACCCTCCAGGACCTGGAGCGCGGCAAACCGCTCGAACTCGACGTGCTGCTCGCGGCCGTCGTGGAACTCGCCGGGATCACCGGGGTTCCGGTGCCGACGCTCCGCACCGTCCACGCCATCTCGGATCTGCTGGCCGACCGCATGAGGAGCGCGGCATGAGCAAGAAGCGGGACCGGGTGCCCAAGACGTACACCCGGCTCACCCATCCCCTCGTACGCGACGCACGCGACGCGCCCTTCCGGCGGGCCACCTGGGAGGAGGCGCTGACCCGTACGGCGGCCGGACTCCAGGAGGCCCGTGGCGCGTTCGGCATGTTCTCCTGCGCCCGTGCCACGAACGAAATGAACTACGTGGCACAGAAGTTCGCCCGCGTGGTCATGGGCACGAACAACGTCGACTCCTGCAACCGCACCTGTCACGCGCCGAGCGTCGCGGGCCTTTCGGCCGCCTTCGGCTCGGGCGGCGGCACCTCTTCTTATGAAGAGGTCGAGCACACCGATCTGATCGTGATGTGGGGCTCCAACGCGCGCTTCGCCCACCCGATCTTCTTCCAGCACGTCCTGAAGGGGATCAGGAACGGCGCCCGCATGTACGCGGTCGACCCGCGCCGCACCAAGACCGCCGAGTGGGCGGAGAGCTGGCTCGGTCTGAACGTCGGCACGGACATCCCGATGGCGCACGCCATCGGCCGCGAGATCATCCACGCGGGCCTGGCCAACCGGGCGTTCATCGACCGGGCCACATCCGGCTTCGAGGAGTACGCGGCCCTGGTCGAGCCATGGACGCTGTCGCTCGCCGAGAAGGTGACGGGCGTACCGGCCGCCGCCATCAGGGAGTTGGCGCACGCCTATGCACGGGCCGAGCGGGCGCAGCTGTGCTGGACGCTCGGCATCACCGAGCACCACAACGGCACGGACAACGTACGCGCCCTGATCAATCTCTCCCTGCTGACCGGACACGTCGGCCGCTACGGCTCGGGCCTGCAGCCCCTGCGCGGGCAGAACAACGTCCAGGGCGGCGGCGACATGGGCGCGATCCCGAATCGCCTGCCGGGCTTCCAGGACATCCTCGACCCGGACACGCGCCTGAAGTTCGAGACGGCGTGGGACACGGTCATCCAGCCGCGCTACGGGCTGAATCTGACGGAAATGTTCGAGGCGATGGAGGAGGGATCGCTCAAGGCCGTCTACTGCATCGGCGAGAACCCGGCGCAGTCGGAGGCGGACAGCGAGCAGGCGATGCGACGTCTCCGTGCCCTGGACTTCCTCGTCGTACAGGACATCTTCCTTACGAAGACGGCCGAGTTGGCGGATGTCGTGCTGCCCGCGACGGCCGCCTGGGCGGAGACCGACGGCACGACGACCAACAGCGAGCGGCGTGTCCAGCGGGTCCGCAAGGCCGTGCGGCCGCCCGGTGAGGCGCGCGAGGACATCGACATCCTCTGCGAGCTCGCGGGGCTGCTCGGCCACGACTGGAAGTACGCGGACGCGCGGGCCGTCTGGGACGAGCTGCGGTCGGTGTCGCCGGACCACTACGGCATGACGTACGAGCGTCTGGAGTCGCTCCAGGGAATCCAGTGGCCGTGCCCCTCGGAGGAACGGGTCGAACCGACGTACCTGCACGGCCGGTTGTGGGAGTCGGCCCCCGAACGGCGCGGCACGCCTGCGCCGTTCGGACTCGTCGCACACGACCCGCCGGTCGACCTGACCGACGAGTCGTTCCCGATCCGGCTGACGACGGGGCGGCGGCTCGACTCCTACAACACCGGTGTGCAGAGCGGGAGTTTCGCCTCTCCGCTGCGGCGCGGCGAGTACGTCGAGCTGTGCCCGGAGGACGCGGAGCGGTTCGGGGTCGTGGTCGGCGAGGAGGTGCGGATCTCCTCGCGGCGCGGGGTCGTCGTGGCGCCGGTGTGGGTGGACCCCGGTCTGCGGCCGGGTCTCGCCTTCATGACCATGCACTTTCCCGACGAGGTCGACACCAACCAGCTCACGATCGAGGCGAATTGCCCGATCGCGGGGACGGCGGAGTTCAAGGCGTCGGCGATACGGATCGACAAGCTCGCCAGTGAGGTGGGGTGACGGATGGATCTGCACTTCGGTGACAGCAAGCCGACGGACGAGGAGCGGGCGGCCGTCGACGCGGTGCTCGGTCCTCCGGAGTCCGCGTGGGAGGGGGCCGATGACCGCAGTGACGCGGATCTGCGGTGGGCGCGGGGTGGCCGTGCGGCGCGGGAGCGGCGGGATCAGTTGTTGCCGGGGTTGCACGCGCTGAACGATCGCGTGGGGTGGGTGAGCGAGGGGGGCCTCGACTACCTCTGCCGGCGGCTTACGGTGCCGCCGGCGGAGGGGTATGGGGTGGCGACGTTCTACTCCATGTTCTCGGTGCGGCCGCGTCCTCGCACTGTCGTGCGGGTCTGTACGGATCTCGCCTGCGGGGGAACTTCGTTGTGCCGGGAGGTGGAGGCGCAGCTCGGCCCGGAGTCCGGGGTCACCGTCGAGCCTTCGCCATGCCTTGGCCTCTGCGAGCGGGCGCCGGCTGCGTTGGTGGTGCGGGCGGGGCCTCCGGCGCAAGGCCGAGTTCGTCCTCAAACGCCGGACGGGCTGAAAACCCTGGCAGCTGCCGGGCAATCGGGTGGGCGGGCGGGAAAGATCCGCCGCGAAGCGGCGGTTTCGGGAAGGGGCGGGGTTGGGGAAAGTGAACGCTCCTACCTCGCCGCCGTCACCGCCCCGGCCACGGTCGAGTCCACCGTCCTCGCCGCCACCACCCCCGAGGCAGCAGAATCCGAACCCCCGGCCGCCCTCGCCGTCCCCCAGGCCGGACAGGAAGGCCTCGTACTGCTCCGCCGCATAGGCAAGGTCGACCCAGCCTCGCTGGACGACTACCGCTCCCACGGCGGCTACACCGCCCTGAGGCAGGCCTTCGCCATCGGCCCTGCCGCCGTCATCCGCGAAGTCACCGACTCCGGCCTCCTCGGACGGGGCGGCGCCGCCTTCCCCACGGGACGGAAGTGGCAGGCCACGGCGTCCCAGCCGGATCACCCCCACTACCTCGTCTGCAACGCGGACGAGTCCGAGCCCGGCACCTTCAAGGACCGGGTGATCATGGAGGGCGATCCGTACGCGCTCATCGAGGCGATGACCATCGCCGGGTACGCGACCGGCGCCCACCAGGGGTATCTCTACCTCCGCGGCGAATACCCCCGCGCCCTCCGCAGGCTCGAACACGCCATCACCCAGGCCCGCGCCCGCGGCCTCCTCGGCGACGACGTCCTCGGCCAGGGGTACGCCTTCGACATCGAGATCCGGCGCGGGGCGGGCGCGTACATCTGTGGCGAGGAGACCGCCCTCTTCAACTCCATTGAGGGGTATCGAGGGGAGCCCCGATCCAAGCCGCCCTTCCCTGTGGAGAAGGGGCTCTTCGGTAAACCCACCGCCGAGAACAACGTCGAGACCCTCGTCAACGTCCTCCCCATCCTCACCATGGGCGCGCGGGCGTACTCCGCCATAGGGACCGAGAAGTCCACCGGGCCCAAGCTCTTCTGCGTATCCGGAAGCGTCGAGCGGCCCGGCATCTACGAGCTGCCCTTCGGCGCCACCCTCGGCGAGCTCCTGGCCCTCGCCGGGAAGCCGGACAACCTCAGGGCCGTCCTCCTGGGCGGCGCGGCCGGCGGTTTCGTACGCCCCGACGAGCTCGGCATCCCGCTCACCTTCGAGGGGACAAGGGACGACGGGACCACCCTCGGCTCGGGCGTCGTGCTCGTCCTGGACGACACCGTTCCGCTCCCCCGCGTCCTGCTCCGCATCGCCGAGTTCTTCCGCGACGAGTCCTGCGGCCAGTGCGTGCCCTGCCGGGTCGGCACCGTCCGCCAGGAGGAGGCCCTGCATCGGATCGTCGAGCGGACGGGGGCCGATGCCGCCGATGACATCGCCCTGCTCCGCGAGGTGGGGCGGACCATGCGGGACGCCTCCATCTGCGGGCTCGGCCAGACCGCGTGGAACGCCGTGGAATCCGCCATCGACCGCCTGGGGGCGTACAAGTGACCGCCGTACCGCTGGGAATCCCGCGCCGCCTCGTCGAGTTCACGCTCGACGGGCAGGACGCCCGGGTGCCGGAGGGGTCGACCATCCTCGACGCCTGCCGGGCCGCGGGCAAGGACGTGCCGACCCTCTGCGAGGGCGACACCCTCGCCCCGAAGAACGCCTGCCGGGTATGTGTCGTCGAGGTGGAGGGCGCCCGGACACTCGCCCCTGCCTGCTCGCGCAAGGCCGAGCCCGGGATGAGCGTGCGCACCGACACCGAACGCACCCGGCACAGCCGCAAGGTCGTCCTCGAACTCCTCGCCTCGTCCGTCGACCTGTCGACGACCCCGAAGGTCGCGGGCTGGCTCAAGGAGTACGAGGCGAAGCCCGAACGCTTCGGCCCGGACGCGGCCCGCCTCAACGAGGAACCGAAGGTCGACAACGACCTCTACGTCCGCGACTACGACAAGTGCATCCTCTGCTACAAGTGCGTCGACGCCTGCGGCGACCAGTGGCAGAACACCTTCGCGATCTCCGTGGCCGGCCGCGGTTTCGACGCCCGGATCGCCGTCGAGCACGACGCGCCGCTGACCGACTCCGCGTGCGTGTACTGCGGGAACTGCATCGAGGTCTGCCCGACGGGCGCCCTGAGCTTCAAGTCGGAGTTCGACATGCGGGCGGCCGGTACGTGGGACGAGGCGGCGCAGACCGAGACGACGACGGTGTGCGCGTACTGCGGAGTCGGCTGCAATCTGACCCTGCACGTGCAGGACAATGACATCGTGAAGGTCACCTCGCCGCACGACAATCCGGTGACCCACGGCAACCTCTGCATCAAGGGCCGCTTCGGCTACCAGCACGTACAGAACCGGGACTGATCGACATGGGACGAGTCACGGAGCGCCGCCGCGTCCTCCGCATCCGGGACGGCGCCGTCAGCGAGCGGCCCGACACCCTGGTCGCAGAGGAGCCGCTGGAGATCCGGCTCAACGGGAAGCCGCTTGCCATCACCATGCGGACGCCGGGTGACGACTTCGCGCTCGCGGCGGGTTTCCTGGTGAGCGAGGGGGTGCTCGGCTCGGCCGACGAGCTGCAGTCCATCGTCTACTGCGCGGGGGCGACCGCCGACGGATCGAACACGTACAACGTGGTCGACGTGAAGACCGCTCCGGGGCTCGTCCTGCCCGACATCACCCTCGAACGCAACGTCTACACGACCTCGTCCTGCGGCCTGTGCGGCAAGGCGAGTCTGGACGCCGTGCGCACCACGGCGCGCTTCCCGATCTCCGACGCTCCCCCGGTCCGGCTCGGGACCGAGCTGCTCGCGGGCCTCCCCGACCGACTGCGCGCGGCGCAGCGCGTCTTCGACCGGACCGGGGGCCTGCACGCGGCGGCGCTCTTCTCCGAGGAGGGCGAACTCCTCGACATACGGGAGGACGTGGGCCGGCACAACGCGGTCGACAAGCTCGTTGGGCGCGCCCTGCAGGACGGCCGTCTTCCGCTCTCGCGTGCCGTGCTGCTCGTCTCGGGCCGTGCCTCCTTCGAGCTGGCGCAGAAGGCGGTGATGGCGGGCATTCCGGTGCTCGCGGCCGTCTCCGCGCCCTCCTCCCTGGCCGTCGATCTCGCCGCCGAGACGGGTCTCACCCTGGTCGGCTTCCTGCGCGGGTCCTCCATGAACGTGTACGCGGGCGAGCACCGGATCGCCGTGCGGGCCGCGGCCTCCCAGGGCTGACCGGCGGCTCCCCGCTGCACGGCGGCGGGACCCCGGCCGGCGGGGAGCGCCCCCTGCGCCGGCGGGGTCCCGGCCCCGCACGGCTTCACGCTCTACGCCTCGATGCCCTGCCCCTCGATGCCCGAGATCCGGGTCAGGAGTGCGAGGAACTGCTTCCGCTCCGTGGCCGAAAGAGGCGCGAGCAGTTCGTTGTTGGCCCGCCGCGCGGCCTCGGCACAGCGGTCTAGGGTGCGCTCGCCGTCCTCCGTGATCGTGATCGCGTTCTTGCGGCGGTCGGTGGGGTCGGGTGCGCGTAGGACGAGGCCGGCGTCCTGGAGGTCGTTGATGACGCCCACCAGGTCCTTGGGGTCGAGCTGGATGCTGCGGCCGAGGGCGGCCTGCGCGACGGGGCCCTGATCGGCCACGGCCGAGAGCACCACGTGGTGCCACATCTTCATGTCCTCTTCCGCGAGGGCTTCGGCGACGAGGCCTCGGCCACGGGCCGCCGCGCGGCCGAGGAGCCAGCTGGGGAGGGTGCGGATGCCGCTGGGGGCGGGCGGGGTCGTGGGCATGGGACGAGCCTATCCGAGAATCATTGGACTCCCCAATGAAAGTATGCGTATCGTTGGGGTTCCCAACGATCCCCTTTCCCGAGGAGATGCGCATGCGTCGCGTTCGGTACGAACACAGCGGTGGCCCCGAGGTGCTGTTCCTGGAGGAGGCGCCCGTACCGGTGCCCGGCGCGGGTGAACTCCTCGTCCGGGCCGAGGCGATCGGCGTCACGCTCCCCGTCGTCCGCAAGGTCCGCGAGTCCCGCGAACCGATCGCACTCGGCGGCGAGATCGCCGGAGAGGTGATCGCGGTCGGCGAGGGCGTGACGGCGTACGCGCCCGGCGATCGCGTCACGGGTCTCGTGTTCGGCCACGGCTACGCGGACTACGCCCTCCTGGACCAGGCCATGGCCTCACCCGTCCCCGATGGAGCAAGCGCCACCGACGCGGTCGCGCTCGTCCGCAGCGGTCTCGTCGCCTACGGCGCACTCGACGCCGCACGGCCCGAGCAGGGCGAGGCCGCACTCGTCACGGCCGCGGCGAGCGGAGTCGGTCATCTCGCCCTGCAGTTGGCCCGGCTGAGGGGCGCGAGCCGAGTAGTGGGGGCCGTCTCCGGACCCGCCAAGGCGGACTTCGTGCGCTCGCTCGGCGCCGATGAGGTCGTCACGTACGAGGAAGAGGCGTGGGGCGAGCCGGTCGACTACGCCCTCGACGCCGTCGGCGGCGAACTCCTGTCCCCCGCCGTACGGGCACTCGCGCCGCACGGGCGGCTCGTCGCGTACAGCTCGGGCGGCGGCACGGTCCAGGCGTACGACCTGCTCGTGGGCGCCAAGTCGGTGATCGGCTTCCAGATGGCGCTCATCGCGCGCGGGAAGCCCGAGCTGTACGAGACGTGGCGGCAGGAGCTGTGGCGGCTCTTCTCCGGGGGCGCGCTGCGGCCCGCCGTGCACGCGGCGTTCGCCCTCGACGACGCGGCGAAGGCGCACGCGGTGATCGAGGCGCGGAGCAACCTCGGGAAGGTCGTCCTGATCCCCTGACCAAGATCGGTCTGATCCGCTGACCAAGGTCGGTCCGATCCGCTGACCAGGTGACGCGCATTCACCCTTCGCGCGCTTCTTGTGGGGTGCCGAACGCCCCAAGTAGCGTCTGTGGCGCACGTCAGACGTGGGATGTCAGGATGTCCAGTCACCTTGGAGGGTGGGCCGCACCATGCCATCAGGTCTCCGTGTACGCCTCAGATCACTCCGAACGGCCGCGACCGCGTTAACGCTCGTCACCTTCGGGGCGCTGCTGCCCGCGCCGTCCGCGCAGGCCGCCCCCGACGCCCCCGCGACGGAGTTCGAGCAGCAGGTCCTGTTCAAGGCCTCGCAGGACCCCGGGTACGCCTGCTATCGCATCCCCGCCGTCGTGAGGACGGTGAAGGGCACGCTCCTCGCGTTCGCCGAGGGTCGGGTCAACGACTGCAGCGACGCGGGCGACATAGACATCGTCGTCAAGCGGTCGCACGACGGCGGCCGCACCTGGAGTCCGCTCGAGGTCATCAACGAGGGCGCGGGCGACACCCACGGCAACCCCGCGCCGATCGTGGACCGCAGGACCGGCCGCATCGTCCTTGCGGAGACGTACAACACGGGCCGCACGGACGGGCAGAACTGCGCCGTGCCCTGCGACCGGACCCCGCACCTGCAGTACAGCGACGACGACGGCCGCAGCTGGTCGGCGCCGCGCGACCTGAGCGACCAGATCCTCCCCGAGGACTGGAACTCCTGGTACGCGACCGGGCCCGTGCACGGCCTCCAGCTGACCCGCGGCAAGCACGCGGGCCGGCTCGTCTTCACCGCCAACACCGAGACGTGGGACGGCAGTCGGGTCACCGCCAACCACGCGGCCCTGATCGTCAGCGACGACGGCGGCAGGAACTGGAAGGTCGGCGCCAAGGACTCGTACCCGATACCCGGTGAAGGCACGTTTCGCCAGAAGCCGTCCGAGATGACGATCACGGAGCGCCCCGACGGGGCGGTCTACGTCAGCGGGCGCGAGCAGGACGGCACCGATCTCGGGCATCGCACCCACACGATCAGCCGCGACGGCGGTGAATCCTTCGTCGCGCCGTTCAAGGCCATCCCCGACCTCTATACGCCCCAAGTGCAGGGCGCCACGCTCCAGTTCGGCAAGCGGATGCTGCTCGCCTGCCCGGGTGACCCGGACCGCCGCCGCACGATGCAGATCCGCTCCTCGTACGACGGCGGCCGCACCTGGGACAGTGTGGACCGCGGCACGACGGTCACCACGGACTGGTCCGGCTACTCGGACCTGGTGCGGGCCGACGGCGGGCACGTGGGTCTGCTGTACGAGGGCGGGGCGGTCGACGCCCGCGACGAGATCCGCTTCGCGCGCTTCACCGAGGACTGGCTGCAGCCGCGCCGCGGCCCGGACCCGACGACCGCCGACCGCGCGCCGCGGGCGAAGCCCGCCGCCGTGCTCGGCGGGGCCTCGACGACCGACGGCCGGTTCGGCAAGGCGATCGCCTTCGACGGCACGGACGACGCCGTCCGGCTGCCCTTCCGAAGCCAACTCCCCCTTGGCGCAAAGGACTTCACCGCATCGCTGTGGTTCCGCTACTCCGCGACCAGCGGTGAGCAGCCGCTGCTGTGGATGGGCGGCATCGGCACCAATCAGCCGCAGGTGTGGCTGCGCGGTGAGCCCGCGAGCAACCGTGTCACGGGCCTGATCACCACGCGCGACGGGGCGACTGCGCCGAGGTCGGCCGCCGTGCGCACCACGGGCGCGTACAACGACGGGCAGTGGCATCACATCGCGCTGCGCAGGGGCGGCGGGCAGCTGACGCTCTCCGTCGACGGTACGCGGATCAGCACCGCCGATGTGCCGGGCACGGTCACCCGGAATTCGGGGTACGGCTTCCATGTCGGGCAGCGGGTCGACAGTCGCGCCCATTTCAGCGGCTCGATCGATGAAGTGCGCGTCTACGACAGGGCGCTGAGCGACGCGGAGCTCACGGAACTGGGGACGGAAGGGGCCGCGAAGGCTCCTGTGACGCGGGACACCGTCGCATGGCTTCCCATGGACCACATCCGCGCGAGCAACTAACGTCCCGCTCGTGCCCGCCGACCGAGCTCCCCGCACCGGCTGGGGCGCGCGCAGGACCACGCTGGTCCTGCTGCTCGCCCTGGTCTGCGCGGCCGTGCTGCTCACCGCCCTCCCGGACGACCGGGAGGGCGGTCCGGCATGCGAGGCGCGCACGGTCTCCTCCTGGTCGGCCGACGAGCGGACCACCGGGGCGTTCGCCCGGTACGGCGACGACACGGCGCGCGCGGACGACTGGACCGGCGGGGACGGCACCCATTCGGTGCGCCTCCCGGACGGGCGGCTCCTGTGGCTGTTCTCCGACACCTTCCTCGGCCAGGTGCACGCGCCGCCCAACCCGGTCGGCCAGCCGCACACCTGGCGGGACACGACCGCGCCGATGGTGCGCAACTCGGCCGTGGTGATGTCCCGCTCGGGCACCCTGCAGCGCACCCTGCCGGCCCCGCTCTTCCCCGACCCGGCGCCGAACCAGTGGCGCTGGCCGGTGGCGGCGCAGGTGGAGCCGCGCTCCCCTGGCTCGGCGGACGACGTCGTACGCGTCCTGCTGTGGACCCGCGCCACCGGGACAGGGCCGTGGATCTACGGCGTGCCCACCGGCACCGAGGTCGCCACGCTGTCGCTGCCCGATCTGCGCGTCGAGGGCATCGTCAAGGTCTCCGACCAGCAGTCGGTGCCTGACCCGGACAAGCGCGTGCTCTACGGCACCACCGCCGTCGACGACGACGGCTGGACGTATGTGTTCGGCGGCAACGACGGGCAGGCGGCCGCGCGGCCTGCCTCGCACGCGTACGTCGCGCGGGTGCCGCAGGGCAGGCTGGCCGAGCCGGGCGCGTGGCGGTACTGGGACGGCAAGGGCTGGACGAAGGACGGGAAGCCCCGGTCGGTGCTGGGTGACGGTGAGCGCAAGGGGGTGGGCAGCGCGTTCACCGTGGTGCGGGTGAAGGGGACGTACGTCCTGTTCACGATGGCCGCGGGCACCGAGGGCCTGACCACGGTGACCTCCTACTGGGCCTGCTCGCCCACCGGTCCTTGGCGCGGCCCCACGAAGAGCTTCGCGCCGCCCCTGCCCAAGGACGGCGCGACCAAGCAGGACGTGGCCGCGTACAACCCGCAGGCCCATCCGGCGCTCAGCGAGAACGGGCGGCTGCTGCTCAGTTACGACGTCAACTGGCTCGACGCGGTGCCCGCGAGCGCGCAGGCGAACGTCAGCCGGAACGTGTCCCTGTACCGACCGCGGTTCGTGTCTCTTCGGATCGCGACGGCTCGCTGACGAAGTCCTCCAGATCGCGCGAGCGCCGCTTGGCGATCACCGCGCAGACCATCAGCTGCATCTGGTGGAAGAGCATCAGCGGCAGCACGGCGAGCGAGGCCTGGGCCCCGAACAGGACGCTGGCCATGGGCAGCCCGGCGGCCAGGGACTTCTTCGACCCGGCGAACTGGATGGCGATCCGGTCCCCGCGGCCGAAGCCGAGCCGCTTGGCTCCGTACCAGGTCAGGGCGAGCATCGCGGCGAGCAGCACCGCCTCGACACCGAGCAGCGCGACGAGGCGCAGCGGGGTCACCTGGTGCCAGATGCCCTGCACCATGCCCTCGCTGAACGCGGTGTAGACGACGAGCAGGATCGAACCGCGGTCGACGAGGCCGAGGACCTTCTTGTTCCGTGCGATGAAGCGGCCTATCCAGCGGCGCAGGAACTGCCCGGCCAGGAACGGCACGAGGAGCTGCAGCACGATCTTCATGACCGAGTCCGCGGAGAACCCGGCCCCGCTGTTGCCGAGCAGCGCGGCCGCGAGCAGCGGGGTGAGGACGATGCCGGCGAGCGAGGAGAAGGAGCCCGCGCAGATCGCCGCGGGTACGTTGCCGCGCGCCATGGAGGTGAAGGCGATCGACGACTGGATCGTGGACGGCACAAGGGTCAGGAAGAGGAACCCGCTGTAGAGGGCTGGGGTCAGCACGTACGGGACGAGTCCCTTGGCCGCGAGCCCGAGCAGCGGGAAGGCGACGAACGTACAGGCGAGGACGGTGACGTGCAGCCGCCAGTGCTTGAGTCCGTCGAGCGCCTCGCGGGTGGAGAGCCGTGCCCCGTAGAGGAAGAAGAGCAGCGACACCGCCGCGGTGGAGGCCCCGGATGCGATGTCGGCGCCGGTGCCGCGCGCGGGGATCAGCGCGGCGACGCCCACGGTCCCGAGCAACGCCAGGATGTACGGGTCGATCGGCATCCAGGAGGGCCAGCTCGGGCGTTTCACTTCGCTCCATCGGTTTCGGTTCAGATCGTGCCCTCTTGATGGTCCTCCTGATCGTCGCGATCGGGAATCCCGTACACCGCTCTGACTGTCATCACGTATCGCGATAGGCGGGGCTAAGCTCGGGAGCATGTACGACCCCGCGCAGCTCCGTACGTTCCTCGCCGTGGCCCAGACGCTGAGCTTCACGCAGGCCGCCCGGCGCCTGAATCTGCGCCAGTCCACGGTCAGCCAGCATGTGCGCCGCCTGGAGGACGCCACCGGGCGCCAGCTCTTCGCCCGTGACACGCACTCCGTGGAGCTGACGGAGGACGGCGAGGCGATGCTCGGCTTCGCGCGGCGGATCCTGGAGGTGCATGAGCAGGCGTCGGCGTTCTTCACCGGGACGCGGCTCGGCGGGCGGCTGCGGTTCGGGGCGTCGGAGGACTTCGTCCTGACCCGGCTCACCGACATCCTGGAGTCGTTCCGGCACGACCATCCCGAGGTCGATCTGGAGCTGACGGTCGAGCTGTCGGGCACCCTGCACGAGCGGCTCGACGCCGGGAAGCTCGACCTCGTCCTCGCCAAGCGGCGCCCGGAGGATCCGCGCGGCGAGCTGGTCTGGCACGACAAGCTCGTCTGGATCGGCGCCGAGCGGCTGCGGCTCGACCCCGAACAGCCGGTGCCGCTCATCGTGTTCCCGCCGCCGGGCATCACCCGTGCGCTCGCCCTCGAAGCGCTGGAGCGGCGCGGCCGTGCCTGGCGGATCGCCTGCACGAGCGGCAGCCTCAACGGCCTGGTCGCCGCAGCCCGCGCGGGACTCGGCGTGATGGCGCACTCCCACGGGCTCATCCCGCCGGGCCTGGTCCGCGTCCCGGAGCGGGCGGGCCTTCCCGAGCTGGGCGCGGTCGACTTCGTGCTGCTGCACGGGGAGCGGCGGGCGTCCGCGCAGGGGGCGGCGGAGGCGCTTGCCGCGGCGATCCTGGCCAGCGGGGACCGGCTGCGCCGCTGAGCGCTCCGTTGGACGTGCGGTGATTGACCCGCGGGCCGGTGGGGGCTTGTCGCGCCCACGCGGCGGAGCCGCATATGTCACAGCCCCGCGCCCCTTACGGGGCGCCGAGACCGCTCAGCGGGGGAACGGCCGGTACGTCAGCTGTTTGACCCGGCGGATGAACGGCGCCGTCTCGACGTGCTGGACGCCGTCCAGGTGGCCGAGGCGCCCGCTGAGGTAGCGGTAGAGGGAGGGGATGTCGCGAGCCACGGCGGTCGCCATGATGTTGGACGCCCCCGCGACGGCGCTGGCATGGGCGATCTCCGCGTGGGTGGCGAGGGTCTTGCCCACCGTGTCCAGGGCCCAGGGGGCGGCGGTGATCCAGAGCATCGAACCGACGTGGAAACCGACCAGGGCCGAGTCGTACTCGATGTCGATGTAGATCGCGCCGGACGCGAGCAGCGCGGCGAGGCGGCGCTTGACCGCGGACTCCGAGCGGCCGGTGGCCTGTTGGAGCTCGGGGTAGGTCGCGCGGCCGTCCCGTTCGAGCGCGGCGACCAGCGGCTCGTCCTCCGGGTCGATGCGCAGTGGCCCTTCCGCGGGGTCGGTGCCGGGCCGGGCCGGGCGCAGGGCTGCGGCCTGTTCCCCGGTGAGCGGTCCGTGTTTGATCAGCCAGCCGTTGGGGCCGCCGAAGAAGCGGTGCAGCATCTGCTGGGCGCGGATGTCGACGATGTGCGGGGTGCGCGGGAGCTTGCCGAGCAGCAGCTCGTCCTGGTCGCTCTGGCTGCGCGGCCGGGTGCAGCAGACGACTTCGGTGCCGCCGGACGTGAGGCCGATCCACGAGGTGTCGGGGCGGCGGGCCAGCGCGGCCGCGATGGCCTCGGCGCCGTCGGGGGCGCAGCGCAGCCGCAGCATCCACTGCTCCTGGCCGAGCCGCTCGTTGTCCCGTACGGCGACGACCCGCAGACCACCATCGGAGACCAGCTTGCGGTAGCGGCGGGCGACCGTCTGGTCCGAGACGCCTAGGACGGCCGCGATCCGGCTGAAAGGCGCGCGTCCGTCGATCTCCAGGGCCTGCAGCAGCTTGGCGTCGAGCGAGTCAGGCATGGGAGACATGGAGGATTCCATTGGCCTGATGTCCATCAGTGTCGGTTTCCTTCGCTCTGCCGCTGGTGATGGCCGGGATCGTCCGGCGGCATCCCATCGTACGAGGCACGCAGATCCGTCGTACAAGGAGTTGAGGATGCGTACATGGGGGCCGCTCACCGCGGTGAGCCTGGGGACGTTCATGCTGTTGCTGGACGTGACGATCGTGGTCGTGGCGCTGCCCGACATGGCGCGGGCGCTGAACGCCTCGCTGAGCGATCTGCAATGGGTGATCGACGGCTACGCGCTTGCGCTCGCCGCGCTGCTGCTCGGGGTCGGGGCCGCGGCGGACGTGCTCGGGAGGCGGCGGCTCAACGTCGCGGGCACCGCGCTCTTCGCGCTGGCCTCGCTCGGCTGCGGGCTCGCGTCGAACGCTGACGTCCTGGTGGCCGCCCGCGCCCTGCAGGGACTCGGCGCCGCCGCGATGTTCGCCACGACGCTGCCGCTGCTCGGCGCCGCCTACCAGGGCCGCGACCGGTCCGTGGCGCTCGGCGTCTGGGGCGCGGTGAGCGGGGCCGCGGCGGCGATGGGGCCGATCGTCGGCGGGCTGCTCACCGAAGGGCCGGGCTGGCGGTGGATCTTCTTCGTGAATCTGCCGGTGAGCGTGGCGTCGATGTGGATGACGTTGCGCGTGGTCCCCGAGTCGAAGGGCCAGGCAGGCCGTCGGGTCGACTGGGCGGGTACGGCGACGTTCGCGCTGTTCGCCGGAGCCCTGACGTACGGAGTGGTGCGGGCCGGGTCGGAGGGCTGGACGTCGGCGGCCACCACGGTGACCCTCGCCGTCTCCGTGCTCGCCCTCGTCGGCTTCGTGGCGATCGAACGCCGCGTGGCGCACCCGCTGCTCGACCTGAGGCTGCTGCGCACGCCCGCCTTCACGGGCGTACTGCTCGGCGCGATCGGCTACAACGCCGCCGCTTTCGGCCTGATGCCCTACCTCTCGATCTGGCTGCAGACCGTGCTCGGCATGAGCCCGGTGACCGGCAGCCTCGTGATGCTGCCGCTGGCCGCGATGTCGTTCATGGTGGCCGCGGTCGGCGGGCGGATGCTGCACGGGGTGCCCGCACGGCTGACCATCGGCGTGGGCCTGCTCCTGATCGGCGCCGGCGGGATCGCCCTCGCGGTGCTCGACGCCGGGTCGTCGTGGGGCGCGCTCATCCCGGGGCTCACGGTCGCCGGGGTCGGCACGGGTCTGGTCGCGCCGGGCCTTGCGGGCGCCGCGCTCGCCGCGGTGCCGGCCGCGAACTCGGGGATGGCGGGCGGCGCGGTCAACACGTTCCGGCAGCTCGGGTACGCGCTCGGGGTCGCCGTCTTCGGCACGGTGCTCACCTCGCGGATGCAGGACTCGCTGGGACATGACGCGGCTCACACCCTCGCGGGCGGCGGCGCCGAGGCACTCCGTGGGACCCTCTCCGAGCACACCGTGCGGGCCGCGTTCGCCTCCGGTCTGAACGCCGCGGCGGTCGTTGCAGGAGCCGTGGGCCTGGTCGCCGGAGTGCTGGTCCTCGTGATGGTGCGGTCCGCACGCAAGGCACCGGAGGATGAGATTCCGGTGGCCGAAACCCGCGTCCCCGCAGGACGGTCGCAGCAGTAACCGCTGCGTACAGATTCGGTGGAGATTACGCCACCGAAACTTACTCAACCGTAAGTAATCTGTCCCGCCTCTCCCCTTGTGGCCGCATTTCACCGGCTGACCAGCGTGGACGGTACGTACCGATGGGTCGGTCACCCCCTCCCGCCGGGCAGCGCGGTGGGGTACCGTCACCGGCGCTGTGCGGAGCGCCACAAGGAGCATCATTGCGCGAGTTCACGAACCCTCCGATGGCGTCGGCGCCGCTGGTGGGCGGCCTTGCCGACGTCGTGTTCGACCATGCCCTTGAGGATCCGCTCCACGTGGCCCTCGGCATCAAGACCGACGGCGTGTGGCGCGACGTCACATCGGCGGAGTTCCGCGACCAGGTGATGGCGCTCGCCAAGGGGCTGCTCGCCCAGGGGGTCCGTTTCGGCGACCGCGTCGCCATCATGTGCCGCACCCGCTACGAGTGGACGCTGTTCGACTACGCGCTGTGGACGGTCGGCGCCCAGGTGGTGCCCATCTATCCGACCTCGTCGGCCGAGCAGGTCTTCTGGATGCTGCACGACGCCCAGGTGTCGGCCGCCATGGTCGAGCACGAGGACCACGCGATGACCATCGGCTCGGTGATCGACCGGCTGCCGCAGCTGCGCAGGCTGTGGCAGCTGGACGCCGATGCGGTGGGCGAACTGAACCGGTCGGGGCTCGACATCGACGACGAGGTCGTCAACCGCCACCGGCGCGCGGTCACCCCCGACTCGATCGCCACGATCATCTACACCTCGGGCACCACGGGCCGCCCCAAGGGCTGTCTGATCTCCCACGCGAACTTCATGTTCGAGGCGGATACGGTCATCCAGCGCTGGGAGCCGGTCTTCCACTCCCGGCGCGGCGACGAGGCGACAACGTTGCTCTTCCTGCCGCTGGCCCATGTCTTCGGGCGGATGGTCCAGGTCGCGGCGGTCCGCGGCGGGGTCAAGCTGGGCCACCAGCCGAGCCTGAACGCGGCGGCGCTCATCCCCGATCTGGCCGCGTTCCGCCCGTCGTTCATCCTGGCCGTGCCGTACATCTTCGAGAAGGTCTTCAACGCCGCGCGGCGCAAGGCCGAGAAGGGCGGCAAGTCGGGCCCGTTCGACAAGGCCGTGGAGTGCGCCGTGCGGTACGCGGACGCCATGGAGGCCAGGGCCTTCGGCACCGGGCCAGGACCTTCGGCGGCCCTGCGGATGCAGCACCAGCTCTTCGACAAGCTCGTCTACTCCAAGGTGCGCGAGGCGATGGGCGGCCGGGTGCGGCACGCGATGTCCGGCGGCTCCGGGATGGACCGCCGCCTCGGTCTGTTCTTCGCGGGCGCGGGCGTGACGATCTACGAGGGGTACGGCCTCACCGAGTCGACGGCCGCCGCGACCGCCAACCCGCCCGAGCGCACCCGCTACGGCACGGTCGGCCAGCCCATCCCCGGCACGACCGTGCACATCGCGGACGACGGGGAGGTCTGGCTGAGCGGCGGCAATGTCTTCCAGGGCTACCTCAACGACCCCAAGGCCACCGACGCGACGCTGCACGAGGGCTGGCTCGCCACCGGCGATCTTGGCGCGCTCGACGAGGACGGCTACCTCACGATCACCGGGCGCAAGAAGGAGATCCTGGTGACCTCCGGCGGCAAGAGCGTGTCGCCGGGACAGCTGGAGGAGCGGGTGCGCGACCATCCGCTGGTCGCGCAGTGCATCGTCGTGGGCAACGACCGCCCCTACATCGCGGCGCTCGTCACGCTGGACGCCGAGGCCGTCGAGCACTGGCTGAACATGCGCCGCAAGCCGCCGATGTCGCCGACGGACCTGGTGCGTGATCCGGATCTGGAGACGGAGGTACGGCGGGCCGTGGTGGCCGCCAACACCCTTGTCTCACAGGCCGAGTCGATTCGTACGTTCCGGATACTGGCCCACCAGTTCTCCGAGGAGCACGGGTTGCTCACGCCTTCGCTGAAGCTCAAGCGGAAGGCCATCGAGACCGCCTACTCGGCCGAGGTCGAGGCGCTTTACCGCGCGTAACAGGCCCTTTGGGGTTTCTGACGGTTCATCAATTACCGACGCGTCAGTTATTGACGGTTCATCAGGTCACGCACAGAATCAGCCCCACTTCGACGGAGGGGGCTCGACCCGTGTCGCGATCGATCCGCACCTGTACCCGTACCATCACCGCCACCGTGGCCGCACTGCTGCTCGCCACCGCCTGCAACTCCGCATCGAACAGCAGTGGTTCGGGCGGGGGCGACAAGGCCGACGGCTCCGCCCGCGGCGTGAGTGCCGACTCCATCAAGGTCGGCGGAATCGTCTCCATGACGACGGCGAGCGGCTACAGCAAGAAGGACACCGACCTCGGCGCCAAGGCCCGCTTCGACCGTGCGAACGCCGACGGCGGCGTACACGGACGGAAGATCGACTACCTGGGCGCGGAGGACGACGGCCAGGACCCCGGCAAGAATCTCGCGGCGGCGCGCAAACTCGTCCAGCAGGACAAGGTGTTCGCCATCGCGCCGATGAGCTCGGTCACCTTCTCCGGAGCGGACTTCCTCCAGAAGCAGAAGGTGCCGACGTTCGGCTGGGGCACCATCCCGCCCTTCTGCGGCCCGAGTTACATGTACGGCTTCGGCGGCTGCATGGTGCCGATGCCCGGAGGCACCATCACCCAGAGCTGGCCCGAGGGCCTGAAGAAGGTGACGGAAGGATCGAAGGGCAAGTCGGTGGCCATCCTCGCCAACGACAACGACGCGGGCACCTTCGCCATCCGCACCTACAAGCAGAGCTTCGCCGCCGCCGGCTACAAGGTGACGTTCGCCAAGTCGACGGTGCCCGCGACCTCGGTGCCCAGCGACTGGTCGGCGTACACGAAGGAGATCCTGCGCTCGGACGGCGGCAAGGCGCCCGACGTGGTGGTCTCCGTGATGCAGACCCCGTACAACATCGGCCTGTTCACGGCCGTCAAGCGCTCGGGCTTCAAGGGCGTGCTCACCGACCCGACCGACTACGACCCGGGCCTGCTCGCCAAGAGCGCGACGAAGAAGGCGCTCGACGGCGTGCACATCCTGCTCTCCTTCCAGCCGTTCGAGCAGAACACGGCGGCGATGCGCCAGTTCAAGACCGACATCAGGAAGGCGGCGGGCAAGGACGTCCCGCTCAACATGCACATGATGACCGGCTATATGTCGGCCGACCTCTTCCTCGCCGTCGCCGAGAAGGCGGGCAAGGATCTGACGGTCTCCTCCTTCCAGAAGGCGGCGAACGGCTTCTCCGACAAGGGCACGATGGTCGGCGACCGCGCCCTGCCCAAGGGGCAGAAGGAAGCGTTCGGCTGCGGCGCGCTGGTGCAGCTGAAGGGCGGCAAGTACGCGGTGTCGGCCCCCTTCAAGTGCTACGACCCCATCCCCTTCAAGTAGCAAGCGGGGGGCGTCTCACCTCATGTCGGACCTCCTTGGATTCGTTCTGAGCGGTCTCGTATCGGGCGCGCT
Source organism: Streptomyces sp. NPDC021622 (assembly GCF_040640795.1). Taxonomy (NCBI): domain Bacteria; kingdom Bacillati; phylum Actinomycetota; class Actinomycetes; order Kitasatosporales; family Streptomycetaceae; genus Streptomyces; species Streptomyces sp. NPDC021622. The sequence goes on from NZ_JBFACK010000002.1 coordinate 193,090, forward strand.
CTACGCGCTGCTCGCCACGGGCCTCGTCCTGTCCTACTCCGCATCCGGTCTCTTCAACTTCGCGCACGGCGCCACCGCCTACCTCTGCGCGCTCGCCTTCTACGAACTCCACTCCGGCTTCGGCTGGCCTGCCGTGCCGACGGCCCTGCTCCTTGTCTGCGTGGTGGCCCCCTCCCTCGGCTGGGGCCTGGACCGGCTGATGTTCCGCAAACTGGCGCGGGTCGGCGAGACCGCGCAGATCGTGGCGACGATCGGACTGCTCGTCGCGCTGCCCGCGCTCGGCCTGTGGATCGTGGAACTCCTGGAGGACGCGGGCGCTTCCGTGAAGCCCGCCGAGAACCAGTTCGGACTTCCGGGGGTCGGGCCGAGCCCCGCCAAGTCCTGGCAGCTGATGGACGGCGTCGGCATCGACTCCGACCAGCTGATCACGTGGGTGGCGACGGCCGTGGTCGCGGTCGGCCTGTGGGTCCTGATGCGGCACACACCGCTGGGGCTCCGGCTGCGGGCCGCGGTCGACAACCGCTCGCTGGTGGAGCTGCGGGGCATGAGCGCGGACCGGCTCTCGTCGATGGCGTGGATGCTGTCGTCGGGGCTCGCGGGACTTGCGGGTGTGCTGGCGACTCCGTTGCTGGGGTTGTCGTCGCACGACTTCACGCTGTTCCTTTTCGTCTCCGCGACGGCGGCAGTCCTGGGCCGCTTCATGTCGATCCCGCTGGCCTTCGCGGGCGGGCTCGGGCTCGGGGTGCTGCAGAATCTGGTCGCCGGGTACGCCGACTTCGCGGAGAAGATCACGGGCTTCCGTACGGCGGTCCCGTTCCTGATCCTCTTCGCCGGGCTGCTGCTCCTGACGCGGCGGCAGCGCACCGCGGGCACGGCGGCGGCGGACGCACCGCCGATCGACTATCTGGCGGGGCGTTCTTGGGTGCGGCGGTGGGGGCCGTGGGCGGCGGGGGCGGTCGCACTCGCGGTCTCGTTCTACACGGTTACCACGCCCTTCTGGAGCGGGATCCTCGCGCAGGGCCTCGCCATCTCGGTCGTCTTCATCTCGTTCACCGTGGTGACGGGGCTCGGCGCGATGGTGTCCCTGGCGCAGGCGACGTTCGTGACGGGGGCGGCGCTGGTGGCCGGCCTCCTGATGAGCCACGGCTGGCCGTTCATCGCGGCGGCGCTGGTGGGGACGTGCGGGGCGGCGGTGCTCGGCGCCCTGGTCGCGCTGCCGGCGCTGCGGCTCGGGGGCCGGTCTCTCGCGCTTGCCACGCTGGCGCTGGCGTTTCTGGCCGATCAAGTCCTCTTCCAGATGGGGTGGTTGAGGAACGGCGACACGGGGTGGGAGATACCCCGGCCCATCTTCGGTCCAGTTGACCTGACGGACGACCGCGCGATGGGCGTGGCGATGGTCGTCCTGGTGACGGTCGCGGTGGCGGCGCTCAGCGCGCTGCGGGGGTCGGCGACCGGGCGGGCGATGCTGGCGGTGCGGTCCGCTCCGGCGGCGGCGATGGCGTCGGGCGTGTCGGTGGTGCGGACGAAGCTGCTCGTCTTCACGCTGTCGGCGGGGCTCGCGGGGTTCGGGGGTGTGATGTACGCGTCCTTCAACACCCGGATCACTGCCACGGACTTCACGGCGATGACGGGGCTTGTGTGGCTGGCGGTGGTGGTGGCCGCGGGGGTGCGGAGGCCGCAGTTCGCGGTGGTGGCGGGGTTGGTGTTCGCGGTGATGCCGCATGTCCTTGCGGACTATGTGACGGAGTCGGTGCAGGTGCCGGTGATTCTGTTCGGGCTTGCGGGGCTGGCGCTGGCCAATGATCCGGATGGGTACTGTGCGGCGGTTTCGGTGCGGTTGCATCGGCGGCGGGTGGGGGCGGGCGTTGCCTCTGGCGGTGAATTTCCCCAACCCCGCCCCTTCCCGAAGTTTGCGGCTGCGCCGGCCGGAGTGGCCGTCGATCACCGGCTTCGCCGAGTTCGTCCTCAAACGCCGGACGGGCTGGAAAACCTGGCCGATCGGGCGGGTGGGCGGGAAAATTCAGCCCCTCCGGCGTTTGAGGAGCAAGGGGCTGGGGGCGGGGTTGGGGAAGAGAAATCCCCTGCCCTCGCCCTCCACGACCTGCACGCCGGTTACGACGGCGCCCCCGTCCTCCACGGAGTGACCCTCACCGTCCACCCGGGCGAAATCGTCGCCCTCCTCGGCCCCAACGGGGCGGGAAAGTCGACGACTTGCAAGGCCGCCGCCGGGCTCCTGTCCCCCACCCGGGGTGCGATCCACGTCGCGGGACGCGAAGCCACCCGCGAGGGCGCCGTCGCCCGCGCAAGGGCAGGCGTCGTCCTCGCCCCCGAGGGACGCGGAATCTTCCCGTCCCTCACCATCGAGGAGAACCTCACCCTCCACCTCCCGGACAAGGCCGCCCGCGAAGCCGTCTACGACCGGTTCGGCAGCCTCGCCGCCCGGCGGAAGATCACCGCGGGCTCCCTCTCCGGAGGCGAACAGCAGATGCTCGCCCTCGCACCCCTCCTCCAGCACCCGCCCGCGGTGCTCATCGCGGACGAGCCGTCCCTCGGCCTCGCGCCCCGCGTCGTGGACGAGGTGTTCCGCCTGCTCGGCGAACTCCGGGACGCCGGCACGGGGTTGCTCCTCGTCGAGGAGAAGGCGGCGGAGATCCTGGGCGTCGCCGACACCGTGGCGTACCTCGCGCAGGGCCGCGTCTCGTGGTGCGGCCCGCGCTCCGAAGTCCGGACGGACCAGCTCACCGAGGCCTATCTGGGCATAGCCGCGCAGGGGCACACCGAAGGAGTGGGCAGGCCATGAGCGACGACCGCGTAGACGACCTCATACTCGAAGCCCGCGGCGTCGGCGTCCGCTTCGGCGGCATCCGCGCCCTCGACCAGGTCGACCTCGGCCTGCGCCAGGGCGAAGTCTGCGGCCTCATCGGGCCCAACGGGGCAGGAAAAACCACCCTGTTCGACGTGGTCTCCGGCATCCGCCGCCCCGACGCGGGGCGGGTCCTCCTCGACGGGGCAGACATCACCCGCCGCTCCCCCGTCTGGCGGGCCCGGCACGGCATGCGCCGCACCTTCCAGCGCCAGCAGCTCTTCGGGCAGCTCACCGTCGCCGACAATCTCCTTGTGGCGCAGGAGTGGCGGGGCGGCGGAGGCGGGTTCGCCGCCGATCTCCTTGCGGCGCCCACCCGGCGTACGAGGGAGAAGGAGCGGCGTTCCCGTGCCGCAACTGTCCTGCGTGAGTGCGGACTTGACGCCATCGGTGACGACTACGCGGGGGCACTTCCCGTCGGCCGCGCCCGCATGGTGGAGCTGGCGCGGGCCGTGGCGGACCCGCCGAGGGTGCTGCTGCTCGACGAGCCCGCGTCGGGAATGACGGCCGACGAGCGGGGCCAGCTGTCGACCGTCATCCGGCACCTCGCGGACGAGGAGGGCTGTGCCGTGCTCCTGGTCGAGCACAACGTCGCGTTCGTGATGGAGCTGTGCGCCCGCGTCGTCGTGCTCGACCTGGGCGGCGTCCTCGCGCAGGGCACGGCGGCCGAGGTGCGCGCGGACCCGAAGGTACGGGACGCCTACCTCGGCACCGCGGCGGCGTGAGCACGTGATCTAACCGATCGTCACCCGGAAGATCCGGTCCGAACCGTCCGGCTCACCACCGTTGTTGTCCGCGTTGGTGGTGGAGAGCCAGAGCTGGTCGGCGCCCGGCACGGCGGTGACCGCGCGCAGCCGCCCGTACTCACCGACGTAGAACGCCTTCGCCGTGCCGACGTCCTCGTTGTCGGCGCTGATCGGTATGCGCCAGAGCCGCTCGCCCTTCAGTGCCGCCATGTAGACGGCGCCGTCGACGACGGCGACACCGCTCGGGGATGCCTCCGCGACGCCCCAGGTCTTCTTGGGGTTCGTCATGCCGGAGACGTCGCACTCGCCCTCGCAGGTGGGCCAGCCGTAGTTCGCGCCGGGCTTGATGAGGTTGAGCTCGTCCTTGGCGCTCTGCCCCAACTCGGCCTCCCACAGCCGTCCTTGGGGATCGAAGGCGATGCCCTGCGGGTTGCGGTGGCCCATGCTGTAGGCGTAGTTGCCGAAGGGGTTGCCGGGGGCGGGTTCGCCGTCCTTCGTCAGGCGCAGGATCTTGCCGTTGAGGGAGTTCTTGTCCTGCGCGAGACCGCCGTCCTGGGCGTCGCCCGTGGTGGCGTAGAGGTAGCCGTCGGGGCCGAAAGCCAGGCGGCCGCCGTTGTGGTACTTGTTCTTCTTGATCCCCTTGAGCAGAACCTTGTAGTCCGTCAACTGCGTGCCGTCGTAGGTCATGCGGGCGATGCGATTGCCCTCGGACGAGGTGTGCATGACGTACACGTGGTGGTTGGTGTCCCAGTCCGGGTCGACGGCCACGCCCATCAACCCGCCCTCGCCGCCCGTGGTCTGGGACTCGGGGACGGTGCCTATCTGCGTCTTCTCCTTGCCGTCCTTGGAGACGAGCCAGACGCGGAAGTCGTCGCGCTCGGTGACCACAGCGGACGCCCCGTCGGGTGTCCAGGAGGTGCCCCAGGGGATCGTCCAGCCGGTGGAGATGGTGGCGATGTCCGTCGGTTCTCCGGCCGCCGACGTCGACGCCGGTGGCGCGGGGGCGGCGGACACGGTGGGGACGTACTGCGTGAGCCCGGCCACGAGTGCGGCGGCCCCGAGCAGGGCCGCTCTCTTCTTGCTGCTGGTCTTGCCGCTCTTCTTGCCGCTGGTCATCTCTCAACCTCCGTACTGGGCAACGATTTTGGTGAAGTCGTACGGCTGTTGCGACACGCCGCTGCACGAGTCGCCGGGGCTGCCGCCCGAACCGCAGTCGCGGTCACGGTTGACCGACCAGAAGGAGAACCGTGCGATGTGGTGCTCCTTGGCGTAGGCGAGGATCGTCTCGAAGTCGCCCGTGGTGACGGTCTCGTCGGGCACGTCGGTCTTGCCGTTCATGGAGGAGACACCGATGTGCTTGTACGCGTCGGCGTCGCTGTAGCCGTAGGCGCTCTTGACCGCGCTCTGCAGGCCTTCCATGGCGCTGACGGAGGCCTCGCCCATGGAGCCGCTGTGGCCGCCGAAGTCGAACGGCATGATCACCCAGGCGTCGTTGTCGAGTCCGGCGTCGGCGCCGCGCCGGATGAGGTCCTTGCCGGTGGCATCGGGGCCCTCCGGGGTCGTGCCCATGGTCACATAGGTGACGATCCCCGGGTTCTTCTCCTTCACGATCTTCAGGGCATCGACGACCCGCTGGCGCACGGTCGCGTTGTTGAACTCGCTGTCCTCGATGTCGATGTCGAACGCCTTGAGGTCATAGGCGTCGATGACCTTCTGGTACGCCCCGGCGAGCGCCTCGGCGTTGCTGCACTTCTCGCCGAGCTTGGCGCCGCTCCAGCCGCCGACCGAGACGACGATGTCGCCGCCTGCACCGCGGATGGAGTCGATGGCGGCCTCGTCGGAGCCGCCCTTCAGGGGGCGGCTGCCGTCCCAGGCGGGGTTGCAGCCGCCGTCGGACAGGATGAAGGCGAGCGTGAACCATGTGACGCCGGTCGCGGCCATCACGTCGGTGGGCTGCTGCGGGTCGCCCCAGCCCAGGTACTCGTAGGGGGCGGCGTGGATGGTGCCGGGGGCTTTGGGCCGTGCCTGCGGGGGCGCGGCCGACGACTGGGCGGCCAGGGCGAGGGAGGCCGTCGTCGCGAGGACTCCGGCGGCGGCCATCGCGGTGACCGTTCTGTGGGGGGTGTGGGACATGGCGGGTGTGCTCTCCTTTGCAGTGTTAGGAAGGGTTCCTAACGGTCTGAGGGTGCGGGACGGGGTGCACGTCCCGCGTCAGGAAGGGGCTTACGTCTTCGGGTACGCCCGGTAGTCGAAGCCCGTCGGGCGGCCACCGGCGCCGTCACTGGCGCCGTCACTGGCGCCATCGACGAGGGCGCGGACCGCCGCGTGGTCCGGCGAGCGATGGCAGGCGGGGTCGGTGCGGGCGGCATCGCCGGTCAGGGCGTACGCCTGGCAGCGGCAGCCCCCGAAGTCCACGGTGCGCAGCTCGCAGCTGCGGCAGGGGTCACGCATCCACGCCTCGCCGCGATAGCGGTTGAAGGCCGCCGACTCCCCCCAGATCCAGCCCAGTTGGTGGTCCCGCACGTTCGGAAGGTCTTCCTCTGCGAGCAGCTCACCGGCGGCCGGGCACGGAAGTACGGCCCCGTCCGGGGCGACGGTCAGCGAGATGGCACCCCAGCCACCCATGCAGGGCTTGGCGACCCCGTCGACGTAGTCGGGCGCCACCCACACCAGCTCCATGCGCCCCGCGAGCCGCTCCCGCCACCGCTCGACGCGTTCGCGGGCGTACGCGACCTGTTCCCGCCCCGGAAGCAGTGCGCTCCTGTTCCGTAACGCCCAGCCGTAGAACTGGGTGTTGGCCAGCTCGATGCGGTCGGCACACCAGGCGAGCCCCAGCTCCACGAGCCCGTCGAGCGCGTCGAGATTGGCGCGGTGCAGTACGGCGTTGAGCCCGAGCGGAAGCCCGGCAGCCCGCACGAGCCGGGCAGCCCGCTCCTTGGCGCCGAATGCCCGTACTCCCGCGATGAGTTGAGCGGCTGCCGGGTCCGCGTGCTGCACGGACAGCTGGACGCTGCGCAGCCCCGCGTCGACAAGTGCCGTGAGCCGACGCTCATTTAGGCCGACCCCGCTGGTCACGAGCTGGGTGTGAATCCCGACGGAGTCGGCGCCGCGCACGATCTCCACGAGATCACGACGCAGGAGCGGCTCCCCACCGGACAGATGCGTCTGCACGACACCGATATCGGCGGCCTGCCGCATCACATCGGCCCACTGCCCGGCAGTCAACTCCCGCCCGCGCTCGACCAGTTCGGTGGGATTGGAACAGTAGGCACAACGCAGAGGGCACCCGTGGGTGAGCTCGGCGAGGAGCGCCCAGGGCGGGTCGACGGGGCGGGGGCGCAGGGGTGCGGGGGTGGCGGGGCTCGGGGACTCGGGGGTGGCTGGGCTCGGGGGTGCAGGCGTGCCAGCGCTCGGGGGCTCGGTGGCGCCGGCGCCCGGAGGCTCAGCCGCACCAAGTCTCGGCCGCGCAGGCGCGCCAGCGTTCGGAGGCTCGGGGGTCGCGAGGCTCGGGGGCTCGACGACGCCAGCAGCCGCACCAGCACTCCGGAGCTCGGTAGCTCCAACGCTCGGACGCGCAGCCGCGCCAACCCTCGGGAGCTCGGCAGCGTCAGGACTCGGGCTCGCAGGCGTGCCTGCGTTCAGGCGAGCGGCAGCGCCACGGCTCGGGCCCGCAGCCGCACCAGCACTCCGGAGCTCGGTAGTGCCAGCACTCGAGCCCGCAGCCGCACCAGCACTCCGGAACCCGCTCGCCCCAGCCCTCGGCGTATCGTCCCTCACCGGAGCCACCCCTCCGCCCGCAGTGCCGCGAGGAACCCCGGCACCTCGTCGGCCACCGGTGCGTCCGGATGTCGGCGCGCCAACTCGCCCACTATCTCGTCGACTTCACGCTTGCCGTCGCACAGGCCCACCACGCTCCCCGCGGACCCGCGCAGCACGACCACCCGCTCGGGCAGCACCAGCAGGTCGACTCCGCGCACCCGGTCGTGTCGCAGCGTCACGGAGCGGGCGAGCACGGGGCGCCAGTCGTCGGCCATCAGCCGCGCCCCGGCCCGCGGTCGACCGCGTCAAGGAGGGTCCACAGGACGTCGCACTTGAAGCCGAGCGCGGCGACGGCCCGCTCCTGTTCCGGCCGTGTGCGCGCCCACTCCAGGACGAGGCCGAGCGCCTCCTGCCCGTCCCTGCCGCCCTGTTCCACCCGGGTGCGGAAGTACGCGAGGCCCTCCGGCTCGATCCACGGGTAGTGCCGCTCGAACGCCTCGATCCTGGTCCGCATGAGGTCCGGCGCGGACAGCTCGGTGAGCGAGGCGGCGACGGCGTCCAGGGCGGGCCTGAGGCGGCAGAAGTTGACGTAGCCGTCGACCGCGAGTCGCACGCCGGCCAGCACGCTGGAGACGTCGAGCAGCACCTCGCGCCCGACGCCCGCGGCCTCGCCGAGCCGCAGCCAGCGCTCGATGCCGCCGTCGCCGTCCTTCTCCCCGTCGTGGTCCTGGATCCGCCGCACCCAGCCGCGCCGCAGCGCCGGATCGTCGAACTTGGCGAGAATCAGCGCATCCTTGACGGGGATGTACCGCTGGTAGTGGAAGCGGTTGACGATCCAGCGGCGCAACTCGTCCCGGGTGAGGGTGCCTTCGTGCATGCGTACGTTGAAGGGGTGCCGGTCGTGGTACCGCTCGGCGGAGACGGCGCGCAGCCGCGCCGTGAACTCGTCGGCCGTCCAGGGAGCCGTCACAGTCATAGCTCGATCGCCATCCGTTCCGCCGCGACTTCGATTCCCCACTCCGCGAGGAGCTTGTGCTGCTCGGCGTGCGGATTCCCCAGGGGATTGGTGTTGTTGAGGTGGGTGTAGAGGCAGCGCCCCGGCAGCCGGGCGAGCCGGCGCGCGGTGCCGCCGGGTCCGGAGATGGGCAGATGTCCCATTCCCGTGGCGGTGCGGGTGGAGAAGCCGCAGCGCAAGGGCTCGTCGTCGTCCCAGAAGGTGCCGTCGATGATCACGAGGTCGGCGTCGCGCACCACCTTGTCGAAGGCGTCGGACCAGACCGCGAGGGCGGGCGCGTACAGCAGGGTCCTGCCGGTACCGGAGTCGTGCAGACGCAGCGCCACGGACCAACTATCGCCGCCGGTCCGGCAATTAAACGCATACCTAGGTCGCTTCCCGGACAGGGGAACGGCGCTGACCCGCAACCCCCCGCCCCCCAACGAGCACCCGGCAGCGGTCAACTCCCGCCACCGCACATCCGTATAGGGCCCGAGGACGGCGTCGAGCCCCAGCCCCTCCCCCACCGCATGCCGCACGGGAGCGGTGGCGAGGACCTCGAAGCCGGCGGCCGCTTCCCGGAAGCGGGCGATGCCGAGGGTGTGGTCGAGTTCGGCGTCGGTGAGCACGACACCGGCGACGGGAGTCTGCCGGGCTCCGGGGCCGGGACGCAGGTCCGGGCAGTCCTCGATCTGCTCGCCGATGTCGGGGGTGGCGTTGACGACGTACCAGCACCCCTCCGCCGCGCGCACGGCGAGCGAGGCATGCCGGCGGCGACGCTCCGGGTGGGCGCGCGCCCCGGTGCATCCGGGGCACGCGCAGTTCCACTGGGGCAGCCCGCCGCCCGCCGCGGTGCCGAGCACCTGCAGCAGCATGGCGGCGGGGTTACCGGTCGGCGCGGAGGTACGCCGTCACTTCGAGCGCGGTCTCCACGACCTCGTACTCGGGGGTCTGCCATGCGGTGACGGCTTCTGCCGCCGGAAGTGCCGGAAGTGCCGGAAGTGCCGTGGGGGTCTCGTGGTCATTCATACGTGGATCGCTGCCTTCCTGAAAGGGTGGGGGGCAGGGTGGGGGGTCAGGGTGGGGTCGGGAGCGAGAAGGAGCACCGAGTTCACCGGGCGTTCACATGAGTGTCCTGCGTTCAGTGATGTGCAATAGAGTCGCGGCATGACGGAACGCGGTCAATGGTGCGGACCAAAAAACGCCCGTAGTTCACCCGGGAGTGGTCATGGAATGCAGCACCGCACCTGATCGTTGACCATGGGAGTACCACCCGACCGACTTAAGGATCGAGAGCTCGTGAGCAAGGTCCCCCCGATCATCCTGAACAATGGCGTCGAGATGCCGCAGCTCGGCTTCGGCGTCTGGCAGGTACCGGACGACGAGGCCGAGGCGGCCGTCACGACGGCACTGGAGGCCGGGTACCGCAGCATCGACACCGCGGCCATCTACGGCAACGAAGAGGGCACCGGCAAGGCCGTCGCCGCTTCCGGCATCGCCCGCGCGGAGCTCTTCGTCACCACGAAGCTCTGGAACGCGGACCAGGGTTACGACGCCACGCTCCGCGCCTTCGACGCGTCACTGGAGAAGCTGGGCCTCGACTATGTGGACCTGTACCTGATCCACTGGCCGCTGCCCTCCAAGAACCTCTACGTGGACACGTACAAGGCGTTCGAGAAGATCCAGGCCGACGGGCGCGCGAAGTCCATCGGCGTCTCGAACTTCGAGCCCGACCACCTGGAGCGGCTGCTCGGCGAGACGTCGATCATCCCGGCGGTCGACCAGATCGAGCTCCACCCCCACCTCCAGCAGCGCGCCGCCCGCGAGTACCACGCGGAGCAGGGCATCACCACGGAGGCCTGGTCCCCGCTGGGCCAGGGCAAGGGCCTCCTGGAGGTCCCCGCGATCGTCGCGATCGCCCAGAAGCACGGCCGCACGCCCGCGCAGGTCGTCCTGCGCTGGCACATCCAGCTGGGCAACGTGGTGATCCCCAAGTCCGTGACGCCGTCGCGGATCAAGGAGAACATCGACGTCTTCAGCTTCGAGCTGGACCCCGAGGACATGGCGGCGATCAGCGCTCTGAACGAGGACCGGCGGCTCGGTCCGGATCCGGCCACGTTCGACGTGGTCTGACGTCACCCTGGGGCGCCTCCGTCCGGCACACGCCGGGCGCGGGCGCCCCTTTGCCGTCCCGCCCGCCGTCCGCGTCAACAGGCCTTCGTCAAGCCAACAACAGGTCTTCGTCAACAGGTCTTTCGGTACTTGACCGTTGGCAGATAGGTCTGCCACTGCGCCCTGCTGAGTCCGCCTCTGGCGCGCTCGCACACGGCGTCCGCCGCACGGCCCGCCCCGATCGGCACCGAGCGGCTGGGGATGTGCGCGGTCGCCACCCGGAGTTCGTCCCCGGCGAAGCCGAGCGCCAGGACGGCGCCGTCCGCGCCGGGGTACTCGGCGCCCGCGAGGCGGGGGGTTTCGGTCTCCCAGACGCGTACGGTGCCGTCCGGTCCACCCGCGGCGAGGTAGCGGCCGTCTTCGGAGAAGGACAGGACCGAGCCGAGTGGCTCCTCCCCCGTGCCCCACTCGTACGAGCCCGGAGAGAGCACACCCAGGGCCCGGCGGCCACGGGCGTCCCACAGGGTGATCCTGCCGCTGTCGTCGGCGACGGCGAGAAGGCGGCCGTCGGGGCTGTGGACCGCGGTGCTCAACATGTCCTCGCCGCGCAGTACCCGCGACGACCGCCCCGTCTCGAGGTCGGTCAGCACACCGTCCGTCGTGAGGAGGGATCGGCCGTCGGGAGCCAGCGTTCCCAGCAGTCCTCCTGTCCACTGCCGCAACACCCTGGTTCGCGTGTCCCCCGTCATGTTCCAGACCTCGACCTGCCGGTCGCCGTGCTCCCGCTCGCCCAGCGGCATGCCCGCGGCGACCACTCGCGTACCGCGCGACGGGACCGCCAGGCTGTCGATCCACGACGGGATGCGCGTACGGGACGACTCCTGGGCGTCCCTGATGTTCCACCGCCGCACCGTCGTGCCGCTCTCGCCCACGAACCCGTAGGCCAGAGCCCGGCTGTCCGGGGAGAAGGCCCACGGCTGGCCCGCCCCGCAGTCCACGCAGGCCGGGCCGGGCAGCGACGCCGACAGCGCGCCGCTCCGCGCATCGCGCAGCCTGAACTTCCCTTCGGTGCCGCGGCCTTCGACCGTGGCAAGGGTGCGCCCGTCCGGGCTGAAACGCGCGTCCGTCAGCGGTTGACCGCGACGGTGCACGGTCAGGGCCGCACGAATGTCGAGGGTGCGTACGACTTCGGAGCCGGCCCGGTAGCGGATCACACCCGCTGCCGTGTCCACCCTCAACTCGGTGGCTCCGCGGTCCCGCACCGGATATCGGAGGAGCGGCGTGCCGGGTGCATCGGTCTTCCGCAGCGTGATGTCCCCGTCGTCGGTCATGACCGCCGCGACCGTCCCGTCATCGCCGAAGTCCACACTTCCCTCGGAGTCGGCGGGCAGCTTGATCTTCGGGCGCTCCCGGCCGGTCGTCGGCTCCCAGGTTCGAATGCCGCTCCCCATGGAGAAGGACAGCGCCCGACTGTCCGGGGTGAAGGTCAACTCAGGTGCTCCGCAGACCTGTTCATCCACATCGCGGGGCCAGGTCCTGGGCACGTACCGCCCCTTCGCGACGTCCCGCACAGCGAGCCGGCCGCCCTGCGAACAGGTCGCCAGCAGCCGGTCATCGGGGCTGAGCGCCGGAGCGGGACTCTCTGTGTCCTGGCCCCGGATCTCGTCGAGAAGCTTGTGCCTTCGTATGTCCCACACCTGGACAGTGGCACCGTCGCCGACCCTCGTGCGGATGACGAAGGTCCGGCCGCGCGGCCCGAACCAACCGTCCGTGTCCCACCGTTCCCCCGTCCCGAAGCGCGGGCCGACCGCCCGGTTCCGGACCAGATCCCACACCTGTACGCCGCTCCTGCCCTGCTGCGCGACCATGCGTCCGTCGGCGCTGGCGTCCATGCTGTTCTCGTGGATACCGGGCCGGGACGTCGTACCGATGCGGCGATGGCCGCGCACGTCCCACCGCACCACACGGTCACGGTCGACCGCCGTCAGCGTGCGCCCGTCCGCGCTCAGCCAGCGCTGCGCGTCCGGCGTGGTGCTCTTGTCGGAACCGGCGAACGAGTCCTGCTCCCGCCACGCGCCGGCGGCACGCACCGCCTCGCGCGTCTCCGGCAGATCCGCAACGCGCCAGGCGGCCACACTCAGCCGCATCGCGGTCACCGGATCCGAACGCCGCAGCGTCTGCGCGACGCCGACGATCCGCCGCGCCTGGGCCTCGGCCCGCTGCCGCTCCCCGTTCCGGTTCTGCTGCCAGGCGGCCACGCCCGCGATCACGGCGAGGCAGAGCAGTACGGCGACGCCGGAGATGAGCGCCCGCGTCCGCCGCGCGGCGCGTGCCTTCGAGCGTGTCTCGTGGTCGTGGGCGTCGACTCCAGCGCGGAGGAAATCCCGTTCCAGGTCGGTCAGTTCGAGAGCGGCGAGTTCCGGGGAGTCGGCGGAGTCGGAGGAGTCGGAGGAGTCGGCGCCTCCCGAACCGAACGCCTCCCGCGCCGCCGTCAGCCTCGTCCCCCGGTACACGGCCCCCGCGTCCCGCCCGAGCTCCTGCCACGTCACGGCCGCCTCGGTCAGCGCCCGGTGCAGCCGCAGCCGGTCGCGGTCCGCGTCGACCCATCCCCGCAGCCTCGGCCATGCGCTGATCAGGGCCTCGTGGGCGAGGTCGACCGTCGTTCCGTCGACAGTCAGCAGCCGCGCGGCGACCAGGCGTTCCAGTACGTCGTCGCAGCCGGCCGGGAGTTCGGCGCGGTCGACGGGGCGGCGGGTGTCCTGCGTGCCGTCGCCCGGCGCGACCATGCGCAGGAGCAGCCGACGGGCCGTCGCGGCCTCCGCGTCCGTCAGCCGCCCGAAGACTTCTTCCGCGGTGTGCGCGATGGCGCCCCGTACGCCGCCGATCGCCTCGTACGCCGCCTCGGTCAGTGTCTTGCCGCTGCGCCGCCGCCACACTTCGCGGAGCGCGTGCGCCATGAGCGGAAGGCCGCCCGGCTCGTCCGCCACGTCGGCCACGATCCGGGCCGTCAACGTCCGCTCCACGACGAGCCGTTCGGCCGCCGCGGGTCTGACGATGGCCTCGCGCAGTCGACTGGGCGACATGGGGCCGACGAGGAGGGTGGCGTCTCCCAGGGCGTCGGCCAGGGGGCCGTGTTCGGCGCAGCGGCCGTAGAAGTCGGCGCGGACGGCGACGATCACGCGCAGGCGGCTGCCGGGGGCGCGGGCCATGAGCAGCCGGTCCAGGAATTCCGTCCGTTCCGCCGGGGAGTGGCAGAGCGAGAAGACCTCCTCGAACTGGTCGATCACGAGGAGCGTGTCGCCGGCGCCGTCGGCGGGCGTCAGCAGGTGCCGGTGCGTTCGGGCCGGGCGGTCCCCCGGGGTGAGAATGCGCATCGCGGCCGGGCGCCAGGCGTCGGTGGACTCCCGTAACGCCGGGATGAGCCCGGCCCGCAGCAACGACGACTTGCCGCTGCCGGAGGCACCGATCACCGCCGCCACGCGTCGCCGCGAGGTGAGCCGCACCAGCTCGTCCACGAGGTCGCCGCGGCCATGGAAGCGGGCCTGGTCGTCGGCACCGAATCTGGCGAGCCCGGGATAGGGGGACTCGCCCCCTTCCGTGTCCCGTTCGGCGTCTTCGGCGACCGTTTCGTACCAGCGCCGCTCCCACTCCTCCGGGTCCCCGTCGCACACGGACACATAGGCGAGCAGCACGGGCAGCGTCGGCAATCGCTCTCCCGCGGCGGCCGCGGAGAGCGTCGGAGCCGAGTACGCGACGCGCTGCGCCATCGCCCGGTAGGTGGGGCTGCCCGCGTCGACGCGGAGCTTGCGGAGTTCGTACGCGAACCGCTGGACCGGGCCCGCCGTCGGCTCGAGCGGCTTCTCCCGACGCCCCATCCCCTGCCCCTCCCAGCCCCCTCTGGTCAAGATCCGGGACCACGTTAGCAATTGATCGGTGCGGCGAAACAGGGCTGCCAATCAATCCGCGCGCCGCTGAACTCGGCTTTCCGGTCCCGTTCTTGGGCCCGGATCCGCACAGCCGACCGCACACGCACGGGGAGCCCACCATCGCCACCACCACTCGGTCCAGCCTTTCCGACCCGCCACGAGCGGTCGAACGCAAGGCGGAGCACGCCGTTCAACTCAGGGATCGCACACGGTGGTTGCCCGCCGTACTGCCAGGTGTGCTGCTGACGCTCACCCTGGGCCTCTGGGGCTTACGCCGCGGCGGAAGCATGTGGCGGGACGAAGCGGTCACCTACGACGTCGCGCACCGCGGCCTGTCCGACCTCTGGCACACGCTGGGGAACGCGGACGCCGTGCACGGGCTCTACTACCTGCTGATGTACGGCCTCTACGGGATCTGTGAACTCTTCGGCCGTGCCGACCCGTTGCTAGTGATGCGGATCCCGTCCGTGCTCGCGATGAGCGTGGCCACCGCCGGTGTGGCGATGCTCGGGCGGCACCTCGCCGGTCCGCGGGCCGGGCTGCTCGCCGGGGTCGTGTTCGCGGTGATCCCTTCGATCCAGCGTTTCGCACAGGAGGGCCGCTCGTACGCGATGGTGTGCGCCCTTGTCGTCTGGGCGACGTACGTACTGGTGCGCGCGGCCTCGGCCGACGGACTCCGGGCGCGCCGCCTGTGGCGCTGGTACGGCGCGCTGATGCTGGTGACGTGCCTGCTGCACGAGTTCGCGGTGTTCGCGCTGCCCGCGCACGCTCTGACGGTGCCGTGGACCGCACGCCGGTCGTGGGCCCGGGCCGCGGCGGTCGTGGTCACGGGTCTCGCGCCGCTCGCCGTGCTGAGCCAGCGGCAGAAGGATCAGGTGGGGTGGCTGCACGTCGACCTGAGTCAGTACGCGGGAGCTACCGGTCTGTGTGTGGCCGGGGTGGTCTGCGCGGCGCTCCTCGGCAGGCTCGGCGGGCGGGCGGCGGATGCGGGGCGGCCGATCGGGCTGCGTCGGCCCGCCCTGGCGCTGCTCGTCACCCCCACGCTCGCGCTGCTGCTCATCGCCCCGGTCAAGCCGCTCTACGCGGACCGTTACGTCCTGTACGGCGTCGCCGGGCTCGCGCTGCTCATCGGGGCGCTCCTCGACCAGATGTCGCGCGGCGGACGCCGGCGGACCGCCGTCACCGTGGTCACCGCCGCGGCCGCCCTGATCGCTCTGGCCCCCTACAGCGTGCATCTGCGCACTCCGGACAGCCGCCTCGACAACACGGCAGCGGTCACGCAGGCCGTTCAGGACGCCGGGAGCGAGGGCGACGCCGTCCTCTACATGCCGTCGCGCCGCCGGGTCTGGTCCCTGCCGCACCCGCAGGCCGTCGCGGGGCTCGACGATCTCGCCCTCGACGGGCGTCCCGCCGCTTCGCACACCTTGTACGGCACCGAGGTCGGCGCCGATGTCATCCGGGCCCGGATGCTCACGCGGACCCGGATCGTCTTCGTCACCGACCCCTCGCGCGATCCCGTCGACCAGATCCCGCGGGAGACCGTGAAACGCGACGTCCTGAAGGACCACTTCGAGCAGTGCCACACCCGGACCGACCGGGGCTGGCGCGTCACCCTGTACGCCCGCCCCGGCCACTGCCCGGCTAGCCCTTGACCCCCACATGCACCGTCTGCACGGACAGCAGGAACACATCCGGCCGGTGGTGCAGGCTCTGTTCGTCGTTCTCGTCCAGGAGGCGGTCGACCGTGGTGAGGTCGTCGGCGTCGAGGGTCTGCGCGTGCATCTCGCGGCGGCGGGTGAGTTCGCCGATGAGGTGGGTTCGGGCGTTGGCGGGCAGGGGGGCCGGGAGGTCGAGGAGGAAGGATCGGGTGCCCGCGTGGCGGAGGCCCGCCTCGGTCAGGAGCGCGGGCCAGTCCTCCGTGACCGACTTCGCGCCCGGCAGGTCCGCGCGCATCTGCGTGAACCACTTCTCGTCGGCCAGGTCGAAGCGGGTCTGCAGACCGGGGCGGCCGAAGCCGATGTCGCGGGGCAGGCTGCGGGGATTGAGGCCGCCTTCGAGGAGGGCGAGGGCGCCGCCCGGCGCCAGGCGGTCCGCGAGCGCGGCGAGCGCCGCCTGCTGGTCGCCCACGTGGTGCAGGGCACGGCCGATCCAGAGGAGGTCGGCGGGCGGCAGCTCGCCGATGCCCTCGGGCAGTTCCGCCCTGCGGGTGCTTACGCGGCCCGTCAGGCCCTCGCGGGCGGCGCGTGCCCTGGCCCGCTCCAGGAGCGGCTCCGCCGGGTCCACGGTGATCACATCGGCCTTGGGGAAGGCCTCGGCGAGGAGGAAGGAGATGCTGCCCGAGCCGCCGCCCACGTCCGCGATCAGGGACGGCTCGGGCTGCCAGTCGCGCAGCCACGCGGCGATTTCGCGGTTCTGCGGCGCGGCGAGCTCCGCCTGCCGCTCCAGCATCGGGCCCATCGCCGCCCAGTCGATGTCGTCGTGGTGGTGGTGACCGTGGCCGTGCTGGTGAGTGTCGTCGTGGTCGTGGGCCATCTTCGCTGCCGCCGCCTTCGGTGTGCTCAGGAGTGGGTGGGATCGCTCCCCACCCTGCGCTTCGGGGCGCCGCTCGCCAAGCAGCCTTGCCGTTTCAGCAAACCGCGGTGCGGATTCAGTGGTACGGATTCATGGGGCGGCGGGCGCCGGTTCCTTGCGGAACGACAGGAGCGTGAACTCCGGGTCGGCGCGCGGGACTTCCTGGTCCGGCAGCTCCGCGAGGCGGGCCGCGAACCGTGCGGTCAGGGGCGAGTCCGGGGCCAGCATGGTGAACCAGCCCCGGTACAGGTCATCGACGGTGCCGCGCGGCGAGCGCCCCTGGCCGTGCCCGCGGAACCGGGCCCGCCCCTCCCCCGTCAGGCCGTGCGCCGCCGCGTGCGAGCGCACCGTGTCCGCGCGGTCGGGGGCGGTGCGCACCGGACGTCCGGCGAGCACGGCGTCGATGTCGCTGCCCACGTCGTGCGAGGCGGCCTTGTCGACGGTCGTGACATAGACGCCGCCGGGCCGCAGCACCCGCGCGCACTCGGCGACGACCACGGCCGTCTCTTCGGCGCCGGGCAGCAGATGCAGCAGCCAGACCGTGCTCACGGCGTCGAACGAGGCGTCGGGGAAGGGCAGTTGACGGCTGTCCCCGAGCACCACGGATCCCGGGACCCGCGCCGCCGCCATCCGCGCCATGCCGTCCGCCGCGTCCACGCCGGTCACCCGCAGGCCAGGACGGGAAAGCCGCCGGGTGACCAGGCCCGTGCCGCAGGCCACGTCCAGCAGGGTGCGGGTCCGGGAAGGCACCAGGCCCAGGACCGCCGCGGCAGCGGCCGCGGCGCGTGGCTCACCGCCGCGCGACGCGTCATAGCGGTCCGCTTCCTTGCCGTAGTCCAGCATCGGCATTCAGGCCGCCCCGTGACCCGGCGCCAACTCCTCGACCCTGCGGGCCAGTTCGAAGTCGAGGCCGGTGATCGCGCCGCCCGCGCTGTGGGTGTTCACGGAGAGGGCGACGGAGTTGTAGCCGAGCGTCAGGTCGGAGTGGTGGCCGAGCTCCTCCTGGATCTGCGCGATGTGCACGACCATCGCGGCGGCCGCGAAGTGCGAGCCGAGGCGGTAGGAGCGGGTGATCCGGTCGCCGTCGAGGGACCAGCCGGGAAGCTCGGCGAGCCGTTCCTCGACCTCCTTCTGTGACAGCGGTTCGACAGGCATGGCACGCTCCTTCCGGGTCGGGCTCCGGGTCGTACCGCGTACGGTGTACGACCGCGGGACCGGCGAATGTACGTACGTTTCTCACCCTGCCACAGCACGCGGCCGCCCGCCCTGGCCCCGAGCTCCGCCCGGCCGCGGCGGCGGCCACCGACAGGCCCGGTCGGCCCGTACCCTCCGGAGCGTGTCGGACCCGTCGATTACCGTCTGAGTATGACAACTGCCGCGCCCGCACAGGCGAATCCCACCTCCGGAGTCGGTCCACTGCTGCGCGGCTGGCGCGAGCGGCGCAAGGTCAGCCAGCTGGAGCTTGCCCTGCGCGCGGACTCGTCGGCGCGGCACATCAGCTTCATCGAGACGGGCAGGTCACGGCCGAGCGAGGAGACCCTGCTGCGTCTCGCCGACCACCTCGACGTGCCGATGCGGGACCGCAACTCCCTGCTCCTGGCGGCCGGTTACGCACCCCGTTTCCGGCAGACCCCCCTCGACGACCCGTCGATGGGCCCGCTGCGCGAGGGCCTGGAACAGCTCCTGACCGGCTACGAGCCCTATCCGGCCCTGGTCGTCGACGCGACGTACGACGTGATCACGGCCAACCGCAGCCTGGCGATGCTCCTCGAAGGCGTCCCGGAGCACCTCCTGGCGCCGCCCCTGAACGCGATGCGGCTCACCCTCCACCCCGAGGGCCTCGCGCCCCGGATCCGCAATCTGCGGGAGTGGCGGGGGCATCTGCTGCACCAGATGGAGCGGCAGATCGCCCTGCAGCGCTCGGACGCGCTGCGCGCGGTATACGAGGAAGTGGCCGCGTACCCGGTGGAGGATCCGGGGGTGGACGCCTTCGAGGCCGGCACGGACGTGCCCTACTTCGCGCTGCCCCTGCGGGTCGAGCACGACGGGCACGTCCTCTCCTTCATCTCGTCGATCTCCACGTTCAACACACCCATGGACGTGACGGTCGCCGAGCTGGCCATCGAGACGCTGCTCCCGGCCGACCCGGCGACGGTCAAATATCTGCAGACCCACCAGCCCTAGCGGCCGGGGCCCGCCGCCCGCAGCGCCGCGTACTGCAGAGCAGCGAATCCGCCGACCGTCACGGCCTGCAGCAGGGTCCACACAGCCCCTGCAGTACTGGGCGAGAGCCATGCGACGAGCGCGACGACGCTCAGCACCGCCCAGACGGCGTTGGCCTCGACCACCGCCCGGACGGGCAGCGACGGCGGACTCTTGCGGGCGGCGAGGAAGCCGACGGCCGCCCCGTAGAGGGCGAGGAAGACGCCGAGTCCGAGCAGCAGCCCGGCGTCGACGCCGAGGAAGCGCCCGAGCGGGCCCGCGGCGACGGCGTACGCAATGCCGTTCGCGCCGGTCACGACCGCGTCCAGGGCGAGGAAGCGGCGCAGCATCGTTTTCGGGTCGGTCGTGCGGGCGAGGGCGGTGAGGGCGTATGTGGACATGACGGGTCGACCTCCAGGCAGGGGGGAGAGCGGGGCAAGGAACGCGGGTCCCGGACCGGAGTGCGCCGGACCGGGCCCGGTGACATCACTGTGGCGTGCCCGCGCCGGCCGGTCGATTACGTCCGGGGTAATGGTCGGCCGTCCGCGGACAACCCGTACGGCGGCGGCAGACGGGTGCCCCGCACCACCCGCACCTAGGTTCGTTGAGAGGCAGACCTAGGGAGCTCCAGGGTGACTGAGACGACCGAGCCCGCCGCGGCGCTGCTGCGCGCGGGAAAGTTCTTCCGCCGCGGCACCGCAGCCCCCGACCTGCACAGCGTGGCGCTGACCGGCGGCAGGGACGCGGACGTCTTCTACCGCGACCGGTGGAGCCACGACAAGGTCGTGAACTCGACGCACGGCGTGAACTGCACCGGCTCCTGCCGCTGGAAGGTGTACGTCAAGGACGGCATCATCACCTGGGAGACCCAGCAGACCGACTATCCGTCCGTCGGCCCCGACCGCCCCGAGTACGAGCCCCGCGGCTGCCCCCGCGGCGCGGCCTTCTCCTGGTACACGTACTCGCCGACGCGCGTCCGCTACCCGTATCTGCGCGGCGTCCTCCTGGAGATGTACCGCGAGGCCAAGTCCCGGCTGAAGGATCCGGTCCTCGCGTGGGCGGACATCCAGGACGACCCTGAGCGTCGCCGCACCTATCAACTGGCGCGCGGCAAGGGCGGGTTGGTGCGTGCGACCTGGGACGAGGCCGTCGAGATCATCGCGGCCGCGCACGTCCACACCATCAAGAAGTACGGCCCCGACCGCGTCGCCGGCTTCTCCCCCATCCCGGCGATGTCGATGGTGTCGCACGCCGCGGGCGCCCGCTTCATGTCGCTGATCGGCGCCCCGATGCTCTCCTTCTACGACTGGTACGCGGACCTTCCCGTGGCCTCGCCGCAGGTCTTCGGCGACCAGACCGACGTACCGGAGTCGGGCGACTGGTGGGACGCCGCGTATCTGATGATGTGGGGCTCGAACGTCCCCGTCACGCGCACCCCCGACGCGCACTGGATGGCCGAGGCGCGCTACCGGGGCCAGAAGGTCGTGGTCGTCGCGCCGGACTACGCCGACAACGCCAAGTTCGCCGACGAGTGGCTGCACCCGCACCCCGGCACGGACGGCGCCCTGGCCATCGCGATGGGGCACGTGATCCTCAAGGAGTTCTTCGTCGACCGGCAGACGGAGTTCTTCACCGACTACGTCCGCAAGTTCACCGACCTGCCGTTCCTGGTGACGCTGACCGAGCGCGACGGTGCGTTCGTCCCGTCGAAGTTCCTGCGCGCCACGGATCTGGGCGAGCGCGGCGAGGGCGGCGACTGGAAGACGGCCGTCCTGGACGAGACCACCGGGCAGCCGGCCGTCCCCAACGGCTCGCTCGGCTTCCGCTGGACCGACTCGGGCAAGGGCAAGTGGAACCTGGAGCTCGGCTCGATCAAGCCGCAGCTCTCCCTGCACGGCTCGGACGTCGCTGCGGGCGTCGAGGTGCTCCTGCCGCGCTTCGACACCGAGGGCGGCACGCACGGCCAGGGCCGCGGCGAGATCGTCCGCCGTGGCGTGCCCGCCACGCGGCTCGGCGGGCAGGACGGCCCCCTTGTCACGACGGTCTTCGACCTGCTGCTCGCGCAGTACGGCGTGGGGCGCGGGGGACTGCCTGGCGAGTGGCCTTCTTCGTACGAGGATGAAGAAGCGCCCGGCACCCCTGCCTGGCAGGAGGCGCACACCTCGGTGCCGGCCGCGAAGGCGGTGAAGATCGCCCGGGAGTTCGCGAGGACCGCGGAGCAGTCGCACGGCCGCTGCATGATCCTGATGGGGGCGGGGACCAACCACTGGTTCCACTCCGAGACGATCTACCGGTCGTTCCTCGCGCTGCTCCAGCTGACCGGCTGCCAGGGCCGCAACGGCGGCGGCTGGGCGCACTATGTGGGCCAGGAGAAGTGCCGCCCCGCGACCGGCTGGGCGACGCTGGCCAGTGCCAACGACTGGAGCAGGCCGCCGCGGCAGATGATCGGCGCCGCGTACTGGTTCCTCAACACCGACCAGTGGCGCTACGACAAGTTCGCGGCGGACGTGCTCGCATCGCCGCTGGGCGATGGCCGGTTCGCGGGGATGACGGGCGCGGACTGTCTGGCGCTCTCGGCGCGCACCGGCTGGATGCCGTCGTACCCGACGTTCGACCGCAACTCCCTTGAGCTGGGCGAGACTTCGGACGATCCGGTGGCCGACGTGGTCGACGAGCTCAAGGCGGGCTCGCTCAAGTTCGCCTGCGAGGACCCGGACGCGCCGGAGAACTGGCCGCGCGTCCTGACCCTGTGGCGCGCCAATCTGCTCGGTTCGTCGGCGAAGGGCGCCGAGTACTTCACCAAGCATCTGCTCGGCACGCACTCCTCGCTGCGGGCGGAAGAGGCAGCCCCGAACGAGCGTCCCTCGACCGTCACTTGGCGCGACGAGGCCCCCGAGGGGAAGCTCGATCTGCTCGTCTCGCTCGACTTCCGGCAGACGTCGTCGACGCTGCTCTCGGACGTGGTCCTGCCGGCGGCCACCTGGTACGAGAAGCACGATCTGTCGACGACCGACATGCACCCGTACGTGCACTCCTTCACCCCGGCCGTCGACCCGCCCTGGCAGGCCCGCACGGACTTCGACGCCTTCAAGGCGATCGCGGAACGGCTCAGCGATCTTTCCGTGGACCATCTCGGCGTACGCAAGGACGTCGTCGCCACCGCGCTCCAGCACGACACGCCTGGCGAGACCGCGCAGCCCGGCGGGATCGTCCTGGACTGGCGCAAGGGCGAGTGCGAGCCGGTGCCGGGGAAGACGATGCCGAACCTGGCGGTGGTGGAGCGCGACTACACCGCGATCGGCGCGAAGTTCGCCTCGCTCGGTCCGCTGGTGGAGAAGCTGGGCCTTCCGGTCAAGGGCATCGCGTTCCAACCCGACCAGGAGGTCGAGGAGTTGAGGGCACGCAACGGCGTCGTGCGCGGCGGACCCGCCGACGGCCGCCCCGCCCTGGACACGGCCATCAAGGCGGCCAACACGATCCTCGCCCTGTCCGGCACGACCAACGGGCGCCTGGCCACCCAGGGCTTCCGCACCCTGGAGGCGCGCACGGGCCAGGAGATGGCGCACCTCGCCGCCGAGCACGAGGGCAAGCGCATCACGTACGCCGACACACAGGCGGCGCCGGTGCCGGTGATCACATCGCCGGAGTGGAGCGGCAGCGAGTCCGGCGGCCGCCGGTACACGGCCTTCACGCTCAACACCGAGCATCTGAAGCCCTGGCACACCCTCACCGGCCGCCAGCACTTCTTCATCGACCACGACTGGATGCACGAACTCGGCGAGGCGATGCCCGTCTACCGGCCGCCCCTGGACATGCACCGCCTCTTCGGAGAACCACGCCTCGGCCCGGACGGCGAGAAGGAAGTGACGGTCCGATACCTCACCCCGCACAACAAGTGGTCGATCCACTCCGAGTACCAGGACAACCTCTTCATGCTGTCGCTCTCGCGCGGCGGCCAGTCCATCTGGATGGCCCCGCAGGACGCGGACGCGATCGGCGTCAAGGACAACGACTGGATCGAGGCGGTCAACCGGAACGGCGTGGTGGTGGCACGCGCGATCGTCTCGCACCGTATGCCGGCCGGCACGGTCTACATGCACCACGCGCAGGAGCGCACGGTGAACGTCCCCAAGACGGAGACCACCGGCAGGCGCGGCGGCATCCACAACTCCCTGACCCGCCTCATCCTCAAGCCGTCCCATCTCATCGGCGGATACGCGCAGTTGTCGTGGGCGTTCAACTACCTCGGCCCGACGGGCAATCAGCGCGACGAGGTGACGGTGGTCCGTCGCCGCAGCCAGGAGGTCACTTACTGATGCGCGTCAAGGCACACATCGCGATGGTGATGAACCTCGACAAGTGCATCGGGTGCCACACCTGCTCCGTCACCTGCAAGCAGGCGTGGACCAACCGCGACGGCATGGAGTACGTCTGGTTCAACAACGTCGAGACCCGTCCGGGCCAGGGCTATCCGCGCCGCTACGAGGACCAGGAGAAGTGGCGCGGCGGCTGGGAGCTGAACAAGCGGGGCGCCCTGAAGCTGAAGAACGGCGGCCGGATCAAATCCCTCCTGGAGATCTTCTCCAACCCCAAGCTGCCGGAGATCAAGGACTACTACGAGCCCTGGACGTACGAGTACAAGAACCTCACCGACGCCCCGCTGGGCGACGACTATCCGGTCGCCGAGCCGCGCTCCCTGATCAGCGGCAAACCCATGAAGATCGAGTGGTCGTCGAACTGGGACGACAACCTCGGCGGCGCGGCGCAGTACGGCGACCTCGACCCGATGGTGGAGAAGACCCGCCAACAGGCCGCCGACAAGGTGAAGTTCGCCTTCGAGCAGACCTTCATGTTCTATCTGCCGCGCATCTGCGAGCACTGCCTCAACCCGGCGTGCGTGGCGTCCTGCCCGTCGGGTGCGATGTACAAGCGCGAGGAAGACGGCATCGTCCTCGTCGACCAGGACCACTGCCGGGGCTGGCGCAAGTGCGTGACCGGCTGCCCGTACAAGAAGGTGTACTTCAACCACCGCACCGGCAAGGCCGAGAAGTGCACGCTGTGCTACCCGCGCCTGGAGGTGGGACTGCCCACCGTCTGCTCCGAGACGTGCGTGGGCCGGCTCCGCTACCTCGGAGTGATTCTGTACGACGCGGACAAGGTGACCCGGGCGGCCTCCGAGCCGGACGAACACAAGCTGTACGAGGCACAGTTGGGCGTCATCCTCGACCCGGACGACCTGGATGTGCGCCGGGACGCCGAGCGGGCCGGGATCTCGTACGAGTGGATCGAGGCGGCGCGGCGCTCCCCCGTGCACGCGCTGATCAGCAAGTACAAGGTGGCGCTTCCGCTGCATCCGGAGTACCGGACGATGCCGATGGTCTGGTACATCCCGCCGCTCTCGCCGGTGGTGGACGCGCTCAGCGAGACCGGCCACGACGGCGAGGACCTGGACAATCTCTTCGGGGCTATCGACACGCTGCGCATCCCGCTCGAATACCTGGCGGAGATCTTCACGGCCGGTGACGTCGGCCCGGTGCGGGCCTCCCTTGAGAAGCTCGCGGCGATGCGGGCGCACATGCGGAACATCAACCTCGGGGAACGGCCGGGGAGTTCAATCGCCGAGGCCGTGGGCATGAAGGGCCCGGAGATCGAGGAGATGTACCGGCTGCTCGCCATCGCCAAGTACGAGGACCGCTATGTCATCCCGACCGCGGCCGTCGCGGACGCGCAGCGCCTGGAGGAATCTGCTCTTCCGGGGCTCCCGGACTCCTGCAGCCTCGACTACGAGGAAGGACCCGGCATGGGCGGCGACGGGCCGTTCGGCCAGGACTCGGGCCGCAGGCAGCTGCCGCTGGTCACCATCGAGAACTTCCACGCGCTGCGCAGCCGGCAGACCGCCGACGAACAGCCCACCGCCGCCCGGGAGGACGAGCTGTGAGGAACGACCACGCCGTGCTCCACCAGGCCGCGGCGCACTGCCTCGCCTATCCGGACGCCGAGTTCCACGAGCGGCTGCCCCTGCTCACGGCGGCCGCGCCCCCGGCGCTCGGCGGCTTCCTCGCGCACGCGGCCGCCACGGACCCGCGCGAGCTCGCGGCGCACTACGTCCAGGTCTTCGACTTCAAGAACCGGCACAGCCTGTACCTGAGCTGGTGGCGCGACGGCGACACCCGGCGGCGCGGCATGTCCCTGGTGCGCTTCAAGGAGGTCTACCGCGCACACGGCATGGAGTTCACCGGCGAGGAACTGCCGGACTTCCTGCCCGCCGTCCTGGAGTTCTCCGCGCACGCGGGCCCGCTGCTCCTCGAGGAACACCGCAGCGGTCTCGAGCTGCTGCGGCTCGCCCTGAGCGACTTCGGCACGCCGTACGCGGAGGTCGTCGACGCGGTGTGCTCGACGCTGCCCGGGCCCTCGCCCAAGGACCGCGCCGAGGCGCTCGCGCTCGCCCGCTCCGGGCCGCCCCGCGAGGACGTCGGCCTGGAACCCTTCGCACTCATCGGGGAGCAAGCCTCATGAAGACCCTGCTGTGGGGCGTGCCCCCCTACGTCGCCTTCGTCCTGCTCGTCGCGGGGATCATCTGGCGCTACCGCTACGACAAGTTCGGCTGGACGACGCGTTCTTCACAGGTGTACGAGTCGAAGCTCCTGAACATCGCGTCGCCGATGTTCCACTACGGCATTCTCTTCGTGCTCGTGGGCCACCTCGTCGGCTTGTTCGTCCCCCAGTCGTGGACGGAGAAGGTGGGCGTCAAGGAGCACACGTACCACCTGTTCTCGCTGTACGGAGGTACCGCGGCCGGGATCATGCTCGTGCTCGGCATCCTGCTGCTCCTGTACCGGCGGCGGACCAACGCTCCGGTGTTCCGGGCGACCACCTCCAACGACAAGCTGATGTATCTGGTGCTGCTCGGCGCGATCGTGCTCGGCATGGCGGCCAAACTGACGCACGCGTCCGGCGACGGCTACAACTACCGGGAGTCGATTGCTCCTTGGGCCCGAAGTCTCTTTGCGCTGCAGCCGGACACGGGGCTGATGGCGGGGGTTCCGGTGCTGTACCAGATCCATGCGGTGGTGGGGATGGCCCTGATCGCGCTCGTGCCGTTCACCCGTCTCATCCATATGTTCAGCGCGCCGGTGCAGTATCTCTTTCGGCCGTATGTGGTGTACCGGAGCAGGGATCCGCGGCGGGTGGGGGCGCGGGCGGAGCGGCGGGGCTGGGAGAAGACGGGGTCGTAATCCAGGTTTCTGGCTCCGGCTGAGGGATCTCAGCCGGAGCCAGGGAAGTATTCAGCCCGTCCGGCGATTGAGGACGAACTCGGCGGAGCCGGTGATCAACGGTTCCCCTCCTTCGGGCCCTCCCCCTCCTCGTCCACAATCTCCGCTTCCACCACACCCTCCTCGGCGGAGGACTCCGGAGCCCCCTGGTCCTGGGCGCCCCCGCCCGCATACATCGCTTGGCCCATCTTCTGGCTCACGGCTGCCAGCTTCTCCGCCCCGGCGCGCAGCGCGGCCGTGTCGTCGCCCTTGTCGTTGAGGAGGGCCTTCAACTCGGCTGCCGCCGACTCCACTTCGGTCCGAGCCTCCGCAGGAACCCGTTCCTCGTTCTCCCTGACGAACCGCTCCGTCTGGTACACGAGTTGCTCCGCCTGGTTGCGCGTCTCCGCCGCCTCCCTGCGCCTGCGGTCCTCCTCCGCGTGTTCCTCCGCCTCACGGACCATGCGGTTGATGTCGTCCTTGGGCAGGGCGGAGCCGCCGGTCACCGTCATGCGCTGCTCGCGGCCCGTCGCCTCGTCCTTCGCCGAGACATGCATGATCCCGTTGGCGTCGATGTCGAAGGTGACCTCGATCTTGGGCACACCGCGCGGGGCGGGCGGCAGGCCCGTCAGGTCGAAGACGCCCAGCTTCTTGTTGTACGCGGCGATCTCCCGCTCCCCCTGGAAGACCTGGATGCCGACCGACGGCTGGTTGTCCTCGGCGGTGGAGAAGGTCTCCGAACGGCGGGTGGGAATGGTCGTGTTGCGTTCGATGAGCGTCGTCATGATGCCGCCCTTGGTCTCGATGCCGAGGGACAGCGGCGTCACGTCCAGGAGGAGTACGTCCTTCACGTCACCGCGGATCACGCCCGCCTGGAGCGTCGCGCCGAGCGCCACCACCTCGTCGGGGTTGACCCCCTTGTGCGGCTCGCGCCCCGTGAGTTCCTTGACCAGCTCCGTCACCGCAGGCATCCGCGTCGAGCCGCCGACCAGGATCACATGGTCGACGGCGGACAACTTCACGCCCGCGTCCTTCACCGCCTGATGGAAGGGACCCCGGCAGCGTTCGAGCAAGTCGGCGGTCAGCTCCTGGAACTGAGCACGGGTCAGCTTCTCCGCCAGATGCAGCGGTCCTTCCGCCGACGCCGTCACGTACGGAAGGTTGATGTCCGTCTCGCTCGACGAGGAGAGTTCGATCTTCGCCTTCTCGGCGCCCTCGCGCAGCCGTTGCACCGCCATCTTGTCCTTGCCGAGGTCCACGCCGTGCGCGTTCTTGAACTGCCGCACCAGGTACTCGACGATCCGCTGGTCCCAGTCGTCGCCGCCCAGCTGGGTGTCGCCGTTGGTGGCCTTCACCTCGATGACGCCTTCGCCCATCTCCAGGAGCGATACGTCGAACGTGCCGCCGCCCAGGTCGAAGACGAGGACGGTCTGGTCGTCGCCCTTGTCGAGGCCGTAGGCGAGTGCGGCCGCGGTCGGTTCGTTGATGATGCGGAGGACCTTCAGGCCCGCGATCTCCCCGGCCTCCTTGGTGGCCTGGCGCTGGGCGTCGTCGAAGTACGCGGGGACGGTGACGACCGCGTCGGTGACGTCCTCGCCGAGATAGGACTCGGCGTCGCGCTTGAGCTTCTGCAGGACGCGGGCGGAGAGTTCCTGCGCGGTGTACCGGGTGCCGTCCACGGACCCGCCCTCGGGAAAGCGCCAACTCCCGTCGCCCATATGGCGTTTGACGGAGCGTGCGGTGCGCTCCACATTGGTGACCGCCTGCCGCTTGGCGACCTCTCCGACCAGGACGTCGCCGTTCTTCGCGAAGGCGATGACCGAGGGCGTGGTGCGCGCACCCTCCGCGTTGGCGACCACCGTGGGATCGCCGCCCTCCAGAACCGCCACCACCGAATTGGTCGTACCGAGGTCGATCCCGACTGCACGTGCCATGTCCAGTCCCCTTCCACCGCGAGCCCGTTCCCGGCGTACTCCGCCCTCCATCACAAAACTTGAGCGTCGTCTTGTCAATGCCGCGTCTGCGGGTTCGAGCGGGTACGACTGTGCCGCCGCCCCCGAAGGGACGGCGGCACGGCCGGTTGCGCGCGGGCGTGCGCCGGCGTCAGGCCAGCTTCGCCGTCAGCGTGATCGGCGTGGCCTTCAGCGCCTGGCTCACCGGGCAGTTGACCTTGGCCTCCTCGGCGGCCGCGATGAAATCGGCCTCGTCCATGCCGGGCACGGTGCCCTCGACGGTGAGGTGGATGCCGGTGATGCCGGTGCCGGGCTGGAACGTCACGTCGGCCGACGTGACCAGGCGGGTCGGCGGGGTGCCCGCCTTGTCAAGGCCGTTGGAGAAGGCCATGGAGAAGCAGCTGGAGTGCGCGGCGGCGATCAGCTCTTCCGGGCTGGTCTTGCCGTTCGCCTGCTCGGCGCGGGACGGCCAGGACACCGCCTGCTCCTCGATTCCGGAGGAGTCGAAGGTGACGGTTCCGGCGCCCTGGAGCAGGTTGCCTTCCCAGACCGTGTGCGCGGAGCGCGTGGTAGCCACGATGGAGATCCCTTCAGTGCGGTTCCGTGATGCGTTCGGAACTTCCGTGTACCCCCATCCGATCACACCCTGACTCAGCGCACGCGGAAGACCGGCCCACGGGCGGTGAACGGCAGACGGCCACCGGACGGCAGCAGATACGCGTGCTCCCTGCGCACCCGCAGCACATCGCACTCCCCGTCGGTGATCACCAGGACCGGCGCGGCCGCCGGGAAGTCGTCCGCGCGCTGCAGCAGATCGATGCCGGGCTGCAGCACGGTGCCGCCGCGCCCGCGCACCCGTACCCGTCCCGCGATCTCCGTGACCGGCAGATAGCCCGCGTCGTGCGGCGCCGCGTCGCAGAACACGACGCGGGCCGCCGGTACGTCGCGTGCGGTGGCGTACGAGGCGATGGCGCCGAGCGCCTTGCCGAGCAGGACGCGGCTCATGGACCCGG
This sequence comes from Streptomyces sp. NPDC021622, assembly GCF_040640795.1. NCBI lineage: Bacteria > Bacillati > Actinomycetota > Actinomycetes > Kitasatosporales > Streptomycetaceae > Streptomyces > Streptomyces sp. NPDC021622. The sequence goes on from NZ_JBFACK010000002.1 coordinate 222,481, forward strand.
AGGTGTCGAGGACGACGCCGAAGGTGCAGCGGGCGATCTCCTCGGGCGGGTGATAGCGGCCCGCGCGCGGGATGCCGGGGGTCGAGGCCTGGCGGCGCGAGGGCCGCGCGTAGCTGCGCAGGGGCTCCGGCCTGGGCACGAACTCGTCGAACCAGCGGGCCAGTTGGGCGTCCCACGGCACGGGCGGATTCGCGAGCGCGCGGATCTCCTCGATGAGGCCGCCTGGCAACAGCCCCCGGTCCTGCTGGTGATGCAGTTCATTCCCCTGCACGAGTCCGCGCCGGTAGAACTCGTCGAGGTCGACGTAGTCCCCCACCGGTCCGAGCGGCTCCCCGAGGATGTCGCCGCGCCCCTTGCCGCGCAGGGTCGCCATCCGGCGCATGCGGCGCTGATCGGCGACGATCCTGTCGTACACCTCCTCGGCACTGAGCCCCGCCAACTCCGGGTCGTACAGGAGCCCTTCGGGCATCTCGCCGACGCCCATCTCGCGCAGCCAGCCGTTGATGACGTAATCGGCGGCGACATTGAAGAGATACGCGTCGCGGGCTCCCCGCCGATCACCGTGGCGCAGGGCGGCGTGCAGCATCTCGTGGGCGAGGATGAACCGCCACTCCTCGTCGGCGTACCGCTTCAGCGGGTTGATGTAGATCTCCCCGGCGTCGGCGTTGACCGCGGCGACGGAGATGTCGTGGGCGCGGGCGAGTTCGGCGTCCGCGACGACCGTCATGCCGGCCGCGATGCCGCCGAGGAGGGGGTAGGAGGACACGAACCAGTTGAGCGCGCGCTCCCAGGGGCGGGTGGGCACGCGCTCGCCCTTCAGCTCGTCACGGCGCCCGCCCGCCACGTCCATGGCGGCGGACACCGTGCGGGTGAGGGCGTGCGCGAAGACGGTCTGCCAGTCCTTGACCGGGCCGTACCACGCGGGCCAGGGCTCGAGCACCTGGTCGGGGGCGGTGCCGCCGGCGCCGCAGTGCTCGTACTGGGGCGGGATGCCGTCACGCCGCCAGCGCGCGGCGAGCTGCTCCTCGTCGCCGCCGGGGAACGTGGTGGGCAGGTCGTCGGGCGGGCTGCCGACGGGGAACGTCTGCTGGAACCGGTGGACGACCACGCAGCGCGCCGCGAGGTCGAACCGGTCCGGCTGCTCGCGCTTGCCCTTGGCGGCGGGGACGTGACCGAACCCGAGGTGAAGGAGGCAGTGGGAAAGGGCCCAGGCCCATTCGCCGGGAGTGGCGAGGCGGGTGGGGTGGACGTGCACGCAGCCGTCGGAGTCGACGAGGGCGTGGCCTCGCGCGGGCGCGACGCGACAGCCGCTCCGGCAGAAGTCCGCTTCCAGGGAGTCGAGGGCGGGGTTGCTCCGCACCATGGCAAGCCCCTTGAGGTAGGCCTCTGTTGCGGGGTCGGGTCGGGGCTTCTTGTCCTTGCGGGGGCGGGTCATGCGGGGTTACTCCTGGGGGCTTTGCGTGCCTGGCAGCTGCCGGGCAATCGGGTGGGTGGGCGGGAAAAGACCGCCGCGAAGCGGCGTCACCGCCTCGCCTCCACCAGGCGCGGCATGTCCCTCGCCGCCTCCACCAGGAACCACGCCGGCAGCAGCGGATTGCCGTCCGCGTCGTCCGCGATGACCGTCTGCGCGACCTCCACCGAGATCTCCGCCAGCTGCACAAGGAGCGACTTGGCCCGGTATGCCGTCTGGCGGACGGACGGCGAGGCGTGCTCCTTCGATGCCGGGAGCTCCTTCGCCAACCGCCCCCTGAACGACTCCGCGAGGTAGTACAGAAGGTCCCGCTCCTCCGGCCGATGAGGCCACCGCGCATCGCCCTTCAGGATCGCGTCGAGCCCGAACCGGCTCCGGACGACCTTGACGTATCCGCAGAAGGCGACCGCGTGCCCCGGCGTCAGCGTCCCGTGCGCGACGGCCTTCAGGGTCTCCTCGTCCAGCGTCGGCCCGAACGAGTGCAGCGCGTCGGACAGCATGTGCCAGGACCGTGGCGTGGAGAACGGCTCCTCCGTCTTCGGCGGCTTCGACCACAGGTGGTCGGGCCGGTCGGTCAGGTAGTCCGTGATCCAGGGGTGGATGCCGTGCCCCGCAGCCCACCCCAGCCAGTCCGTCACGGATGCCGAAAGGTGCACGTGCGCAAGCCGGTTGACGAGCGCGGACGAGATCGGACGCGCGAGCGCGTTGTCCGTGGCACGGTTGCCGGCTCCGATGACGATCGAGCCCTCGGGCAGTTCGTAGTTGCCGATGCGCCGGTCCAGGATCAGCGAGTAGAACGCCTTCTGGACGTCCGGCGTCGCCGCGTTCAGCTCGTCGAGGAACAGGCAGTACGGCTCGTCCCGCGCGATCGACTCCGGCGGGCAGAACACCGAACGGCCGTCACGGATCTGCGGTACGCCGATGAGGTCCTCAGGAGCCAGCTGCGTACCCAGCAGGCTCACGCACTCCAGGCCGAGGGAGTCGGCGAACTTCCTTACCAGGGACGACTTTCCGATGCCGGGCGCGCCCCAGATGAAAACGGGCCGCACCGTGGCGAGCCCGAGCAGCAGCTCGGGAATCCTGGCGGGAGTGACGCTGACAGCAGCCTGCACGCAGGGGCTCCTTGGGGGTGTTCGAGTGGGGCGCGCAGGTGCGCGGGGTCCGGTACGAACAGTGTGCGCGCTGCGCGAGTCGGGGCGCATGCCATTTTTCGTTCCACGGACGCCCATCACGCCCCACCTCGTACCACCCCGCACGCCCCCTCAGGGGAGGCGCATGGGGCAGGGCGAAAGCCCTGGTACGTGCCCGCTATGGCCGGAATGGCAACTGTGCAAGGTTCCGGCGCGGTGACATTTTGAGGCCCCCTCGCGCACGGAACGAGGAATCCACCTCAGGGGGTTTGGCCATGCGCATGAATTACACGGACCGCGGTCCGTCTCCGCTGGAAGCGGAGAAAGCGGAGAAGCACAGCGCCGCCGGCGACCGCGACTCGACGTTCGGCTGGTGGGGTGCGTTCAGCATCCAGAAGTTCGTCAACCAGTCACCGCTCTTCCACACGCACGCCGACGCCTCCGGGTGGCTGGCGTACCTCCAGCAGTTCTACGACCGCAACTTCTGGTTCGCGGACGGCGGCGCGCAGGTGTGGGCGTACGAAGAGACGTACGACAACTGGCAGGACCGCTACGGAATGGACGCGGTGGTCGCCGTCTACCACTCCGGCCACGGCGGCATGGACGGGAACGGGGTCTTCTTCGCGCCACTCGGCGCGGTCTGGGACGGCCGCAGCGACGCCATCTCCAACCGGATGGCGCTGGGCAACGAGAAGGCCAACTACGTCTTCTGGTCCACCTGCACCTCGCTGCGGGTGCTCGGCGGGCACTCCCCGATCCGCACCTGGGCGGGCCCCAACATCGGCTTCCGGATGATCTTCGGGTTCGAGACGGTCAGCATCGACAGCCCGGACTACGGCAAGAAGTTCTGGGAGAAGTGGCGGGCCGGGCAGACCTTCACCGACGCCTGGCTGAACGCGAGTTGGGACATCTACAAGGGTCAGGCGCCCTCGGTCTGCGCGGTCGGCGCCACCCAGGCCGACGCCAACGCCCGCCTCAACGGCGAGCGCACCCTGTACCGCGAGCACGTGCCGGACAACTGGTACGCGTGGCGCTGGTACTACGCGCGCGACACCCTCAGGGAGCCCCTGACGCAGGCGCCAAGCAGCCCGCAGATCGTGCAGCTCGCGCCGCGCGACCCGGGCCAGGAGCTCACCAAGATGGGGCAGCTCGCCAACTTCCCGTCGGCGGCGCTGCAAGAGGTGCAGGTCGAGCGGCAGGGCGTGCTCAGCGCCACCTCCGGCGACCGGACCATATCGACCGCGCCGCACGCGGTCCGCTGGGTCAAGCTCGCCGAGGCCAACCACCGCAATCTGCGCCAGCTGCCCACCGAGCGTGCGGTCGAGGCCGCGCGCGCGTTCGCCGAGCAGCACGCGGACGGCGCCGAGCTTGTCGTCGACAGCGTGCACGACCTGATGCAGAACTCCGGGGCGAAGGACGGCTCCGAGCTCGGGCAGCCGGTGTCGCTCGAGACCCATGTGACGTTCCGGCAGGTCTTCGACGGCATACCGGTCATCACCCCGGACCGCGGTGTCATCCGGGTGGCCCTGGACAACGACGCCACTGTCGTCCAGGCGCAGATCTCCACCCGTGAGACCACCGGCACGACGCGCGAGCCGAGCACGGACATCTCGCCGCCGCCCCAGGGCGGCAAGGCGGCCGCCGCGCCGCTGGAGCGCGACCCGCGCAAGGCGCTGGCCGCCGCCCAGCAGAGGCTGCTCGCCGAACTCGCCGCCGTCACGGCCGGCGAGACCGGCGGCAAGGGCGCCAAGGCTCAGCAGGAGCCCCAGGTCAGGGATGTGCCGGGCACGTTCGACGTCGGCTATGAGATCGAGGGCAACGAGGCCTACCCGGCCGCCCGCAAGCTGATCGAGATCGGCCCGCCCGACGGCATGTTCACCACCCGCCGCTGGGTGGTCGCGCCTCTGGCCAGGTAAGCCGGACCGACGGGGGTCGGGGAATCAGTGTGTGGCGGTCCGCTTCTTGCGGGCCGCCATCCACGCGTAGACGACGACGCCCGCGAAGAGGAACAGCACGCCCTGGTAGACGGCCGCGTACCCGGACCCGGCGACGAGCCACATGGAGAACCCGCACGCGATGCCCGCGAGGATCCCGTCCCGCACCAGGCGGCCGCGGTCGACGCGCTCGCCCTGACCGGAGATCAGGAAGAAGATCTGCGCGGCGGTGGCCAGGAGGTAGGGCACGGTCGCGGTGAACGTGGTGATCAGGACGAGCGACTCGAAGACGCCGCTGGAACCGGCCGTGTAGTTGTAGACGGTGAGCAGCGAGGCGAGGACGACGGTGACCAGGACGCCGACGGTCGGCACACCGCGCTTCTTCTTGCCGAAGGCGGGCGGGAAGAGCCCGTCCTTGGCGGCCGCGTACGGCGTCTGGGCGCTCAGCAGCGTCCAGCCGTTGAGGGCGCCGAGGATCGACACGACCGCCGCGCAGGCGACCGCGATGCCGCCCCATGACCCGCCGAACATGACGTTGACGGCGTCCGAGAACGGCGCGGTGGAGTCGACGAGCTTGTCGTGGGCGACGGTGCCGAAGACGGCGAGGGTGCCGAGCAGATAGACGAGGGCGGCGCCCAGCGTGCCGAGGATGGTGGCCCGCCCGACGTTGCGCCGGGGATCGCGCACCTCGCCGGCGCTGACGGCGGCCGACTCGACGCCCAGGTAGGAGAAGAGCAGGATCGCGGCGGACGCGGAGACCGCGCCGATCGGGCTGTCGTCGCTCGCCTGGAAGGGCCCGAGGTTGCCGCTGTCGAAGAAGAAGAGTCCGCCGACGGCGACGAGGAGCAGCGGCAGGAACTTCAGGACGGTGGCGACGACCTGGACCGCGCCGACGTACCGGGTGCCCGCGAAGTTCGCGAGCGCGGGGAGCAGTTGGAGCACCAGGGCGGCCAGGCAGGCGGTCCACTTGTGGTCGTCGACCGGTATCAGGACGTCCAGATAGCCGACGGCCGCGACGGCGAGCGCCGCGTTCGACACCCAGGCGGTGGCCCAGTAGGACCAGGCCGAGAGGAATCCGGCGAAGTCGCCGAACGCCTCACGCGCGTAGACGTAGGGTCCGCCGGTGCGCGGATCACGCCGGGCGAGCCGCCCGAAGACGAGCGCGAGGGCGATGGCGCCCGCGGTGAGGACGGCGAACGCGACGAGGCTGATGGTGCCGAAGGGGGCGACGGAGGCCGGGAGCAGGAAGATGCCGCCGCCGATGATGTTGCCCATGACGAGGCAGGTGGCGATCGGCAGTCCGAAGCGCCGAGCGTGCCTGCTCTGCTCTTCGTGCTGTTCGTCGTGCTGCTCCGCGCGCCGTTCTTCCTGACCGGGGGCCGGATCCGAGAGGAGTGCGGTTCCGGGGTCGTGCATGGGGTGGTGCCTCTCGTCGTGCGGGGCGCCCGGGATCGCCGGGCGCGAGCCCATGGTCGGGCACGACGCGATGCGCTCAAAATCAGTGTGTTTTGTCCTGCACAGAACCGTCCGTGGCCGCAAAAGCTGTGTCGCCCGGCCCCTGGCGCCGGGAATCGTCCGGGCCCCCCGCATCCCCTCCCACCAGCGGAATCTCCGGTCCCAGGGACTCTGCGAGCCAGCGTCGCAGTACGTCGTGGACCTGCTCGGCCCCGACGAGTTCACGGCCGTCCTCCAGCGGCGCGGACAGGCTGAGCGGCGAGAGCAGGAAGGGGTGGCCCTGGGTGCCGCCGAGCCCGCCGTGCGAGCCGATCTGCTCCTCGAACGCGAGCACTTCGCCCTCCTGGGGGTCGTACCAGGAGTTGACCATGATGTCGGCGGTGTGCGGAAAGCCGTCGGTGCGGCGCACGGCGTCGGCGGCACCGGGCCCGAAGTCGGCGAGCGGCCCGAGGTCGCCGGGCTCCTCGTCGAGGTACACCTCGCTGCCGCGCGCGCCCAGGACGACCGGGCCGCGCTCCTGACTGCGTACGAGGACGAAGCCGACGCCCGGGTGGTTGGCGAGGGTCGGCAGGAGCGCCGGGTGGCGCAGGTCGATCTCCTCGCGGGTCATGCGGTGCGGGACGTCGGGGAAGGAGACCAGGCCGAGGTTGCCGGAGGCGAGCACGATGGGCTCGGCGCGGCGGGCGGGCAGGTGCTCGGCGCCCTCCTCGACGGGGCGGCGCAGCGCGGCGCGCACCGCCGCGCGGGCCTCGGCGCCGCTGTGGGTGCGCTGCGCCCTGCGCGGCACGGGAAGCCCGCAGCCCGCCCTGACCAGGGCGCCGAGCGTGAGGCCGTAGCGGGCGTGGAAGGTCTCGCCGGGGCTCTGGCCGTGGTCGGAGAGGAGCACGATGCGGTAGGCGCGCGGGGCGTGTTCGGCGACCTTGGCGATCAGCGCGATGGACCGGTCGAGGCGCTGCAGGACCTTCTCCGCGTCGCGGCTGTTGGGCCCGGAGTGGTGGGCCACTTCGTCGTACGCGACGAGGTCGGCGTAGACCGAGCTGCGCCCGGCGAGCATGTCCCCTATGACGGCGGCGACCACGACGTCACGCTCGACGACGGTCGCGAAGGCCCGGATGAAGGGGTAGAGCCCGCCCCGGTTCACGCGCGGGCGGCGCATCTTGACCCGGGCCATGCTCGACTCGCCGATCTCGCGGAAGACCTCGGCGATGAAGGAGAGCGCGGTACGGACCGCGTTGGCGGGGTCGGAGAAATAGGCGAAGTAGCCGGAGCGTGAGCGGTTCTCCTTGCCGCGCCTGGCGGCGATGGAGAGCACGAGCGCGAGCTGCTCCGCGCCGCCGCTGAAGAGGTTGCCGCGGCTCGCGCCGTCGACGGTGAGCAGGCCGCCGTCGCCGGTGCGCGCGATGGCGCGGCGCTGCAGTTCCGCGGCGGACGCGGGGCGGTTGGAGACCATCACCTCCCCCGTTTCCTTCTCGTACCAGCGGAAGGCGGGGACGTCTTCGTTGGAGCCGTGCAGGATGCCGAGCTGGCTTGCGCCTGTCTGACTCGACCAGTCGGTGCGCCAGGGGGTGAGCCGGTGGCTCGCCCGCCCGTTCTCCCGCCCGAGCCAGCCGGCGACGGTCGGCACGATCCCCTTCTCCACGGCGTCACGCAGGACGTCGTGGCCGACCCCGTCGAGCTGGAGGAAGACGGTGCCCGGCGACGTGGGCCCGGCGAGGCCCTCGACGACGCGGTGGCGACGGCGGTCGGCGAGCCGGTAGAGGCGCCTGCGGTAGGCGTCGTCGTCACGGACGGCGAGCGCACCCCCGGTGGCGGAGGCGACGGCGGACATCACGGCGGCGACGACCACGGCGGTCTCCGGGTTGGCCTCACCACGGCCGTCCGGGATCAGCCGCAGGGCAAGGAGCAGCAGTGAACCGTTGAGGAAGAAGGCGAGCAGACCGAGCACCAGGGCGGGGACGAGCAGCAGCGCCCGCACGAGGAGGGGCCACACCAGCGCGGAGAGCAGACCGAAGGCACCGGCGCCGAGGGCCGCGGTGACGGCGATGCGGGTGGCGCTGTCACCGTCCGCGGACTGCAGCTGGAAGTCGGGCAGGATCCCGGCAAGGACGAGCATGGTGAGCGTACTGACGATCCATACGGCGACGGACCGCCACACCGCACTCCCGACCGCCCGCCATCGCCCTCGCCCCACGCCGCGCCGCCTCACGTTTCATGACAGAACCGGACACCAGCGTGTCATACGGCGCCGACCGCAGGCCGAACCAGCGAGGTCAACGGCCGTCGTACCCCGCGGTGGGCATGGACAAGCGCCGGTGGACACACGCCTTCATCACCGCGTCGTACGCCGGTTCCGCGAGGCCCGCCGTCTCGATCCGCACCCCGCGCCGCCCGCACTCCGCGGTGAACTCGTCGGCGGAACGCAGCGCGAGGTCCAGGACGCGGCGGCTGGGCACGACGAAGAGGTCCACGAGGCCCGCGTCGATGTCGGCCCACAGGACGGCGTGGTCGGCGGGCAGGCCCCGGACGACGAGTTCACGGGTGACGACGTACCCACGGGCCGCGGCCCACCGCGCGCACATCGCGTGCTGGCTGCGGGAGTCCACCAGGAAGGGGTCGACATCCAGCTCCTCCAGAGGCGTCAGGCTCGCGATCGACGTGACCCGCATCCCGCCCACGTCTGCCGTGTCTCCCATCGCGTCCCCCTCACCTCTGTCGTCATTTGTCGTCAGCCGAAGACCCTACTCCTGGCCGTAGGCTCGTAAACAGTCGCGCGGAGGAGGAACCGGAGTGCCGGTGGAGATCACCTGGTGGGGTCACGCCACCTGCACGATCGAGGACTCGGGCCTGCGGGTGCTCACGGACCCGCTGTTCGCCCGCCGCCTCGCCCATCTGCGCCGCCGCAGAGGCGCGCTGCCGCCCCCCGAAGCGGCCGTCGCCGACGCGGTGCTCGTCTCCCATCTGCACGCCGACCATCTGCATCTGCCCTCGCTCGCGAGCATCGCGCCCGGCACCCGCGTACTGCTGCCGCGCGGCGCCCCCGGCGCGGTGCCCGGACTCTCCCGCAGGCTCTCCCACCTGCGTCTCGTCGAGGTCGTGCCCGGCGACGAGGTGCGGGTCGGCGATCTCGTCGTCCGCGTGGTGTCCGCGCTGCACGACGGGCGGCGGCTGCCCGTCGGACCGCACCGTGCGCCCGCGCTCGGGTTCGTGGTGGGCGGTGAGTCGCGGACGTACTTCGCCGGGGACACCGGCCTGTTCGACTCGATGGCCGACGAGGTGGGGGACGTCGACGTGGCGCTGCTGCCCGTCGGCGGCTGGGGCCCGCATCTGGGCCACGGCCATCTGGACGCGGCGCGCGCCGCCGTCGCGCTGTCCAGGATCGCGCCGCGCAGCGCGGTGCCGGTGCACTACGGAACGTACTGGCCGATCGGCATGGACGCGGTGCGCCCGCATGAATTCCACGCGCCGGGCGAGGAGTTCGTGCGCCATGCGGCGCGGCTCGCACCCGAGGTGGCGGTGCACCGGCTCGGCCACGGCGAGAGCGTGCGGCCCGAGGTCACCAAGGGAGAGCCCCAGTGATCCTCGCGCAGGCGGCCCAGGTGCCGCCGGAGTCGACGCAGCAGGCGGTGGGCTATCCGTCGCTGTTCCTGCTCATCGTGCTCGGCGCGCTGGTTCCGGTGGTGCCCACGGGAGCGCTGGTCAGCTCGGCCGCCGTGGTGGCATTCCACCAGACGGCGCCGTTCGCGCTGCTCATGGTGTTCGGGGTCTCGGCGCTCGCCGCGTTCCTCGGGGACCTCGCCCTGTACTGGCTCGGTCAGCGGGGCATGCGGTCGAAGAACGGTTCGCGCTGGCTCGCCGCGATCCGCGAACGCGCGCCCGAGGACCGCCTCGAACAGGCCCAGGCCAAGCTCGCGGCCCACGGCGTACTCGTCCTCGTCCTGTCCCGTCTCGTCCCCGCGGGACGGATCCCGGTGATGCTGGCGTGCCTGATGGCGAAGATGCCACTGCGCGAGTTCGCCCGCGGCGACGTCCCCGCCTGCCTGGCCTGGGCCCTGACGTACCAACTGATCGGCATTCTCGGCGGCTCGCTCTTCAAGGAGCCGTGGCAGGGCGTGGCGGTGGCGGTCACCCTGACGGTGCTGATCAGCGTGGCGCCGGGGCTGTGGAGGAGGGTGCGGCGAAGCGCCCCGTAAGGGGCGCGGGGAACTGCGCGACAAGCCACAACGGACCCGCAGACGAACCCTCAGCTAAGACCGCGGGTCCCGATCAAGCACACGGGACGCCCCCACCGCCAGATCCCACAGATCCGCACGATCCATCCCGGCCGCCTCCCAGGCCCCCCGCACACGCGTCAGCGGCTCAAGCACCGGCTCACCGGACAGCAGAAACGTCCCCCAATGCATCGGCGCAAGCCGCCGCGCGCCGACCTCGGCCGCAGCCAGCACCGCCTCCTCGGGATCACAGTGGACGTCCTTGAGCCACCACCGGGGGTGATACGCGCCGATCGGAAGCAGCGCAAGGTCGATGCCGGGATACCGGGCGCCGATCCGTTCGAACCAGTGCCCGTACCCGGTGTCGCCCGCGAAGTAGATCCGCTGCCCTTCGGCGTCGGTGAGCACCCAGCCGCCCCAGAGGGTGCGACAGGTGTCGACGAGGCTCCGCTTGGACCAGTGGTGCGCGGGTACGAAGTCGAAGCGCACCCCGGCCAGTTCGACGGCCTCCCACCAGTCGAGCTCGGTGACCCTGCCGAAGCGGCGGCGGGTGAACCAGCGGCCGAGCCCGGCGGGCACGAACACCGGGGTGTCCCTGGGCAGCCGGGCGAGGGTCGGGGCGTCCAGGTGGTCGTAGTGGTTGTGGCTGATGACGACCGCGTCGACGCGCGGCAGCGCGCTCCAGGCCACGCCCGCGGGCGTGACACGGGCCGGCGTGCCGAGGATCTTGCGGGACCAGACGGGGTCGGTGAGGACGGTGAGCCCGCCGATCCGGATGACCCAACTGGCGTGCCCCACCCAGGTGACGGCGACGGTGCGGGTGTCGACGCGGGGCAGCGGACCCGGTTCGAAGGGCAGCCGCTGGATGTCGGCGAGGCCTTCGGGGGTGGGCCGCAGCGAACCCTCGCGGGCGAACCGGGCCAGGGCCCGCAGCCCCGGCAGCGGCGCGGTCAGCCGGTCCGCGAACGACTTCGGCCACAGACGCGCCCCGCCGGGGGTGCGCGGCGGGGCGAGGGGGGCGGGGACAGGGACGGGGAGGGCGTGGCTCCCGTCCGCGGGCCTCGTCTTCTGTGTGACCCGTACTGCGTGCTCTGCCTGTCGCGTCTGCTCTGCCTGGCCTGACTGCTCTGCCTGCTGCGTCTGCTCTGCCTGCTGCGTCTGTTGCGACGGCTGCGTCTGTTGCGTCACCGAGGAGGCTCCATTCGCCGTGTTGCTGCGCGGAGATCGTCGAAGGCCGACCCGAACATGCTCAACGCCCGTTCCACATGCGGCAATTCCAGCGCGTCCGGTGTGGTGAGGGACGCCATGCGCTCCTGCTGGGTTGAACCGAGCAGCGGCCCGGTGGACAGACGTACCCGCAGAGCCCCGAGGTCGTCGCCGAAGCGGTGGCCGCCGGGGGCGGGCATGCCGAGCCGTTCGCCGAGGAAGTCCTCCAGGTCCTGCGAGTCGCCGACGCCGCGGGCGGTGAGTGCGGAACGCAACGGGCCGAGGTCAACGTAGAGGTGGCGCCCCGCCCGCGGAGGCCTGGCGAGCGCACCCGCGACGACGACCCTGTGCAGCACGGCGCCGGCCACGCGCGCGTGCAGGCGGTTGGCGCGGGCGAGGCGTTCGGAGACTTCGTCCGGTTCGCCCAGCGCGTACGTCGCCGCCGCGGCGGCCGGTGCCGCGAGGAGCGCGCCGAGCGCCGTGAGGACGTCGAGGGTGCGGGCGCGCAGCGCGGTGCCGCGCGCGGTGGCGGGGAACCGGGCGACCGCGGCGGGCAGGGCCGGCGGCAGAAACGCTCCCGAGAGGTCGGTCAGGACGGTCACCCGGTCGGGGGCCATCTCGGCGGGGCCGATGAGGACGGTCTCGTGCGGGCGGTGCAGGGTGTCGCGCCAGGTCTCGTCGCTGACGATGTGCAGGCCCTCGTCCACGGCCGCTTCCACGGCCTCGTGCAGCACTTCCGGGGGCGGCACGGTGGCGGTCGGGTCGTCGGCGACGGAGAGGACCAGGAGACGTGGGGTGCCGCCTTCGTCGCGGATACGGCGGACGGTCTCCAGGAGGGCGTACGGGTCGGGGACGCCGCCGCACTCGGCGGGCGTCGGCACGTGGTAGACCGCGCGGTCGAGCAGCCGCGCCTGCGGGGCCCACCAGGCGGGGCAGGGGCGGGGCAGCAGGACCTCGCCGGGGCCGAGTGCGGCGGTCAGGGCGAGGAGGAGAGGCGGGGCGCCGGGGGCGGCGACGACATGGCCCCGCTCGGCGGCGAGGCCGCGTCTGGCCCAGTAGCCGCTTGCCGCTTCGCGGAGGGCGGGGCCGCCGCCGGGGGGTTCGGCGTGGACGTCGCCTGCGGCTGCGGTGAGCACGGCGGTGAGCTCGGGCAGAACGGGGAGCCCGGCCTCCGGCAGCGGCGGCCCGTACCGAACCGGGCCACGTCCCTCCGCTTCCGTCCGCATACGTCCATCAGAGCGCGCCGGGCCGTCCCCCGCCCGGCGGTGGGCTCCGCCTGGGTGAGTTTTCCTTCCCCGCCGGCCGCGAGGTGACCGCAGATCACCGCCTCCGGCGAGCTCGTCCTCAAACGCCGGACGGGCTAGAGGGTGGGCGGGCAACTGCGGAGATTCGGGCGGGTGGGCGGGAAAGAATCCGCCGCGAAGCGGCGGCGCACTTCGAACGCGCGCGCAACGACGGCGAAGGCACCGGACAGGATGCGCTGCCGGGCAATCGGGCGGGTGGGCGGGAAGGATCCGCCGCGAAGCGGCGGCCTGATTCGCACGCACAGCCAACGACGGCGAACGCGCTGCCGGGCAAAGCGGCGGGCTAGAGCAAGGTCCCGGGCCGAGCCGAAAGAGAAGACTCAGCCCGCAGCCAGACCCTCCAGCTCCCGCTCAACTCCCCGCCCCCGCGTCCGCACAAGCCCCGCCGCCACCTCCGACACCCGCCGATTCGAGCCCTGCGAGATCCTGCGGAGGACATCGAAGGCCTCCTCCGCCCCGCACCCGAGCACATGCATCACGATGCCGCAGGCCTGATCCACCACCGGCCGAGTCCGCAACGCCTCCCCCAGCTGATCGACCTCGCTCAGCGCCGCACGGTACCGCCGGTCGCGGACAAGCCCCGCCGTCGCCAGGTCGCCAAGCGCCCGCACGGGCCCGTGCCGCGCGTCGTCCAGCGTGCCGGGGCGGAAGCTGAACAGGGTCAGGGTCACCGTGAGCCCCGAGCGCTGGAAGGGCAGCGTCACACTCGCGCGTACGCCGGAGTCGAGTGCCATGGCGCGATACTCGGGCCACCGCTCGTCCCGCAAGAGGTCACCGGCGTCCACCGGGGCCCCGCGTTCCTGCGCGGCCGGTATGGGCCCCACGCCGTAGCGCAACTGGACGGAGACGAGTCCGGCGAGGTCGGGATGGGTCACCGCGCCGGGCTGCTCGCCACCGCTGTCGGCGACCGTCGCACCCGCCCCGCAACAGGCTGCCGTACAGCGCACGGCCTGCTCGGCGAGCTCCGAGAGCCTGCGCCCGGGCAGCGCGGATTCCGGTCCGTCCAGTTCCGGTTCGCGCAACAGGGACATGGCCTATTCCTCCTCTGGCTCCCTTTTCGCCTGCCCGCACGCCCCTCCGGAAAACCGCCGCAGCCACTACGTTCGACGCATGACCCAGACGGAGGAGTTCGGCGAGGAGCTCGCGGACTTCGTGCGCCGCGTCGCCGAGTTGAAGTCGGCCCGCTCCGTCCCGGCGGGCGACCTCGGCACGGTGCTCGACGCGGCGATCTTCGAACTCGACCATGTGGCCGAGCAGTTGCGCCCCGCCTACGAACGGCTCGCGGCCGACGGGCAGCTCGGCGGCGGCCGCTCCCCCGACCGCGACGAACAGCGGCTGCTTCGGGCGATCTTCCAGCGGCTCCCGCTGCCCGTCGCGCTGGTCGACCGGGAGTCGGTGGTCCGGCGGCTCAACTTCGCGGCGACCGGTTTCACGGGCGTACGCGCGGGCTACGCGACCGGCAGACCGCTCACCGGTTTCCTGCTGCACGCCGACCGGGTGGCGTTCCGTTCGCAGACGGCGGCGGTCGCACGCGGCGAGGGCGACCGCAGCCTCACCGTCCACCTCCAACGGATGCCGCACGCCCCGGTCCGCGCGACGCTCACCGCGCTGCGGCCGGGGACCGAGCCGCGTACGGCGGTCCTTGTGGTGCTGCAGCCGCAGACGCATCCGATGAGCGGCGCGCGCCCGCAGGACGCGGGCCCGCAGGGCGCCGTGCCCGACCTGCGCGAGGCGACCCGGCACGCGGCGCTCCTCGACCTCGCGGACGCCATGACGGCCACGCTGCTGACCGCCCCGGCCGGTGACCGGGCGGCCGTCCTGGAGCGGGCGGCCGGGGTGCTGCACGGGCGGTTCGCCGACTGGGTGATCGCCGACGAAGGAGCCGCGCGCCAGCGGCGTACGACTGTCCTTGGACCGAACGGCGCCCCGGTCGACGACGTCTTCGCACAGGCGCCCGCCGCGTGCCCCCTGGTGCTCGAGGCAGCGCGCGGCGGGGCGCCCGTGCTGCAGGTCCGCCCGGAGGACCCGGACGCCTTCGGCCGGGACGCGTCCGGCGCCCCCGTCCTCGTACGCGCCCAGGTGACGTCCCTGCTGTGCGTGCCGCTCAGCGCACGCACGGACGGTCCGGTGGAGGGCGTCCTGACGCTTTTCAGAAGCGGGGCGCGGCGCGCCTTCTCGATGGCCGAGGCGCAGGCCGTCGATGTGATGTCACGTCACATCGCGCTCGCCCTGCGGCGCCCCGGCTGAGACCCCGCCGCTCAGGCGGCGTCGCGCATGACCTGGTCGCGCAGGCGGTCGCAGCAGCGGCTGATGAGACGTGAGACGTGCATCTGGGAGATGCCGAGCTGTTCCGCGATGCGGCTCTGTGTCATGTCGCCGAAGAAGCGCATGTAGAGGATGTCGCGTTCGCGCTCCGGCAGCGCCGCGATGCGCGGTTTGACGGCCTCCCGGTCGACGACGACATCAAGGGCGGAGTCGGGTCCGCCGAGCACGTCCCGCAGCGCGTATCCGTCCTCGCTGCCCGGGAGTTCGGCGTCCAGGGAGAGCGCGGTGAAGCTGTCGAGCGCTTCGAGTCCGGCGGCCGCGTCCTCTTCGGACAGCTGGGCCCGCTCGGCGATCTCGGCGAGGGTCGGCGCGCGTCCGGGGACGGTCTGGGTCAGGTCCTGCCGGGCGAACCGCACGCGGTTGCGCAAGTCCTGTACGCGGCGCGGCACATGGAGGGTCCACATGTGGTCACGGAAGTGGCGCTTGATCTCGCCGGTGACGGTGGGCACGGCGTAGCTCTCGAAGGCGCTGCCGCGCTCCGGGTCGTACCGGTCGACGGCCTTGACCAGGCCGAGGGCCGCGACCTGACGCAGGTCGTCGAGGGATTCGCCGCGGTTGCGGAACCGGCCGGCGAGCCGCTCCGCCATGGGCAGCCAGGCGCTGACCAACTCCTGGCGCAGCGCGTCGCGTTCGGGGCCGTGCGGCAGTTCGGTGAGCCTGCGGAAGGCGGCCGCGGTGTCAGGGGCGTCGTCGTGCGGGTGGCCCTTCGCGTGTGGCGTGTCGGATCGCATGATGCGTCGCAACTCCCTTGTCGGTGCCTTGGGTTGAAGAGTCACCGTGGGATGCGCGCAGCCGCGTCGGGACACACCCGGGGCGCGCGAGCCGCTCCCACGGACGTGCCTCCGGTCCGAAGCACTGTTGGTTCTCGCGTGCCCCACGCCACGCGGGACAAACACACCGGACGCGGGCGGCGCCCCGCGGGTGTGGGCGCCGCCCCGGCCGCGTCACAGTGCGCGGCGTACGGCGTCCGCCTCATCGGGGTCGGCGGTGTTCCCGACGGTCCCGGCGTTCTCGACGGACGGCAGCATCCACTCCTCGTACCGGCCAAGGGCCAGGACGATGCCCAGCATCAACACGGGTATGAACACAGCGAGAACCGCCATGACTCCTTCTTTCCCTGCATGCCCGTGGGGGGTGTCTCGGCCGGGTCTCCCCACTTCTGCCGGGCAAACCCGAATGGACCGGCCGGATGTGGGTACTGCGGGCGGAACGACGCATACGCGCAGGGAAGGCTGCTCGCCATGGTTGATTTCGTCAGGGACGTCATGACACCGGGCGTCGCGGCGGTTCACCCCGACGCCTCGCTGGTGGAAGCCGCGCAGGTGATGCGCGCTCAGGACATCGGGCATGTACTGGTGGCCATGGACGGCCAGGTGATCGGCGTGCTCACCGACCGCGACATCGCGCTGCGTGCCGTCGCCGACGGCGCCGATCCGCTCACGGTCAGCGTGCACGCCGTGTGCACCCGGAACCCGGTGGTGGTCACGCCGGACGACGCGGTGTCGGCGGCGGTGAGCCTGATGCGCGAGATCGCCGTGCGCAGGCTGCCGGTCGTGGAGGACGGGCAGCCGGTGGGGATGGTGTTCCTCGGCGATCTGGCGCCCGCGGTCTGAGGTGATCTCGCGCCCGCGGTCCGAGGTGATCTCCCGTCCGCGGCCTGACCCGGCCGGGCGAGGTCCCGGCCGGGCCGCGGAGGATGCGGGTCCAGTCGCACGGGGGGAGCGACCGGACCCGCGGTCCGGGTCGGCCCGGCATGTGACGCCGGGCCGGTTCGCCGGGGGTCCGTCACGGTCGTGCCCTTGGGGCGGGCTATGGACCCTCGGACGGCGACCGGCCCAGCCGACGACAGATGAAACGATAATTCAGTGCGGGCGCGGCCACGATCCGCTGAGCGCGGCCCTTGTCCGGATAACGCACCCCGTCCCGATGACGCACCCCCTCCCGGAAATGCACGCCCTCCCGAAACGCACGCCCTCCCGCGCGCGGCCGTTCACCCGCGCAGCGTCTGCGACGGCAGCTCGCCGAACCGGACCCGGTACTGCTCGGCGAACCGCCCCAGATGGCTGAAACCCCACCGGTGCGCCACATCGCTCACGTTCACCGCGCCGGGCTCCGCCGCGCGCAGCTCGTCGTGTACCCGGTTCAGTCGTACGTCCCGCACATACGCCATGGGTGACATCCCCACGTAGCGGCGGAACGCCTCCTGGAGCCAGCGCACACCGACCCGCGCCTCGGCGGCGAGTCCCGCGGGCGTGAACGGATGGTCGGGGCGCTGCTGCACGGCGTCCATCGCGCGCTTGACCGGCGCCGGGCGCAACCGCTGTGCCGGGGCGGCGAGTTCGGCACGGAAGGGGTGATCGGCGGCGAGCAGCATCCCGTTCAGGACGGCCTCCTGCAGCGGCGCCGCGACCAGCGGCGACGCCATCAGCGTGTCCGGGTCGTCGCGCAGGTCCGCCACGACGGCCGTGACGAGCCGTGCCCAACTGCGCCCCGGGCCACGGGTGGTGTCGAGTTCCGGCGCGAAGGTCAGCGGGGTGCGGAAGGACCGCCCGAGGAGCTGTTCGAGGCGCCGTTCGAGGGCGCCGCGGTCGATCTTCACGGCGAGGATGCGGCAGTCGCCGGTCCACCGCTCCACCACCGTGTCGCCGACGGGCTGGAACACCCCGGCCCGCTCGGCCGTCGCGACAGTGCCCGCGGCGGCGCCCTGCCGGAAGTGCATCTGCCCGCCGAGCAGTATGTTCACGTGGTACGAGCCGAGTTCGCCGAGCCGCATCCGCACGTCGGCTCCGCAGCTCAGTTCCCCGAGGGTGAGCTCGCCGAGCTGCCCTACGTCGAACTCGGCCCGGAAGGTGCGCGGTCCGTCGATGACGTCCATGAAGTTGCTGTAGAACGCGGCGCCGATGACATCCCGCGCCTCGTCCACGTCCCCGGTATTGCAGGACATCCTCAGCGGCTCCGCGCTCATCCGCGGCCCATCCGTGCCCACCCTTGCCCCCGCAAGATCGTCCGTGCTCCCCGCGGCTCCGCCTGCGCGGGCGCAGAGAACGCTCTCTGCTCCAAGTGCGCAGCGTACGGGGTTCTCTCGGTCAGGGTGAAGGAGCCGTCGCCCTCACACCCGGCGCCCCAGCAGGCTCAGCAGTTTGGTCTGCACATCGGCGTCCGCCGGCGGTTCCACCGCGGGGGCGAAGAGGCCGCTCTTCTCCAAGTCTGCGGCGTACGGCGCGATTTCGCGTGCGGCGAAGGCGACGAGGTCCTCCGGGAGCCGCTCGTCCGCGCCGATTCCCCGGGACAGGTCCCAGGCGTGCACGACGAGGTCGGTGATCATCTGTCCGCAGTAGAAGACGGCCGAGGTGTCGCCGAAGGAGAGGTGGACGGTGCGGTCGAGGGCACCCGGCTCGGCGAACGCCTCCCGGGCGGCGGCCGCCGCAGTGTCCCAGGAGGCGACCGGGTCGGGGCCGAGCATGTCGCCGTCGAAGGCGTCGCCGACGGAGGCGATGGTGGCGCCGTCGCGGATCAGCGAGGGCACCCACAGCTGCTCGGCGGTGAGGTGGTTGACGAGGTCGCGCACGGACCAGTCGGTGCAGGGCGTCGACGCGTCCCATTGGTCGGCCCGGACCTCGTGCACCCGGTCGGTGAAGAGGTCGAGGGCGGCGGCGTGCCGGGCGAGGAGCGGGTGTGCGGCCTTGCCAGTCGTGTCTGCCATACCTGCCATTGTCCTCCTGAGGCGCGGGGGCGCTACCGCTCGGCGCTCCGCTGGAAGTGCGGTGATAGACCTGCGGGCCGGTGGGGGCTGGTCGCGCAGTTCCCCGCGCCCCTTGCGGGGCGCTCAGCTGACCTCCTGGGGAGCGGGGGCGCTACCGCTTGGCGCTCCGCGGGAAGTGCGGCGTGGGTGCCGTCGCTTATCTGCGGGTCTGTCCTGGCTGGTCGCGCAGTTCCCCGCGCCCCTTCGGGGCGCTCAGCCGTCGCTCGCCTGCTGGCCTGTCGTGGCTGGTCGCGCCCACGCGGCGGAGCCGCACATGTCACAGCCCCGCGCCCCTTCGGGGCGCACCCGAAGCCGCTCAGCGCTTGCGTTCCACCCTGCGTTCGTCCCATACCGGCTCCGGCGTCTCGCGTACCAGGCCGTCGCTGCCGAAGACCAGGTAGCGGTCGAAGGAGCGGGCGAACCAGCGGTCGTGGGTGACCGCGAGGACCGTTCCCTCGTATGCCTCAAGGCCCTCCTGGAGCGCTTCGGCCGATTCCAGGTCGAGGTTGTCGGTGGGCTCGTCGAGCAGCAGTGCGGTGGAGCCCTCGAGCTCCAGGAGCAGAATCTGGAAGCGCGCCTGCTGGCCGCCCGAGAGCCGCTCGAAGCGCTGCTCGGCCTGGCCGGTCAGCTCGTAACGGCGAAGCCGCGACATGGCGGGGCCCTTGTCCTGGGCGTGCTCGCGCCACAGGATGTCGAGGAGCGTACGGCCGAAGAGCTCGGGGTGGGCGTGGGTCTGCGCGAAGTGGCCCGCCACGACGCGCGCGCCGAGCTTCCACTCGCCGCTGTGCGCGACGTCGCCGCCCGCGAGGAGCCGCAGGAAGTGCGACTTCCCTGAGCCGTTCGAGCCGAGCACGGCGACCCGCTCGCCGTAGAAGACCTCCAGGTCGAAGGGTTTCATCAGGCCGGTCAGCTCCAGGCCCTTGCACGTGATGGCCCGGATGCCGGTGCGCCCGCCGTGCAGCCGCATGGTGATGTCCTGCTCGCGCGGCGGCTCGGGCGGCGGCCCTGCCTCCTCGAACTTGCGCAGCCTGGTCTGCGCGGCGGCGTACCGCGAGGCCATCTCGTGGCTGACGGCCGCGGCCTGCCGCAGGTTGAGGACCAGCTTCTTCAGCTGGGCGTGCTTCTCGTCCCAGCGCCTGCGCAGCTCCTCGAAGCGCGCGAACCGCTCGCGCCGCGCCTCGTGGAAGGTGGCGAAGCCGCCGCCGTGCACCCAGGCGTCGGCGCCCGCGGGGCCCGGCTCGACGCTGACGATCTTCTCGGCGGCGCGGGCGAGGAGCTCCCGGTCGTGCGAGACGAACAGGACGGTCTTGCGCGTCTCCTTGAGACGCTCCTCCAACCAGCGCTTTCCGGGTACGTCGAGATAGTTGTCCGGCTCGTCGAGGAGCAGCACCTCGTCGCCGCCGCGCAGCAGCGCTTCGAGCACGAGGCGCTTCTGCTCGCCGCCGGAGAGCGTGCGGACCTCGCGGAACTGGGCCTTGTCGTACGGGACGCCGAGCGCGGCCGTGGTGCACATGTCCCACAGCGTCTCGGCCTCGTAGCCCTGGACCTCCGCCCAGTCGGAGAGCGCCTGTGCGTACTGGAGCTGCGCGGCCTCGTCGTCGACGGTCATGATCGCGTGCTCGGCGACGTCCACGGCCTTGGCCGCCTCGCGGATGCGGGGCGACGACACGGAGACGAGCAGTTCGCGCACGGTCGTCTCGTCCCGCACCGACCCCACGAACTGCGGCATCACGCCGAGCCCGCCGCTGACGGTGACGGTGCCGCCGTGCGGCTGGAGCTCTCCGGAGATCAGCCGCAGCAGGGTGGTCTTGCCCGCGCCGTTCGCCCCGACGAGGGCGACGATGGCGCCCTCGCCCACGCGGAACGAGACATCGCCGAGCAGCGCACGGCCGTCCGGCAGGTAGTACTCGATGTGCGCGGCTTCAAGATGTCCCATGGTCACGCATTGTCAGCGGCGGGGGTCGGGGAGAGCAAATCAATTCCCTGCCGGCTCCCTGCCCGCGGCCGCCGCCGCCCCACCAACGGGCCCTGACCACATATTGATACGCGGGTCTCATCATTCGACATGGCGGCGTACGGTTCGGATCACCGCAGCAAGCGGCAGCGAACGCGAGGGAGTTCCCGTCATGCCGGAGGAGACCGCCGTCTACACGCACGGACACCATGAGTCCGTGCTGCGTTCCCACACCTGGCGGACCGTCGCCAACTCGGCGGCCTATATCGCCGGTTCACTCAAGCCGCACATGAAGGTCCTGGACATCGGCTGCGGCCCCGGCACCATCACCGCCGAGCTGGCCGACCTCGTCCCCGACGGCCGGGTCACGGGCGTCGACCAGGCGCCCGGCATCCTGGACCAGGCCCGCGCGACGGCCGCCGGGCGCGGCCTGACCAACGTCGAGTTCGCCGTCGCCGACGTACATGACCTGCCGTACCCGGACGACTCGTTCTGCGTCGTCCACGCCCATCAGGTGCTGCAGCACGTCGGCGACCCGGTGCGCGCCCTGAGCGAGATGCGGCGGGTCTGTGCGCCGGGCGGCATCGTCGCCGCCCGCGACGCGGACTACGAGGCGATGACCTGGTACCCCCAGTCCCCCGTCCTGGACGGCTGGCTCGACCTGTACCGGCGGGTGGCCCGCGCCAACGGCGGGGAGCCGGACGCGGGGCGGCGCCTCAAGTCCTGGGCGCTGGAGGCCGGTTTCGACGACGTCACGGCGACCGCGAGCACCTGGTGCTACTCATCGGCACCGGAGCGCGACTGGTGGAGCGGCCTGTGGGCGGACCGCACGGTCTCCTCGTCGTACGCCGACCGCGCGGTGGAGTCCGGGCACGCCGACGCCGGGGAGCTGCGGGCCATCGCCGACGCGTGGCGGGAGTGGGGGCAGCGGGACGACGGCTGGTTCACCGTGCTGCACGGGGAGATCCTCTGTAGGAAGTGAGCCCGTGGTGCGGTCCTGGCGCTGGGTGTCTGGCTCAAAACGCTGCGTAGGGCGGCCCGTCGGGGATACCCGGACGGCAGGAGGTAGACACCATGGTTCCGATTCTGCTCGTTCTGCTGCTGGCCCTGCTGCTCTTCGGGGCGGGCTTCGCGGTGGAGGTCCTCTGGTGGATCGCCGTCGTCGTGCTCGCCATCTGGCTCCTCGGATTCCTGATGCGCTCCACGACCACCGGCGGGACTCGGTCCCGCTGGTACCGCTGGTAGCCGTACGCGACGCCGGCGGTCGCACGCCGAGTGACCGGGCCCGCGGTCAACGCCGCGGGCCCGACGCTGTCCCTGGTCATGGGGGTTTCCGCAGGGCTCGCAGGGGTGTTGACGACACCCCGGTTCGGGGGCTCGCGGGCGTGCCTCGCGCTGCCCGCGCCGGAAGGATTCAGGGAGAAGTCCCGGTCCTACGGAAACGAGCGAGGCACACCATGGCGTACGAAACGCGTTCAGGGCACCCGAAGCCGATGCGGTCCCGGCCGGTGCGCGGCGGTGAGCCCTCCGCTCCCCCGCCGGTCCACACCGCCTTCGCCCTGTGGATCACCGCGGTCGCGGCGGGCGTCTTCGAGATGGTGCTCGCGGTGGGCGGGCTCATCGCCGACGGGGAGACGACCGCCGGGGAGATGGCGGGCGGGCTGGTGCTGCGGATGACCGTGTTCTCGGTGGCCGTCCTGCTCGCCGTACAGCTGCGGCGCGGCCGGAACTGGGCGCGGTGGGCGCTCGCCGTGGGGCTCGGCGGCTTCGGCACGGCGTCCCTCGTCGTCGGCCCCGTCCAGTGGCTTGCCGACGGGCACGCACCGCTGGACGCCTTCCGGGATCTGGGGGTGGTGGACGCCCTGTTCGGCGCGAGCCGCGTGCTGCATCTGAGCGCGGTGCTCGGGGCGCTCGTCCTGATGTTCGTGCCGGCGGCCAACGCCTGGTTCAAGGCGCCGTCGGGCGCACGTCCCAAGAGGCTGTCCGGCACCCGCTGACCGAGCCCACCGCAACAGCGCCTGCTCCACGAGGAGCCACCACGCGGACGCGGTCGCCGGGCGTCGCCGCGAGGTGGTGGCCGCTCCGTGAGGCCCGCAGGTTCACGTCCGTGGGCCCCACCGGTGCCCGCCCCTGCACCGGCCGTTTGCCCGCCACCGCCCTGGATACCCGTACACCCCCGCACAAGGAACGGCTTCATCGCCGTCCCCACACTCCACACCCCACTCCCCACACCTCCCACGCGACCCAGGACGCCCCGATGAAGGACTCAGTGCCCATCGAACGACCCGTCATGTCCGCGTACTCGGTGCCCGCGGACGCCCCGGAAGCGGACGGCACCTTCGCCTGGGAGGCCACGACGATCGTGATCGTCGAGGTCACGGCGGGCGACGCCACGGGGACCGGCTGGACCTACGCCCCTGCCGCCGTGGTGTCCCTCATCGACGAGCAGCTCGCGCCGGCCGTCACGGGGCTCGACGCCGTCGACATCCCCACGGCGCACGACGCGATGACCAAGGCGGCCCGCAACACCGGCCGCCCCGGCGCCGCCTCGTGCGCGCTCTCCGCGGTCGACATCGCCCTGTGGGACCTCAAGGCACGCCTCCTCGAACTGCCCTTGGTGCGCCTCCTGGGAGCCGCCCGCGACGCGGTTCCCGTCTACGGGAGCGGCGGCTTCACGACGTACCACGACACGCATCTGGCGGCCCAGCTGACCGGCTGGGTGCACGGTCAGCACATCCCGCGCGTCAAGATCAAGGTCGGCGAGAGCTGGGGCCGGGCGGCGGCCCGCGATGTGGCGCGGGTGCGCACCGCGCGTGAAGTCATCGGCCCGCAGGCCGAGTTGTACGTCGACGCGAGCGGCGGCTACACCCGCAAGCAGGCGGTACGGATCGGCCGGGTGCTCGCCGAGCACGGCGTTGGCCTGTTCGAGGAACCGGTGTCGTCGGAGGATCTGCGCGGGCTCGCCCTGGTGCGGGACGCGCTCCCCTGCGACGTGACGGCCGGTGAATACGGCTGCCACCTCCCGTACTTCGCGCGGATGCTCCCCTCCGTCGACTGCCTCCAGGTGGACGCGACCCGCTGCGGCGGAATCACCGAGTGGCTGCGCGTCGCGGCCCTCGCTCAGGGCCACGGCCTGGAGGTCTCGGCCCACGGCGCCCCGCACGCGCATGCCGCGGTGGCCGCCTGCGTACCGAATCTGCGGCACGTCGAGTGGTTCCACGACCATGTGCGGATCGAGTCGATGTTCTTCGACGGGGCCCTCGACCCGACGGGCGGCACCGTGCGCCCGGAGGGCGGCGTCGGGCACGGTCTCGAGCTGCGGCACGCGGAGGACGTGGAGGAATACCGGGTCGCGTGAGGGCGTGCGGGCCTGGCATGCTCTCCAAGTCCTCGGTATGTGGTGGCTGCCACGGGATGGAAGTCGCCGGAGTCGCCGGAAACGATCTCGCGTGCGGGCGGCGCCAACTAGGCTCGCCCGTATGGAGATCCTGGGAGCCACGCTGCGTATCTGCGTCGAGGACCTGGAGTCCTCGGTCGCCTTCTACGAACGTCTCGCGGGCGGCCCCGCGCAGCGTTTCGAGCGTGGGGGCGTCTCGGTCGCGGCGGTCGGCTGCTTTCTGCTGATGAGCGGACCCGAGCGGGAGCTGGAGATCCTCCGGAAGGTCTCCGCGACGATCGCCGTCCAGGACGTCGACGAGGCGTACGCGGTCCTGAACGCGTCCGGCGCCCGTGTCATCGCGGGCCCCGTGCCGACCCCGGTGGGCCGCAACCTCATCGCGATGCACCCGGACGGCGCGGTCTTCGAGTACGTGGACCGGCGCGCCGCGACCTGAGCCGTATCCTCCACGGCAGACAGGCCGAACGGAGGACGGTGCGGTGGCGGGCAGCAAGGAAGTGGCGTCGCGGACGTCGTTGAGCGCGCAGGCGCGCGAGGCGGTCCGGCAGCACATCGTGGACCGCCGCTATCCGCTGGGGTCACGCCTGGTGGAGCGTGAGGTCGCCGAGGAGCTGCGGATGTCCCGCGTGCCCGTGCGCGAGGCGCTGCGCGCGCTGGTCGCCGAGGGCCTCCTCGAGCTGCTTCCGCACAGCGGGGTGCGGGTGCGCCGCCTGGAGCGTTCCGATGTGCGGCATCTGTACGAGGTGTGGGAGCCGCTCGCCGTGCAGGCGTCGCGGCTCTCGGCGCGCCGGGTGGCCGAATGCGCGCCGAGCCGGACCACATGCGGGCCCAGCACCACCTCATCTACCGGCACATCGCGGCGGGCGACGAGGAGACGGCGGCGGCGAGCACACTGCTGGCCCCCTCCGTAACTCGTCCTGGAGCCGTCCGATGTGCGTTGAGAACACCCCGCCCCCGTCATCCAAGGCCGTGGTGTTCCGCAACGTCCGCCCCTTCGGCACCGAGACCCCGGTCGACCTCACGGTGGTCGACGGCCGGATCACGGACGGCCGGGCGCCCCAGGGCGCCGAGGTGATCGACTGCGGCGGGCGCGTGGCGCTGCCCTCGCTCGTGGACGCGCACATCCACCCCGACAAGACGACGTGGGGCGGCGACTGGGTCAGCCGCAAGCCCGCGAGCGGCATCGCCGACTACGTCGCCCAGGACGTGGAGCTCTTCAAGAGCCAGAAGCGGCCCGTCGGAGAACGCGCGTACGGCCTGATGGCGCACGCCGTGACCCGCGGCACCCGCGCGATGCGCGCCCACGTGGACGTGGCGCCCGCCTACGACCTGGCCGGAGTCGAGGGCGTGAACACGGCCCGCGAGCGGCTCGAGCACGCCCTCGACGTGCAGATCGTGGCGTTCCCGCAGCACGGCGTGATCCGGACGCCCGGCACGGCGGAACTCCTTGAGGAGGCGGCCCGTTCCGGCTCCGTCGACCTGGTCGGCGGCATCGACCCGATCAGCTTCGACAACGCGATGGACGAACAGCTCGACCTGGTCTTCGACCTCGCGGACCGGCACGGCGTCGGCGTGGACATCCACCTCCACGACCGCGACGAGAAGGGCACCGAGGTCCTGCGGGCCGTCATCGACCGCACCCGCGCGCTCTCCCTGCGCGGCAAGGTCACGGTCAGCCACGTCTTCTGCCTTCCGTACCTGTCCGACTCCGAACTGGGCAGGATGGCAGCCGACTTGGGCGAGCAGGACATCTCTCTGACGACCGTGGCGCCGAACGAGTCGCTCGTCCTGCCGATCGCGGAGCTGCGCGAGCACGGCGTGCGCGTCGGGCTCGGCTCGGACGGGGTGCGCGACGCGTGGAGCCCGTTCGGCAACGCCGACATGCTGCACCGCACGCACATCCTCGGCTGGGTCACCGACGTCCGCCTCGACGACGAACTCGCCGAGTGCTACCGCGTGGGGGCGCACGGCGGCGCCGACGTGATGGGCCTGGACCACGCCGACCTGAAGCCCGGCGCCCCGGCCGACTTCATCCTCGTACGCGGTGAAGGCGTGCAGCAGGTCCTGGTGGACATGCCGCAGCGGGACATGGTCGTGCGCGGCGGCCGAGTCGTGGCCAGGAACGGCGAGTTGGCGTAACGACGACCGCCGTTCCCTCCGCAGTCACCGCCCGTGCCGGGCTGCCCAGGTCCCGGCACGGGCGGTTCTCACTCCTCGGACGACGCCGAGGCCCGCATCCGGAAGTCGTAGCGCGCCGGCAGTTCCTCGTCGGTCGCCGCGCGCCACAGCTCGCCGAGCACCTCGGCCCCCTCGCGCAGGTCGGCCGGCTCGAAGCCCTCGTCGAATATCGCCCGCGCCGCGGTCTTCTCGCCCTCGGCCAGGAGCAGTTGGATCTCGACGAGCCGGAAGCGGCCCTCCGCGCGGGTGGCCGCGTGCAGGCGGTCCCATATGCCGCGCGCCGCGCCGTGCCGTCCCGCCGCGAGCAGCACGGCCATCGCCTCCCGGCCGAGCGCGGCGGTCGCGGACGTCCACAGGGCGCCGTCGTCGCGCCGCTCCTGGCACAGGTCGTCGAAGGCCTCCGCGTACCGGTCAGCGGCCCTTTCCAGGTGGCCCGACTCCTGGTCCGCGACGGCCAGGCAGCGCAGCAACGGCCAGCGGGACGGGGCGAGTTCGAGCCCGCGCTCCCAGCTGCGCACCGCCTGGGCGAGGTCACCGGCATGCCACTGGGCGACACCCAGGTGATACTCGGCGACCGGCCGCGCGGGCGCCGTCTCCAGCATGTCCCGCCAGTGCGGGGCGACAAGGGTCGGTCCCGGCGGGGCGACACGGCGCGGCTCCGGGACGGCGCCGGAGTGCAACAGCTCGACCCACGGCGCCTGTTCGGGGCCGAGGTCGGACTCGTCGAAGGGCGTGCCGGGCAACTTGTAGCCGGCGCGCAGGACTTCGAGGGCTCCCCAGCCGGACCCGGTGGCGAGCCGCTGGCCCGGTTCGGCGTCGGCGCAGGGCCGCCAGGCCTCGTACGCCGCGTCCACCGCGTCGCGGGGCAGCGCCTGGGCGAGCCGCTGCTCTGCCTCGCCGCGCGCGGCCGACCAGTCGCCGCCGTGCACCAGCTCCGGCGCGGCCGACAGCGGGCCGTACGACTCCAGCCAGGTGAACTCGGCCTCGGCGTCCAGGCGTACGTGCTCCAGCTGGGTCCGCGCGAGGCCCGCCTGGATCTCCGCGTACCCGCCGGTGTCCGGCTCGGTCAGCCACTCCTGCCAGCGCCGCCCGCCGGTGCCGGTGCCCCAGACGAAGAGCTTGCGGCCGCACAGCAGATCGGTCGACGTCTGGACGAGTCCGTGCCCGTCGTCGTCGAGCGCGGCGATCCACCGCCGGGCGTCTGCCGGTACGTCGTAGAAGTAGTCGGCGGCGTACTCGCTGCGCAGCGGATACGTCCGGTCCACCCCGTCGGTCTCCGGTACCGGCACCTTGCGCAGGCCGCCCGCGTACCCGAAGTGCCAGGCCTCGTCGGCCGGGGCGAGGACGCGGCGCTCCTGGGGCACCGCGATGTTGGACCACCAGTACACCGGCACCGGCTTCTCGTGCGGATTGCGGATCCGCACGCCGACGTGCAGGAAGTCGGAGCCGTCGGGCAGCCACAGGTCCACCTGGAACGGCACGTCCCGCAGCCTCTCCCACTCCCAGAGCCGCAGCATCTCGCCGCCGTCGGGTGCGGTCACGCGGGCGGCGTGCAGGGGCGCGCAGGACAGCGCCGTGTGGCCGGTGGCGCCGATGTTCCACTCGATGCCACCGGAGAACCAGGCGCCGTTGAGCGCGAAGTCGGCGGGCTGCAACACCGGGTTGCGGTAAAGGAGTTCACGGCCCGTCGGCTTGTGGAAGAGGGAGTGGACGCGGCCGCCGAGGCCCGGCAGGACGGTGGCGCGCAGCCGGTCGTTCTCGATGACGAGCGTGTCGAGCGTCGTCTCGGTGCGCTCACGGCCGTACCCGTCGAGCACCCGGGTCGGCAGGATCCCGCGCAGCGGCTCGTACCCCAGCTGCCGCGCCATGTCGCGCGGCAGCCCCTCTCTGCCCCGCTCTTCCGGCGTGTGCACCCTGCGCAGCGGCCGCAGCGGTGCCAGCGGGTTCTCGGGGCCCAAGGGGGCGGCGGGCAGCGTCAGTACGTCACGTCGCACGGTGGTCGTCACGATCACCATGGAACACGCTGACGGCGGCCTCGACCAGGGTCTCCACCGGTCAGAATTGCGCAAAGCCGCCGGGTACAGCGCCCCTTAAGGGGCGCGGGACCATGACATATGCGGCTCCGCCGCGTGGGCGAAGGCGCCGTAGCCGAGCGCCCCGCAACGGAAGCCGCCCTCGACGATGTTGTTGATGTCGACGAACCCGGCGACGTCGGCGCCGGCCGCCCGCTCGCAGAGCAGGAACCCGGCCTTGGTCGGGTCCTCGATGAGGACGCCCGCGTACGAGGCGTAGGCCGTGTCGGTGGTGGGCGGGAAGAGCCAGGGGCGGTGCAGCTCACGGCTCTCCCGCGCGCGCGTCGTGAACTCGGGGCCGTCCGCGGGGGTGTAGGGGCGTATGCCCACGCGGGGGCCCTCGGCGAGGTAGGTGGTGCTTTCAGGCATCCGGCCACGCTAGCCCCCGCGTCATTTGGGGCAGCTCTCGTCCTTCTTCACCACGCCGATGGTGACCCGCTGCCCGGTCAGCTCCTTGCCGGGCGCCGGGGACTGGGAGCACACCTTCCAGCTGGGCGGCCACAGCACGTGCCGGTGGAAGCCGCTGGTGTCGTTGACGTCGACGCGGGTGCGGTAGTCGAGGCCCGAGAAGACCCGCACGAGGCCCTTCCCCCGGAAGTCCGGCATCGGCGGTCCGGCCGCGGCCGCCGTCGTCACGGTCATGACGCCCGCCGCGAGCGCCGCGCCCGCGACGACTCCCGCGCGCCTGAGATGTGCGTTCACTTGCGCCTCCGCATGAAGTACGCCCCGCAGAGCGCGCCGATCAGGCCCGTACCGAGCAGTGCCACCCACAGGGGCATGGTCACTTCGGGAATCAGAAGCCTGATCTTGGTGTGACGGGTGTTCTCGAAGATGAAGATCAGGCCGAGCACGGCGAGCGCGAGGACGGCCACCCTGCCGGGCGTCATGGCGCCACGGAAGCCGCCGCCACCCGAGCCGCTCTTCTTCGAGTCGCCGCCCGTGGAGGTGCTGGGACTCATGCGTGGACCCTTCCGTCGGAGCTTCGGCCGCCCTCCCCTGGCGACCAGCATGGGCCGCCGGGGAGGGTTTGCGCGCGGTGGGTGCCGCTCCGGGGTGGGGGTGTGGGCCGTACGGGTGAGTCCGGGTTCAGCGGACGACGGGCAGGCGCAGCACCCCGGTGTCCTTGGGCGCGCTGGTGACCGTCACCGGCTTGACGCCCCTGTTCCCGACATACGCGTCGTCGCTGGCCGCGACGGTGAACCGCAGCTTGTGGCCCGCCTTGTACCGGTGCACGATCCCCGGCAGCGAGAAGGTGAACGGCTTGGTCACGTCCGGGACGCGCACGGGGGCCACGAGCCGGCGCACCAGCGTCTTCTTGCCGTCGGGCGCGACGTCGTACAGCTTCGCGAAGAGGACCAGCTTGTCGGCGGCGTCGCCGGAGTTCTGCACCTTCTCCGTCCGGCGCGAGACGACCTTGAGGGTCGCCTCCGGGGCGCCCACCACGTCCACCGGGGCGGTCAGCGGCTCGCTCGTCCAGTCGAGGTGGGTGCCCTTGGTGTCGCGCGGTGCGGGGTCGGGAAGCCCGATCATCCGGGCGATGGAGCTCTCCGAGTGACTCGTCGGGACCAGCCGGTTCCGATACTCGCGGCTGCCGCGCGCGACCTTCCCTCGGTTGTCGACGAGCTTGCCGTCGCCGGACAGATACAGCTTCTGGCTGAGCGCGGGCACCTGCGGGGCGGTGGCGTAGGAGCCGTTCGGTCGGCCGCCGCCCGGCACCCAGTCCTGGTGGTAGGCGAAGGCGGGTCCGGTGCCGACGCCCTTCTTCCGGTGGAGGTAGCGGTCGAACCACGACAGGATCCGCTTGCCGACGTAGCTGGTCTCCCAGTTGCCCTTGGACAGGTTGAGTTCGCCGGACGCCGGGGCGGTGAGGCCGCCGCTGTGGCCCCAGGACTGCCAGATCATCTTGGCCGTGGTGCCCTGTGCCTTCAGTGTCTCGTACGTCGCCTGCGCCTCGTTGAGGTTGAAGAGGCTGTCCGCCTGGCCCTGGACGAGAAGGGTGGGCGCCTTGACCCGCGGCAGGTAGGAGACGGGCGAGACACTGCGCGCGTACTCCTGGAGTGCGGCCGTCTTGTCCGCCGGATAGCGGCCCGAGTTGAGGGTGCGGATCGTCTCGCAGGCCTGCCTGGCGAAGTGCCAGCAGGTCAGGGAGTTGACGCGGGACGGGTCCAGGCTCCGCACGAGCAGCGGCTGACCCTCACCCATGAGGTAGAAGCTGTTCATCCACTGCCACTTGGCGGCGCCGGGGACGCTGCGGTCGGAGACGTTGTTCGGGGCGAGCGAGTAGCTCAGATCGTTCCAGGTGATCATGGGTACGAGGGCGTCGACCCGGTGGTCGACGGCGGCCGTCGCCAGCTGGATCGCCCCGCCGTAGGAACCGCCGATCATGCCGACACGCGGATCGGCCCCGGCGTCCTTGGTGACGTAGTCGATCGTCGTGCCGTCGTCGGCTGCGCGCTTGCCCGCGAGGAAGTCGATGAGCCCGGAGGCCGCCTTGCCGTCAATCTTCGGGTTGTCGAGGGAGATCAGACACCCGGACTTGCCGAAGCCGAGCCCGGAGTAGACGAGCCCCACGTAGCCGCGCGCGGCGAAGGCCTTGCCGGTGTCCGCGGTCCCGTCGGACTTGCTGCCGCCGAAGCCGTTGGTGGTGAGCACGGCGGGCGCGGGGTGCGCGGCGTCCACTCCGGCGGGCCGGTAGAGATCGGCGTCGACGGTGCATCTCCTGCCGCCCACGTCGACCGTGAACTTCAGCGCCTTGACGGTGTATTTGCCGGTCGCGCTCGCCGGGTCGGGGGCCGCGACGGCGAGCGGAGCGGCAAGCGCGGCCCCCAGGGCGAGGGCGAGCGGCGCGCGGGACCGGGCGACGGCACGACGGGGTTCGGTACGACGGGACACGAGACCTCCACGCTAGAGGGCAGCCGAATACCGACCGGTCAGTAACCGGCCAGGGTCATGCTGTGACGTGCGTCACGTCTCGGTCAACGCTCGGGACGGGCGTTTCTCGACGAATCTCGACGGAAATTCAGTACGGGGGTGTTGGCGGAGGCCGGTATGCAGGTCTTCGCGGAGGGTCGGTATGCAGGTCTTGGCGGCGGGTCGACATGCGGAACGTGACGGAGGCCCGGTGCACGGATCCTGACGAAGGGTCGGCATACAAACTCTGACGTGCGTCCGGCACGCGGACCCTGACGGAGCTCGGCACGCGGAACGTGACGGACGCCCAGTGCACGGATCCTGACGGAAGCTCGGCATGCGAGCTGACGTGCGTCCGGCACCGGACCCTGACGAAGGGACGGCACGCGGACCCCTGGCGGAGGCCCGGTGCACAGATCCTGACGGAGGCTCGGCATACGAGCCCCTGACCTGAGTCCGGCACGCAGACCCTGACCGAGCCCGGCACGCGGAACATGGCGGACGCCCGGTACACGGATCCTGACGGAAGCTCGGCATACGAGCCCCTGACCTGAGTCCGGCACGCTGACCCTGACGAAGGGACGACACGCGAGGCCTGACCGACGCCCGGCACCCGGGCCCTGACCCTGACCCTGACCCTGACCGAGGATCGGCACACGAGCCCTGGCCGAGGGACGGCCCGCAGCCCCTCACCGGCATCCGGCAGCCGACCCTGACGCACGCCCGGTGCCCGGATCTCGGCAGAGATCCGGTACGCCGCTTCCCGGCGTCGGCGCCCGGCAGGCGGGCCTCACACCAGCGCAGGCACCTCGAGCGTCAGCGTCCCCGCCTCCGCGTCCAGTTCGGCCGGCAGGCCGAACGGGACCGTCAACGCGCCCTCGCAGTGGCCGAAGCCGAAGTCCTCGACGATCGGTACCCCGAGCCCGCCGAGCCGGTCGGCGAAGAGGGCCCGCACATCGGCGGCCGGCTCGCAGTCCTCCCAGGACCCGAGCGCGATCCCGGCGACACCCTCAAGCCACCCGGCCCGCAGCAATTGCGTGAGGATCCGGTCGAGCCGGTACACCTCCTCGCCGGTGTCCTCCACGCAGAGCAGCCCGCCGCGCGCGGACACCCGCCCGTGCGCCGTGCCCAGGTCGGCGGCGAGCAGACTCACGCACCCGCCGAGCGTGACGCCACGGGCCCGCCCCGCCACCAGCGCGGACGCGCCTTCGGGGGCGATCACCCGCACGCTCTCCGGCTCGAAGAGCGTCGCTCGCAGATGGTCCTGGGCCCGTGAGTTCTTGAGAAAGTCGGCCACCGCGACCATCGGGCCGTGCAGCGTGGCGAGGCCGAGGCGCGCGGCGAATGCCTCGTGGAGCGTGGTGATGTCGCTGTAGCCGAGGAACACCTTGGGCCCCGCGGCCCGCATCGCCGTCCAGTCGACGAGGTCCGCCATCCGCGCGGTGCCGTACCCGCCGCGCGCGCAGAACACCGCGGACACGGTGGGGTCGCACCATGCCCCCTCCAGGTCCCGAGCCCGGTCCGCGTCGGCCCCCGCCAGGTAGTCGAACTCCCGGTGCTGGTCCAGGACATGGGGTGCGATGACCGGTTCCAGGTCCCAGTCGCGCAGGATGTCGAGCCCCCGCTCCAGCTGGTCCCGCTCCACCGGTCCGCTCGGGGCCACGACGGCGACCCGCGCGCCGGGGGTCAGCCGTGCGGGTCGGGTCAGCGGCTTCACTTGACGAGCTCCAGGGTGGGGACCGGTCCCGTCAGGTTCAGGCCGAACACCTGGGCGTACAGGGAGAGTTCCGCCTCCAGGGCCCGGATCAGCGTGTCCGCGCGGCGGAATCCGTGGCCCTCGCCCTCGAAGGCGATGTACGCGTACGGCACGCCGCGCCCCTCGAGCTCGGCGACGAACCGCTCGGCCTGCGCGGGCGGACAGATCACGTCGTCGAGCCCCTGGAGCAGCAGGAACGGCGCGGTGACCCGGTCGGCGTGCTCGGCGGGCGAGCGTTCCACGTACCGTGCCCGCGCCTCCTCGAACGGCCCGATCAGCGAATCCAGGTACCGGGACTCGAAGTCGTGCGTCCCGCCGTCGACCCACGCCGTGAGGTCGAGGACCGGATAGATGATGGTGCCGCAGGCGTACACGTCCGTCGTGGTCAGGGACGCCGCCGTGGTCCAGCCGCCCGCGCTGCCGCCGCGGATCGCGAGACGGTCCCGGTCCGCCGTGCCCTCGTCGGCGAGGGCGAGCGCGACGGCCGCGCAGTCCTCGACGTCGACCACGCCCCACTGCTCGCGCAGCCGTTCGCGGTAGGCGCGGCCGTAGCCCGTCGACCCGCCGTAGTTGACCTCGGCGACGCCGATGCCGCGCGAGGTGAAGTAGGCGATCTCCAGGTCGAGCACGAGGGGCGAGCGGCCGGTGGGGCCGCCGTGCGCCCACACCACGTAGGGCGGCCGTTCGTCGTCGGGGGCGACGCGGGTGGGGTGGTGCGGCGGGTAGACGTGCGCGTGGATCTCGCGTCCGGCCGGGCCGCTGAAGGTGCGGATGCGCGGCTCGGGGTAGTACGCGGTGTCCACGGGGTCGTCGTGCGGGGCGCCGATCACGCGGGCGCGGCCGGTGCTCGTGTCCAGCTCCACCACCTCGTACGCGCTGCGGGGGCTCGCCGCGACGCCGGCGACCCGGGCGCCGCAGACCGCGACGGTCGAGGCGAACTCGGTCCAGGGGCCCGCCGCGTCGACGACCTCGCCGGTCTCCGGGTCGAGCACGCCGAGCGAGGTGGCGCCCTTGCCGTGCACGACGGCGATCAGGCCGCTGTCCAGCGGCGCGAACCAGCCGGCGCCGACCTGCCACAGAGGTCCCGCGAACTCCTCGTCGCGCGTGCACAGGGGCGTACCGCGACCGCCGTCGGCCGGGTCCTGGCGGTACAGGTTCCACCAGCCGGTCTGGTCACCGGCGTACAGAAGCTGCCCGTCGACGCTCCACTCCACCTGCGCGATCGACTCCCGGGGCCCGCCTGCGACCGCCCTCGGCGCGCCGAACGTGCTGTCCGCGCGGACGTCGGCGACCAGCAGTTCCGTGCCGTCCCACGGCATCCGGGGGTGATCCCAGGCGATCCACGCGACGCGGCCGCCGTCGGGCGAGAGCCGGGGCCCGGTGATGAACCGGTGCCGGTCGTCGGTGAGTTCACGCAGCGCGGCGCGGTCCTGTGCCGCCGAGCCGTCCAGGGGCACGGCGACGGCCACACGGCGCACATCGGTGGGCGCCTCGCCGGTGAACTCCTCCATGACGCACCAGACTTCGCCCCGGTCCAGGTGCACACAGGGGTCGACGTAGCGCAGTCCGCCGCCCACGTCGGAGAGCGGTGTGAGCGGGCGCGGCACGTCGCCGGGGCGTTCGGGCTCGTACGCGTACAGCCGCTGGTCGGAGAAGTTCGCGAACACGACAAGCGGACCCGCGGCTCCCTCGGCCCCGGCCCAGGCCTGCCCGCCGTACTCCATGACCCGGCTGCGCACGTTCCACGGAGCGGGCAGCACCGATTCCTCCACCCCGTCCGGGCTCCGCCGCACCAGCGCACGCCTGCCGCCTTCCGCGGGCCGCGGCTCGGTCCACCACGCCTCGGCACCGACGAAGCCGACTTGGGCAGGAGAGCCGTCGTGGGCCGCTGCGAGCGCGGCGTCGATGGGTGACGGCCACGATCCGTACGCCTGGGTCTGTCTCATGTCCCTCTCTTCCCCCATGTCCCTTTGTTCCCTAGGCCGTTCGCAGATAGCGGTCGAGAACGCGGACGCCGAAGTGCAGCGCGTCGACCGGCACCCGCTCGTCCACGCCGTGGAAGAGGGCCTGGTAGTCGAAGCCCTCCGGGGTCTTCAGCGGCGAGAAGCCGTACCCGGTGATCCCAAGACGCGAGAACTGCTTGGCGTCGGTGCCGCCGGACATGCAGTACGGCATCACATGCCCTTCGGGCGCGAACTCCTCCACGGCGGCTCGCATCTTCGCGTACGTCGACGAATCCACCGGCGCCTGCAGCGCCACCTCTCGGTGGTGGAACTCCCAGTCGACGTCCGTGCCGGTGAGCCGGTCAAGGGTGGCGACGAATTCTTCCTCGCCACCGGGCAGCATGCGCCCGTCCACGTAGGCGACAGCTTCCCCTGGAATCACATTGACCTTGTAACCGGCGTGCAGCATCGTCGGGTTGGCGCTGTTGCGTACGGTCGGCTCGACGAGGGAGGCGGCCGGTCCGAGCTTCTCCAGGAGGACGTCCACGTCGAATCCGGGCGCGTCCGGATCGGCCTCCACGCCGTAGAGCCCGGCCAGATCGAGCAGCGCCGCACGGACCGTCGGCGTGAGCCGCACCGGCCAGCGGTGCTGCCCGATGCGGGCGATCGCCTCCGCCAGCTTGGTCACCGCGTTGGCGTGGTTCACCTTCGAGCCGTGGCCCGCCTTGCCGCGCGCGGTGAGCTTGAGCCAGCCGGTGCCGCGCTCGCCCGCGGCGATGGGGTAGAGCTGGTTGCCCCGCCCGTCGTGGAAGGTGAAGGCACCGGACTCGCTGATGCCTTCCGTGCACCCCTCGAAGAGGGACGCGTGCCGGTCGGCGAGGAATCCAGACCCGTCCTCGGCGCTCGCCTCCTCGTCCGCGGTGAACGCGATCACGATGTCCCGCCGGGGCCGCACGCCCGCACGGGCCCAGCCGCGCACGACGGACAGGATCATCGCGTCCATGTTCTTCATGTCGATGGCGCCGCGGCCCCACACGACACCGTCGCGGAGCTCTCCGGAGAACGGGGCCACGCTCCAGTCGGACGCCTCGGCGGGCACGACGTCCAAGTGGCCGTGGACAAGGAGCGCGTCGGCTGAAGGGTCGGTTCCCTCGACGCGCGCGACGACGTTCGTACGCCCCGGTGAGCACTCCAGGAGCGTCGGTTCGAGCCCGGCGCCGGCCAGGCACTCGGCGACGTATTCGGCGGCGGGCCGCTCCCTGCAGTCGCCGCTGCCGCGGTTGGTGGTGTCTATCCGGATGAGATCGGACGTGAACCGCACGACCTCGTCGAGAGCCGTCGCGTCGACCTGCGGTCTCGCCCGCTCCCCTGCCTGCTCCCCCGTCCGCTCAGCCATACTGCTCCTCCACGGCGGCCGATGCGATCGTCGTGACCGCCTTGAAGGTGCGGATGCCCTCGTACATGGTCTCGCTGGTGTACGCGACCTTCCGCTCGCCGCTGCGCCGCACGCCCGGCACGACGGTCGACGCCATGGCCAGATGCTCGGCGTCAAACTCCAGCTCGACGGTGAACGGGCCGCCCCGGACCGGCTGATGGCGCGTGGCGAGCGCCGCCGCCTCCCGCGCCGCGGCCCGGATGTCGGCGGCGGTGCGCGTCGGCGTCCGGCACACCGCGGCGTACCGCGACACATGGTCCTTCACTGCCACCTTCAGCGCGCCCGGCGCATAGCCGAGCGCGTCCTCGCAGGCCAGATCGTCGCCGGTGACGAGGACGACGGGCACGCCGTACTCGGCGACCACATGCGAGTTGAGCAGCCCTTCGCTCGCGCGTACGTCGTTGACCCACACGCCGGTGATCGAGTTGGCGAGATAGGTGTGCGCGAGCACGCCCTCCATGCCGGCGCCCGCGTGGTACCCGATGAACGCGATGCCGTCGACGTCGTCGTGCTGGACGCCCTCGACCATGGAGAGCGACTTGTGACGCCCGGTCAGCATCTGGGCCCGCTCGTCCAGCTGCTCCAGGAGCAGATTGCGCATGGTCCAGTGCGCCTCGTTGATGAGCACCTCGTCGGCACCGCCGTCGAAGAAGCCGAGCACGGCGGCGTTGACGTCCGAGGTGAACATCGCCCGGCACCGCTCCCACTGCGGCGTACCGGGCAGCACATCGGCCGGCCAGGTCACTCCGGTGGCGCCCTCCATGTCGGCGCTGATGAGGATCTTCATGACGAGCTGTCCCGTCGCAGGTCGCAGGCGTGGATCTTCATGCCGCTTCACGTTACGCGCCGACGGCGACATCAGCCACGATGAGAAGGCGAACACACCCGGTTCTCGCCGGAACATCGCGGCGAGGTGACGTTCGTAGATCCCTGCGGTAGGCCGGAACCATGAAGGGGCGTCTTGACGGCAAGGTGGCCTTCGTCACCGGCGCGGCCGGCGGACTCGGCCGCGGCCACGTTCTGCGCATGGCGGAGGAAGGCGCCGACCTGGTCATCGTGGACATCTGCGGGCCGGTCGACACCGTGCCCTACCCGCAGTCGACACCGGAGGACCTTGGCGAGGCGGTCGACGAAGTGCGGGCCCTGGACCGCCGTGTCGTGGCGCGGCAGGCGGACGTGCGCGATCGGGCCGCCCTCCAGGATGCGTACGACGCGGGGCTCGCCGAATTCGGGCAGATCGACGTCGTCGTCGCCAACGCCGGGATCGCACCGCTCCTGGTGGAAGACCGGGTGCAGGCGTGGCACGACGCCATCGATGTAAACCTGACCGGCACGTTCCACACCATCGAGGTGGCCATCCCGTCGATGGTCGCCGCCGAGCGGGGCGGCTCGATCGTGATCGTCAGCTCCACCGCGGGCCTTGTCGGCATCGGCGGGGCCAGCAACGGCGGCCTGGGCTACGCCGCCTCCAAGCACGGTGTGGTCGGTCTTATGCGTACGTACGCCAACAACCTCGCCCGGCACAGCATCAGGGTGAACTCGGTGCACCCCACCGGCGTGGCCACCCGCATGGTGACCGATCCGGCCATCGTCGAGTTCGTCGCCCAGGATCCGATGCTGTCCGAGGATGCGCCAAATGCCCTTCCGGTGGACACAGTTGAGCCGGTCGACGTGGCGAACGCCGTCCTGTGGCTGGCCTCGGACGAAGCCCGCTATGTCACCGGTGTCACGCTGCCCGTCGACGCCGGATTCATCAACCGCCGCTGAGTCACCGAGCCAGCGGTGAACAGGGGGAGCGCCATGGCCGATCAGTACGCGGACACGGTTCTGGTGGGCGGGCACGTCAAGACGTCGTCGGGCTGGGCCGAGGGACTCGCCGTACGCGCCGGTGTCATCGAAGTGGTCGGCGGCCGCGAGGACGTGCTGCGTCGGCGCGGACCGGACACGCGGGTGATGGAGCTGGCCGGCGACACCGTCCTCCCGGGCCTGCACGACCTGCATGTGCACCCGATCTACGCCGGGATCCGCGAACGCCGCTGCAAGGTCCCGCAGGGCTCGAACCTGGCCGACACCCTCCGCATCGTGGCCGGGCACGTGTCCCGGACCGCCCCCGGCGCATGGGTTCTCGGCGGGCAATGGGACACGTCCGCGCTCGGCACCCTCCCGGACCGGACCGTCCTTGACGCTGTCGCCCCCCAGCATCCTGTCCTCCTGGAGGACACCAGCGGACACAGCTCATGGGCGAACAGCGCGGCACTCAGGGCCGCCGGGATCGGCCCCGGCACACCGGACCCGCCGGGCGGCGTCTTCGAGAGGGACCTCGCAGGCCGTCCGAGCGGCATACAACGCGAGACCGCCGCCGATCTGCTCGCCGCGTCGGCCCCCAAACCGGCCGACGACGAGGTGGAAGCGGCCCTGGAGTGGGCGCTGGGCGAGATGCTCTCCTACGGGATCACGTCGTTCACCGAGGCCGCGGTCGGGTTCACCGCCGGGCCGCCGGCCGAGCTGCTTGCCTACACCCGGCTCGCCGCGCGCGGAGCGGTCAGGCAGCGCGTGCGCCTCAGTCTCGTGTGGTCCCCCAATGACCCTGCCTGTGAAGAGGTGATCGCGACACGGAACCTCTGCGCGAGCGGTCACATCACGCCCGACTGCGTGAAGATCTTCCTCGACGGGGTACCCACCGACAGCCGCACGGCGGCGATGATCGAGCCCTACGCAGCCACGGGTGAGGGACGAGACGACGAGGCAGGACGGCACGGGCTGCTCGCGATCGCGCCGGCAGTCCTCGATCAGGCGGTGACCCGATTCGACCGGATGGGCATCACCGTCAAGTTCCACGCGGCCGGCGATGCGGCGGTCAGGGCGGCGCTCGACGCGGTCGAGGCAGCTCGCGCGGCCAACGGACCCGGCCCCTGCATGCACAACGTAGGACACTGCACGTTCGTGGCGAAGACCGACATCGAGCGGGCGGCGCAGATCGGCGCGACGTTCGAAGTCTCTCCCTACTTGTGGCAGCCCTCCCCCATCTGCTCCGACATCGCAACGGCCGTCGGCCCACAGGCGGTTGAACGCGTGTGGCCGGTGCGCGAGATGCTCGAGGCCCACGCGCTGGTCGTGCCGGGGTCGGACTGGTGCGTGGTGCCGTCGGTGAATCCGTGGTCCGCCATCGAAACGCTCGTCACGCGGCAGCGGCCAGGGGGCAGCGCCGACAGTTTCGGCGCATCCCAAGCCATCACGCTGGAGCAGGCCTTCGACCTGTTCACGGTCAACTCCGCGCGCCAGGAGGGCATGGCGCACCGGGTCGGGCGCATCGAACCGGGCATGCTCGCCGACGTCGTCGTCGTCGGCCAGAACCCCTTCGCAGTGCCGGTCACTCAAGTCCACGCCACCGAGGTCAAGATGACATTCGTCGAGGGTGAACTGGGCTTCGACGCAGGGGCGTAGCGGCCCTCCGGGCGTCAGTCACCTGGTCCGGTACGCCCGGAGAAAGGTCCGCACTCCCTCGACGACGAGCGGCCGGACGCGGGTGTCCTGCGCGGCGTTCGCGGAACCGAGCCGGTCAAGGGCGACACCGAAGGTCAGCGCAATGAACTGGTCGGCCGCGAGTCGGGGGTCGGGGACGTCGAGCAGCCCGGCCGCGGCCAGGGCGGCGAACCGCTCGGCGATCGCCTCGTCGGGGGTGTCGGCCATGGCGTTGTAGCCCCGGTGCGGCAGGTTGCCGGACTCCGCCCGGACCAGTCGTTGCAGCGTCGCGTACTCCGCCGAGCCGAGCATGTCGGTCGCGATGCGCATCGAGAACGTGACCAGGGCGTCCTCGAGTTCGGCGTCCTCGGCGAGGTCGGTGAGGGTGTCGTCGAGGGTGCGCCGGATCGTGGTGATCAGTGACTGGCCGACTGCGTCGACGACTGCTTGCAACAGCGTCTGCTTGTCGCCGAAGTAGTCGTAGACCGTCCGCTTGGACACCTCGGCCCGTGCGGCGACCGCGTCGACGCTCGACCGGTCGAAGCCGTCGGCGAGGAACAGTTCCCGGGCCGCCGTGAGGATGGCGGCCCGCTTGTGCGCGGACCCCTCGCGCAGCGTCTTCGTGGTCGGTGACTTCGTGGTCGGCATGGGCACATCTTAGCCGTCCTACACTGCACGGTGTAGTGTAGTTTTGAACTCGGCACCTGTCCTTGCTCGCCCGCCCATGCCGGAAAGGACGTCTCGTCCATGACCGCAACGCTCGCTCCACCGGTCCGCGTCGAAAAGGCCGCCATCTGGGCCCTCGGCATGCTGGCCGTCGCCACCGGGGCCCTGGAGTCGGTGGTGGCGCCGACGCTCCCGCTCCTGCAACGCGAGCTGGACATCAGTCCGTCCACAGGGGCGGTGCTCAACATCGTGCTCGCCATCACCGGCGCGCTCGTCACACCGCTCGCGGGCAAGCTCGGCGACCGCTACGGCGGAAAACGGGTCCTCATCCGGCTGATGGCGGTGGTCTCGGTCGGTGGCCTGGTCTCCGCGGTGGCGCCGAACCTGCCCGTGCTGCTGCTCGGCCAGGTACTGCAGGGGGCGATGATCGGCGCGCTGCCCCTGTCGTTCATCGTGGTGCGCAAACACCTCCCCTCGCGGGAGTCGAAGGTGGCCATCGGTCTTGTCAGCGGGATGTTCGTGGGTGGCTCGATGGTGGGTCTTCTGGCGGCAGGACCCGTGGCGGAAACGCTCTCCCGACACTGGATGTTCGCGGTGCCGACGTTCGCGGTCATCGCCTTCACCCTGCTGGTGAACAGGCTGATGCCGGCCGATGATCCGGGCCGGCCGGACGGAGCCGGGATCGACTGGCCGGGCATGCTGCTCTTGAGCGGGATTCTGGTCACGCTCATGCTCGCCCTCGCGGTGGCGCCCGACGCCGGCTCGCAGCCGCTCCTGCTCCTCGCCCTCCTCGCGCTTCTGGCCGCCTTCGTGGCCGGGTGGACAGCCGTCGAACGCCGTGCGGCCGCGCCGCTGATCGATCTGAGCATGCTGGCGCGGCCTGTGATCTGGAAGTCGTGTGTGCTGACGTTCGTGATCTGCCTCGGCACCGCGACGGGGGTCTTCCTCATCCCGCAACTGCTCGACGTGTCCGGCGACGGGTACGGTTTCGGGGCAAGCGCCACCATGATCGGCTTCATCCTCCTGCCCGGCGCCGTGGCCGGGACGCTGGCCGGTCCTGCCGGTGGGCTCGGGGAGCGGCGTTTCGGCTCGCGTGCCGTGGCCACTGCCGCGGTCGTCCTCATGGCCACCGCCATGCTCGTCCTGTCCGTCGCGCACACCGAGGTCTGGCACATCGTCGTCGGCAAGGCGCTCATCGCGCTCGCCAACGGCCTGTGCGTGACGGCCATGGTGACCGGCATCGTCTCTTCCGTCGATGAGAGTGACACCGGCATCGCCACCAGCCTGATCCTGGTGACGCGCGTGCTTGGCTCCGCCATGGGCGGGATGCTCGGTGGCGTGCTCCTTGCCTCGGGGACCCCTTCCGGATCGAAGGTCCCGGACGAATCGGCCTTCGTCGCCGGCTTCCTCATCGCCGGCGTTGTCGCGGCGCTGTCCCTGCTTGTCGTCCGTTCCATGAGCAAAGGAGCCAAGAAATGACCCCCACCGATCAGTTGAGGGATACCCGTCAGTTGAGGGGCATCCGTTCCACGCCCAGGCGCAAGGTCCTCATATCGGGGGCCGGCATCGCGGGTCCCGCCCTCGCGTTCTGGCTCAACCGCCACGGATTCGCGGTCACGGTGGTCGAGAGGGCGAGCGCGCCGCGGAGCGGTGGTTACCCCATCGACGTGCGCGGCACCGCACTTGAGGTCGTCCGGAGGATGGGGATCCTGCCGCGGCTGCGGGAGGCGCACATCGACCTGCGCCGGCTGACCTTCCTCGACGGGGACGGCGGCGAGGTGGCCTCGCTCGACCCGCACACCGTCACCGGCGGGGTCGCGGGAGAGGACCTGGAGGTGCCGCGCGGGGACCTGACCGAGGCTCTCCACGCGGCGGTCCGGGACGACGTGGAGTTCTTGTTCGACGACTCCATCGACACCCTCGACCAGTCGGGCGGCCATGGGGTCGACGTCACCTTCCGCGGGGGCGGCATGCGTACGTTCGACATGGTGGTCGGCGCGGACGGTCTGCACTCGCGTACCCGGGAGGCCCTGTTCGGCCCCGAAGAGCAGTTCCACCGGTACCTCGGCTACTGCTTCGCCGGATTCACGATGCGCAACACCTTCGGGCTCTCCCACGAGACCGTGCTGTGGAACACCCCGGGCAGAGCCGCGGCACTCTACGCCGCGGGGGACGACGACCAAGTGCACGCCTTCCTGAGCTTCGCCCGCCCGCAACCGCCGTTCGACGCGTTCCGGAACCCGGAGGCCCAACGGGACCTGGTCGCCGCGGTCTTCGCCGACGCGGGATGGGAGGTCCCCGGCATGGTCGCCGCCCTGCGCGACGCGGACGACCTGTTCTTCGACGTGGTCAGCCAGATCCGTATGCCCCGCTGGTCGAGCGGCAGGGTCGCGCTGGTGGGCGACGCCGCGTACGCGCCGTCTTTCCTCACAGGGCAGGGCTCCAGCCTGGCGCTGGTCGGTTCGTACATGCTGGCCGCTTCCCTGGCCGACCGTGACCACACCGCGGGCTTCGCCGCGTACGAAGACAGCACGCGCGGGTTCGTGACCGTGAACCAGGACCAGGTCGGCAAGGGCGACGCCACCCTCTTCCCCACCACCGCACGGGCCCTGGAGCAGCGCAACGCCATGCTGCGACAGCTCAGCACCATGCCGCCCTCCGCGGCGGGGCGCCCGGCCCACTCGGCCCTCACGCTGCCCGAGTCCATGCCCGTGACGTAGCTCCGGCAGGTTCGTTCCGGCCAACCCTCGTGTAGCGCACACGAGTTGGCCGGTATCGGACTAGCTTTGAGTTGTCGTGCACATGGTATTGCTGGAGCGGGTCGGGTCGTCGTACGCATCCGGACCCCTCCGGCGTACCGACCCCAACATCAACGTCTGCATGGAGAACAGCAAGACGTACCGGACCTACGGCTGGACCATCGACCACTTCTTCCACTGCCAGGGCACGACCCAGACCCTGTACAAGCAGAAGTGCCGCTGGCTGATCGGGGGTTATCCGATCGGCTCCTTCAAGTTCCGCGCCACCACCATCGGCGAGGGCGCGGCATGCCTGGGCCGCGACGCCGCGAAGGAGCGGCACGCGGCCGGCGAGATGTTCTTCCACGGCACGGAGGAGTGGCTGCTCCAGCTCTGGCCGCGCTGAGGTCAGGCATCCAGGGGTGCGCACGCGCCGGGCGGGGACCACGCCCGGCGTTCCGCCCCGCGCGGGTCGGGCAGGGTCACCCATTGCTCGCCGATCCGCATCGTCGTACGGCGTTCGGTGTCGTACGCGTCCCAGCCCGGGTCCCCGGTGCGCGCGAACCGCACCCACGCGGCACGCAGCCGTTCCGCCAGGTCGCCGGGAACCGGGCTTGGGCCCAACAGGCCGCGTGCGCCGCGGAGTTCGGGAAGGTCCGTCCGCCCGAACAGGAACGGGACCTCCACCGCGTGCGCGGCACCGAGCACGCCTCGCCAGCCGAACTCGTAGTGGAAGGTGCGGCGCCCGGCGGTGGCGTACGCCTCCGCAAGGGCCCATGTCCCCTTGCCGAACAGCGCGTCGCCGAGCACGGCCGAGCGCAGCCCGGCATCCGGGGTGCCGGGCCGGGCGGCGGCCCGGTACGCGGCCAGGAGCCTGTCCGGGTCCGGGTGTGCCCGCGCGGCAGCACCGTGCGCGTCCTCTCCGTCGGCGGCCGGGTAGAGGTTGCCCTCCTGCGTCGTCGTCCCGAGGAGCAGGTCCACGGCGGCGGGCGGTGCGTGCGCGGGCTGCACCGGAAGG
Source organism: Streptomyces sp. NPDC021622 (assembly GCF_040640795.1). Classification (NCBI taxonomy): domain Bacteria; kingdom Bacillati; phylum Actinomycetota; class Actinomycetes; order Kitasatosporales; family Streptomycetaceae; genus Streptomyces; species Streptomyces sp. NPDC021622. The sequence goes on from NZ_JBFACK010000002.1 coordinate 266,785, forward strand.
ACCACACTGAACGGGGTAAGCCCCATCAGCGGGTCGTACGCACCCGGCGTCAGCAGGTCGATCCCGGAGAGCCGGCCGACGACCTCGACGAGACGGTCGTCCGGCACGGCCGCGAAGGCATCGGCATGCGCCGCGACCCCCAGCTCCCGCGCCGCCGCCCGTGTCACCAGGGCCGCCTGCTCCGGGGTGAAGGCGCCGAGCCCGCTGCCGCTCTGCACGATGGCCCGGCGCAGCAGTCCCGCCGCCTCGGGCCCGGCAGCCACGGCGGAGACGATCGTGGCCCCGGCGGACTGGCCGAACAGGGTGACGGTGCCCGGGTCCCCGCCGAAGGCCGCGATGTTCTCCCGTACCCAGCGCAGCGCGGCGACCACGTCGAGCAGCCCGCGGTTGCGCGGCGCGCCCGCGAGGTCGAGGAAACCCTGGACGCCGAGCCGGTAGTTGACGGTCACCAGGACCACGCCCTCCCGGGCGAGTGCGGTGCCGTCGTAGAGCGGCGCGCTGGTCGATCCCGCGGTGAAGCCGCCGCCGTGCACGAAGACCATGACCGGCAGCCCGCGGGCACCACCGTCCGCTCCGATGTCTGCCCCGATGCCTGCCCCGATGTCTGCTCCGATGTCTGCTCCGATGCGGGGCGTCCAGACGTTCACCGTCAGATAGTCCGCGCCCCGGACCCAACCCGGCCCGAAGTAGGGGGACATGTCGATGTCACCGAGACGGCGTGCGGCCTGCGGCGCGGTCGGCCCGGGGATGGTGGCGTCGCGGACCCCCGCCCAGGGCGCGTGCGGCTCCGGCGCGGCGAACCTGCCCGCGCCTTGGGGCGGGGCGGCGTACGGGATGCCCAGGAACATCCCGATGCCGTCCTGCTTGAGGCCCCGGACAGGGCCGAGCGTGGTCTCCACTACGGGGTTGCGGGAGTCTGGCATCGCCGGTCAGCCCTCGTCGCCGGGGGTGTACGGCGTGAAGGGGGCCCAGCCCTTGATGGCGAACCGGCTGCCGTCCCGGGCGACTTCGGCCGCACCGTGGCCGCCGAAGTGCGCAGGGAACAGCAGTCCGTTGCGGTCGGCCGCCCAGCCGAGGAGCCGGCGCCGGGCGGCCCGTGACCGGCCGGGATCCTCGCAGAAGCAGCTGTTCGCGTCCGGTTCCAGGATCTGTACGGGACTGTGCAGCAGGTCGCCGACGAACGCGGCCCTTTCACTGCCGGACGCGAGGGTGACCACGGCGGAGCCGGGGGTGTGACCCGCGGCGAGTTCAAGCCGCAGATGCGCGTCGATCCGGTAGCCGTCGCCCTCCCACAGCTGGGTCCTGCCCGCCTCGTGCACGGGGGCGACGCTGTCCTCGAAGACGTGGGTGTTGCCGTCGCCGAGTACGGAGGTGTGACCGTTCGCCGGGTTCCAGAACTCGAAGTCGTTCCGGTGGATCAGGTAGGTGGCGTTCGGGAAGGTGGGCACCCAACTCCCCCCGTCGAGGCGGGTGTTCCAGCCAACGTGGTCGGCGTGCAGGTGGGTGTTGATAACAAGGTCGACGTCCTCCGGCTCGACTCCGGCGCGGGCGAGGTTGCCCAGGAAGTCGGTCTCCAGGTGATCCCAAGGGGTGCCGGGCCGCGGCTTGTTGTTGCCGCCCCCGGTGTCGACGAGGATGACCCGGCCTTCGCTGCGCAGCACCCAGGTCTGCAGCGCGGCGTTGACGACCGGCGGCTCTCCCGCGATGAACTCCGGCCGCAGCCAGCTCTCTTGTGCCTCCCAGACCTCCTCACTGCTCTCGGGTACGAATGCGCGTGGTGTGAACCCGATCGGTCCGTAGAACTCGCGGACCCGGGTCACGGTGACATCGCCCAACTCGATGGTGTCCATGCCCTCAAGGCTGCGCGGGCCCCCGGAAGTCGGCCACACCCTCCCCTGCCTATCCCTGCCAGGGAGAGGCAACCGGCCTGTGGGCAACGGATACTGGGCGGCATGGACGGACAGAGCGGACAGAGCGCCCTCGGCGCGTTCCTGCAGGCCCGCCGGTCCCGGCTGCGGCCCGAGGACATCGGCCTTGACACGTACGGGGAACGGCGTCGCGTCCCGGGCCTGCGCCGCGAGGAACTCGCCCTGCTCGCCGGGGTCAGCGCCTCGTACTACGCGCGCCTGGAGCAAGGCCACTCGCACAACGCGTCCCCGGAGGTCCTCGACGCGATCGCCCAGGCGCTGTGTCTGGACGAGACCGAGCGCCTGCACCTGCGCGACCTCGCGGGCGCCGCCGCCCGGCGCCGCCGCCCGGCCCGTCGGCCACCGCCGGAGCGGGTCGACGCACCGACCCGTACGCTCCTCGACTCGATGCCCGACGTGCCCGCCGTCGTCACCGGCCGACGCGCCGACGTCCTGGCCTGGAACCCGCTCGGCCACGCCCTGTTCGCGGGCCACCTCGACCCGTCGGCGCCGGAGCGCTCGGCCGACCGGCCCAACATGGCCCGGTTCCTCTTCCTCGACGCCCACGCGCGCGACCTCTACCTCACCTGGGAGAGCAAGGCCCGGGCCGTCGTGGCAAATCTGCGGTACGCGGTGGGCCGTCATCCCGATGACGCACTGCTGGCGTCCCTCATCGGCGAACTCAGCATGAAGAGCGCCGAGTTCGCGAAGATGTGGGCCGACCACCGGGTGCGCCCCTGCACCATCGCCGAGCACAAGATGCAGCATCCGCTGGTGGGCCCGATGACCGTCACCCAGCAGGCACTCAACCTCTCCGACGATCAGGTCCTCGTCGTGGCGACCGCCCCCGCGGGATCGGAGGGCCGCACGGCTCTCCAGCTCCTCGCCCAGGCGACCACCGCCCCCACGACGATCCCGGCCACGACATCACCTTCGTACTAGAAGGCGCTCGACGATTCTCAGCAGCCGGTCCCCCGCCCGGTCGATGCTGCCGTTCTGCGTGCTGACCTGCGCGCCTTCGAGTACGAAGGTGATCTCTGCCGCGACCTGTTCGGGGTCGGGCAGCCCGGCCTCGGCGCACATGCCGACCAGCCTGCGGGTCTGCAGGGCCTTGTGCTCCTCGATCACCTGGCGTGCGGGATGGGCACGGTCGGGCAGTTCGGCGAGGGAGTTGATGAACGGGCAGCCCCGGTGCGAGATCTCCGGCAGCCCCTCGGCGATGAAGCGGGCCAGGCCGAGGATCTGCTCCCTGGGCCGGCCGGGGTGCTCGGCCTCGACCCGGTCGAAGGCGGCCTGATAGTCGGCGGCGACGATCCGCAGCCACTCCGCGACCAGCGCGTCCTTGGTCTCGAAGTGCCGGTAGATCGCCATCTTGGTGGTCTCGGCCCGCTCGGCGATCGCCTGGACGCCCACCCGCCGGATCCCCTCGCTCTGGAAGAGCTCTTCCGCCGCGTCGAGGATGCGCTCCCGGGGCGGCAGTTTCGCCACCCTGCTCGGCCTGCTGACGGTCGATGCCATGACTGCTCCGTGACGTGCGGGTCGGTTGAGGGGCTCCCTCTGCCTTACGGTACCAACACGTCCCATGCGATACCGTTCGGTATCGTCAGGCACCGGACGGTATCGCTCTTCCCGCTTGGAGTGACAGTGAGAATTTCGGAGTACGTGCGTTACGACGCGGTCGGCCTCGCGGAGCTGGTGGCCCAAGGCGCAGTGACCCCCGCCGAATTGGAGGCGACCGCACGCGGGGCCGCGCAGGCGGTCAATCCGCGGATCAACGCCATCGTGGAGACATGGCGGGCCGACGACGAGCCCACCCCCGGCAGCACACCACTGGCCGGAGTCCCGTTCCTGATCAAGGACATCGCGGTCGCCATGGCCGGCAGACGGATGGAGCTGGGCAGCCGTCTCGCGGCCGGCAACGTCTCCGGGGCCGACTCCTCCCTGATGCGGCGCTTCCGCCGCGCCGGCCTGGTGACGTTCGGACGTACGACGACACCGGAGATGGCGTACAGCAACACGACGGAGCCGGTGCTGTACGGCGCGACCCGCAACCCGTGGGACCTGGCGCGGAGCGCGGGCGGATCCAGCGGGGGCGCCGGCGCGGCCGTCGCCGCCGGGGTGGTCCCGATCGCCCACGCCACCGACGCCGCGGGATCGATCCGCATCCCCGCGGCCCACAACGGCCTCTTCGGCCTCAAGCCCACCCGTGGCCGGGTCTCCGCGGGACCTGACTTCGACGAGATCTTCAACGGCCTCGGCGTGCACGGCAGCGTCAGCCGCACGGTCCGCGACAGTGCGGCGCTGCTCGACCAGATCCGCGGCCCGGAGCCGGGCGACCCCTACTCCGCGCCGGAACCGTCCCGGCCGTACGCGGAGGAAGTCACCCGCCACCCGGGCTCGTTGCGGATCGGCGTCCTCACCCACGCATGGGGCGGACGGCGCACCACCCCACCGGTGGCCGACGCGCTCTCCCGGACCGTGCATCTGCTCGAATCCCTCGGCCACCGGGTGGCGGAGGCCGAGGTCGACCTCGGGGCAGGCTGGGATGAGTTCGTGCTGGCCAACGCCCGTCTGTCGACGGCGAATCTCACGGCATCGATCGACGAGCTGGCCGCCGCCTTCGACCGCCCCATAGCCCCCTCGACCCTCGAACCTCCCACCCTCGCCAGTTACGACTACGGACGACGGGTCAGCGCCGCCCAGTTCGTCACTGCTCTCACGATCAGGAACCGGGTCGCCCGAAGCCTGGCACGGTACTTCGACACCCACGACGTGCTGCTCACCCCGACCTTGCCGGAGCTTCCCGTGCCGCTGGGCAGCCATGCCGAGGACGCGGATGCCCTTGACGGCCTCGGCTGGCTCCGCCGTCTCTTCGACCTCGCCCCGTTCAGCGCGGCGTTCAATGTGGCGGGCACGCCCGCCATGTCCGTGCCGGTGACCGCCGACGCCGGGACGGGCCTCCCGATCGGCATGCAGTTCGCCGCAGGTCACGGGCTCGAAGGGCGCCTCTTCCGCCTCGCCGGGCAACTCGAACAGGCAAGCCCCTGGTCGGGCCGGACCCCCGCGGTGTGGGCGGGGAACCACGAGGACAGCTGAGGCGTACGCCGCGAAGTGCCCCTACGCCACGGGCTGCTGACCGCGTCGTTGCACAGACTGAATTTTCAGTCAAGAGAAGGGTTAGTAGACACCGAGTTCCGGCGGTGCGGAGGTCCGATCGGTGGTGGGTTACTTCTCCCGCAGCAGTGCCAGCTCGGCGTCGATGGCGCCGCGCATCAGGTCACGCGCGTGGTCGATCTGCAGCCCGCCGCTGAGCCAGCGCATGCTGAGCCCTTCGAGCAGGGCGGTGAGCCGCTCGCCGGCCGCTGCCAGGGCGGGCGCCGGGGTCATCGGCTGCACCTGGCCGAGGAGGGCGGCCACCTCCTGCACCCACACCAGAGTCGCCCTGGCGAGGTCCTCCCGCAGCACTTCGTCGAAGACGGCACTCGCCCGCAGCTCGCCCCAGGCGGAGCTGTTCTCCCTGACCACCGGGGTGTCCTGCAGTTCCAGGAGGAGGGTCTCCTCCAGTTCCTCACGAGGCGCGAGCGGTTCGGCGTCCGCCTCGCGGCCGGTGGTGTAGCGCTCGGCGCGGTCGTTGATGAACTCGAGCGTCTGGCGCAGGATCCCGGTGCGGTCCTTGAAGTGGTAGTAGATCAGCCCGGTCGAGACGCCGGCCTCGGCGGCGAGCTCTTCGACGCGCAGGCCGCGGACTCCGCGGCGGGCGATGAGCCGTGCGGCCGCTTCGAGGATCTGAGTAGTGCGAGGCGCCATGAATCCGAACCCTACCGGGCCGCTTCCGGCCCGGTGATCTCGGGCGAACCTGCGTCTGCCGCCTTGGCGGTGGCGGCTCATGACTGAGGCGTGACACCGCCATCTTTGACTGAATTTTCAGTTCGTGTCAGAGTCGAGTCAGTTCGGAGTCGGGTCAGCGAGCGACTCCGTCCGCGTCACGTCGCGCCCTTCACGTGTCATGCCCGGCCGCACCCGCTCGCCGGGCGTCCCTCCATGTCGACGGATAGCTTGATCCCCATCACGATGATCGGAGTTCACCGTGTCTCTGTCCCTCCCCTACCGCCCCTCCCGCCGCACGGCCCTGCGCACACTCACCGGCATCGGCGCCGTGGCGCTCGGCGCCTCGGCGTGCGGACCCGGCGACGAACTGGCGGGGGCCGCGAGCACCGAAGGTGACGAGGACACGGCGGCCAAGGGGCTGCGCATGGGCGCCGAGTGGGAGAGCCACGCACGCACCTTCATGTCGTGGCCCGCCCTGGAGTCGGTGTGGGAGGAGGACCTCCCTTACGTACGCGAGGACATCGCGCGCATCGCCCGCGCCATCGGGGAGTACGAGTACGTCGTGATGATGGCGAGGCCCGACCAGCTGAAGGCCGCCCAGAAGGCCTGCGGTCGCGATGTCGAGGTCATCCCGCTGGCCGTCGACGACCTGTGGGCCCGCGACACCGTGCCGGTGTTCGTGGAGCAGGACGGCAAGGTCATCGGCGTCGACTTCAACTTCAACGGCTGGGGCAACAAGCAGGAGCACACCAACGACGGCCGGGTGGGCCAGACCCTCCTGTCCGAGTACGACATCCCGCGCCGGAAGGCGCCGCTGGTCGCCGAGGGCGGCTCCTTCGAGACCGACGGCGAAGGGACGCTCCTCATCACCGAGAGCTCGATCGTCAACGACAACCGCAACCGCGGAAAGAGCCGGGACCAGATCGAGGCCGAGCTCAAGCAGACCCTGGGCATCAAGAAGGTCATCTGGCTGGCCGGCGTGCGCGGCCAGGACATCACCGACGCCCACGTGGACAGCCTCGTCCGGTTCACCGCCCCCGGTGTGGTGCTCCTGGACAGGGCGCACCGCGACACACCCGCCGACTCCTGGTCACGCGCGGCCGACCAGGCGAAGTCCGTACTGAGCAAGGCGACGGACGCCAAGGGCCGGCCCTTCGAGATCATCGATCTGCCGCAGCCCGACCTGTACGAGATCACCGGCGAGGGCGACGACTTCGTCTCCACCTACGCCAACTTCTACGTCGCCAACGACTCCGTCTTCATCCCCAGGTTCGGCGACCGGAAGGCCGACAAGCGCGCCAAGAGCATCCTCCAGGAGCACTTCCCCAAGCGCGACGTCGTGCAGATCAGCATCGACACCATCGCCTCCGGCGGTGGCGGCATCCACTGCGCCACCCACGACGAACCCGGCGAGCCGGTCGACTGACCCCGGCCCAGTTCGGTGAGCGCCAGGACCTGGACACCGCGCGCGTCTGGCGCGTCCTCACCGCCGGCTGACGTGCGGGCTGCCGCTCGGGACGCGGACCGCCTCGATACCGCGCCGGGCCGCGCGCACCGCACCGGTCGCGACCACCGCCCAGACCGCCAGGGCGGGCCAGAGCAGCACCTTTCCGCAGGTCCAGAGCGCCGAGATGCCCGCGGCCGTGGAGACGGAGAGCGACGCGACGGCGGTCATCCCGAGCGGGAAGACCGTGGCCCAGCGGCGTACGTCGTAATGGAGGCGGGGGCGGAGCAGTTCGCAGTCGACCAGAACGGCGTACCAGACGAGCGCGAGGCCGAGCGTGACGAGGGTGACGGTCCGCAGGACGTTGTGCGCCGGGGTCGCCCAGTGCAGCGGTCCGTGCGGAACGGACGCCGCGACGAGCTTCGATCCGGCGAGCGCGGAGATGGCCATGGCGCCGGCGATGATCCAGTGGTCGCCCCGGCCGGTGGCGAGCTGTCGGAAGTCGAAGCGCCACAGCACGACGACGTACAGGCACAGGCCGACGACGAAGAAGGCGAGGGCGGGCCACATCAGCCACGCCTGCCGGTCGGCGGTCGCCACCGTCGCGGCGAGCACGACGATGGACTGGGTGGCCACGCACACCAGATACGCGGCGCCCGGCAGTCTGCTCTGCCAGTGCCGGATGACATGGGACATCAGCAACGGCCACAGCAGTACGCAGACGCAGAGCAGCGCCACCGACACGGGCTGCCTGCCCAGGAGCGAGAGCCGGGTGCCGAGCACCCCCGTCGCGGCGATGGCGGTCAGTGCGGGCGATGTGTCGATCTCGTGGCGCCAGCGGTCCCGTTCGGTCAGCAGATGGCGGCCGAAGACGGAGGCCAGGACCAGCCAGACCACAACGGCCACGAAGAGCAGCACGCGCGAGGCCCATTCGAAGCCCAGGAGATGCAGGCCCACGGAGAGCACGGCGGTGGCCATCACCGCGGCCCCGGCGGCGGGCGGCAGATCGTCGAGCCAGTCCGCCCAGCGGGGCCCACGGCTGCTGGCTGCGTCGCTCGGCATGCGCGGCTCCATAGGGGTACGTACGAGCCCCCGACCGCGATCCTGACATGGCCCTGCGGCCCCGGCATGTCGGAGGCCGAGCGCGGCGCCGTCAGGCCACGGGCGCGGTGATCTCCTCCGCCGCCTCGGCCTCCTGCGACGCCGCGAGCCGCAGTGCGTCGATGACGAGCCCCAGGTGCGGCTGGCGGGCATCCCCGGTCCTGTTGAGCACGGAGACGGTGCGGGTCACCGGCCGGGCGAGGGGGTGCAGGCTGATGCCGTCGGTGTCGGCGGGCAGGGCCATACGGGGGACGAGCGCCACGCCGGCCGCCGCACCGACCAGAGCGGTGAGTACGGAGAAGTCGCTGGCCAAGGCCGTGGCCCGGGGGACGAAACCGGCGGCGCCGCAGGCCCGTTGGGTGAGTTCGTGGCAGGAGGTCTCGGGACCCGGCAGCAGCCAGTTCTCCTCGGCGACGCGGGCCAGGTCCGCCTTCCCGCCCGGTTCGATGCGGAGCCTGGCGGCGGTCGACGGATGCAGGGCGAGCAGCACCGGGTCGTCGAGGAGGCGGTGCTGCTCGCAGCCGGGGGGCAGGGTGCGTGGGAGCAGGGTGTAGGCGTGGACGACGGCCAGGTCCGCCTCGCGGCGGCGCAGGGCGTCGGCGGCGGGGCCCGGTTCGTGCTCGGCGATGCGCAGCTCGGGGGCGGCGGTCCCGGCTTCCCGCGCCAGGGCCCGCCACACAGTGGGGAGCAGGACCCGCGCCGCGGACGGGAAGGCGGCGACGCGGACGACACCTCGGTGGCCCGCGCGCAGCGCCCGCACATCGGCCTCGGCGGCGGAGAGCCCGCCGAGGATCACTTCGGCGTGCTCGACCAGGAGCCGGCCCGCCGCGGTGAGGCGCAGCGTGCGGCCGTGCTTCTCCAGGAGCGGGAGGCCCGCCTCCTTCTCGAGGGTGGCCAGCTGCTGGGAGACGGCGGGCCCGCTGAGGTGCAGGGCATCGGCGGTGGCCGTCACCGTGCCGTACAGCGACAGATCGCGCAGCAGACGAAGGCGACGTACATCGAACAAGCAGCTCACCTTCTCGATAGGAGAAGAAAGAGTAAATAGACCTTTCCCATGGTAGGCGGAACGCTGAGACCGTGAACATCAGCGCGCACCGCCTGCCGGTCTCTCGCCGCTTCTCTCCCCGCTTCTCTCGCCGCTTCCTCGCCCTCGCGGCGACCGTGGTCCTGTGGGCGTCGGCCTTCCCCGCCATCCGCGTCGGCCTCGACGGACTCGGCGTCGCGGGCCTCTCCCTGCTGCGCCTTGCCGTCGCGTCCGCCGCCCTGGCGCTCGTGGCGCCGCTCCTCGGGGTCCGCCTGCCCGAGCGCCGCGATCTCCCGCTGATCGCGTTGTGCGGGGCGACCGGCATGAGCGCCTATCAACTGCTCCTCAACTGGGGCGAGGTGCACGTTCCCGCCGGTACGGCGAGCCTTCTGGTCACCGTCGCCCCGGTCTTCAGCGTGCTGCTCGCCGCGGCCTTCCTCGGCGAGGCCCTCACCCGCAACACCTCCATCGGCAGCGCCGTCGCACTGGCGGGCGCTGCGCTGATCGCCATAGCCGGCGGCTCCACGCGTCTGTCGGCCGCCGCGCTCGTCGTGCTCGCCGCCGCTCTCGTCCAGGGCGTCTACCACTTCGCCACCAAGCCGCTGCTCAAGCGGTACACCGGCCTCGAAGCCGCCTGCTACTCCATGTGGGCGGGCACCCTCTTCCTGCTCCCGCTCGCGCCGGACGCCGTGCACGGCCTGACGCAGGCCCCGGCGTCCGCCGTCGGATCGGCGGTGTACCTGGGCCTCCTGCCGTCCGCGCTCGGCTTTGTGACCTGGGGCTACGCGGTGTCCCGCTACACCGTCGCGGGGGCCACCGGCGCGCTCTACCTCGTCCCGCCGGTCGCGCTCGCCGTCGCGTTCGTCTGGCTCGGCGAGACCCCGCGCCCGGTCGAACTGATCGGCGGCCTGATCAGCATCACGGGCGTCGTCCTCAACCGGCGGCTCACCCAGACCCCTCCGGCGCGCCCCGGCGCACATCAGGAGGACAACGCTCCGGAGCACCGCCCCCGCTCCATCGCCTCCACGGGTGAACGCCTTTAGTACGCCGCCGATCTCGCCGTCGAGCCTCATAGGCTCCGCCACTTGAACAGTGACGGAGATGTGTCCACGCCCCGGCCCGGCCCCAGCGCCCCGCGGCGGTTCGCCCGCTGGCACGCGGGGCTCAGCGCCGCCGACAAGTTCGGCCTGTACGGAGTGCTGTGCGCCGTACTCCCCTTGCTGATAGCGGGAGTTACCTGGCTCGGCCAGTCCGTGGCCCCGCCGTCGCCCGTCGCCATGCTGGTCGAAGAGGTCGTCAACGCCTGTTCCACCGAGTGGCTCCTGACGCCGAAGGGCCGCCATCTGGCGGCGGGCTTCACTGGCGGCGACGACCGGCAGTTGGCGCGCTGGCAGCGCGAGGGGCTCAGCGTGCACAAGGACGCGATGACGGTCGAGGTCAGCCTGCGGGGCAACGCCGACAACGCCGTGGAGATCCGCGACCTCTCCCTGAACGTCACCCGCCGCGGCAAGCCCGTGGCCGGGACGCCGCCCCGGGTGACGGGCTGCGGAGGTCCGGAATCCCCCGAGCGGATGGTCGTCGACCTGGACACCCTCCCGGTGGGCCGCGACATCCCCGTCTCCTACCTGCAGCGCAGCCCGCACCAGCGCGCGGCGCGCAAGGCGGCCACCGAGTACGGCGGCGAGCGGATCACGCTGCCCCGCCACGTGACGACCGACACCTTCTACCGCTTCGAACTCATCGCCCGCACCCAGCGGTTCGACTCCGAGTGGACGGCCACGATCACCTGGTGGGACGGCGAGGAGGTCCATCACGACAGGATCGACAACAGCGGGCGTGCGTTCCGGGTGTCGGCGCGGGCGGGGGCCGGTTCGGGGAAGGGCAGCGGCTGATGGCCGAGGCTGCATCAGGGGTCCGCCCGCCGCTCGCGGCGCTCAGGGCCCTCTCCCGTCACCCCGTGACCACCGCCACCGCGGGCCTGCTCATCGCCGAGGCGCTCGCCGTGCTGCCCGCGCAGATCCGGTGGGCCGACTCCGGAGATCTGTGGACGCTGCGGGTGCTGCCCTACGAGTCGCCCCTCGGAAACCTGCGGCTGATGACCGTCTCCCGCACACTGCTGCTCGGCGACCACAGCGGCGCCACGGGCCTGGCCCATGAAGCGCTGTGGTGCGCGCTCTTCCTCGGGATGCTGCTCTCCACGGCGTGGGCGGTGGCCGCGCGGATCGGCGGCGGAGACGCGGGGCGGCGTGCCCTCGCCCTCTGCCTCGCACTGACGGCCTTCGCCCCGCAGGCCCATCTCCTTGCCCTGACCGCCCTGCGCCTGCCGGATCTCCTCCTCACCCCCTCCGGCCGTGGCACGAGCGCCCAGGAGCTGCTCGAAGACGCCCGCGAGGGGGCCGCCCATGCGGTACTGATGGCGCTGTTCGCGTGCGCGGCCGTGGCCCTGACCCGGCTCGGGAGGCGAAACCGCGAGCGACACGACCAACTCCCCGCCCTCCAAGGTGAATTGCCGGGCCTCCCGTCCCGCATCGCGGCAGCCACCGCCATCGGGCTCGGCGCGACCGGCACCCTGGGGCTGCTCACCTCGATCGGCGCCGCGCGTGCGGTGTGGCCCGCAGCAGAATCGTGGTGCGCCCATGACCCGAAACCCGGCACCTGCGTCGGGTACCTGGTGGGGACTCTCATTCGGCCGCTCCCGTACTCCGCGATGCACGATGTCACGAGAGCAGCGCCCCAGGACGAGCTCCCCTCGCACAACGGGCCGTTCTTCCTGGACAGTTCACTGACCGCGGTGCTGGTGTTCGCCGCCACCTGCGCGGTCGTCGCGTACGCGGTGCGCGCGTCCGCACCACACACCGGCTCCCCGCCGCTGACCGCCCTGCTCACCGGCTGGCTCGCCTTCACCTGGGCGGCTGTCGGGTATCTGGTCCCGCTGCGGTACGAGTTGGACCCGTCGGCGTACGACGCGGCGCCGCCGGCCTCCTGGGCGGCGCTGCTGATTCCGCCGACCGGGCTCCAGTACGCGCTGCTCGCCGCCCCGCTGTTCGCGGTGCTGCTCGCTGCCGCCACCCGGCTGCGCCACGCCGTGCCCGCACTCAGGAGGTGACGCCCCCGTCACCCCGCCCGCCCCACCACCACCCACCTCGACGGAAGCTCGATCCGCGTGCCGTCCGGCGTGAACTCGGTGGTGATCAGCGGCAGTTCGCCCTCGGCATGGACGGTGAGGCCCGCTGCCCCGATGTACGCGAGCACGGCGTCGTCGGCGACCTCGCCCGGCGCGATGCCGTGCGCGAACACCGGCGCGAGCTTGGGCGGCGGGCCCTCGGGGCTCTGGGCCAGGCCCTTGAGGACGGGGCCCGCCGCCTCCGCGAGCTCGACCACGAAGGCTCTGCCGCGCTCGCCGACCAGTGCGGCGATCCCGTCGACGAGCGGCTGGCGGTCGGCGGGTTCGCACTGGTGGAGCACGCCGCGCATATAGACGTTCACATCGCCGAGTTCCGCGTGCAGTTGCTCGGCCTCGGCCTGCTCGGCCGCGTCGACCTGCCGGAACTCCGCCTGCCTCGCGGGGTCGGCGTGCCGGGCGTGTTCGAGGGCGGCGGCGGACAGGTCGGCGCCCATGACGCGCGGGAAGCGGTCGGCGAGGAAGCGGGTCTGGGTGCCGTTCCCGCAGCCGAGGTCCACGACGGGCAGGCCGATGGCCGCCATGTGCGGTTCGAAGAGGGCCAGATGGATGCCGACGGTGAGCGCGGGGTCGGAGTCCCAGAAGACGGCTCCCTGCTCGTCGGGGGCCTCCTGCCAGAACCCCTCCCAGGCCTCCTTGTACCGACTCGTGACGCTCATGCCCAGCTCCCCAGGATGCGACGGCGGCCGCCGAATCCGACGGCAAGATCGGTCTACCGCGCCCGGGGTGCGCGGACAAGCCACGCGCGCGGTTCTTCACCACGCATTCGATGTGTTCCCGCGGGGCGCACCCCCGGGAGCCGGCTCACCGACGGGGCGGCGCCAGCTCGAACCACACCGTCTTGCCACTGCTCGTACGGCTCGTGCCCCACTCCTTGGCGAGCACGCTGACGATCCGCAGACCGCGTCCGAACTCGTCGCCGGGGCCCGCGTTGAGCAGCGTGGGCAGGGTGTGGTCGTCGTCCTCGACCTCGCAGATCAGGGTGGGCCCGGAACGGACCAGGCGCAGTTCGACGCGGCCGCCGCGGGAGTGCCGCACGGCATTGGTGACCAGCTCGCTGACCAGGAGCTCCGCCGTCTCGACCAGGGCGTCGCGGGACCAGGCCCGCAGCTGTCCGCGCACCAGCTCGCGGGCCCTGCTCACCTCGCTGGGGTCGAGCGCGAGCCCCCACCGGGCGACGTCCTGCTCGGCGACGCCGTTCAGGCGGGCCATCAGGAGGGCCACGTCGTCCTTGCGGCCGCCGCGCGTGTTGAGCGCCCGGATGATCGTGTCGCAGGCGTCGTCCATGGAGGCCGCGGGGTGGGCCGCGGACTCGGTGAGGGTGGCGAGGCCGACGCCGATGTCCTCGCCGCGCACCTCGACGAGGCCGTCGGTGCACATCAGGAGCCGGTCTCCGGGCGTCACGCGCACGCCGACCGCCTCGAACGGCACGCCTCCCACGCCGATGGGCGCCCCCGTCGGCAGATCGAGGAGCTCGCTGCGGCCGTCGGCGGCGCGGACCAGGACGGGCGGGATGTGACCGGCGTTGGCCAGCTGCAGCTCCCCCGCGATCGGGTCGTAGACCGCGTACAGACAGGTCGCGAGATAGTGCTCGCCGAGCCGCTGCGCCAAGTCGTCGAGGTTGCGCAGGAGCTGCGCGGGCGGCAGGTCGAGGGCGGCCATGGTCTGCACGGCGGTCCGCAACTGGCCCATCATCGCCGCCGAGTTGAGGCCGTGGCCCATCACATCGCCCACGACGAGCGCGGTCCGCGAGCCGGGCAGTTTCACGGAGTCGAACCAGTCGCCGCCGACCCGGCCGAGGAGCGTGCCCGGCAGATAGCGCGTGGCGATGTCGCAGCCGGTCATGCGCGGCTCGATGTGCGGCAGCATGCTGTCCTGGAGCGTGTCGGCGACGCTCTCCTGGTACGTGTACATACGGGCGTTGTCGAGCACGAGGCCCGCGCGGGCGGCCAGTTCGGCGCCGGTGACGCGGTCCATGTCGTTGAAGACGGGCCGCTCCCGGTGGCGCAGCAGGATCATGAACCCGAGGACCACGTTGCGCGCCTTCAGCGGTACGACGAGCATCGAGCGGTGGTTGATGAGCGGGCGGATGTCGCGCTTCTCGAACTGCGAGGCGATGGCGTTGCCCATCTCCTCGCTGATGCGCGGCACGAGGACCGGATCGCCGGAGGTCATGCACTGGAAGAACGGCGTGTGCGCCGGGAAGGGCATGGATTCGCCGACCGGTACGACATCGTCCCAGCGGCCCGGCTCGTCCGTGTGCTCCACGGCGACCCGGTGCCACAGCGTGGTCTCGTCCGGCGGCCCTTCGGGGAACCCCTCGCCCGCGACGACCTGTTCGCGCAGATAGGTGCCCGCGACGTCCGTGAAGCGCGGCACGACGGCCCGGCTGACTTCGAGGATCGTCTGCGAGAGGTCGAGTGAGGAGCCGATGCGCCCACTGACCTCGTTGAGGAACTCCAGGCGCTCGCGCACCGCCGCGTACTCGATGTCCTCGCCCTCGTCCGCGGCGTCCGGCACCGGGATACGGCCCGCGGCGACCGCTTCCTCGTCGCGCCGCCTGCGCGCCTTGCGCTCGGTGCGCCGGGCGACACCCCAGTCCGGGGTGACGGGCACCCGGTCGTGCTTGCTGAACTCCAGGACGGGATAGCCAAGTTCAAGGACCTGGGCGACTATGCGGGAGCTCTCGCCGACGCTCATGCTGGGCAGGATCTCGGGCAGCCGGCCCGCCAGCTCGTCCGCTCCGGGGAAGTCGGTGTGCAGGGCGAAGCCGGGTGCTATCCGCTCCACCTGGCCCGGTTCGAGGCTGTCCGCGTCGACGAGCCGGTCGGCGTCCGCCGCGAGGACGAGCAGCCGCTCGGGGCCAGGACCGATGAGCGGGTACGCCCACCACAGGACGTCCACGCGGCTCTGCTCACGCCCCGGGACGGAGAGCCGCGCGCGCCCGGCGGCCGGATAGGAGATGCGCCCGTCGAGGGAGGTCTCCAGGTCGGGGCCCAGACCGTCGTACGTCCCGTACGTCCCGTACGGCTCGCGCTCGTCGGGGATCGCGCCGGCCACCGGCAGCAGGTCACCCGCCGGGGCGCCCACCGCGTCCTCTTTCGCGTATCCGAACAACCGCCGTGCGCCGGTGCTCCAGTGGGAGACGAGGCCCGCGCCGTCGATGACGACCACGGCGAGCGGGATCCGGCCGGCCACGGCGTGCTGCGCCACCGGCCCGCCCGGGGTGCCCTGATCCATGGCCAACGCTCCTTCCGGCGACACCGTGCAGCCGCGCCGCCCCAACCACCGTACGACCGGCACGGGTTGCCTTGCGGCGCAATGGGGGAATTGGCCCGCGCCGGAGCGCGCGTCCGGCGCGGGATGACCGCGCGTTCCGCCGGACGGCCCCTAGGGCCTGTCCGATGGGTCAGGCCCTAGTCCTCGTGCCCGAGCTGAAGATCCCGCTCCGTACGTCCGCCGCCCGCGACCTGGAGCACGGTGGCCACCGGCGGGTAGCCCGCGGCGATGACCGTGTACTCGCCGGACGACAGGTCGATGAAACGGAAGCTGCCGTCCTCCCTCGTCGTCAGGGTGTCCACCACGTTCCGCGCCGCGTCGAGCAGCGTCACGCGCGCGTCCTCGACGGGCCGCCCGCCGCCGGCCCGCACGGTGCCCCGCAGCACCGCGCCGCCCGCGAGCTCCACGTCCTGGCGGGTCTCGCGCGAGGCCTGCACGGTGACGGGCAGGGCGGCCGGGCGGAAGGCTGGGGCGCTGGCGGCGAGGGTGTACTCGCCCGCCACCAACTCCGTGATGACATAGCCCCCTTCGCGCCCGCTGCGGGTGGTGGCGACGACTTCGCCGCGTACGTCGGTGAGGGTCACCGCGGCGTCCCTGACCGGGGACCCGTCGGCGGTGAGCACGCTGCCCGCGAGCCGGCCCGCGCCGCCGAGCACCACGTCGAGCTCCACGGGGCGCTCGCCAACGGTGACGGTGACCGCCTGCGGCTGGTGACCGCCCGCGGCCGCGATCAGGACGAACGATCCGGAGCCCGGCGTGGACAGCGCGTACCGCCCGTCCTCGCCGCTCGCGCCGCGGCCGATCTGCCGGCCCCCGACGTCGATGAGGGTCAGGGCGGCGCGGGGCACGACGGTGCCGTCCGGGTGCTGCACGGTGCCGCAGACGGGCACCCCTGCGACGTACGCGGTACGGGCCTGCGGGATGGACGTGGGCTCGGCCGTGGGGGCGTTCTGGGACGCTGCGCTGGACAACAGGGGGGTCTCCTTGAGGAAGAAGGCGATCAGCATGCCGAGGACGAGCACCGGCACCAGGTAGAGGAAGATGCGCGGCATCGCGTCGGCGTAGGCCTGGATGTAGCCCTCGCGCAGCTGGGCGGGCATCGCGTGCACCAGCTGCGGGGTGATGGACTCGGGGTCCGCAAGGCCCGCCCCGGCCGGGATGCGTTCGGCGAGCGAGTCCGTGAGCCGGTCGGCGAGGAGGGTGCCGAAGATCGCGGCGCCGACACTGCCGCCGATCTGCCGGAAGTAGTTGTTGGCGCTGGTGGCGGTGCCGAGATCGGCGGGGCGTACGGCGTTCTGCACGGCGAGGATGAGCACCGGCATGACGAGGCCGACGCCCGCGCCGAGCACGGCCATCCAGATGCTGTAGTTCAGCCGGGAGGTATCGGCTTCGAGCCGCGAGAGCAGCCACATGCCGGCAACGGAGAGGATCCCGCCGAGGATCGGATAGATCTTGTAGCGCCCGGTGTGGCTGATGAGCTGCCCGGCGAGGATCGAGGCGCCGACGACGCCGCCCATCATCGGGAGCATGAGTAGTCCGGACTCGGTGGCGGTCGCGCCGTCGACCATCTGCAGGAAGGTCGGCAGATAACTGGCCGCTCCGAAGAGGGCGACTCCGATCACCATGCCTACTAGAGCGGTGATGTTGAAGACGGAATCACGGAACAGGCGCAGCGGAATGATCGGTTCTGCCGCGAAGCGCTCGGCGACGAGGAAGAGCACGGTCGAGACGAGTGCCCCGGCACCGAGCCCCTGGATGACCCTCGATCCCCACGCGTACTCGGTCCCGCCCCAACTGGTGAGCAGCACCAGGCAGGTGGAGGCCGCGGCGAGCAACAGCGCGCCGAGCACGTCGAGTCTGGCCTTCGCGGTGGGCTTGGGCAGCTTCAGCACGAGGGTGACGACGGCGAGGGTGACGAGGCCGAACGGCACGTTGAAGTAGAAGCACCAGCGCCAGGTGACGTGGTCGGTGAAGAACCCGCCGAGCAGCGGTCCCGCGACCGATGCGAGGCCGAACGCGGCGCCGATCAGGCCCATGTAGCGGCCGCGTTCCCGGGGCGGCACGATGTCCGCGATGATCGCCTGTACGCCGATCATGAGGCCGCCGGCGCCGATGCCCTGGATGGCGCGGAAGGCGATGAGCTGATCCATGGTCCGCGACCAACCGGCAAGCGCGGACCCGACGATGAAGATGACGATCGCGAACTGGAAGACGCCCTTGCGCCCGAAGAGATCGCCGAGCTTCCCGTAGATGGGAAGCCCGATCGTCGAGGTGAGCAGATAGGCGGTGATCGCCCAGGACATCTTGTCCAGGCCGTGCAGCTCGCCGACGATCTTGGGGAGCGCGGTGGCGACGATCATCTGCTCCAGCGCGGCGAGCAGCAGCGCGAGCATCAGCCCGACGAACACCATCCGGACACGGGCGGGACTGAGCCCTTCCACGGCCGAAGCGGATTCGTGCGGCGGCGGCGATGGTGGCGCCTCTGCCACCTCCGGGACCGCCGCCTCGCCCCGCCCGGCGCCCTTCACCAGCGTCGTCCCGCCCACGTTCTGCTCCCCTCGTCACGCTTGCGCCGCACATTTCTCGCATTACGCGACAACTACGAGCAAGCGCGACGAGCCGCCCCGGCACGGGGCCCGGCAGACGTAAGCGCCGGTGGGAGCCCTACGGCGTACAAGCGCACCGAACGGAAAACCACTCGAAACGGTGAGCGTGACAACAACCCCTACGCGCTACAGGAGTTGAGGCGGGGACCGGCCTACTTCTCCACCTCGGCCGCCAGCTTGCCGAGCACCTCGTCGTAGATCCGCACGAGCCCCTTGGGCGCGAAGGTCTTCTCGAAGAAGCCGCCGATGCCGCCCGCGCCGTTCCAGACGGAGGAGACGACGACGCGCGCCTTGCCCTCGCCCGCCGGGGTGACGGTCCAGGTGGTGACCATGGAGGAGTTGCGGTCCTTCTCGACGAGCTCACCGTCGGTCGGCTCGCTGACCTCCAGCAGACAGTCACGGATCCGCTTGCTGGTGGCCTGCAGCTTCCAGTGGACGAGCGTCCCCTCGCCGTCCCCGCCCTCACGCACCTCGTACTCGCTGAAGCGCTCCGAAAGGATCTTCCCGCGCGTGCCGTCGTAGTCGGCAAGCGCATCGAAGACATCCTCCGGCCGACCCACGATGACCCGCTCCGTGGTCGCCTCGACCTGCGCCATTGCACTTCCTCCAGCACTCGGTGACTCAGAGATTCCGCCAAAGCCAACCACTCTGCACACCAGGGCCCCAAATCGGGGTCGGCGAGGTATCCGGTCGCACGATCAAGGGAACATGTGTTCTATTGTGTGGCCAGTGCTACCGAGGAGGCGTCATGCGCTGGGAGAACCTCGCCGACGGGCCGTCACGGGGGGTCGCGGATGCCGCGCTGTTCGGCGCGGACGCGGTTACCACCAGGACCTTCGACACACCTGAGTTCAAAGGGATCACGTTTCACGAGATTCGGGCCAAGAGCATCGTGAACCGGGTGCCGGGGGCGTCCCGTATGCCGTTCGAGTGGACGGTCAATCCGTATCGGGGGTGCACGCACGCATGCGTCTACTGCTTCGCGCGCAAGACGCACAGCTACCTCGACCTGGACACCGGGCTCGGCTTCGACAGCCAGATCGTCGTCAAGGTGAACGCCCCCGATCTGCTGCGCCGCCAGCTCGCCTCGCGGCACTGGCAGGGGCAGCACATCGCGATGGGCACCAACGTTGACTGCTATCAGCGCGCCGAGGGGCGGTACGGGCTCATGCCCGGGATCATCGCGGCGCTGCGGGATCACGCGAATCCCTTCTCCATCCTCACCAAGGGCACGTTGATCCTGCGCGATCTCGATCTGCTGCGGCAGGCCGCCGCCGTCACCGACGTCGGGATCTCCGTGTCCGTCGGCTTCGTCGAGCACGAGCTGTGGCGCACCGTCGAGCCGGGCACGCCCGCCCCGGAGCGGCGGCTCGACGTCGTACGGACGCTGACCGAGCACGGCATCGGATGCGGGGTGTTGATGGCGCCGGTCATTCCGTTCCTCGGGGACCGGCCCGAGCAGCTGCGGGCGACCGTGCGGGCCATCGCCGCCTCCGGGGCGAACTCCGTGACGCCGCTCGTGCTGCATCTGCGGCCCGGAGCGCGCGAGTGGTTCATGGAGTGGGTCGCCAAGCACCATCCGTATCTCGTGCGCCGCTACGAACGGCTGTACGCGGAGGGCGCCTACGCCCCCAAGTGGTACCAGCGCCGGATCACCCGGCAAGTGCACGAACTGGCCGAGGAGTTCGGCATCGGCCCGGCGCGCGGGGGCGCCGCCCGGCGCATACGCGCACCCGAGCGGACCGGACCTGCCGAGCCCGCGCCCGGCGGCACCCAGCTCACGCTTCTCTGAGCCGACCTCCGGGCCTGACCCGCGCCGCGGTGAACCGTTCTCTTTCAGGTCATTCATCGGCAGAACAAGCCCTTCCAGGCGGGCTTTCCGGGACGATGCCGCGGGGGCCGTGGCACCCACGGTCCCGAACCCCCCGCCCCGGGAGGCCCGATGAAGAAATGCGCCGTCGCCCTGTGCGGCGTCGCCGCGGTGGTGGCCTCGATGGTCACGGCCGCGGTGCCCGCAGCGAGCGCCGACAGCACAAGCACCCCTCGTACGCCCACCCTCACCTGGAAGAAGTGCGCGACCAAGGACTACCCCACGCTGCAGTGCGCCTCACTGAAGGTGCCCCTGGACCACGACCGGCCGCACGGCCGGCAGATCACCCTCGCGCTGTCCCGCGTCCCGCACACCGCGAAGAAGTCCCAGGGCCCGCTCCTGGTGAACCCCGGCGGCCCCGGCGGGAGCGGTCTTTCGCTCGCCGGGTTCGTCGCGAAGTCACTGCCGGCGAAGGTGGCGGCGCAGTACGACGTCATCGGCTTCGACCCGCGCGGCGTCGGCAAGAGCACACCGGCCCTGAACTGCCGCCCCGGCCACTTCTCCCCGGTGCGCCCCGACACCGTGCCCGCCACGCCCGCGATCGAGAAGGCGAACCTCAAGCGGACGCAGGCCTTCGCGAAGGCCTGCGCCGAGAAGTACGCGGACGTACTGCCGTTCATCGACACGGTGAGCGCGGTCAAGGACATGGACGCGATCCGCGGCGCCCTCGGCGCCAAGAAGATCAACTACTTCGGCTACTCGTACGGCACCTACCTGGGCGCCGTCTACGGAAAGCTCTATCCGGACCGCGTACGCCGGATGGCCCTCGACTCCATGGTCGACCCGACGGGCGTCTGGTACGAGGACAACCTCCAGCAGGACTACGCCTTCGACGCACGCCACAAGGCGTTCGCCGCCTGGGTCGCCCGGCACGACAAGACGTACAAGCTCGGCAAGGACCCGGCGAAGGTCGAGGCCAAGTGGTACGCGATGCGGGGGGCCGTCGCCAAGAAGCCCGCGGGCAAGAAGGTCGGCGCCGGTGAGCTGGAGGACACCTACCTCCCCGGCGGTTACTTCAACGGCTACTGGCCGTTCCTGGCCGAGGCGTTCGCCGCGTATGTGAACGACAAGGACGCGGATCCGCTCGTGGAGGCGTACGAGAACTTCGGCGCCGTCGACGCGGCGGGCGACAACGGCTACAGCGTCTACGCCTCCGTGCAGTGCCGTGACGCGTCCTGGCCGCGCGACTGGGGCACCTGGCGCGACGACAACTGGCGGGTCCACGAGAAGGCACCGTTCATGGCGTGGAACAACGCCTGGTACAACGCTCCGTGCGCGTTCTGGCCGACGGAGTCGCTCCGGCCGACGGACGTGTCCAACTCGCAGCTGCCGCCGACGCTTCTCTTCCAGGCGACGGACGACGCGGCCACTCCGTACGAGGGCGGCGTCACGATGCACCGCAAGCTGCACGGATCGAGCCTGGTCGTCGAGCAGGGCGGCGGCAACCACGGCATCACCCTGTCCGGCAGCAGCTGCCTGGACAAACACCTGGCGACGTATCTGGAGAACGGGAAGGTGCCGCGCAGCGGCGGCGAGGTCGACGCGGTGTGCAAGGCGCTGCCCGACCCCAAGCCGCTGAGCACGAAGTCCGGTTCGGGGCGCGGGGCCACGCTGCACGGCCTGCTCGGCTTCCGCGGCTAGCCGAGCCGAGCCCGGGGTGTCCGGGCAACACCCAAGCCCGTCGGGGGCGTTGAGGGCTCCATGGTCCAAGATGGACCCATGAGCCGACTGACCCACATCAGCGCCCCCGACGGCGTCTCCCCCGCCACCCAGTACACCCACGTGGTCATGGGCACGGGCCGCTTCGTGGCGATCTCCGGCCAACTCCCCCTGGACAAGGAGGGAAACCTGGTCGGCGAGGGCGATCCCGCCGCGCAGGCGCGGCAGGTCTTCGACAATCTCTGGCACTGCCTCGTCGCCGCCGGCGGCAGCTTCAGGGACGTCGTGAAACTGACGTACTTCGTCACGGACATGGCGTACATGCCCGCGATCCGCGCCGCCCGTGACACCTATCTGGACCCGGCACGCCTCCCCGCCGCCTCGGCGGTCCAGGTCTCCGCGCTGGTCTCGCCGCAGTACCTGATGGAGATCGAGGCGTACGCGGTGCTGTAGAGCGCCGATGCCTCGCTAGTCCGGCAGCCGGGCAAGCGCCGCGGACGCCGCCGCGGCGAGCCGCGGATGGCCGCTCGCCCTCGTCAGGACGTCCCTGGCCCGCGGGTCGCCGAGCGCGCCGAGCCCCTCCACGCACGCGAGCGCGATCTTCCCGTACGGGTCGTGCGGGACGAGCCTGCGCTGCAGCGTGGTGATCAGGGCGGGCACCGACTCGGGGGCGTGCAGCTCGGTGAGCAGGCGCACCGGATGCAGGGCATAGGCGACGCGCAGTTCATTGGTGGCGAGGGCGGCGGCCGCGCGCGCCGTGCGCGGGTCGCCGAGCCGCCCCAGGGCGTACGCGGCGGCCGCGCACCGCGAGGGATCCCGGTGGTTGAGCAGCAGCACCAGCGACTCGAAGGCCCGGCGGTCCCCGGCCGCGCCGAGCCGGACCGCCGCCAGTTCCCGTGCCCACAGCGGCTGCCCCGCCGCCGCGAGCACGTCCGCAAGTTCCTCGAGATCAGCGGTCGCCACCAGCCTCTCGTAGGCCTTCGAGACCCCCGCCTCGCGGCGTAAGCGTTCCGTCACCGTCCGCAACTCCACGTCCATGACGGGGAGCCTATCCGCGATGTAGATCACAAACACCGGGGACTGGCGCGCTCGTTACTCGCCGGTTAGTCTCATGTGAGCGGGGCACACTCCTCGTAAAGCAGTTTCTTTTCTCGCGGCGGCCTGGTGACGCAGCCGGCGCGAGTGCATGTCGGTTCGGTACTTCAGGTACCTCAGCTCCACCCAGTACGACGTGGCTCCGGGACAGGGCCGGTCGACTCCTCACGGGCGTGCGCGCTTTCGCCGCCCGGTCACGACACGCAGCACCTCCCTCCGTACGCCGCGCATTCCCCCAAGCGCCCGCGTGCGCCCCTCAGTCGTCACTCACCTTCCTGGAGTCCACACATGGACACTCCCTTGAACACCGTCGCCGTGATCGGTCTCGGCACCATGGGCACCGGCATCGCCGAGGTCCTGGCCCGCGCGGGCCGCGAGGTCATCGGCATCGACATCAGCGAGGCCGCGGCCGTGCAGGCCGTGGCCGCCATCGAGGCGTCGACCGAGCGGGCCGTGCGCCGCGAGCACCTCACCGAGGACGAGCGGCAGGGCGCCCTGGCCCGCGTTCGCACCTTCACCGACCTGAGCGCCGCGGCCGACGCCGACCTGGTGATCGAGGTCGCCCCGGAGTCGTACGAGATCAAGCAGCAGATCGTCCGCGAGCTCGACGGCGTCGTGCGCCCCGAGACGATCATCGCGACCGGCACCAACGCGCTGTCCGTGACCCGTCTCGCCGCCGAATCGGCGCGCCCCGAGCGGGTGTTGGGCCTGCACTTCTTCAACCCGGCGCCGGCGATGAAGCTGGTCGAGGTGGTCTCGTCGGTGCTGACCGCGCCCGCCGCCGTCGCCGCGGTCACCGAGCTCGCGTACGCCCTGGGCAAGGAGCCCGTGGCGGTCGGCGACCGGCCCGGCTTCGTCGCCGACGGACTGCTCTTCGGCTACCTCAACCAGGCCGCCGCGATGTACGAGGCGAAGTACGCGTCCCGCGAGGACATCGACGCCGCGATGAAGCTGGGCTGCGGCCTGCCGATGGGCCCGCTCGCCCTGCTCGACCTGATCGGCGTCGACACGGCCCGCACGGTCCTCGACGCCATGTACACGGAGTCGCAGGACCGCCTGCACGCCCCCGCGCCGATCCTCAAGCAGCTCAGCGAGGCGGGCCTGACCGGCCGCAAGGCGGGGCGCGGCTTCTACTCGTACGAGGGGCCGGGCAGTTCGGTCGTGGTGCGTGACGCGCTGACCCCGCTGGAGGGCGGGCAGCAGATCGGCGGCCGGGAGATCCGGTCGGTCGGCGTCGCGGGATCGGGGACCATGGCGTCCGGCATCGCCGAGGTGTTCGCCAAGGCCGGCTATGACGTGGTGCTCGCCGCGCGCAGCGAGGAGAAGGCGGAGAAGGCCAAGGCCCGTATCGCCAAGTCGCTTTCGCGCTCTGTCGAGAAGGGGCGGATGACGGCGGAGACGGCGGCCAAGACCCTGGACCGGATCGCTCCGGCCGGTTCGTACGACGCGTTCGCCGATGTCGACCTGGCCCTCGAGGCGGTCGCCGAGGACCTGGAGATCAAGCAGCAGCTGTTCGCGGCGTTCGACAAGGTCTGCAAGCCGGGCGCGATCCTGGCGACCACCACCTCGTCCCTGCCGGTCGTGGCCTGTGCCCGCGCCACCTCGCGGCCCGGCGACGTGATCGGCCTGCACTTCTTCAACCCGGCGCCCGCGATGAAGCTGGTCGAGGTCGTCCGTACGGTCCTGACGACCGACGATGTGCACGCGACGGCCCGCGAGGTCTGCGCGACGATCAAGAAGCACCCGGTGGACTGCGGCGACCGCGCGGGCTTCATCGTGAACGCGCTCCTGTTCCCCTACCTCAACAACGCGATCAAGATGGTCGAGGAGCACTACGCCTCGCTCGACGACAT
This sequence comes from Streptomyces sp. NPDC021622, assembly GCF_040640795.1. Taxonomy (NCBI): domain Bacteria; kingdom Bacillati; phylum Actinomycetota; class Actinomycetes; order Kitasatosporales; family Streptomycetaceae; genus Streptomyces; species Streptomyces sp. NPDC021622. The sequence continues at coordinate 291,632 of NZ_JBFACK010000002.1, forward strand.
CGACGCCGCGATGAAGCTCGGCGGCGGCTACCCCATGGGCCCCTTCGAGCTCCTGGACGTCGTCGGCCTGGATGTCTCGCTGGCCATCGAGAAGGTCCTGCACAGCGAGTTCCGCGACCCGGGTCTGGCCCCCGCTCCCCTGCTCGAACACCTGGTGGCCGCGGGCTGCCTCGGCCGCAAGACCGGCCGCGGCTTCCGCGAATATGCCCGGCGGTAGGCCGCGGACGGACGGGAGCGCGCCCGGCGAAAGACCGCGCACGGACTGGGGCGGGCTGCTCGATCCGTCGGGCGGCCCCGTCCCGCAGGAGCACTCGACTGCGCATATGCAGTACGTTCGGGTCATGCCCAAGGCCGCCAAGTCCACACGTACGTCCGCTACGCCCGACGCCCCGGAGAGCGCGGCCGGCAGCCGCGCCGCCGCTCAACGGCTCAAGATGCGCCGGGAACTGGCGGCCGCGGCGATGGAACTCTTCGCGTCCAAGGGGTACGAGGCGACGACGGTCGACGAGATCGCGGCGCAGGCCGGGGTCGCCCGGCGGACCTTCTTCCGGCACTTCCGCTCCAAGGAAGAGGCGATCTTCCCGGACCACGACGACACATTGATCCGGGCGGAGGCAGTGCTCAACGCTGCGCCGCCGCACGAGCACCCGCTGGACACGGTGTGCCGGGGCATCAAGGAAGTCATGAAGATGTACGCGGCCTCGCCCGCGGTGTCCGTGGAGCGCTACCGGCTGACCCGCGAGGTGCCCACCCTGCGCGAGCGGGAGATCGCCTCGGTGGCCCGCTATGAACGGCTCTTCACGCGCTACCTCCTGGGCCACTTCGACGAGCAGGCCCACCATGACGGCAACGACGATCCACTGCTCGCGGAGGTCGCGGCGTCGGCGGTGGTGACCGCGCACAACCACGTCCTCCGCCGGTGGCTGCGTGCGGGCGGCCAGGGGGACGTGGAGACGCAGCTGGACCACGCCTTCGCGATCGTCCGCAGGACCTTCGGTTCGGGCATCGGGGCGGGGCGTGACACCACGACCGCTCCGGCGGCCTCGGTGAGCACCGGCGGCGATGTCCTGGTCACCGTCGCACGGACGGACGCACCGCTGGACGAGATCATGCGGACGATCGAGAAGGCACTGCGGGAGCGGGCCTCGTAGGTCCGGGTTTCACCCTGATTGTCCTTGGCTTTTATGGGGGCGCTACCCACGGGTAGCGCCCCCTCTGCCATGCCCGCACACCCTCTGACCTGCACTGATCGATCATCTATCAAAAACTCATGGCACCCAGTGTCTTGTCACTTGGCACGCGGTGCCATACGTTGATGTTGTCCGGGCGGCCGGCGTGCAGAGAACTTCCGTACGCCGGCTGTCCCCACAAGCCACGGCTCGTGCGCCCGGACGCCTGCGTCACAGGCAACCTCCCGCGCCACACCAAGCGCTGCCGAGCTTCACCCTCCGCCGAACCGACGGCACACCCTCCACCACCTGCACCAGCAGCACCCGACGTAACCCTCAAGAGCGTGCTCCCCTCAGAGGGGGGCCGCACTTCGCCGGAGGCATCACCGTGAAGGAAATCCTGGACGCGATTCAGTCGCAGGCTGTGACATCAAGCGGCTCCGCCGCGGTCACGTCCGCCGACTTCGCCGCTCTCCCCCTGCCCGACTCGTACCGCGCGATCACCGTGCACAAGGACGAGACGGAGATGTTCGCCGGGCTCGAGACCCGCGACAAGGACCCCCGCAAGTCGCTGCACCTGGACAACGTTCCTGTGCCGGAACTCGGCCCTGGTGAGGCGCTGGTGGCCGTCATGGCCTCCTCGGTCAACTACAACTCCGTGTGGACCTCGATCTTCGAGCCGATGTCGACCTTCGGCTTCCTGGAGCGCTACGGCCGCCTGAGCGAGCTCACCAAGCGCCACGACCTGCCGTACCACGTCATCGGCTCCGACCTCGCGGGCGTCGTCCTGCGCACAGGCCCCGGCGTGAACGCCTGGAACCCGGGCGACGAGGTCGTCGCGCACTGTCTGTCCGTCGAGCTGGAGTCCAGCGACGGCCACAACGACACGATGCTCGACCCCGAGCAGCGCATCTGGGGCTTCGAGACGAACTTCGGCGGCCTCGCGGAGATCGCCCTGGTCAAGTCCAACCAGCTGATGCCCAAGCCGGACCACCTGAGCTGGGAAGAGGCCGCATCGCCCGGCCTGGTGAACTCCACCGCGTACCGCCAGCTGGTCTCACGCAACGGCGCAGGCATGAAGCAGGGCGACAACGTCCTGATCTGGGGCGCCAGCGGCGGGCTCGGCTCCTACGCCACCCAGTTCGCCCTGGCCGGCGGCGCCAACCCGATCTGTGTCGTCTCCAGCCCGGAGAAGGCCGCCATCTGCGAGGCCATGGGCGCCGATGCGGTCATCGACCGCAACGCCGAGGGCTACAAGTTCTGGAAGGACGAGCACACCCAGGACCCCAAGGAGTGGAAGCGCTTCGGCAAGCGCATCCGCGAGCTGACCGGCGGCGAGGACGTGGACATCGTCTTCGAGCACCCCGGCCGCGAGACCTTCGGCGCCTCGGTCTACGTCACGCGCAAGGGCGGCACGATCGTCACCTGCGCCTCGACCTCGGGCTACAACCACGAGTACGACAACCGCTACCTGTGGATGTCCCTGAAGAAGATCGTCGGCTCGCACTTCGCGAACTACCGCGAGGCCTGGGAGGCCAACCGGCTGATCGCCAAGGGCAAGATCCACCCCACGCTCTCCCGCGTCTACTCCCTCGAAGAGACCGGGCAGGCCGCCTACGACGTGCACCGCAACCTCCACCAGGGCAAGGTCGGCGTCCTCGCGCTCGCGCCCGAAGAGGGCCTTGGCGTGCGCGACCCGGAGATGCGGGCCAAGCACATCGACGCGATCAACCGCTTCCGGAACATCTGAAGGCCGAGGGTTCGTACATGACAGAGCGTCAGAAGGACCGGCCGTGGCTCATGCGGACCTACGCCGGTCACTCCACGGCCGAGGCGTCCAACGAGCTGTACCGGCGCAACCTCGCCAAGGGTCAGACGGGCCTCTCGGTCGCGTTCGACCTGCCCACGCAGACCGGCTACGACCCGGACCACATCCTCGCCCGCGGTGAGGTCGGCCGGGTCGGAGTCCCCGTCTCGCACGTAGGCGACATGCGGCGCCTGTTCCAGGACATCCCCCTGGAGCAGATGAACACCTCGATGACGATCAACGCCACGGCCATGTGGCTCCTGGCGCTCTATCAGGTGGTGGCGGAGGAGCAGGGCGCGGACATCACGCAGCTCCAGGGGACGACGCAGAACGACATCGTCAAGGAGTACCTGTCGCGCGGGACGCACGTCTTCCCGCCGGGCCCCTCCCTCCGCCTCACCACCGACATGATCACGTACACGGTGGCGAACATCCCCAAGTGGAACCCCATCAACATCTGCAGCTACCACCTGCAGGAGGCCGGGGCCACTCCGGTGCAGGAGATCGCGTACGCGATGTCCACCGCCGTCGCCGTGCTCGACGCCGTACGCGACTCGGGGCAGGTCCCCGAGGAGAAGTTCGGTGATGTCGTCGCCCGCATCTCCTTCTTCGTGAACGCGGGTGTCCGCTTCATCGAGGAGATGTGCAAGATGCGCGCCTTCGGCCGCATCTGGGACCAGATCACCCGCGAGCGGTACGGCATCACCAACCCCAAGCAGCGCCGCTTCCGCTACGGCGTGCAGGTCAACTCCCTTGGTCTGACCGAGGCCCAGCCGGAGAACAACGTCCAGCGCATCGTCCTGGAGATGCTGGCCGTCACGCTCTCCAAGGACGCACGCGCGCGTGCCGTGCAGCTGCCCGCCTGGAACGAGGCGCTCGGTCTGCCCCGGCCGTGGGACCAGCAGTGGTCGCTGCGCATCCAGCAGGTGCTCGCGCATGAGAGCGACCTCCTGGAGTACGCGGACATCTTCGACGGCTCGCACGTCATCGAGGCCAAGGTGGAGTCCCTCGTCGAGGAGTCCCTGGCCGAGATCGACCGCATCGAGCAGATGGGCGGCGCGATGGCCGCCGTCGAGTCCGGCTACCTCAAGTCGCAGCTGGTCTCCTCGCACGCCGAGCGCAGGGCCCGCATCGAGAGCGGCCAGGAGAAGATCGTCGGCGTCAACGTGTACGAGTCGACCGAGCCGAGCCCGCTCACGTCGGACCTGGACACCGCGATCATGACGGTCGACCCGGCGGTAGAGAACCGCGTGGTGAACGCCCTCAAGCACTGGCGCGACACCCGCTACCAGCCGCCGTTCAACCACCCGCGCCCCTGCAAGGCCCTGGAGCGCCTCAAGGAGGTCGCCGCCGGCACGGGCAACCTCATGGAGGCCACCCTGGAGTGCGCACGCGCCGGTGTGACGACCGGGGAGTGGTCCGGCGCCCTGCGGGAGGTCTTCGGCGAGTTCCGGGCCCCCACGGGCGTTTCGAGCGCTCCGGTGGCCGTGACCGCGGAGGCCGGCACGCCGCTCGCCCTCGTGCGCGACAAGGTCGCCAAGACCGCCGCCGACCTCGGCACCGGCAAGCTGCGCTTCCTGGTCGGCAAGCCGGGCCTCGACGGGCACTCCAACGGCGCCGAGCAGATCGCGGTGCGCGCCCGTGACGCCGGTTTCGAGGTGGTCTACCAGGGCATCAGGCTCACGCCCGAGCAGATCGTCGATGCCGCGCTCGCCGAGGACGTACACGCCGTCGGCCTGTCGATCCTCTCGGGCTCGCACGCACAGCTCGTACCGGATGTCCTGGTGCGGCTTCGCGAGGCGGGGGCGCCCGACATACCCGTGATCGCGGGCGGCATCATCCCCAACAGCGACGCCGAGGACCTGAAGGCGGCGGGTGTGGCCGCCGTCTTCACCCCCAAGGACTTCGGCATCACCGAGATCATCGGCCGTATCGTCGACGAGATCCGGAAAGCGAACAAGCTCGACCCTCTGGAGGTCCCCGCATGACCGCGCCCATCAACCGTCTCCGTCCCCGCCGTTCGTGTCTGGCGGTCCCGGGGTCGAACCCGCGCTTCCTGGAGAAGGCCCAGGGCCTCCCCGCCGACCAGGTCTTCCTCGACCTGGAGGACGCCTGCGCGCCGCTCGCCAAGCCGGAGGCCCGGCACACCATCGTCAAGTTCCTCAACGAGGGCGACTGGACGGGCAAGACGCGGGTCGTGCGCGTCAACGACTGGACGACCGAGTGGACGTACCGCGACGTCGTCACGGTCGTCGAGGGCGCGGGCCAGAACCTCGACTGCATCATGCTGCCGAAGGTGCAGACGGCCGACCAGGTCGTCGCGCTCGACCTGCTCCTGACCCAGATCGAGAAGACGATGGGCTTCGAGGTCGGCAAGATCGGCATCGAGGCGCAGATCGAGAACGCCCAGGGCCTCAACAACGTCAACGCGATCGCGCAGGCCTCGCCGCGCGTCGAGACGATCATCTTCGGCCCGGCCGACTTCATGGCGTCGATCAACATGAAGTCCCTGGTCGTCGGCGAGCAGCCGCCCGGCTACCCCGCCGACGCCTACCACTTCATCCTGATGAAGATCCTGATGGCCGCCCGCGCCAACAACCTCCAGGCGATCGACGGCCCTTACCTGCAGATCAAGAACGTCGACGGCTACCGCGAGGTCGCGAACCGCGCCGCGGCGCTCGGCTTCGACGGCAAGTGGGTGCTTCACCCCGGCCAGGTCGAGGCGGCCAACGAGGTCTTCTCGCCCTCCCAGGAGGACTTCGACCACGCCGAGCTGATCCTTGACGCGTACGAGTGGTGCACCTCCGAGGCCGGCGGCAAGAAGGGCTCGGCGATGCTCGGCGACGAGATGATCGACGAGGCCAGCCGCAAGATGGCCCTGGTCATCTCCGGCAAGGGGCGTGCCGCCGGCATGACCCGCACCTCCAAGTTCGAAGCCCCGGAGGCGTAAGACTCATGCAGTTCGGCCGCACCTACGAAGAGTTCACCGTCGGGGACGTCTACAAGCACTGGCCCGGAAAGACGGTCACCGAGTACGACGACCACCTCTTCTGCCTCCTGACGATGAACCACCACCCCCTCCACATGGACATCAACTATGCGGAGAAGACGACCGACTTCGGGAAGAACGTCGTCGTGGGGAACTACATCTACTCGCTGCTCCTGGGCATGTCCGTGCCGGACGTCTCGGGCAAGGCGATCGCCAACCTGGAGGTCGAGTCGCTCAAGCACGTGGCGCCGACCTTCCACGGCGACACGATCTACGGCGAGACGACCGTCCTGGACAAGACCCCGTCGAAGTCGAAGAACGACCGCGGGATCGTCTACGTGGAGACCAAGGGCTACAAGCAGGACGGCACGCTGGTCTGCGTGTTCCGCCGCAAGGTGATGGTGCCCACCGAGACGTACATCAAGGAGCGCGGCGGCGAGCAGCCCGGCCGCCCGGAGCCGAAGAGCCAGGAGAAGAAGTAGCCATGAGCCGACTCGCGCAGACCGCCGGTCTCACCGACATCCAGCAGGAGATCCTCTCCACCGTCCGGGACTTCGTCGACAAGGAGATCATTCCGGTCGCGACGGAACTCGAGCACCGCGACGAGTACCCGCAGCAGATCGTGGACGGCCTCAAGGAGTTGGGCCTCTTCGGCCTGATGATCCCGGAGGAGTACGGCGGTCTGGGCGAGTCGCTTCTCACGTACGCGCTGTGCGTCGAGGAGATAGCGCGTGGCTGGATGTCGGTCTCCGGCATCATCAACACGCACTTCATCGTGGCCTACATGCTCAAGCAGCACGGCACCCAGGAGCAGAAGGACACCTTCCTTCCGCGGATGGCGGCCGGCGAGGTGCGCGGCGCGTTCTCCATGTCGGAGCCGGGGCTCGGCTCCGATGTGTCGGCGATCACGTCCAAGGGCGTCAAGGACGGCGACGAGTACGTTCTCAACGGTCAGAAGATGTGGCTGACGAACGGCGGAACGTCGACTCTGGTGGCCGTTCTGTGCCGAAGTGACGAAGGACACCCCGAGGGCACGGCGCCCCACAAGTCGATGACGACCTTCCTCGTCGAGAAGGAGCCCGGATTCGGAGAGGTCCGCCCCGGCCTCACCATCCCCGGGAAGATCGACAAGATGGGTTACAAGGGCGTCGACACGACCGAACTCATCATGGACGGACTGCGCATTCCGGCCAATCGCGTACTTGGCGGGGTCACCGGCCGAGGGTTTTACCAAATGATGGACGGCGTCGAAGTCGGCCGCGTGAATGTCGCGGCGCGTGGCTGCGGCGTCGCACAGCGTGCATTTGAGCTGGGTGTCTCGTATGCCCAGCAACGCCACACTTTCGGCAAGGCGATCGCTCAGCACCAGGCGATTCAGTTCAAGCTGGCCGAGATGGCTACCAAGGTCGAGGCCGCCCATGCGATGATGGTGAACGCAGCACGCAAAAAGGACTCCGGGGAACGAAATGACCTCGAAGCAGGGATGGCGAAGTACCTCGCGTCCGAATACTGCAAAGAAGTCGTAGAGGACGCGTTCCGGATTCATGGCGGTTACGGCTTCTCGAAGGAGTACGAGATCGAGCGCCTCTACCGTGAGGCTCCGATGCTGCTGATCGGTGAAGGTACCGCCGAAATCCAGAAAATGATCATTGGCCGGCGACTGCTCGAAGAGTATCGATTCCAGGACTAGATGTCTGATTTGGGGTGTTTTCGTCGAGAAGAAGATCACACCCTGTCAACGCTCTTCGGCCGTTGACTCGGCTTCCTGGCTTGCCCAGTTGTGGCTCGCAACCGATAGCATCCCGGAAAAGCCGCCGTCCCCCCGTTAACTGCGCGGCATCATCCGCTACGAAGGTCATCCATGCCCCACAGCCAAACCTCTGCACCACGCGATGGCATCCTCAAGGGTCGTCTTGCGCGCGGAGCATCGCCGTGGCTCCTGCCGACCGTCGCCACCGCGGCAATCAGCCTCGTCCGCGCGCGTCGCGCCCCCAAGTTGGGGGTTGCCGCGGCCGTCGCCGTACCGACCACCGCGCTCGCTGCGGGCATGCTGTGGTTCTTCCGCGACCCCGAGCGCGAGATCTCCCAGGGCCGGGTCATCTCGCCGGCCGACGGTGTGGTGCAGAGCATCATGCCGTGGAAGGACGGACGCACCCGCGTCGCGATCTTCATGAGCCCGCTGAACGTCCACGTCAACCGCGCGCCCCTCGCGGGCACGGTGACGTCCGTGGAGCACATCCCCGGCGGGTTCGTCCCGGCGTTCAACAAGGAGAGCGAGAACAACGAGCGCGTTGTCTGGCACTTCGACACCGAGCTCGGTGACATCGAGATGATCCAGATCGCGGGCGCGGTCGCGCGGCGCATCGTGCCTTACGTGCCCCAGGGCACGAAGGTCGAGCAGGGCGAGCGCATCGGCCTGATCCGGTTCGGCTCCCGCGTCGACATCTACCTCCCCGAGGGTGTCGAAGTGGACGTCGAGGTCGGTCAGAAGACCGTGGCTGGGGTGACTCGAATTGACCGTGGTTGATCCTGAGACACAGGCCGGCTGGGTTCCCGAGGCGGCGGAGGACGAGGCGGACGAGGAGATGCCTCTCTCACTCCGCCTCTCAATAGCGGACACCCTCACGCTCGGTAATGCCACGTGCGGGTTCATGGCGGTGTACTTCACCACCACGGGCATCCTCATCCCGTACGTGCAGGGAAGCACCGAAAGCGGCATGGCGCGGCACTCCGCAGCGACCGCCGTGATCCTGATGCTCTGCGCGGCCGTCTTCGACCTCTTCGACGGGCTCGTGGCGCGAAAGCTGCGGTCCTCGCCGATGGGCGCGGAGCTGGACAACCTGTCGGACCTGATCAGCTTCGGTCTGGCGCCGGCGTACTTCGTCCTGGTCTACGGCATGGTCGCGGACGACGCGCACCAGAGAGTGGCCGCGGTCGGAGCGATCGTGGTGTTGCTGGCGGTGGTGCTGCGGCTTGCGCGGTTCTCGTGCGTGACCGTGAAGGACGGCACCTTCCAGGGCATGCCGTCGCCGTTCGGCGCGCTGACGGTCGTCTCGATCGTGCTCCTTGAGCTGCCGTTCGTGGCGACGCTGCTCGCGATCATCGGTACGGCGTGGCTCATGGTGAGCCGGGTCGAGTATCCGAAGCCGCGGGGGCCGCTGGCGGTGGCGATGCTGGCGTGGATCGTCGCGGCGATGGGGCTCCTCGCCGCGTGGGCCTTCGAGGCCCCGGGCGGTCAGCTGCTCCTCCAGACCGGGTGTGCGCTGCAGCTGGTCCTGGGCGCGGTGATTCCCCTGTTCGCGACGGCTCGCCGGGTGAACAACTTCCGGGACAACCGGAGGGAAGCGCGGGCGGCGCAGTTGCCGTAGCGGCGCTTGAACGTTGCCTCTGGGGGCCTGAACCGTATGGTTCGGGCCCCCTTTGGTTTTCAATCGCCGGACGGGCAGGAAGGTCTTCTGGCCGCCGCCCCTGCCTCGTCGAGCCGGTGCTCACGCCCCCGGCGTGTATCCCTCGGCCGCCTCCGAAGCGCCCGGTTCGCGGACGACCTTCATGCCGCCCGTCGCGCTCTTGTCGGGGCGCAGGATCACGCTCTCCTTGGAGGACGGGGACTTGGGGTCGGTGAAGTTCTGCGTGACGCCGAATCCCGTGTCGTACGCGTCGATGGTCAGGAGCGCCTTGTCGACGCCCTCACGGGTGAGGTCCTTGCTCTCGCAGGCCTTCTTCAGGGCCTCGCCGAAGACGGAGGCCGCGGTCCAGCCCGCCGTCACGCCGTTGTCGAGGGCGTCCTTGGGGTAGGCCGCCTTGTAGTCGGCGACCAGCTTCTTCGCCGCTGCCGTGTCCGCGCCGATCGGGAGGGTCGGCGATGCCACGTAGTAGTTCTTCGCGAGGGCCGGGCCCGCCTGGGTGCCCAGGAGCTGGGGCGAGAACGCCGAGTTGTTGCCGATGATCGGGACGTCGAACTTCCCCGCCGCGGCCACACCCACCAGCGACGCCGCCTGCCGGGGACCCGCGCTGATGACGATGCCCTTGACGCCGGCCTTCTTCAGGGCGGACACCTGCGCCGTCATGTCGTTGTCGGTCGCCTTGATCTTCTGCTCGACGACGGTGAGGCCCGACTCCTTCGCCATGTGCTGCGAGCCCTTCAGGGCGTTCTCGCCGTAGTCGCCCTCGAAGTAGACATGGCCGAGCTTGTCGCCCTTCTTGAGGCCCTTCTCCTTCATCAGGAAGTCGATCGCGTTGATCGTCTCCAGGTCGTACGTCGAGCCGACCACCCGCACATACGGGCTGCCGAGCAGGTTCGCCGACCAGGCCTGCGGAAGCACCAGGCCCTTGTTGCCGTCGACGCGCTGTTTGACCGCGGCGACGAAGGGCGAGCCGATGAACTGGGCGAAGCCGAGGACGTCCGGCTCCAGTTCGGTGTACGCGGCGACCGCCTTCTGGGGGTCGTAGCCGTGGTCGCGGATGGTCAGCTTCAGCTTGTGTCCGCAGATGCCGCCGTCGGCGTTGGTCTGCTTGACGTAGAGCTGCTGGGCCTGGGTGACGCTCTTGCCGAGGGTCGCGTACACGCCGGTCATGTCGGTGAGCACGCCGAGGTTGATCGTCTTCCCGGAGATGCCGTCGCCGGTCTTGACCCCGCCCGCGCCCTTCTTGTCGCCGTCGTCGTCGTTCGCCTTGGAGCTGCAGGCCGCCAGGGCCAGCAGTGCGGCGAGCGCCGTGACCGCCGCGGTGGCCCGCTTCCGTGTGCGTGAACTCATCGTTCCTCCCCTGATTCCACTGAAGCCCGGCCGGACGTCGGCCTGGATCGCCGGGCGGCGATGCCGGCCAGACCGCCGGGCAGGAAAAGGACCACCGCCACGACGGCGGCGCCGTACAGGTACCGGGACGCCTCACCCGGTGTGATCCCGCCGGTGCCGGGGGCCGAGACCAGCGGCAGTGCGTCGCTGTACCGGGTCAGGAGCTGGGGCAGCAGGGACACCACGGCGGCACCGGCCACCGCGCCCGCGACCGAGCCGAGGCCGCCGATGACGATCATGGCGAGGTATTCGAGGGACAGCGTCATGCCGAAGTAGTCCGGCACGGTGCGCTGGAAGACCAGGGCGAGCAGTACCCCGGCCAGGCCCGCGTACATCGACGACAGGACGAAGACACCGGCCCGGTAGCGGGCGACGGGCACGCCGATGACGCCGGCGGCGATGCGGTGGTCGCGGATGGCGTTCATGGCGCGCCCTGGGCGTCCGCGCAGCACGCCGCGGGCGAAGAGTCCGCAGCCGACGAGGAGGACGAGCCCCGCGTACCAGAGCTTCTCCGATGCCCCGAACGGCACGGCGGCGACGACGAGTTCACTGTCGTCGAAGGTGATCCCGAAGACGCTCAGGGGCGGCACGTCGCGGCCGTTGGAGCCACCCGTCAGGTCGTGGGCGTTGAAGAGCACGTGCTGCCCGATGAAGATCAGGGCGAGGGTCGCGATGCCGAGGTACGCGCCGCGCAGGCGCCCCGCGATGGGGCTGAAGAGCCCGCCCGCAAGGCCCGCGATGGCGACGGCCAGCGCGGCGGCGATCCAGGTCGGCAGGCCGAGCCCGGTCAGGCCGCCCTCGCCGTCCCCCGCAAGGACGCAGTATCCGTACGCGCCGATGGCGAGGAAGAAGGCGTGCCCCATGGAGAGTTGGCCGGTCGCGCCGGTGAGGAGGTTGATGCCGATCGCGCCGATCGCGGCCGCCATGGCGAAGAGCCCCGCCTGCAGCCAGAACCGGTCGAGGTAGAAGGGCAGGGCGAGCAGGAGCACCGCCCCCGCGGCCCAGACGTAGGCCCGGGGGCCGCGCAGTGCCGTACGACTGCGGGAGCGCAACTCGCGGCCGCGGGCGAGGACTTCAGACACGGGCGAGCTCCTTCGTGCCGAAGAGTCCGGCGGGCCGGATGAGGAGGATGACCGTCATGACGAGATAGGGCGCGAGGTCGCCCAACCCCCGCCCCAGGAAAGTGAGTTCGCTCTGGTATCCGGTGGCGAGCGACTCCGTCACGCCCACCACGAGGCCGCCGACCAGGGCGCCCGTGGTGGAGTCGAGGCCGCCGAGGATCGCTGCGGGGAACGCCTTCAACGCGGCGAGCGATGTGGCCCGTTCGAGCCCGGGGGTCGGGAAGACGGTGAGGAAGAGCGCGGCCACGGCGGCGAGCCCGCCCGCAACGGCCCACGCGCCGAGCGAGACCCTGCCGAGCCGTACGCCCATCAGCGCGGCGGTCTCCGGGCTCTCGGCGGCGGCGCGCATCGCCACGCCCCAGGAGGTGTACCGGAAGGCGAGCAGGAAGACGGTGATGAGGAGGGCCGCGGCGACGAACGCGGCGATCCGCGTGTGGGCGAGGGAGATCGACCCCACCGTGAGCACGGAGTCGCCCCACGGGTCGCCGAGCGCGAGCACGTCGGTGCCGAGGCGCCGGGTGAGTTCGGTGGTGAGCAGGATGTCCACGCCGATGGTGACGATGGCGAGCACACTGTGGTCGGCGCCCCGGTAGCGCCGCATGACGAGGAACTCGACGGCGGCACCGACCACCGCGGCGCCCGCGATGCCGACGAGCAGCGCCGGCCAGAAGCCGATGTCGTCGTGGAGGGACGCGGTGATGTAGCCGCCCGCCAGGAGCAGCGAGGCGTGCGCGAAGTTCACCACTTCGGTGGCGCGGAAGATGACGACGAAGCCGAGGGCGATCAGGGCGTAGACGGAGCCCATCGAGAGGCCGTTGAGGAGGAGTTCGACGAAGGTGGTCACCGGGTGCCCTCCCCCAGGTAGGCCCGCACGACCGCCGGGTCGTTCTGTACGTCCGCCGGGGTGCCGTCGGCGATGCGGCGCCCGAAGTCCAGTACGGTCACCGCGTCCGCGAGCCGCATCACCACCCCCATGTCGTGTTCCACCAGGACGATCGAGATGCCGAGGCTGTCGCGTACGCCGGCGATGACGGCGGCGGTGCGGCGCCGCTCGTCCGCGGTCATCCCCGCCACGGGTTCGTCGAGAAGGAGCAGCCGGGGTTCCATGCACAGGGCGCGGGCGAGTTCGGCGAGCTTCTGCTGCCCGTAGGGCAACGAGCCCGCGGGCGCTTCGAGTTGACGCTCGATGCCGACGAACGCGGCGATCTCCCGGACCCGTTCGCGATGCAGCCGCTCCTCGCGGGCGGCCGACGGCAGGCGCAGCCCCGCTGCCACGAAGCCGGTGCGGGTGAGCCGGTGGCGGCCGAGCATCAGGCTGTCGGCGACGGTGGCGCGCGGCGGCAGTGCGAGGTTCTGGAAGATCCGCGCGACGCCCAGGTCGGCGATGCGGTGCGGCGCCATGGCCGTCAGCTCGTGCTCCCCGAAGCGGGCGGTGCCGCCGGTGGCGCGGTACACCCCGGACAGGACGTTGAAGCAGGTGGACTTGCCCGCGCCGTTGGGTCCGATGACGGCGTGCACGGTGCCGGGCCTGACCGTGAAGCTGACGGCGTCGAGCGCGGTGAGGCCAGCGAAGCGGACGGTCAACTCCCTTACGTCAAGCGGCGGTACGTCCGCTTCGAAGGGCGGCGTGTCGGCCGCCGGACGGTCACCGGTCATCGCCGGCCCGCCCATCGCCCGAGCACCGGGAGCGCGCCGACGCCGCGCGACGCGTCGTCCGCCGCGGTCTCGTCGACCACGCCGAGATAGCGGCGGCGCACCTCGTCGGATGCGGCAAGGTCGTCCGCGGGGCCCGCGAGCGCCACTTCGCCGACGTCCAGGACGTACGCATGGGATGCCAGGCGCAGGGCGAGCGCGGCGTTCTGCTCGACCAGCAGGACCGAGGTGCCCTGGGCGTTGATCTCCTGGACGGTGTCGGCGATGCGGGCGGCCATCAACGGGGCGAGTCCGAGGGAGGGTTCGTCGAGGAGCAGCAGCTTCGGCGATGCCATCAGGGCCCTGGCCACCGCCAGCATCTGCTGTTCGCCGCCCGAGAGGAGACCGGCGCGCTGGCCTGCACGCTCGGCGAGCACCGGGAAGAGTTCGTGGACGCGGCTCAGGGCGGTGGCCTTCACCGCCCGGCTTCCCGCGGAGCCCAGCGCGCCCGCCCGCAGATTGTCCGCGACCGTCATCCGCGCGAACACCCGCCTGCCTTCAGGTACTTGGGAGACCCCGGCGGCCACGACGCGGTCCGCGTGCCAGCCGTCGACGCGCCGCCCGCCGAAGTGGACCGAGCCCGAGGTGAGCGCCCCTCGGTGGAAGGAAAGCGTGCGCGAAATGGCGCGCAGGAGCGTCGACTTGCCCGCGCCGTTGCCGCCGAGCACGGCGACGACGGCACCGTCAGGCACCTCGATCGACACCTGCCGCAGCGCGCGCACCGGCCCGTATCCGACCGACGCGTCCCGCACCACGAGTCCGGAACCACCCACCTGGGACCCCCTGCTCTCCGCCCGCCCTGCGCGTGGCGCTCACCCCAGCACCGCGCGGGGCGCCCGTCCACGGCCTGTGGCCGAATCGCTGCGGGTGACCAGCGGGATCGCCCGCCGGTTGTGCACGGGCACAACACCCCGTGTCAGGGGCCTGCCGGGGGCGGCCGAGCGGTGGCATCCTCCGCACGAAGAGGGGCGACGGGCGGCGGCGAGGGGGAACACCGTGAGCGGGCGCAGGCCTCGGACAGGTCACGACTGGAAGGTGCTCAAGGAGGCGTGCAGGGCGCTGCTGCCCCGCATCCCCGAGCTGGTGGACGAACATCTGCGGCAGCTCTTCGAGCACTCCCCGGTGTACGCGCGGGTGCTTCCGTACGACCAGCAGTGGCAGGAGGCCGAGGAGGCGATACGGATCGGCATCGAGACGACCTCGGCGCCGCGCGCGTCGCCGCGCCGCGATCTGGAGTACGCCGAGGAGGCGGGGCGGCGGCGGGCGCAGCAGGGCCTGCCGCTCGACCTGGTGGTGCACTCGTACCGCAACGCGGGCTATCTGGTCTGGGACGCGCTCCTGGAAGGCACGGTCGGGCAGGACCCGGAACGCCTCGCGGTCCTGATGCGCTCGGCGACGATGGTGTGGTCGGCGGTGGACGCGCAGGCGGCGGCCGCGTCCGACGCGTACCGGGCGACGGAGATGGAGCTGCGGCGGCGCACCGACGAGCAGTTGCAGGCGCTGCTCGACGCGCTTCTGGAGGGCCAGTCGGCTCCCGGGCTCGCCGCGCAGGTGGCCGCGGGTCTTGATCTGCCGGAGCGGGGGCCGTACGCGGTGGTGGTGCTGCGGGCCGAGCGACGGGACGGGCGTGCGGCGTTCCACCGGCAGATCCAGCAGGCCGGGTTCCGTTTCGTCTGGCGGATGCGGGCGGACCGGGAGGTGGGGGTGGTCGCGCTGGGCGCGGAGGACGGCCTTGACGCGCTGGCCACCGCCCTTGACGGGCGCTGCCCCGGTCCCGGCGGGATCAGCCCCGTGGTGGCGGGCCTCGCCGAGCTGGGCCACGCGCGGCGGCTCGCGGAACTGGCCCTGCGGACGTGTCCGCCGGACGCGAGCGGGATCGTACGGCTCGATCAGCGGATGCCGACGGCGCTTGTGGTGAGCCAGCCGGAGCTGGCGGGGCGCCTGGTGTCCGACGTGCTCGGGGAGGTGCTCGCCCTCGAACCGGGGGATCGGGCGGTGCTCCTTGAGACGCTGGACGCGTGGCTGGTGTGCGAGGGGTCCGCCGGGCGGGCGGCCGGGCGTCTGTACTGCCACCGGAACACGGTGTTCAACCGCTTGCGGCGGTTGGAGCAGCTGACCTCGCGGTCGTTGGCCCGGCCGCGGGATCTGATGGAGATGACGCTGGCGTTGGATGCGTATCGGCTGACGCCGGGGTGAGGCGGTCCTGGGCGGAACCCGGGGGTGCGGTGGCCGTCGATCACCGGCTTCGCCGAGTTCGTCCTCAAACGCCGGACGGGCTGAATGATTGCGGCCGGGCTGAGAGATTCCGGCCGGGCTGGATATATCCAGCCCGGCCGGCGTTTGAGGCCATCTTGAACGGGGGTCCAGGGGGCGGAGCCCCATGGTTTCGGGAAGGGGCGGGATTGGGGAAGGCCCCGCAGGGACCGCCCCTACGTCAGACGAGGAAGTCCCGGGCGATCCCTTCCGCCACCGTCTCCAGAATCGGCCCGGCCTCGGCAATGCAGCGCGCCACATCCGGCTCCACGTCAGTGAGTGCGTACGCCCGCCGGATCCCGGCGCGGCCCAGCGCCTCCGCCGGGAGGGCAAGGCGGCCGCAGACCGCGACGACCTCGACGCCCGCGGCACGCGCCGCCGCCGCGACCCCGGCGGGAGCCTTCCCGTGCAGGGTCTGCTCGTCCAGCGAACCCTCACCCGTGATCACCAGCGTCGCCCGCTCCAGCGCGGGCGCGAAGCCGAGGACGTCCAGCATGACCTCGATGCCGGGCCGGAAGCTCGCGCCGAGCCCGACGAGCGCGCCATAGCCGATGCCACCGGCCGCTCCGGCCCCGGGAGACTCCGCGTACTCAAGGGCGGCGGAACCGACCGACTCGGAGAGCACCCGCGCGAAGTGCGCGAGCGCCGCGTCCAGCTCGGCCACGTCCTCCGGAGTCGCCCCCTTCTGCGGCCCGTACACCGCGGGCGCGCCCTTCGGTCCCGTCAGCGGGTTGTCCACGTCGCTGGCGAGGACGAGGTCCACCTCGGCGAACCGGGCATCCAGGCCGGACAGGTCCGCACGCGCCAGCGAGGCCAGCGGGCCGCCGCCCGGCGCCACCGGCGCACCCTCGGCGTCCAGGAACACCGCGCCGAGCGCGGCCAGCATCCCCGCACCGCCGTCGGTCGTCGCGCTGCCGCCGACGCCGAAGACGATCGTCCGCGCCCCCGCATCGAGCGCGGCAAGGAGCAGCTCTCCAGAGCCGTACGTCGTGGACGTGAGCGGCGCGAACACGCCCTCGGGCAGCAGCTGGAGGCCGGACGCCTCCGCCATCTCGACCACTGCGGTCCCGTCGCGCAGCGCGTACGCCGCGGTGACCTCGTCGCCGAGCGGTCCCGTGACCCGCACCTCGCGGCGTTCGAAACCGGCCGCGACCGCCGCGGCGACCGTGCCGTCACCGCCGTCGGCCACCGGCAGCGCCTCGACCTCCACCTTCGGGTCGACGCGGCGGAGCCCGGCCGTCACCCGCTCGGCGACCTCCACGGCCGTGAGCGACCCCTTGAACTTGTCCGCGGCAATGAGCACATGCTGCGCATCCCGCGCATGCCGCACACGCCCCGCCGTCTCAGCAGCGTCCGCCACCTTGCATCCCCTTGCTTTCCGGCCTTGCTCACGTCAAGGCAGTCGCGCCGCTGCGACCATAACCGCAGATGGGGCCGCCTGCCCATGGCTGCCTTCTCACGAGGGCGGCAGATTCAGACCCTAAATCGTCCTTAATCGCCTCAAAGACGGTCAGGTGGATCATGGAAAATGATCGATCAGCCTCTCCGCCACGGAACCCGCGGCGGAGAGGGCCCCAAGGACGACGACGGCGGCGGCCGGCGCGGTCGTACGGCGTTCCATATGCGCTCCCATTTTCTCGCCGAAAACCGGACAAACTTCTCATGCTCCGCGACAAAGGCGTCGCGTTGACCGCGCGGAAGCACCGCGAATTCGGTAAACCGGACGCATGACCCCAGTGCATGCGGAACTCGCCGACCGCGTACTCGGCGGCTGGATCGGGCGGATCGCCGGCAACATGCTCGGCAAACCCATCGAGCGGGGCGACTACTGGACGCGTGATCGCATCAAGCGCTATCTGCGGCAGGCCGACGCGCTGCCGCTCACCGACTATCTGCCCGAACCCCCCTCCTGGGTCGAGGAGTTCCAGCTGCGGCCCGAGTGGCAGCGGTGCGTACGGGGCGGGGTGCACGGCAGCTGCCGTGACGACGACGTCGACTACGCGATCCTCGGCCTCGACCTCCTGGAGACGCACGGCTTCGGATTCAGCACGGAACAGGTCGGCGAGCTGTGGCTGCTTCGCCTGCCCTATCTGCAGACCTTCACGGCGGAGCGGGCCGCGTACCGGAATCTCGCGAACGGGCTCAAGCCGCCGCTCACCGCGACCTACGACAACGCCTACCAGGAGTGGATCGGCGCCCTCATCCGCGCCGACATCTTCGGCTGGACCTGTCCCGGCGCCCCGCGCCGCGCCGCCGCGCTGGCCCGCCGCGACGCCGTCCTCTCGCACACCGGCAACGGCGTGTACGGGGCGATGTGGGCGGCGGCGCTCATCTCGGCCGCGTTCAGCGCGCCGACACCTCGTGCGGCGCTCGACGCGGCCCTCGGCGTGATCCCGTCGAGCAGCAAGCTCGCCCGTACGGTGCGCCGGGTCCTCTCGCTGCACGACGCCGGGCTCGGCTGGGAGGAGACCCTGGCAACCTCGGAGGAGGAGACCGCGGGGCTCGGCTGGATCCACACGGTGCCGAACTCCGCCGTCCTGACCGCCGGACTCCTGTACGGCGATGGGGACTTCACCCGCACCATCGCCCTGACGGTGCGCGGCGGCCTGGACACGGACTCGAACGGCGCGACGGCCGGATCGGTCGCGGGCGTGCTGTGCGGCGCCAAGGCGATCCCTGCCCAGTGGCGCGATCCCCTCGAGGACCGGGTGCGGAGCGCGGTGTTCGGCTTCGACGGGTCCCGGATCAGTGAACTGGCCGCGCGGACCGTGGACTTGGCCGAAGCGCCACGCGTGTGACGCACAGGGTCGCGGCGGCCGCTGCGTCTAGGCTTCCGGTGTGACCTTCCAGGACTACGCCACATACATCGCAGGCCTCCCCCGCGTCATCGCCGGGGCCGCCGCGCTCTTCAGGGACGCCGAGGGACGGGTGCTGCTCGTCGAACCCAACTACCGTGACGGCTGGGCGCTGCCCGGCGGGACCATCGAGTCGGACGACGGAGAGACACCACGCCAGGGGGCACGGCGCGAGACCGCCGAGGAGATCGGCCTGGACCTCGAACTGGGGCCGCTGCTCGTCGTGGACTGGGTTCCCGGTGCGGACCGGCCACCGCTGGTCGCCTATCTGTACGACGGCGGGGTGCTCGACGAGGACCAGCTGAAGTCGATCCGCCTCCAGGAGGAGGAGCTGCTCTCCTGGCGCCTGGTGGCCCGCGAAGAGCTGCGCGAGTACTTGCCGGGCGAGCTGGGTCTTCGGGTCCTCGCGGGACTCGCGGCGCTCGACGCGGGGCAGGGTGCGGTGGAGCTGGAGAGCGGGGTGCGGGTGGGCTGAGGCAGCGATGGGGCTGCGGGGCGGCACTCCCTAGAAGAGCGCGGCTTCGCTAGAAGAGCGGTGCTTCGCTTAGAAGAGCGCGGCTTCGCTGCCGGTCGTCGCGCCCTCGAAGGCCAGCAGCCGCTGCTTGCGGTCGAGTCCGCCGCCGTAGCCGGTCAGGCTGCCGCTCGCGCCGATGACGCGGTGGCAGGGGACGATGACGCCGATCGGGTTCTTGCCGTTGGCCAGGCCCACCGCCCGGGACGCGTTGGGTTTGCCCAGTGCGTCCGCGAGCTGTCCGTACGTACGGGTCTCGCCGTACGGGATCAGCTGGAGCTGTCGCCAGACGGTGCGCTGGAAGGGCGTGCCGTCCAGGCGCAGCGGCAGGTCGAACTCCGTCAACTCGCCCGCGAAATACGCCTCCAGCTGGCTGATCGCCTCGCCGAACGGCGCGGGATCGCGGTCGCCGAAGGTCTCCTCGGGTGGACGGTGGCGCTGCTCCGTCATGTAGAGGCCGCTGAGGGTGCCGTCGGTGGACACGAGGGTGAGCGGCCCGTAGGGGCTGTCGATGAGGGTGTGCTGACGGTGCATGAGAGTGCCGCCCTTTTCTTTACGCGGGGTCTTTACGCGGGATCTTTACGCGTGATCTTTACGCGGGGATCGTGTTGATGGGGTGCTCGTCGGTGGCCCACAGGTACTGGACCGCGTACGCCCGCCAGGGGCGCCAGGCCGCGGCGCGCGCGGTGAGCGCGGCCGGGGTATGCGGAAGGCCCAACTCCTGTGCGGCGCGCCGGATTCCTAGATCGGACGGCAGGAACGCGTCCGGGTCGCCGAGCGCACGCATCGCGATGACCTCCACCGTCCAGGGGCCGAACCCGGGCAGTTCCATGAGCCGCGCCCTGGCCTCGTCCCAGTCGCTCTCCACGCCGAGCCTGAGCGATCCGTCGGCGAGGTGACGTACGAGGGTGGTCAGCGTGGTGCGGCGGCTGCGCGGCAGCGCCAGCGCCTCCGGGTCGAGCGCGGCGAGCGCTTCCGGCGCCGGGAAGAGGTGCGTGAGGCCGCCCTCCGGGTCGTCGACCGGCTCTCCGTGCGCGGTGACCAGACGCGCGGCGTGGGTGCGGGCTGCGGCCGTGGAGACCTGCTGGCCGAGCACCGCGCGTACGGCGAACTCCGCCTCGTCGACCGTGCGCGGCACGCGGCGTCCCGGCGCCTTGTCGACCAGCGGCGCGAGCAGCGGGTCGGCGCGCAACTGGCCGTCGACGGCCGCCGGGTCGGCGTCCAGGTCCAGCATGCGGCGGCACCGGCTGATGGCGATGGTGAGGTCGCGCAGGTCGTTGAGGCTGAGACGGCAGGCGATGTGGTCGGGGGTCAGGGTGAGGGCGACGACTCCGTGCCCGTAGGGCAGGCGCAGGGTGCGTCGGTACGCCCCGTCGCGCCACTCCTCCACGCCGGGTACGGCGGTGGCGATGAGGTGGCCGAAGAGGTTGTCCGGGGTGAGCGGGGCGCGGAAGGGCAGGCGGAGGGAGAGCACTCCGGGGGCGGCGGGCTTGGGTGCGGCCGTCTTGGGCACCCGGGCCCTCAGCTCGCCCGGGGCGAGGGCGAAGACCTCTCGTACCGTGTCGTTGAACGTACGGATCGACGAGAAGCCCGCGGCGAAGGCGATCTCCGCCATGGGCAGCGTGGTCGTCTCGATGAGCAGCCGCGCGGTCTGCGCGCGCTGGGCGCGGGCCAGGGCGAGCGGCCCCGCGCCGAGCTCCGCGAGGAGCTGTCGCTCGACCTGGCGGGTGCTGTAGCCGAGGCGGCCGGCCAGGCCCGGGACGCCTTCGCGGTCGACCACTCCATCCCCGATGAGGCGCATCGCGCGGGCCACCAGGTCCGCGCGCTGGTTCCACTCCGGGGAGCCGGGGCTGCTGTCGGGGCGGCAGCGCTTGCAGGCCCGGAATCCGGCCTGCTGGCAGGCTGCCGCACTCGGGTAGAAGCTCATGTTCTCGGGCTTCGGGGGGACCACGGGGCAGCTGGGGCGGCAGTAGATCCGGGTGGTGAGAACCGCGGTGAAGAACCACCCGTCGAACCGGGCGTCCTTCGACTGAACTGCGCGTACGCAGCGGTCGGCGTCGTGATGCATTGCGCTGGCACTGGCCTGGGCGGAGGAGGTTGCCGTGACGGTGGGCATGGCTCAAGGATCGTGCATGGCGGACATGGGTGGCTGGCGAAAATCCGACATGGACCTCGACGCGGTCCGTGGCCCGCCACAGCCTCCCCCTACCGACTGTCTCGGCTGTGGGCAGGCGTTCCGCAGGGCGAGTGGGGTCTCCCCTGCTCGAGCGAAGCCGAGAGCTTGGGGAAGGGTGGGCACAGCCCCAGCCGCGGGGCCCCGATGAAGCAATGCGCCGGGGGCAGCGCCCCTACCCCTCCGCCAGCGCAGCCGTAAACGCCTCGTAGGCCTTCGCATCGAAAAGGACGAAGCGGATCTCGTCAAAGGCGGAAGCCACCGCATGCTTCCGCACCGTGCGGACGGCGATACGGGCCCCGTCATCCAGCGGCCACCGGTAGACGCCGGTCGAGATCGCGGGGAAGGCGACCGTCCGCGCCCCCACCTCCTCGGCCACCCGCAGCGACTCCCGGTAGCAGGACACCAGCAGGCCGGACCGGTCCTCCGTGGCGGACCACACCGGCCCCACGGTGTGGATGACGTACTGCGCGTCAAGCCGCCCGGCGGTGGTCGCCACCGCCGCACCGGTCGGCAGCCCCTTGCCGTAGTGCGAAGCCCGCAGCCGCCGGCACGCCTCGAGGATCTCCGGCCCGCCGTTCCGGTGAATCGCACCGTCGACCCCGCCACCTCCCAGCAGGGAAGAATTCGCGGCGTTGACGATCGCGTCGGCCGACTGCCGGGTGATGTCGCCCTGGACGAGCGTGATGGCCGTCATGCGGAGCGAAGCCTCCTCCATACCGCCTTGGCGGCGTTGTGCCCCGACATGCCGTGCACCCCGGGCCCCGGCGGCGTCGCGGACGAGCAGATGAAGACCGCGGGATGCGCGGTGTTGTACGGGAACAGAGACAGCTTGGGGCGGAGCAGGAGCTGCAGCCCGCTCGCCGCGCCGCAGGCGATGTCACCGCCCACATAGTTCGCGTTGCGCGCGGCCAGCTCCGCAGGGCCCGCTGTGGCGCGCGCGAGGACCCGGTCCCGGAAGCCGGGGGCGAACCGCTCCAGCTGCCGCTCGATCGCGTCGGTGAGATCACCGCTCCAGCCGTTCGGCACATGGCCGTATGCCCAGAAGACCTGCTTGCCCGCCGGCGCGCGCGACGGATCGACGACGCCGGGCTGCACGGTGATGAGGAAGGGCCGGTCGGGCGCGCGGTTCTCGCGCGACACGGCACGCAGGGCGGCGTCGATGTCGGCGCTACTGGACCCGACCTGCACGGTGCCCGCGGCGCGCGCCTCCTTGGCGGTCCACGGTACGGGGCCGTCAAGGGCGTAATCGATCTTGAAGGCGCTCGCGCCGTAGCGGTAGTTCTCGTAACTCCGCCCCAGGCCCGCGATCCGCGCGAGCGCCGTGGGGGATGTGTCGAAGACGTACGCGCGGGCGGGCGGCAGGTCGTCGAGCCGCTTGACCTCGTAGTCGGTGTGCACCGCGCCGCCGAGGTCCTTCAGATACGCGGTGAGCGCGTCGGAGATCGACTGCGAGCCGCCGCGCACGACCGGCCAGCCGCGGGCGTGTGCGGCCAGCGCGAAGACCATGCCGACACCGCTGGTGGCGAGCCCGCCGAGCGGCGCGATGACATGGGCGACGAGCCCGGAGAACAGGGCGCGGGCCCGGTCGTCGCGGAAGCGCCGCATCAGCCACGTGGCGGGCGGCAGGCCGACGAGCCCGAAGCGCGCGAGGGTCAGCGGGTCACGCGGCAGGGCCGTCGTCGGCAGCGACATGAAGTCCCGCAGGACGGTGTCCCAGTTGTGGAGGAAGGGCTCGACGAGTCGGCGGTACGTCCCCGCGTCGCGCGGCCCGAACGAGGCGGCCGTCTCGGCGACGGAGCGGGAGAGCACGGCGGCGCTGCCGTCCGGAAAGGGGTGCGCCATCGACAGCTCGGGCTGCAGCCACTCGAGTCCGTACCGGTCGAGCGGCATGGTCCTGAACACCGGTGAGTTGACACCCAGCGGGTGGGCGGCGGAACAGGGGTCGTGCCGGAACCCGGGAAGGGTCAGCTCCTCGGTCCGCGCACCGCCGCCCACGGTGCTCTTGGCTTCGAAGACGGCCACCGAGAAGCCACGGCGGGCCAGCTCGACGGCAGCGGTCAGACCGTTCGGTCCCGCCCCCACGACGACGGCATCAAGCATCGACGGCACCTTCGGACTCCTTTGTCAGCCGATGGCCACTGCCGCCCAGGATAGGCCTGGCCACCGACAGCGCCGTCGGCGCGGGTAGCCTCTGCCGGGTGACGCGATGGTTCCGCCGCGCCGACGCGGGCTCCGACGGCTGGTTCGAGGCCGGGGACGACTCCGTCGTCGTACGCCAGGCGTCCTTCGACGAGCCGCACGGCACGGCCTCCGTCGCCGCCTCGCGCGATGAACTCGCCTGGGTCCACGAGCAGTTCGGAACGCTCGGCGCGGGGCTCTACACGGCGCGGTACGGCGCACTCCTGAACGACTCCGTCGAGGATGACGCCGGGCCCGTCACCGAGGCGGTCACCCGGCCGATCGCCGAGCCGGTCACCGAGGCGGAGTTCGAGCAGGCGTGGCGGCGCGCCCGCCACGGCCGCAACACCTCACCGCCGGGTCCGGGCGGCCCGCTCCCCCAGGGCACGCGGCTGACCGGCACGGTCGGTGAGCTGCCATGGGGTCCGGGCAGGACCGGGCTCTTCGTGGACCTGGGGCTGCCGATCCACTGCTTCGTGGACCTGACCGGGCTCCCCCTGGATCCCGGGGACTGGCCGGCCGTCGGCACCGTCACCGAATTCGAGGTCACCACCGTCCACTTCAACTTCGAGTCGGGCGGCGACCCGCAGATCAGGCTCCAGCCGACAGCAACGCCACCACCCGGTCGGCCGTGGCCGCGTCCCGGGCGGCCGTGAACGGCAGGGCGTTGCCGCCCGCTATCCGGAAGGGCTGACCGGCCACGGTCAGGTCGCTGCCGCCGGCCTCCGCCACGAGCAGCAGTCCCGCCGCGTGGTCCCAGGCCAGCTCCCAGGAGAAGGCGATCGCATCCAATTCGCCCTTGGCTATGGACAGATACTCAAGACCGGCCGACCCGCAGGGCCGCGGCGCGACGCCGTCCACCCGCAGGCCGCTGAGTGCACGCTTCTGGTCTTCGGTGGTGAAGTCCGGGTGCGAGGTGGCCACTTCGAGCACCTCGCCCGGCGTGCCGGCCACCAGGCGCCGTCCGTCGAGCCAGGCGCCCTTGCCGCGCACCGCGACGGCCATCTCGTCAAGCGCCGGGGCATACGTCCACGAGGCGTGCACCTCTCCTCGCCACGCGAGCGCGACGAGCATGCAGAAGCCGGGGTCGCCGTGGACGAACTGCCGGGTGCCGTCGACCGGGTCGACGATCCACACCGGCGCGTCGCCGCGTATCGCCTCGTACCGCGAGGGGTCGGCGTGGACGGCTTCTTCTCCTACGACCACGGAGCCGGGCAGCAGCTCCGTGAGCGCGGCGGTCAGCTGCTCCTCGGCGAGGCGGTCGGCCACCGTCACCAGGTCGTGCGGGCCGCTCTTCTGTACGACGTCTTCCGCTGTGAGCTGCCGGAACCTCGGCATGACCTCGGTGGCGGCAGCCTTGCGGAGGGCCTCTTCTACTGCGGGTACTCCGCTTTCCAGAAAGTCTTCGATCATGCCTCCATAAGAGCACGCCCCGCTGACAACGCGTACGGAGCGGGTGTATGAGGGGTTTCCCCAACGTGAATTCCACGCAACCCCGGGCGCCGGTCCACAGCCGCGGCCCACGGCAGCACGCCCGCCTCACCTCTCCGCGTTCAGCGCGTCCACCGCGCCCCTCGCGTCGCCGATCGTGAGGTAGTCCACGGCGACGAAGTTCACCGGCCTGCCGCGCTCGCGTTCGCAGGCGTGCACGCGGTCGAGGACCGCGGCGCGGGTGTTGACCGTGCCGGCGTCCAGGCGGCTGCCGCCGTCGATGGTGATGAAGTGGTTCAGGAGGAAGAGGCGCTTGTCCGTGCCGCCCCGGTGCGGCACGCAGGTCATGTCCTCGGGGGTGCGGAACGCGTAGGGGGTTTCCATGCCGTACCGGTAGAAGTTGCGGTACCAGGAAGCGGGCCCGTCGGCGCGCTCGGCGAAGACGACCAGGCGCTTGCCGCTGTCGATCATCTCGCCGAGCTCGGGCCACGGGCGGGACGGGTCCGCGGCGGGCTCGAACAGCAGGTCCGTGAGACCGGCCTCCTCGAAGGCCGCCGCGGTGGCCTCGCCGTCCACGGCGTCCTGCACGATCAGCGTGACGACCTCGGTGGGGTGGGCGCGCAGCCAGTCGCCGACCTCGCGCAGCGTGGGCACGAGGCCGATGGCGCCCGCCCGGCACACCGAGTGGCAGAGCCACAGGCCGTCGCGTGGCGGGTTGAACTTGTTGATCGCGGCCAGGATCTGCCCCTGCAGCCGGGGCGAGAAGTCCGACCCTTCGAGCCGTTCCGCGATCTGCTCCGGGCGCTCCCAGGTGTAGGTGTCGATCTGCAGGGCCCGTACGCCGTCGTTGAGCTGGGCGGTGATGCGGGGGTCCTGAAGGGGCCCGATGAACTGGTCGGCGGTGGTGGACATCGCGTTGTGCGAGGTGAGCTGGGCGATCTCGTCGTAGCCGCGGTCGCAGAGCCTGGAGCTGCCCTGGCAGACGCGCGGATCGGCACGGCCCGCCGCGAGGGGCGCGAGGACGACGCCGACGAGCGCGACACCCGCCACCCCGACGAAGAGCAGTCGCACACGGCGGAGGCCGACCGTCAGGGCCGGTCCCGCCTGCCAGACCCAGCTGACGGAGACGAGCAGCGCGCCTGCGGCGAGCAGGATGTACGCGGCGACGGTCGCGGTGGTGAGCACACCGTCCACGGCCGCGCTCCCCACGTCGTCGACCAGCCGTGAAACGGATCCCGGCCAGGACTCGGGCGTGCTGACCAGGCCGCCGTCCATGGCCACACGGGCGGCCACCACGCACAGCCCCGTGAGGGCTCCGCCCGCGGCGAGCGCCCAGCCGAGCCCCGTCAGGCGCCGTGCGGGAGCCGCGGGCCCGGAGACCCACAGGAACGCCAGGGCCGCGACGCCGAGCAGGGCGGCGAGCGGCTCGACCACGCCCTGGGCGAGATGTGTGACGGAGCGCGCCCGGTGCAGCGGGGCGAGCGCGTCGCCCGATGTGTCGAGGTCGGCGGTGATGTCCCAGGTGTCGCCGCCGGCGGTCTCGCGCAACTGCTCGGTCGCCTGGCGGGTGCGGTCCGACACCGCCTCGGGCCCGACAGCGGCGAGCGCGGAGGCGACGTCCCCGCTCTCCAGCGCCACCTCGACCTCGGGACGGAGTTCGTCCCGGCGGTCCTCGGGCACCACCTGGAGCAGCGCCCGCGTGGCCGTAACAGCCTGGTCCCTCGACAGCTCCAGGGTGGGCAGATCGGCCGGCGGCACCCCTGTGGCCAGGGATTTCGCGGCCCGGTCGAGGTCCGCGACGAAGGCGGGGAAGTCGGGTTCGGGCTGCCGTTGCAATGAGGCGACGAGATCACCGAAGTACGTCTGGGCCAGGTTGCCGACATTGGTGAGCAGCGGGCGCAGGTCCGCGGTGAGGCGCAGCGTGTCGTGCTCGCCCCGCAGATATCCGGTCACCTCCGCGATCTGGCGGTCGGCCATGGCGCGCAGGGTCTCCGGGGGAAGCACGATCTTCAGGTTGGAGGTGACGGCCGCCTCCGGGACCGGCAGCCGCCCCAGCAGGTCACGGGCGACCGGGAGGGTCTGCGGGTCGACGAGGACTTCGTTGTAGAGGCGGTCGTAGGCGCGCTGCTCGTCGAGCACGCGCTGGTGGAAGCCGGGGCTGAGGACCGTGCTGCGCGCCGTGGCCGTCGCGGCAAGGACGGCCACGCACAGCACCGCCACGATCCAGGCGACGGGCCGGAGCCGGCGCCGCAGACGGATCGCGCGCTGTTCCATGAACTCAGGTTGAGTCCCACGGGCGGGCGCGGCGACTCGGTACGTGCGTGACGCACCGGCCCCGGCAGACGACAGCCGAGGCGAAATGCCCCACCCGCACAACCGACATAAAGTGCATTACGCGGCGTAATGGCGCCGGCGGCCTTCAGTAGCCACCCGTCCCGAAAGGGCCCGCCCCATGCACCCCTCCCTCACCCCGGAAGCCCTCGCCGAGCTGCGGAAGACGCGCCCTTATCCGGCCGTCACGGTCCTGCTGCCGACGCACCGCAGGGAACCGGACAACGCCCAGGATCCCGTGCGGCTGCGCAATCTCGTCGCCGAGGCCAAGGAGCGCCTGAACGCCGACCCGGCCGTGACCAAGGAGCAGCGCGCGGAGGTGGCGGGGCAGCTGGACCGGGCGGTGGCCGATATCGATCTTGTGCACGCCGAGGACGGGCTCGCGGTCTTCGCCGCCCCCGGCGAGCACCAGGTGTGGTCGATCGCCAGGACGGTGCCGTCGCGGGTGGTGCTCTCGGACACGTTCCTGACGCGCAACCTCGTCGCGGCCCGGGCCGCCGAGCGCCCGTACTGGGTCCTCGCCGTCTCCGCCGACCGCGTCACGCTGTGGGACGGCACGCCGGAGCGGGTCGGCGAGCACACCGCCGACGGGTTCCCGCTGACCCGGAGCCTCGACGACCCGGACGCCGAGCGCAAGGAGCGGATCGGCGATCTGCCGAGCACCTTCCGCGACGAGCGGACCCGTACGTTCCTGCGCGCGGCGGACCAGGCGATGAGCGCCGTCCTCGACGCTCACCCGCGCCCCTTGTTCGTGGCCGGGGAAGCCGCGGCGCTCTCCCTCCTCGACGACATCGGCACGGTCACCAAGAAGGCCACGCGGGTGCCGCACGGCGGACTCGCGGACGGCCCTGCGGACGCGGTGGGCCAGGCGATGGCTCCGCTCGTCGCCGACCGGGAGAAGGCCGAACTCGACGCCCTGCTCCAGGAGTTGGACACCGCACGGGGCCAGCGGCAGTTCGCCGCGGGGCTCGACGAGGTCTGGCAGAACGTGACCGCCGACCGGGTCCGGCTGCTCGCCGTCGACGACACCTTCCGGCAGACCGTGCGCGACGACGGCGGGCATCTGGTGCCGGCCACCGCCGACGATCTCGACGCCGTCGAGGACATCGTGGACGAGATCGTGGAGCGGGCCCTGGACACCGGCGCGCAGGTCCGTTTCGTACCCGAAGGAACGCTCACCGAGCAGGGCGGGATCGCCTGCGCCCTGCGGTACTGACGTCAGCCCCAGCAGTGATCAGTCGCAGCAGCGAGCAGTCGCAGCAGTGATCAGTCGTAGCAGTGAGTCGCAGCAGTGAAAGGACCGCTCCGAATGAAGCCCCTGCCGGCCGGCGCGCCGCGACGCCCCAGGAAGGTGGTATCCGCCGCCCTCGCGCTGGCCGCCGCCGTCACGGCCGCCGCCCTCATCTCGTGCAGCACCGACAGCGACGCCCCCTCCAGCGAGGGCAGCCGGACCATCAGCGAGCGGCCGACGGCTCCCCGTTCGGCGTCCTTCTCGGAGAAGACCGCGTCGCCCCTGAAGTCGGCCGCTTCCGAGGCCGCCGAGTCCGCGCGCGCTTCGGCGTCGGAGGCGGCGCAATCGGCCTCGGAGCGCGCGGACGAGTTCGGGGCGTCCGTGTCCGCGGAGTTCGAGCGGGTCCAGAAGGCCGCGCAGGACGAGTTGAAGGACGTGGACGGCGAGGGCAACGCGATGGCCGACGTATCGATGACGGGCAGGCCGCGCTCCGAGACCGGCGGTGTGCTCGCCTCCATCGTGACCATCACCAACAGCACGGACGAGAAGGCGTCTTACGCGATCCAGGTCGACTTCCTGGATCCCGACGGCAAGACCGTGGAGACGCGCTACATCGGCAAGGAGGACCTCGACCCCGGCGAGCGGGCCCAGGCGTACGCCATCAGCCACGCGCCGCCGGAGCCGAAGCTCTCCGCGAAGCTGGTCAAGGCCCAGCGCTACTGAGCCGCGGCCTGGTTCAGAAGTCGACGGCGTCGCGGATGAGCGGGCACGTCATGCAGTGCCCGCCGCCGCGGCCCCGGCCGAGTTCGGCGCCGACGATGGTGATGACCTCGACGCCCGCCTTGCGCAGCAGGGTGTTGGTCTGGGTGTTGCGGTCGTAGGTGACGACCACGCCCGGCTCCAGGGCGACGGCGTTGTTGCCGCTGTCCCACTGCTGGCGCTCGGAGGCGTACACGTCTCCGCCGGTCTCGATGACCCGCAGCCCGGAGAGCCCGAGCGACTTGGCGACGACCTCGACGAACGTACGCGAGCCCTCATCGGTGATGTCCATGCCGGCCGGTCCTCCGCCGGGGCGCAGCGTGAAGGAGTGCACGGCGTCCATGATCTTCGGGTAGAGCGTGACGACGTCGCGGTCGGCGAAGGTGAAGACGGTGTCGAGGTGCATCGCGGCCCGCAGCTTGGGCATGCCGGCGACGACGACCTGCTCCGCCGCGCCGCTCTGGAACAGCGAGGCCGCGACCTGTGTGATGGCCTGCCGCGATGTGCGCTCGCTCATGCCCATCAGTACGACGCCGTTGCCGACCGGCATGATGTCGCCGCCCTCGAACGTGGCCTGGCCCCAGTCGAGTTCGGGGTCGCCCCACCACACGCGGGCGCCGGTGAAGTCGGGGTGGAACCGGTAGACGGCCTTCATCAGGAGCGTCTCGTCGTGCCGGGCGGGCCAGTACAGCGGGTTCAGCGTGACGCCGCCGTACAGCCAGCATGTCGTGTCGCGGGTGTAGAGCGTGTTCGGCAGCGGCGGCATCAAGTACTCGCGTACGCCGGTGGATTCGCGTACGAGCGCGACATGGCCGGAGCGGAACTGGTCCGGCAGATCCGCGGTGGCGAGGCCGCCGATGAGGTAGTCGGCCAGGCGGCGCGGCTCCAGGGTCTCCAGGAAGGCGCGGGTGTCGTCGATGAGTCCGAGCCCCACCTCGTTCGCGGTGATCTTCCGCTCCAGGAGCCAGTTCCTGGCCTCGGGGATCGCCATGGTCCGGGCGAGCAGGTCGTGCAGTTCGACGACCTCGACACCGCGTTGCTTGAGCTTGTCGACGAAGTCGGCGTGGTCGCGCTGGGCGTTCTCCACCCACATGACGTCGTCGAAGAGCAGGTCGTCGGCGTTGGTGGGGGTCAGTCTGCGGTGTGCGCGACCGGGCGCGCAGACCAGCACCTTGCGCAGCTTGCCGACCTCGGAGTAGACGCCGTAGTCCGGGGTGCTCGGCGTGTCGGGGCTTGTCACGGTGTGCCTTTCCGATGCGGATTCCGATGCGAGTACGGCGTGGGAATGGGGGCGGTTGACGGTGGGTCAGAGGCTGATCCAGCCGACCGCGAGGGCGATGACACCGACCACCGCGCCGGCGGTCGAGACGGCGAGGATGACGAGTTCGCGCGGCGAGAAGAGGCGTCTGCCCTGTTCCCGTCTGGCCATCACGAAGAGGATCGTGGCCGGGGCGTAGACGATGAACGAGACGAGGACGAACTTGAGGCCTGCCGCGTACAGCAGAAACGCCGTGTAGATGACCGCGATCGCGCCCACGACGAGTTCGCCGCGCGTTCCCCTGCCCCCGTGGGTGAGGTCGTCCGGCCGCAGCGCGATCTTCGCGGCGAACGCTGCCGCGAGCAGATAGGGGATCAGGGAGAGCGAACTGGTCAGGTCGAGCGCGAAGTTGAACGCGTCGTCGGAGAACGACGTGACGATCAGGACGACCTGCGTCAGGCACGTGGTCATCAGGAGCGCGGGCACGGGCACGTCGGCTGCGGTGGAGCGGCCGAGGAAGCGCGGCATGTCGTCGTCCTTGGCCGCCACGAACAGGACTTCGGCGGACATCAGCGTCCAGGCCAGATACGCGCCGAGCACCGAGATGATCAGTCCTACGCTGATGAACACCTGGCCCCAGGTGCCCACCGCGGACTCCAGGACTCCGGCCATCGAGGGCTGGCGGAGCGCGGCGATCTCGTTCATCGGCATGATGCCGTACGACACGATGGTGACCGAGGCGAAGACGGCGAAGACGCTGAGGAACCCCAGGATCGTGGCCCTTCCCACGTCCTTGCGGCGCTTGGCGTGGCGCGAGTAGACGCTGGCGCCCTCGACGCCGAGGAAGACGAAGACGGTGGCGAGCATCGTGCCGCGCACCTGGGCGAAGAGGGAGCCGGAGTAGTCCGCGCCGCCGAAGTTGTCGGCGAAGACGTCCGCCTTGAAGTAGAAGAGCGTCAGGACGACGAAGAAGAGGATCGGAACGATCTTGGCGACCGTCACGACGCGGTTGATCGCCGCGGCCTCCTTGACGCCCCGCTTGATGAGCTGGAAGAACCCCCACAGGCCCGCCGACGACAGCAGCACGGCGAGGCCGGTGTCCCCCTCGCCGAGGCCCGGCCAGATGGCGCCGACCGTCGACATGATCAGGACCCAGTACGTGACGTTGCCGACGCAGGCGCTTGCCCAGTAGCCGAACGCCGAGAAGAAGCCCAGGTATTCGCCGAACCCGGCCTTGGCGTAGGCGTAGACACCGGCATCCAGATCGGGTCTGCGGACGGCGAGTGTCTGGAAGACGAAGGCGAGCATCAGCATGCCGGTGCCGGCGATCGCCCACGCGATCAGCGCACCGGCGACACCGGTCTCGTCCGCGAAGCGGCTGGGCAGCGAGAAGACCCCGGCGCCGACCATGGAGCCGACGACCATCGTCGTCAGCGTCAGGAGCGTCAGTTTGGCCGCCGGTGCGGATCCGGTGGTGGCCTGCTCGCTCGTGTCGGCGTGGCTCATCAGCCGCTGGTCGCCTCCCGTCCGGGCGGGCCGGCGCCGACGGTCGACCGACCACCCTGAGCGCGAACCTATCCCCGGCCTACCGGATTGTCCTGATATGGACACCCAAGGCGATGAAAGTGAACCGTGCGCTGCGGCTAACTCGGCGGAGTGGACGGTGCGGGTGCCGTAGGCCTGGACGCCCTGGTGTCGTCGGCCGGGGTCTTCTGCCAGGCGGTCGTGCCGATGCGGCCGGTGTTGCCGAGGTCGATCCGGCCCTGCGGCGTCACGGTCGCCTTGCGGACGCCGTTGGCCGGGGTGACCTCCAGATAGGTGCCGCTGACGGCGGTCGTCGTCGTGTCGGTGACGGTGTTGCGCCAGACCAGCGCGGTGTAGGCCGACTCCCCTTGCTTCAGCGTGACGGGGTGCGGCCCGGGGTCGTCCATCTGCGTGACGGGTTCCGGCCCTTCGAGGATCTGTACGTCGAGGGGTTCGCGGTGCTCGTCGAGCACCCTCAGTCCCGGGTAGCCGTTCAGCCGCTGGACACGCTTCCCGCAGTTGGTCAACGTCACGCTCATCGCGCGCAGCCCCATGGCGGCGTCAACCATGCCCGGCTCGATCCGCACGCCCGATGCGGGGCACGAGGACGTGGGCGCGGCCGGGACAGGGGCCTCCTCGACGGGGATCGGCGTCCTCGACGCCAGGCCGGGCGCCGTGGGCACACCCGAAGCGGCAGCGGAAGGACCGCCCTCGGGAGCAGCATCGGCCGTCCGCTCAGGGTTCCTCTCCCGATCGAGCTCATCCGACAGCCCGCACCCTGCGGCGAGCAGGGCGACAGCCGCGAGGGCCCCGACTTGTCTGAACGGTATGACGGTCACCCGGCGATCTTATGGAGTCGCGTTCCGGGCAGCCACGAGCCCCGATTCGTAGGCGAAGACGACCAGTTGGGCCCGATCGCGCGCGCCGAGCTTCGTCATCGCCCGGCTCACATGCGTCTTCGCCGTGAACGGGCTGATCACCATGTGCTCGGCGATCTCCTCGTTCGTCAGTCCGCGCGCGGCGAGCGCGGTGACCTCGCGCTCCCTGCGGGTGAGCGTCTCCAGGCCCGGCGCCGTTGCCCGGTCCGGCGGCCGCGACACAAACTCTCCGATCAGCCTGCGGGTCACCGAGGGCGAGAGGAGGGCCTCCCCGCGAGCGACGATCTCGATGCCCTGCAGCAGATCCGCGGGCTCGGTGTCCTTGAGCAGGAACCCGCTGGCCCCGGCACGCAACGCATCGAAGACGTACTCGTCGAGGCCGTAGTTGGTGAGGATCACGACGCGTACGCCTCCGAGCCGCGGGTCGGCGACGATCCGACGCGTCGCCTCGATCCCCGTCATCACGGGCATCTGTACGTCGATGAGCGCGACGTCGGGCACACACTCGCGCACGAGGGCAACCCCGCGCTCCCCGTCGGCGGCCTCCCCCACCACCTCGATCCCGTCCTCGGCATCAAGCAGCGCACGGAACCCCGCCCGCATCAACGCCTGATCGTCCACCAACACGACCCGGATCACGCCCACTCCCCACGCCGCCGGGCATCGGCGACGACCTTCGCCTTCGAGCCGGGCGAGGCGCCGGGGCCGTCCGAGACGCCTGAGGCGAGTGAGCCGGGCGAGGCGCCCGTGCCATCCAAGACACCTGGAGCACGCGAGCCGGACGAGGCACCTGGGCGATCCGAGATGCCTGGGGCACATGAGCCGCCCGAGCCCACCGACTCACCCGAGCCTGCCGAGACGCCTGGCCCGCCCACCGATCCACCCGAGCCTGCCGAGGTGCCTGGATCTGCCGATCCGCCCAAGCCCACCGAGACGCCTGGGCTCCCCGAGACACCCGCTCCATCCGAGCCGTCAGAGACGCCGGAAGCGTCGAACCCGTCGGAGACGCCCGAGCTGCCTGCAACACCCGCCTCACCCGAGCCGTCCGGCACCTCCGACCTGCCGTTCCCCTCCATGCCCGCCGCACGCACAGCCTCGGTCGCACGCGCAGCCGCGGCCGCCCCGGCACCGGCACCGGCACCGGCACCGGCACCGGCACCGGCACCCACACCAACCACCCCCGAAGCCATTTCCCCCACCCCCAACGGCAGTTCGGCCCACACCGCGAAACCTCCCTCGGTCCGCGGCCCCGCCCGCAGCGTGCCGCCCAGTGCTACGACCCGTTCGCGCATTCCCGTGAGGCCCGTCCCCTCCGCCGGCGGCAGGCCGGCTTCGGCGACTCCGTCGTCCGTCACGCGGACCGACAACTCCCGCTCTCCATAGTTCAGTTCGACCGCTACCCGCGCGGCACCCCCCGCATGGCGTGCCGCGTTGGTGAGGCCCTCCTGAACGATCCGGTACGCGGCCCGCTCAAGGCCCCCGGCCAGGCTCCGCTCCCGGCCCCGTACCGTCAGCTCCACGTCGAGCCCGGCCGCCCGTGCACGCTCCACCAGGAGCGCGGGGCTCCCGGTCGGCTCGTCCGTGCGCAGTACGTCCAGTGTGGAGCGCAGTTCGCGCATCGCCTCGCCGCTTGCCTCCTGGATGGCGAGCAGCGCGGGCGGTATCTCCTCGCCCCGTTTGCGGGCGAGGTGGACGGCAACCCCCGCCTGCAGCTTGACGATCGAGATGCTGTGCGTCAGCGAGTCGTGCAGTTCACGCGCGATCCGCAGCCGCTCCTCCCCCGCACGGCGCAGCGCAGCCTCCTCGCGGGTCCGCTCGGCCTCCAGGGCGCGCTGCTCGGTCTGGCGCAGATACGCCTGCCAGTTCTTGTCGGCGAGGCCCGTGACCAGGGCGCACAGGAACCAGCCGGCCAGCAGCATGGTCCGCTGGGCCACGTCGTCCGCAGCGGAGCCCGCCACCGCGAAGCCCACGAGGAACGTCCCCGCGGCCGCCGCGGCGACACCCCGGTGGCCCGCCCGCGCCGCCGTGTGCACGGCCGCCACCACCGGTATCGCCGCCACGCTGTCCGCCCCCGCGTGCAGCACCTCGCCCAGCAGAGATGCAGTGGTGACGGCGAGCACCACACGGGGCGCCGCCCGGTGCGCGGCCAGGGCCAGCGAACCTGCCGCCAGCAGCGCGTAGTCAAGGAACCCCGCATCATCCCCGTACACCGTCGCGACGATGACGATCACGCCCACGACGGCCGCGAGCACCGCGTCGCCGAGCCACACCCGCCACCCCTCGCGATCCGCGCGACCAGCCACCCTGCTCACCCCGACCTCCGTCGATCCCCCGCCGCACCCCGCCGCGCATCCGCGCGTTCCCCAGCGTGTTCAAAAACCATAGACCGCACCACTGACAACGGCGTCGTCCGAGCAGACCGCTTCCCCACTACTCCCGCCGCAGTAGTCACGGACCCGCCCGCCCCCGGCGACGTACTCCCAACTGCCTTCCGCCGTACGACGACCCGACGCACCCGGCACCAGCACCCTCGATGCCATGGCAACCTTCCGATACACCGATCCCGTACTGCCGAAGTCCGCGACCGGCAGGACCGCCGACGCCTACGCGCAGATGGCCGTCGATTTCGGCCTCGCGGAGCCCGCGCCGCTCGTCGCGCTCTCCCCGGCACCCGAACTGTTCACCGCCACCTGGGCGTTGCTCCGCGAGTCCCTGCTCGCGGGCGACGGCACGCCCGGTGACGGCACCCCCGGCGGCAGCACCCGCACCGACCGCGAGCTGGTCGCCGTCGGTGTCTCGCTCGCCAACCGCTGCCCGTTCTGCGTGAGCGCGCACACGGTGATGCTGCACGCCACCGGCGACCACCGTGTCGCCGAGCGAGTGCTGCGCGGCGAGCAGCCCGACGACCCGGACCAGGCGCGGCTGCTCGCCTGGGGCAAGGCCACCCGCACACCGGGCGCTCCGGAGCTGGCTCCGCCGTTCCCGCGCGCCCACGCCCCCGCGCACATCGGCACCGCGCTCACCTTCCACTTCATCAACCGTGTCGCGTCGTCGCTGATGACCGAGCGGATGCTGCCGTGCAACGCGCAGCGCCTGCGCGTGGTGCGCTCGCTCGGCGGGCGTTCGCTGCAGAAGGCGGTCCGCCGCTCTGTCACGCCCGGTGACTCGCTTGCCCTGCTCGACGAGCCGCTGCCCGGCCCCGAGTGGGCCGCGGGGTCGCCCGTCGGTCCCGCGTACGCGGCGCTCCGTGCGGCGGCGACGATGGGCGCGGGCCTGCTGGACGATGCCGATCAGCGGCTCGTCGAGGAGACGCTGGCGTCGTGGGACGGCGCACATCCGCCGATGGTGTGGGAGTCGCTGCCGGATCGCGCGTCCCGGCCGGGGGCACGGCTCGCGCTGCTCGCCGCGCTCGCGCCGTACCGCATCACGGACGAGGACGTGGCCGCCTGGAAGAAGCCGCCGTTCAGCGATCACTGCCTGGTGCATCTGATCTCGTACGGCGCGTTCGCCGCCGTCGACCGCATCGAGAGCGGCATCACCGCCCATCTCACCAGGGAGGCGTCATGACCGCGGAGAAGATCGCCGCCGCCAACTCCCGCCAGGTCAGGGCCTGGAACGGCGATGTGGGCGCCCACTGGGCCGCCCATCACGGGCGCTTCGACACGATGCTCGGCGGCCTGAACGACACGCTCTTCGACGCCGCGGCCATCGGCGCCGGCGACCGTGTCCTCGACATCGGCTGCGGCGCCGGGGACACCACCCGGGTCGCGGCCCGGCGCGCCGCGCACGGCCACGCGGTCGGCGTCGACATCTCGGCGCCGCTCCTCGACGTCGCCCGTGCGCGCACCGCGGCCGAGGGCATCCCCAACGCGGCGTACGAACTGGCCGACGCCCAGGTCCATGCTTTCCCGGCCGCGGCGTACGACGTGGCGATCAGCCGGGGCGGGGTGATGTTCTTCGCGGATCACGCGGCCGCGTTCGAGAACATCGGGCGGGCGCTGCGGCCCGGCGGACGGCTCGTGTTCGTCTGTCCGCAGCCCATCAAGGAGACAGAGGAGACAGCGGAGACAGAGGAGACGGGTGAAGCGAGCGAGGAGTCCCGGGCGCTCGCTCTCTTCGGCAAGCTCCTTGAAGAACTTGAAGAAGAAGAGGCAGGGCCCGGTGAGCAGCCGTCCGCCGACGCGCTCGCGACCCGTGCCGCGATGGCCTCGCTCTCCGACCCGGACCGCATCCACGAGGCGCTCGCCGCCTACAAGGACGTCACGGTGACGCCCGTGAGCATCGAGGCCGTCTGGGGCGAAACCCCGCGGGACACGGTCGACTTCATGCTGTCGCGCACGCCGGGCCGGGCCATGGCTCCCGAGGCGCGGGCCGCTCTGGAGGACGTGTTCCGTCCGTACGCGACGGAGAGCGGGGTGCGGATGCGGGCGGGGGTGTGGCTGGTGACGGCGGTACGGCCGTCGTAGGGCCACTGCCCGTCATCCGTCATGCCCTCCCGAACGGCCGTGCGTACCCCACCACTTGGGCGGCGAGGCCCGCGATCGCCGCCGCCTCCACCACTGAGAGGGCGAGCAGCAGTCCGCCCCCTTCGCCGTCGGCCCAGAAGACGACGAGGCCGGCCAGCGGCACCACGCAGAACGCCACCAGGTCGACCAGGCACTGGATGACCTTGCGCGAGCGGCGTCGCGCATCACCGCGATGGGCGGTCTCCCAGCCGAAGGCCGCGGGGGGCGCGGGAGCCGCGGAGTCCGCCCGCTCGTCCGTGGCCGCCAACTCCGCGAGGCGCGGCCCGAGATCGCCCCGTACGTAGGCGCCGATCGCCGAGATCTTCTCGTCGTTGACGAGGTAGGTCCACCCCAGGACGACACAGACGGGCCCCAATGCGAGGAGCATCGAGGCCCGTTCGGTCTGTGCGGTGGCGGCGACGAGTGCCGCGACGGCCGCCAGCGTCACGTACAGGAGATTGTCGCGGAACCCGATCCGGGCCTTCTGCTCGTCCTTGACGACCTGATACTCGGCGAGCAGCAGCTGCCCGACCGTTATGTCCCCCTGCGCCCCGCTCATGCCTCTCCCCATCTGTGAACCGCTACTCCCATAAGTGTCAGGGGAGTTGTACGGTCCTCTCCACTCCGCGTTGGATCACGGAACCCGGACAGCGCAACCTCGCCGACCTCTGCTGCGTTACGCACCCACCGCACGGAATGGAGGCTAGGCCTGCCGACTCGCATGACTTACAGTCACGGCTGTGCGGCGACCGGGGTTCCTGTGCCGCAACGGTCAGAGTGATGCGGCGGAGGCACGGTGGACGCCCCGGAGCCGGCGAAGGCGGTCTGGAACCGGCCTGCGGACGAGCTGACCTACGGGGACGCCGTCAGCCGCCTGCACGCCGAGGACAAGGTGCTCAGGGGCTATCTGGCGCAGCAGCACATGACGGGCGTGGACGAAGAGAAAGTCACGGCGGAGTTCCACCGGGAGCATGTCGTCGGTGAGGTACTGGCCTCGGGATACGGGGAGTACGAGGAATACCAGGACGCCGTGGAGCAGCGCGACCGAGCGGTCGAAGAGTACGGACGCACGCGCTTATCGGCCAGGCGTCTCCTCCTGCTGCTCCGGCTGGTGACACTGCGCTGGCAAGTCGCTTTCGTACGCCGCCAGTGGCGCAATTCCCTGCCGGCCGCGCTCGCGGATCAAGTGGGGCCGGTACTCAGACGCCTGATCGGGGAGGACCACAACACCCTGCTCGTCACTCCCGACATTCTGGGGCTCGTCGAGGTGCACGATCTGCGGTACGTCGTTCCGCACCGCGAGCAGGAGAGCCTCGAAGCGAAGATGGAGTTGATGGCCGGCGGGACCCTTGCGATCTCCGGTCCGCGCGGCGTCGGGAAGTCCACTCTCCTCAGGGATCTGGCGGAGAAGCGGCGCGCGGACAACCATCTCGTGGTCCCCGTGGAAATCCCTTCCGCCTACGTCCCGCAGGAATTCCTGCTCTCGCTGTTCCAGCGGGTGTGCGAGCAGTTCCTGGCGACGCACGGGCGGGCGCCCGATTCGTCGTTCGTCTTCCTCATCAAGCTGCGCAAGCACATCCTGCTGCGGATCCGCGGGGCGGTGTCGTTCTGGGGCCGGCTTCTCGTCGCCGCGGTCCTGCTGTCCGTCGCACTGGCACCGGCGGCACGGGCAATGAACCGATCCCTTGACGGCGGCTTCTCCGGATGGCTGACGCGTACGTGGAATGACATCTGGGCATCGGCGGTGCAGCTCTGGACGGACCACCCGTGGCTGACGCGCGTTCCGCTCGCGCTGCTCGGCCTCGGCATTCTGGTCTCGCTGCCGAGGTGGCAGAAGAAGTCGCCGCTCCTCAAGGAATGCGTCAACTACCTCTATCTCCTGCGGACCGCGCAGAGCACAAGTCTGGCGACCACCACGGGTCTTACGCCCTTTTCCGCAGGAACCGTGGGCGCGGGCCGCACCACGACCCTCTCCTCGCGCACGCTCACCTTCCCTGAGCTGGTGGTCCACTTCCGGGACCTGCTGGAACGCATGGCCAAGGCGGCGGGCAGCGGCCGGATCTTCATCGTCATCGACGAGATCGACCGCATCGGTACGGCAGACGACGCAAGATCGCTGCTCGCCGAGATAAAGGCGGTCTTCGGCATTCCGAACGTCTACTTCCTCATCTCCGTCGCCGAGGACGTCGGCGCCGATTTCGTCCGCCGAGGGCTCCCGGTCCGGGACATCATCGACAGCTCATTGGACGACGTCGTCCATATCGAGCCCCGGACCCTGGAGGAATCGCACGCCATACTCCAGAACCGGGTCCCCGGCCTGACCACCCCTTTCATCGCCCTCGCGCACTGTCTCTCCGGCGGAATCACACGCGACCTGATCCGCTACACGCGCCGGATGGTCACCATCCCCAGCACCGGCCGCAATCAACTGCCCCAGGTGGCCCACGCGCTGCTCTGGGACGAGTTGAGGGAGACACTGTCCGGCTTCCGCGTGCTGCTTGCCAGGGCCGACCACCCGCCCGACTGGGCGCAGCGCATGGACGACACCCGCCTGGCCGTCCTGCTCCTGCAAGAACGGCCGGGGGACGAGCAGACAGCGCTCGCACGCGACGCCGTCCGGCGCCTTATCGACGCGGCCGCACCATCGACCTTGACATCGACCTCGCCATCGCCATCGCCATCGCCATCGCCATCGACGGAGAACGCGGCGGACACCGGCCCCTCACTCGAAACGCGGCGCCAGTGGGACGAGTTGGGGGCGTACGGCGACTTCATGCTCACCCTCCTCGACTTCTTCTGCCGCAAGAACTTCCCCACCCTCGACGACATGAAGGACGCCGGATCGGACTGGGACGTGCAGCGCCTGGCAGAGGCGCGTCGCGAACTCGCCATGTCTCCTGCGGCGACACGGCTCGCCCTGAAACGGTTCCGGGAGGCGTGGGGAATGCCGGAAAGCGACGAGTCTTAGCCCCCTCCAACAGGCCTGATCGCACAGCGTAACCGTCCGATATGCCCAGAGTGTCCGTGCGTGTCACGATGAGGGAACCCATCCCCCCGACACTCACGAGGAGTGACACTCATGGGTAAGCAAGAGCGATCTGCCCGCCGGCGCGAGCAGGGGAACAACCCCCAGCAGGACCCCATCCAGCAGGGTCCGCGTCAGCAGCAGGAGCCCGGTCAGGCCGGCCAGCGCAGCGATCGACAGCGCCAGCAGGCGGAGCGCGGTATGCCTGAGGACCGCGCGGCGCGCCAGCAGGAGATGAGGGACCGGCAGGCCTGAACCCCGGGTCGAACCTGTGGGTGATCGAAGGGGCGCACCAGATCGGACGGTGCGCCCCTTCGCTGCGCCACTTCTCGGCGTCGCCGCACGGCGTCACCTCGCGATCCCACCCCTCGGCGCCAACGCGCCCCGCCCTTCCGTGACATGGGCCACACACCGGCCCCGGCATGTCACACTCCGCCCGTCCGGCCCGTCCCGTGTATGAGCGCCCACGGGAGGCAAGGGATGTCCGAGAGCACCACCCCGAAACGGACCGAGCAGCGGGCAACGGGAGGCGAACGCGTCGCCGACTGGGCCGACGGACGGCTCGGCATCTACGGAATCAGCCGCAAATACCTCCGCAAGGTCTTCCCCGACCACTGGTCGTTCCTGCTGGGCGAGATCTGTCTCTACACGTTCATCATCCTGATCATCACCGGCATCTATCTGACCCTGTTCTTCCACCCGTCGATGAACGAGGTGGATTATCACGGCAGTTACCTCCCGCTGAACGGCGTCCGGATGTCGGAGGCGTACGCATCGACG
Organism: Streptomyces sp. NPDC021622; assembly: GCF_040640795.1. Lineage (NCBI taxonomy): Bacteria > Bacillati > Actinomycetota > Actinomycetes > Kitasatosporales > Streptomycetaceae > Streptomyces > Streptomyces sp. NPDC021622. The sequence goes on from NZ_JBFACK010000002.1 coordinate 332,898, forward strand.
CTCGACATCAGCTTCGACGTACGCGGCGGACTGCTCATCCGGCAGATTCACCACTGGGCCGCGCTGATCTTCGTCGCCGCCATGCTGGTCCACATGATGCGGCACTTCTTCACGGGGTCGTTCCGCAAACCCCGCGAGCTGAACTGGGTGTTCGGCTGGCTGCTGCTCGTACTCGCCCTGTTCGAGGGCCTGTTGGGCTATTCACTCCCGGACGACCTGCTGTCCGGTACGGGGCTGCGTTTCGTCGAGGGCGCGCTCCTGTCCATACCGGTCGTCGGAACGTATCTCTCGTTCTTCCTCTTCGGCGGTGAATTCCCCGGCGACGACATCGTGGCCCGCTTCTACTCCATCCACGTCCTGTTGCTGCCCGGCATCATGGCGGCGCTGGTCGTGACGCATCTGATCCTCGTCGTCTACCACAAGCACACCCAGTTCCCCGGCCCCGGAAAGACCGAACGCAACGTCGTGGGCGCGCCGTTCTTCCCCGTGTATCTCGCCAAGGCGGGCGGATTCTTCTTCCTGGTGTTCGGTGTCGTGACGGTGATCGCGGCGATCGCGGCGATCAACCCGGTCTGGTCGTACGGCCCTTACCGCGCCGACCAGGTCTCCACGGGCGCACAGCCCGACTGGTACCTGGGATTCGCGGAGGGCCTCGTCCGCGTGATGCCCGGCTGGGAGATCACCCTGTGGGGCCACACCCTGGCCCTGGGCGTGTTCATCCCCTTCATCGTGTTCCCGCTGATCCTGCTCATGATCGGCGTGTATCCGTTCATCGAGGCGTGGATCACCGGCGACCACCGCGAACACCATCTCCTGGACCGCCCCCGAAACCGCCCGGTGCGCACGGGACTTGGCGTCGCCTGGCTCACCGTCTTCTTCGTGGCGCTGATCGGCGGCGGCAACGACATCTGGGCGACGCGCTTCCATCTCTCCCTGAACGCCGTCACCTGGTTCGTGCGGGTTGCCCTTTTCGCGGGCCCGGTGATCGCGTTCGTGGTCACGCGGCGGATCTGCCTCGGGCTCCAGCGACGGGACCACGACAAGGTGCTGCACGGCAGGGAGACGGGCCGGATACGGCGACTGCCGCACGGCGAGTTCGTGGAAGTCCACGAACCCCTGGAGCAGGGCGAGTTGTACCGCCTCACCCAGCACGAACAGCCCATCCCGCTCGAAGCACTGCCGGACACGGACGAGCACGGCGTACGCAGGCGGGTGCGGCGGGCGGAGCGGCTGCGGGTGGCGCTGTCGCAGTGGATGTACGGGGACAGGGCCCAGATCCCGAAGCCGCGTCCTATGGTCGACGCGGGAGTTCAGGGCGAGGAGCAGGCGCCGGCATCGACGACGCGAAAGCCCCCGACAGCAGGGTCGAGTGCGCCGCGTACGTAACCGTTGGGTGCCGCCGCGGTCTGCTGGAGGAAGTCGACCACCTCCCGTGTGATCACCTCGCCCGGCAGGACGTTCGGGATTCCGGGGGGATACGCCGCCAGGGTGTCGGCCGAGACCATGCCCGCGGCGTCCTCGGCGCGTACCGCCCGGGAAGGGCTGAGGAAGGCCTCGCGCGCCGTCATCGGCGCGGGTCCGGGGGGCGGCAGCCGCGGGCGGTCGGCGGTGGGCGCGCCGTCCGGCGGTGCGGACGGGAGGCAGTGCAGCGCTTCCACGAAGCGATCCGTGTCCGGGACGGACCCCGCTCCCACCACCGCGACGATCGCGGAGTCCGTCGCCACCTCGACCATGATCTGGTGGTCGCGTGACAGCCGGTGCCGCGCCTCGTGGCCGCTGATGCCACCGCTGCGGGTGTCGATCGCGATCCGCAAGGGATCGGCGGCGGCGATGTCGGGGAATCTCCCGAAGGTGTCGCTGACGACGGCGAAGCGGCCAAGGCTGCGGATCACCCGTCGCATCTGGTCGGCGGCGGACACGGAGGCTCCGATGACTGCCCTGTCGCGTACGAGAGCGGCGCGCGCGACGTCGAGTGAAGCTGTCAGGAGCGCGCTCGCGCTCGTCGACTGGACCAACCGGAAGGCACGGTCGACCAGCGGCTCAAGCCGCTCGGCGAACGGCCCTTCGGCGAGGTGCAGCATCGCCGCCTGCGTGAGACTGCCCGCCAGCTTGTGCGTGCTTGAGACGACCAGATCGGCCCCCTGGGCGAGGGCGCCGGCCGGCAGGTCGGGATGGAAGCCGAAGTGCGAGCCCCAGGCCTCGTCGACGAACAGCGGTACGCCGGCGGAGTGCGCGGCGTCGGCCAGGCCGCGGACGTCCGCCGCCGCACCGAAATAGCTGGGAGTGACCACGTAGGCGGCCGCGGCTTCCGGATGCTCCGCCAGCGCCTTGGCCAGGCCCTCAGGGGTGATGCCGTGCGCGATGCCCTGGTCGGCGTCGACCGACGGATGCACGAAGCGGGCGCGCAGGCCCGAAAGGACAAGACCGTCGATGACACTCGAATGGACACTGCGCTGGACGACGAGTGCGCGGCCAAGGGACGGAGCCACGAGCGAGGCGATCTGGTTTCCCTGCGACGCCCCGTTCGTCAGGAACCAGGTGCGGCGTGCGCCCCAGGCGTCCGCCGCAAGGTCGAGGGCCTGGGCCAGCGGTGATCCGGTGCCGAGATCGAGGCCCTCGAGGAGAGGCGGGAAGTCCAGGCGGAGGGCGTCGGGGCCCATGAGCGACGTCAGCTGATCGAACCGGGCGGTGTCCGCCCCGTGGCCGGGCACATTCAGCCTGAGCCAGCCGCGGCCCGCATGGGCCCGCAGCGCCGCGGCGTACGGAGCATGGTGCTGACCTGCGGCGGCAGGACACTGTGCGGCGATTGCCGCGGTGGCGGTGCTGTTCACGCCGCCGAGCGTCGCAGGCATTCAGCCATCGAGGAACACAGGAGTTACCTGCACCCCTCCATATGCTGTCTATATGCTTGAGCTTCGTCAGTTGCACGTCCTTGCGGCGATCGCGCGCGAGGGGTCGCTCGCGGCGGCGGCCCGGATGCTGCACTACAGCCAGCCGACGATCACCCACCACCTGGCCGCGCTCGAATCCCATTTCGGTGCCCGGCTCGTCCAGCGCGGACCCCGGGGAGCCGAGCTCAACGAACTCGGCGCCACCCTGCTGCCGCATGCCGAAGCGGTCCTGGAGCGGCTCGGTCTGGCCGAGCGGGAGCTCCGCGACCTGGCCGAGCGGGGCACCCGCACCCTGCACATCGGGACCTTCCCGACCGCCGGCGCCCTCCTGCTGCCGCCCGCGGTCAAGGTGTTGCTCCAGGCCGACGTGCACGTCTCCATGACCGAGGGTGAACTGCCCACTCTGCTCAAGGGGTTGCGGGCCAGGGAGCTGCACGCGGCGCTCGTCTTCTCCCAGCCGGGCGACCGGCTCGACCTCGACGACGACTTCGATCTGCATCCCCTGCTGCACGACCCGCTGCAGTTGGTGCTGCCGGAGGACCACCGCTGCGCCGGCCAGACGCACGTCCGCCTGGAGGACCTGCGCCAGGACAACTGGATCGGTGCCGCCGATCCCGGCGATCCCTGCGACCGCGCTCTCGCGCGTGCCTGCGCGAAACACTCGTTCCAGCCCGTGCACACGCTGCGGACGGACGACTACGCGGTCGTCCAGGGCTTTGTCGCCGCGGGCGCCGGAGTGGCGGTGATCCCCCGCCTCGCCCTGGGGACGCCGCATCCGGACGTCGTCCTGCGACAGCTCGAAGGCGAGCCCCTGGCGCGCGAGATCAGCGTCGTCACCCTGCGCACGTCGGCGGCCTCCACCATCGCGACCTTGATGGACTGCCTCGACCGGCAGGCGGGAGAGATCCGGCGACGCTGGGCGGATGCCGATGCCGATGCGGGTGCGGGTGCCGATGCCGCGGTCGGCGCCGATGCCGACTCCGTGCCGGAGTGACACCTTCCGGTTGTCTCGACCCCAATGCCCGAAGCGCCCCGAGGCGCGGCGTGACAAGGGTCGCACCTGAATCCGGAGGCGATGGACGCGCTGTCGCCGCGTGCCCCCTGATCTTGGGCTTACCCGCTGGTAGACAGCTTCTGCCAGTGATTCCACCGGTGTTGCGGAAGATCGCCTGCGTGTTAGCGTCCCGGACCGTCGGGGGGCCGACCTCGCTGAGCGAGAGGAATTCCGTGGGTCACATGCACCATCTGGCAGGCGGCTGGATCACTCCGGCCCTGTCGTACGCCATGGCCGTCGTCGGCAGCGCGCTGGGACTGCGCTGCACCGTCCGGGCGTTGGCCGCCGAAGGAAAATCGAAAAGGAACTGGCTCGTCACCGCGTCGATCGCGATCGGGGCCGGCATCTGGACGATGCACTTCATCGCGATGCTGGGCTACACCGTCGACGGTACGGCGATCCGTTACGACATCCCGCTCACCCTGCTGAGCCTGATCGTCGCCATCGGAGTCGTCGGGGGCGGCGTCTTCATCGCCGGTTACGGCGGCTCCCGCATCCGGTCCGTCCTGCTCGGCGGGCTCGGCACCGGGCTCGGCGTCGCCGCGATGCACTACATCGGCATGGCCGCGGTCCGGCTCAACGGCGACCTTTCGTACGATCCCGTCGTCACCGCCGCTTCCGTGGTCATCGCCATCGTCGCCGCATCGGCCGCGCTGTGGGCCGCGCTCACCATCCGCGGCCCCGCGATCGCCGCCGGCGCCGCCCTCGTCATGGGCCTCGCCGTCAGCAGCATGCACTACACGGGCATGGCGGCCGCCTCCGTCTCCGTCCACGCCGGAACCACCGCACTCGACGGCGCGAGCGCCACCTCCTTCATCCTGCCGCTGGCCGTGGTCCTCGGCTCCTTCCTCTTCCTGACCTGCGCCTACGTCGCCCTGTCGCCGAGCGCCCAGGAGCGTGCCCAGAACGAGGCCGCCGCACGGCCGCTGCGCGAGGTGGAGCTGCCGGCCGCCTGAGGCCGCGTCGCAGCCCAGCACTCCCCCGCGCCCTTCGCGCCCCCTCGCCTCTCCCCCTCTTCCGCCCTCTTTCCCCCTCCCCCCAACACTCCTGCTCCGCCAAGGAGACGCTTCGCCATGCCCGAACGCCCTCTGCTGCCCGAACGGCTGCGCCCCAAATCCATCAGAGCCAAGGTCGTCACGCTGCTGACCGTCCCGGTCGTCTCGCTGATGGCCCTGTGGGGCCACGCCGCGGTCACCACCGCATCCCAGGTCTCGGCCACCGAGCAGCTCAAGGAGATCAACTCCGCTCTGATCAGGCCCATTTCGGATTTCACCACGGCCGTACAGGCCGAGCGCACCGCGGCCGTCGCCCACCGCGCGGCCCCGAGCGCCGCGACCGAGAGTGCCCTGGACGCTGCCGTGTCCCGTACCGACAAGACCGTCACCGCCCTGCGCTCCGGCATCGCCTCCGACACCACCGACATCGCCGCACTCGACGCCTCGCTGCCGGACCGCATCAAACGGCTCCAGGACAGTGCCCGGGCGCTCACCGCGACCCGCGCGTCCGCCAAGGACCGCACCACTGGAGCGGACGCTCTTCTCGCCCGCTACACCACCGCCGTAGAGCGGGCCTTCGCGGTGCGTACGGGGCTCTCCGGCGCCGAACGCGGAGAGCGGAACGAGGCGCGCTCGGACTCCCGTGACGTGATCGAACTCGCCCGTGCCCGCGAGGCGTTGAGCCGGCAGGACGCCGTGCTGGGAGCCGCCAGGGCGACGGGAGCCATGTCACCCGTGCAGTACCGCGCGTTCGTCGGGGACGTCGCGCTGCAGCGTGAGCTGACGCGAGCAGCGGTACCGGACTTGAAGCCGCCGCACGCGGGCGCGTACCACCAGGTCCTCGACGCCGAGGCCGCCAGCCGCGTGACCGAAGCCCAGGACGCCGTGCTGAACGCCGGTGCCCCCCCCGTGCCGTGGGCGCCGTGACAGCCGAGCAGTGGCGGGCGGATGCGGCGCCGACCCTCTCCGGCCTCGCCGACGCCGAACGCCGGGCGACGGCGGCGGGCACGACAGCCGAGCCCTACTCCCTTTCCACGCTGGGCAGTTCGGGCCTCGCGGTGATTCTCGGCCTGGTCGGCGTCGCGGTGTCCTTGCTGCTCTCCGTACGGATCGGACGCGGCCTCGTCACCGACCTCACCGGGCTGCGCAACACCGCGCTCGACCTCGCCGCCACCCGCCTTCCGGCCTCGATGCGCCGCATCCACAACGGCGAGGACATCGACCTCGACCAGGAGGCGCCGCTCGCCCGCACCGAAATCCGGGACGAGGTCGGGCAGGTCAGAGCCGCGCTCACCACCGTCCAACGTGCCGCCCTGCGTGCCGTCGCGGGCCGGGCCGCCGTCCTCACCGGCATCTCCGGCGTGTACGTCAGCCTCGCCCGCCGCAGTCAGGCGCTGCTGCACCGCCAGTTGGCGCTTCTGGACACGATGGAGCGCCGCACGGACGACCCCACGGAGCTGGAAGACCTCTTCCGGCTCGACCACTTGACGACCCGTATGCGCCGGCACGCGGAATCGCTGCTCATCCTGTCCGGCTCCGCGCCGGGCCGCGCCTGGCGCAGCCCCGTGCCGCTGATCGACACCGTCCGGGCCGGCATCGCGGAGGCCGCGGACATCAAGCGCGTACGCCTGGAGGGCATACCCGATTTGCGGCTCGACGGCAGCGCGGTCGCCGACCTGGTGCACCTCGTCGCCGAACTCACCGACAACGCGGCCCAGTTCTCGCCCCCGCACACGCCCGTGGTGGTCCGCGGAGAAGAGGTCGGTGCCGGCGCCGTCCTGGAGATCGAGGACCGGGGTCTCGGCATGGGGGACGACGCGCTGGCCGCGGCCAACGAGCGTATCCGCGCGACGGACATCGACCTCCTCGACTCCCGCAGGCTCGGTCTGTTCGTGGTCAACCGTCTCGCGCAGCGCCGGCACCTCGAAGTGACGTTGCGCCGCTCGGTCTACGGCGGAGTGACGGCGCTGATCGTCATCCCGCGGCACATCCTGGAGGCCCCGCAGCCGGGTCTGCGTCCGCTGCCGGAGCCGGATCTGCCGACGCCTGTTCTGCCGGAGCCCGTTCCGCCGGAGCCCGTTCCGCCAAAGCCGGATCTGCCGGAGCCGCCTCCGCCCCTGTTGGATGCCCCGGAGCCGTCCCCCCGCCAACGCACGGACACAATCACCGGCAAGGACGGGGAACCCGCCACCGAAGACGGCCTCCCGCGCAGAGTGCGTCAGGCGAACCTCGCCCCCGAGCTGCGCAAGGGCGAGCCGGAGCCGCCGGCACCCCGCCCGACCCGGCGCTCGCCCGAGGCGGCCCGAGCCACCATGGCCTCCCTCAGTTCCGGCCGCCGCCGGGCCCAGCGGGAACAACCGGACACCACCACTGAAGGAGGTCTTCGATGACCCCGACCTACAACGTCACCAGCCTGGGCGGCGGCAGGGACGACCACTCCCCCGAGGGACCGGGGGCGGGCATCGACTGGCTCCTCGACGACCTGGTGACACGAGTCCCCGAGGTCCGGTACGCGGTGATGCTCTCCGGCGACGGCCTCTGCGTCGGGGCCTCCACAGGTCTTGGCCGCGACGAGTCCGAGCGCTTCGCCGCGATCGCCGCGGGCTTCCACTCCCTCGCCAAGGGCACGGGCCGGCACTTCGACGCGGGCGGCGTCGTCCAGACGATGGTCGAGCTGGAGGGCGGCTTTCTCTTCGTGGTGGCCGCGGGCGACGGCTCGTGCCTCGCCGTGTTCACGGACGGACATGCCGACATCGGCCTGGTGGCGTACGAGATGGCGGTCCTCGTCGAGCGCGTACGCGAACACCTGGACGTCCCCACGAGGACGGACGGCGACGACGCCCCATGACGACCCCGCCCCCGAACCCGCACGACCCGCACCCGAACCGGCCAGGACCGCACCCCGACCGGACCACCGACGCCTGGACCGACCGCTACGACGAGGCGGCAGGCCCTCTCGTCCGCCTCTACGCCATGACCGCGGGCCGCGCCCACACCGACAACGGCGCCGAGCGCATCGACCTGATGGCCGTCGTCCGAGCCACCGGAGCCACCGCCGGTCCTGCGCTGCCGCCCGAACAGCGCGATCTGCTGACGCTGTGCGGCAGCGGCCCGCGCCCCGTCGCGGACCTGGCCTCGGACATGGGCCTCCCGCTCGGTGTCGTACGCGTCCTGCTCGGCGACCTGACGACCCACGGCCTGATCAGCATCACCCCGCCCGCCGCCCCCGCACACACCGCACGCCCCGACATCCCTCTCCTGCGAGAAGTGATCAATGGCCTCCGCGCACTCTGAACACGCCACACCCGCCGCCGACTTCACCGCCCTGAAACTGCTCGTCGCCGGCGGCTTCGGCGTGGGCAAGACCACCCTGGTCGCCTCGGTCAGCGAGATCCGACCCCTGCACACGGAAGAACAGCTCACCGAGGCCTCCCGCCCGGTCGACGACCTTCAGGGGGTGGAGACCAAGACGACCACGACCGTCGCCATGGACTTCGGCCGCATCACCCTGGCCGACGACGTCGTCCTTTACCTCTTCGGCACCCCGGGCCAGGACCGTTTCTGGTTCGTCTGGGACGAGTTGGCCACCGGCGCCCTGGGCGCGGTGGTCCTCGCCGACACCCGCCGCCTCGCGGACTGCTTCGCGGCGGTCGACTACTTCGAGAGCCGCGGCATCCCTTTCACCATCGCCGTGAACTGCTTCGACGGCGTCCGCACCCACACCCCCGAATCCGTGCGCCGCGCCCTCGACCTGCCGCCCGACGTGCCCATCAGCCTGTGCGACGTACGAGACCGGGCATCGGCAAAGGACGTACTGATCGCCCTGGTGGAACACGTCATACAGCACAACGTCAGTTCCGCAGGGCGGGGATGACCTCCGCCCCGTACCCGTCGATGACCCGCTCCCGAGCGTCATGCATCGCGTACACCGCGAACTGATCGACCCCGAGGGCCTTCAACTCCCGTAGCTTCGCGACCTGTTGCTCCGCCGTCCCGATGAGACAGAAGCGGTCCACGACCTCGTCCGGCACGAACGCCGTGTCGGGGTTGTCGGCCCGCCCGTGGTGGGAGTAGTCGTAGCCCTCGCGGGCCTTGATGTACTCCGTCAGCGCCTCGGGGACCACGTCGGAGTGTGCGCCGTACTTGGCCACCAGGTCCGCCACATGGTTGCCGACCATGCCGCCGAACCAGCGGCACTGCTCGCGGGCGTGCGCAAGCGCCGCCGGTGAGTCGTCTTCCGTGAGGTACGCGGGTGCCGCCACGCAGATCTTCACGTCAGACGGGTCGCGGCCCGCAGCCGCGGCCGCGTCGCGCACCGCCTTGATCATCGTCTTCGTCAGGTAGGGGTCGGCGAGTTGGAGGATGAAGCCGTCGGCCTCCTTGCCCGCCATCTTCAACGCCTTGGGTCCGTACGCCGCCATCCAGACCGGTAGTTGGGCATCCGGCTTGATCCAGGGGAAGCGGACGACCGTGCCGCCGCCCAGGTCCGCTTCCCCGCCCGAGGCCAGCGTCCTGATCACCTTCATGGCCTCGCTGATCCGGGCCAGCGTGTTGGGCTTGCGGCCCGCCACCCGCATCGCCGAATCGCCACGTCCGATGCCGCACACCGTGCGGTTGCCGTACATGTCGTTCAGGGTCGCGAAGGTCGACGCCGTCACCTCCCACGTCCGCGTGCCCGGGTTGGTGACCATCGGGCCGACGATCAGGTGCTCGGTGTTCGCCAGGATCTGGCTGTAGATGACGAAGGGTTCCTGCCACAGCACGGCCGAGTCGAAGGTCCAGCCGTAGCGGAAGCCGTTGCGCTCCGCGCGCTTCATCAGGCTGATGACCTGCGAAGCCGGCGGGTCGGTCTGCAGGACGAGTCCGAAATCCATGGTGCGTCGCCTCTCCTAGCCGAGGTAGCCGAGGTACTGGATTAGCCGAGGTACTGCGTCACTAGCCGAGGTACTGCGTCGTGCCGCGCGGGACATAGCAGCCGTGCCCGGCCCGCCCCGTGAACTTCCGCTCGTCGATGACCACTTCGCCCCGCGACAGGACCGTCTCCACCTGCCCGGTGACCCGCTTTCCCTCGTACGCCGAGTAGTCCACGTTCATGTGATGCGTCTCCACCGACATGACCTGCGAGGCATGCGGGTCGTAGATGACGACATCCGCGTCCGCGCCCGGCGCGATCGTGCCCTTCTTGCCGTACAGGCCGAACATCCGCGCCGGGCTCGCGCAGGCGATCTCGATCCAGCGGCGGCGCGTGATGTGGCCGTCCACGACGGCCTGGTGGAGGAGGTCCATGCGGTTCTCGACACCCGGCAACCCGTTCGGGATCTTGGAGAAGTCGCCGCGGCCCAGCTCCTTCTGGCCCACGAAACAGAACGGACAGTGGTCGGTGGACACCACCTGGAGGTCGTTCGTGCGCAGGCCCCGCCACAGCGCCGCCTGATGCTCGCGCGGGCGCAGGGGAGTTGAACAGACGTACTTCGAGCCCTCGAAATCCGGCTCCGCCAAATTGTCCGTGGAGAGGAAGAGGTACTGGGGACACGTCTCGCCGAAGACCGGAAGTCCCTTGTCCCGCGCGGCCGCCAGCTCCGCGAGGGCCTCCTCCGCCGACACATGGACGACGTACAGCGGAGCCCCCGCGACCCGTGCCAGCTGGATCGCGCGGTGGGTGGCCTCCGCCTCCAGGAGGGCCTTGCGCACCTCTCCGTGGTAGCGCGGATCCGTCTCGCCGCGTGCGAGGGCCTGCTCGACCAGGACGTCGATCGCGATGCCGTTCTCGGCGTGCATCATGATCAGCCCGCCGTTCGACGCCGAGCGCTGCATGGCGCGCAGGATCTGCCCGTCGTCGCTGTAGAAGACCCCCGGATACGCCATGAAGAGCTTGAAGCTGGTGATGCCCTCCTCCACCAGGAAGTCCATCTCCTTCAGCGACCGCTGGTTCACATCGGAGAGGATCATGTGGAAGCCGTAGTCGATGGCGCACTTCCCGTCGGCCTTCGCGTACCAGGCGTCCAGGCCCGCGCGCAGGGACTGCCCCTGGCTCTGCACCGCGAAGTCGATGATGGTGGTGGTGCCGCCCCAGGCGGCCGCCCGGGTGCCCGTCTCGAAGGAGTCGGAGGCGAACGTGCCGCCGAACGGCAGCTCCATGTGCGTATGCGCGTCAACTCCCCCCGGAATCACGTACTTTCCGGTCGCGTCGAGCACGCGGTCCGCGGTCCACGCTTCGGCGGCGTCCGTGCCGTGCGCGGCGAGCGCGGCGATCCGGCCGTCCTCGATCAGCACGTCGGCGTGGGTCTCCTCGGCGGCGGTGATGACGAGACCGCCGCGGATCAGGGTGCGGGTACTCATGGTGGGGCGCTCCCTTTCAGGCTTGGGCGTACGCAGGTACGTACATGCGGGCGGGCGTGGCGGGTTGGGGCTGGAGAGGTGGCGGGCGTGGATTACACGCCGCTCAGGGCTCGTTCCAGGATCGTCGCCCCCTCCTCCGCCTCCGCGACCGTCAGCGTCATGGGCGGCGCGATGCGCAGCACGCTCGTGTCGTGGCCGCCGCCCTTGCCGATCAGGAGGCCGCCCGCGCGTGCCGCTTCGAGCGCGGCGGCCGCCGCCCGCGGATTCGCCTCGCCCGTCGTGGGATCGACCAGTTCGATGCCGATCATCAGGCCGCGGCCCCGCACTTCGCGTACGACGGGGATCTGGGCGCAGATGGCGCGCAGCCGCTCGATGAGGAGGCCGCCGACGCGCCGGGCGTTGCCCTGGAGGTCGTGTTCCAGGAGGTAGGTGAGGTTGGCGTTGCCCGCCGCCATCGTGACCGGGGAGCCGCCGAACGTCGAAATGGAGTTGGAGTCGAGGGAGTTCATGACGTCGGCGCTCGCCACGACGCCGCCGATCGACATGCCGTTGCCGATGCCCTTGGCGAAGGTGAGCATGTCCGGCGGGCCGCTCGCGGCATGCGCCTGCCAGCCCCAGAAGTGGTCGCCGGTGCGGCCCCAGCCGGTCTGCACCTCGTCCGAGATCCACAGGATGCCGTGCTCCCGCAGGACCTCGCGGAACGCTGCGTAGAGCCCGTCCGGCGGTGAGGTGAAGCCGCCGACGCCCTGCATCGGCTCGGCGATCAGCGCCGCCGCTCCCCCGCGCGCCTGCCCGAGCATGTCCCGCAGGTCGGCGACGCAGGCCTCGGTGAACTCGGCGTCGGTCAGCTCGGCGTACGGGCCGCGGCCGCGGACGCCCCCATGGACGTACAACGTCTGGAGCGGCGAGAGGCTGGTGGGCGACCAGCCGCTGTTGCCGGTGATGCCGACGGCCGTGAAGGAGCGGCCGTGATAGCTGTTGCGCATCGCCAGGATCTGGTTCGAGCGGCGGTGCGCGGTGGCCAGGAGCAGGGCCGTGTCGTTGGCCTCGGTCCCCGATGTGGTGAAGAAGACGCGGGCGTCGGGGATGCCGGAGAGGCCCGCCACGCGCTCGGCCAGGTCGATCATCGGCCGGTTGAGATAGAGCGTGGACGAGTGGATGATCCGGCCGGCCTGCTCGCTGACCGCCTTGGTGACCTCGGGCAGCGCGTGCGCGGTCATGGTGGTGAGGATGCCGCCGAAGAAGTCGAGGTACTTGCGTCCGTCCGCGTCCCAGACATGGCGGCCCTCGCCATGGGTGATCTCCAGCGGCTCCGCGTAGTAGAGCGCGAGCCACTCGGGCAGGACGGACTTGTGGCGGCTGTACAGATCCCTCACGGCTGGACCAGCCCTTCGTACGCGTCGGGACGGCGGTCGCGGTAGAACGCCCACTGTTGGCGTACTTCCTCGATCAGGCTCAAGTCCAGGTCCCTGACGACGAGTTCCTCGGTCTTGTCGCTCGCGGTCTCGCCGACGAACTGGCCGCGCGGGTCGACGAAGTACGAGGTGCCGTAGAAGTCGTTGTCGCCGTACTCCTCTACGCCCACGCGGTTGATCGCGGCGATGAAGTACTCGTTGGCGACGGCGGCCGCGGGCTGTTCGAGCTGCCAGAGGTAGGCGGAGAGGCCGCGGGATGTGGCGGAGGGGTTGTAGACGATCTGCGCGCCGTTCAGGCCGAGCTGGCGCCAGCCCTCGGGGAAGTGCCGGTCGTAGCAGATGTAGACGCCGACCTTGCCGACCGCGGTGTCGAAGACGGGCCAGCCCGCGTTCCCCGGCTTGAAGTAGTACTTCTCCCAGAATCCCTTGACCTGGGGGATGTGGTGCTTGCGGTACTTGCCGAGGTACGAGCCGTCGGAGTCGATCACGGCGGCGGTGTTGAAGTAGAACCCGGACTGCTCGACCTCGAAGACCGGCACGACGACGACCATGCCGGTCTCGCGGGCCAGCGCCCGCATGCGCGTGACGGTGGGTCCGTCCGGCACGGGCTCGGCCCAGCGGTAGTGCTCGGGCTCCTGGACCTGGCAGAAGTAGGGGGCGTTGAAGACTTCCTGGAAGCCGATGATCTTCGCACCCTGGCGGGCCGCCTCGCGGGCGTGCTCCTCATGCTTGGCGATCATGGATTCGGTGTCGCCGGTCCAGGTCGCCTGGACGAGTGCGGCGCGTACGACGGTGGCCATGAGAGCTGCTCCTTCGCAAGTCCGTGATGGGACGTCAGAGAGCTTCTACGCCCGTAGACTTGATGCGTAGATAGGAGAACGTAAGCCTCGTCGACCTGCTGGGCAAGACCATCGCCGTTAACCGGCGGAGTCGATCATGTTTCGCACCCGAGCGGGCGAGAAGCGATCACCCGGCGATCAGGACACGAGCGCCGCCTGGCGGCGTCAGACGGCGTCAGGCACTGAATCCGGCCACGCGCAGCGCGTGCACCAGATCCCAGTGGTGCTCGTCCGACACGCCCTGGGCCGCCCCCAGGAGCAGCGGTATGAGGCGGTAGGGATCGGTGTGCGCGCAGCCGGCCGCGTCCTCGGCGGTACGGACGCGGAGATAGGCGTCGAGCAGCGCACGGGCCTCGCGCTCGCGGCCTGCGTCGATCAGCGCGAGCACCGCCTCGGCGATCTCCGGCGCGGGCCGTGCGACGCCCTGCCGCAGCAGCTTGCGGCAGTCGTCGGCGCGGCCCGACCCGGCGAGCGCGTCGGCAAGCGCGACGAGCCGGTCGGGCGGCAGCGACGCGGCCTCCCAGAGCAGCGTCGACCAGTCGGCGCCGAGGCCCGCGCGGTGCAGTTCACCGGCGAGCGCCGGGAGGCGGCCCGCGGGCCAGCCCGCCGCTTCGACGAGCACACCGTGTGCCTCGCCGCTGCGGCCCTCGCGGCGGAGCCTGACGAGTGTGGCGACGGCTTCGGCGGTGGCGCGGTCGCCGTCGCGGTCCGGTCCGATGAAGACACTGCCGCTGTCGCTGTCGACGTCACCGGAGGCCGGTTCGCGGGCCCCGTCGTCGGCGTGCGCGTACCGTGCGCCGCGCGGAGTGCGCCCGGCGGACTGCGGCGCGGCCATCTCGGGTACGACGACGGGGTCGGCGGCGTCCTCGTCGAAGCCGGCGAAGCGGGCGCCGCGCGGTCGGCGGCGCGGGGCGGCGGCCGGCTCGGGGACGCGGGGCTCCTCGGGAGCGGGGGCAGCATCAGGGGCGGAGTCGAAAGGTGCCGCGCCGAAGTCCGGCGGTGAGGCATCGCCGCCGGACTGCCCGTACTCCCCGTGCGCCCCGTACTGCGAGTACTCCGTCTGCTCCACGTACTCGCCATGCTCCGCGTACTCGGTGTACTCCGCCGACGCGGCATCGACGTCGACACCGACCCCGTACGACGAAACCCCGGCGTCCGGCGTGCCCAGGTCGACCCACTGGGGACGGTCCGCCTGCTCCAACCGCTCGATGCGTTCCCGGAGTTCGGTACAGCGCGCCGTGGCCCGCTCATGGTCGTCCCGCACCCAGGCGAGGTCACGGTTGAGCCGTTCCACCTCGTCGGACGTCACCGCGGCGGCGAGCGAACGTCCGAGCTCCGCCTGCCGTTCCACCGCGTACCGCTGCTCGGTGATCATCATGTCGAGGCGCTCGCCGAGCAGCCGACTGCCGCCGGGCCGAGCGTCGTACGCCGCGAGCGAGGCGGCGTGCAGGGCGCGCGCCCGCCGCGTCTCCTGCTCGGCGGCCCGCTCCCCGTACGCCGCGGCGAGATCGTGCAGCAGCGCCTCCACGACGTCCCAGGGCGGCACCTCCGCGCCGTCGACGCAGGCCTGCATGCCGTCGGGGTCACGCGACCAGAACACGCCGCACCACCCGGCGCCGGAGTCGAGCCGCGCCAGGAGATCCCGCAGATATATCGCGAACTCCCGTACCTGATCCGGGAGTTGTCCTACTGCCATCCGAGCCAGCACCGCCCCATGGAGCCTGGAGTCTTCCGGTCCGGAAGATAACACCAGTCGTGTTACGGGACGACTACACGCAGTTTTCCGCCCGGCCCGCAGCGCCTCACACGGGCCCGTCCGCACGGTGAGCCAGGACGGACCCGCACAGCCGGCGCAGGCCCGCGTGGAGCTCGTCCGGATCGGCTCCCTGGCCGGTCAGATGCTCGACGAGGTCACCGCGGACGGCGGCGAGCAGGGCGTGCGCGAGGTAGCCGGCCGCCGCGTCGCCGTGTACGCCGGACAGCATCCCGGCCACTTCGGAGTGGCACAGGTCGTAGGTGGGGTTGAGGTAAGGACTGTCGGTCTCGGCCCGCTCCAGGGCGAGCATCAGCGCGCGCTGGTTCAGCTTGAGGTCGAGCAGCGCCGCCAGCAGCGCGGGCAGCCGCTCATCGTCCGGCGCTCCCGGCCCCAACGGCGGCGCCCCGTGCAGGACTTGTTCGCGCAGCTGCCGGGTCTCCTCGACGACCAGCGCCTTCAGCAGACCGGTGCGGTCGGAGAAGTACCGGAAGACCGTGCCCTTGCCGGCTCCGGGGCCTGCCGGTCCGCGCGGGGAGCCGCAGCCCCGCACCGGGCACCCGCCAAGTCCGCTTCGACTGGGCGGATCCCGCCACCCACGGGCCCGCGCTCTGCGATGTCTGCGCCGTCTATCTCGTACCGCCCATCGGTGACGCCGATCCCGCCCGCGTGATGCTGCCGTTCCTGGAACGCGCGCGGGACGGGGGCGTACGCCGCTTATCACCCGGTCTCCACCGGGGAGTTCCGCGCGCGGCTTGAGCGGCGACTGGAGCTCAGGCAGTGGGGGCGCCGTATGCGTCTGCGGGTGCGTCATGGCTTGTCGCGCCCGCGCGGCGGAGCCGCATATGTCACAGCCCCGCGCCCCTTCGGGCGCCCACGGCGGCGCGTCATGGCTTGTCGCGCCCGCGCGGCGGAGCCGCATATGTCACAGCCCCGCGCGCCTTCGGGGCCCGTGGATCAGACCGGCACCAGTGCGCACGCCTTTGCCACCTCGTCCAGGGAAAGGCCCAGCGCCATCGCCAGCGCCGACACCGTGAAGAACGCGGGCGTCGGGGCCCGGCCCGTCTCGATCTTGCGGAGTGTCTCGGCGGAGAGTCCGGCGGTCGCGGCCACCTCCACCATGCTCCGCTCGCCACGCGCCGCGCGCAGCAGCAGGCCGAGTCGCTCGCCGCGTTCGCGCTCTTCGGGGGTCAAGGGGGTCCGCACCATGCGCCCATTCTAATACCGACCCCACCCCGAGGACCATTCTCATACCGGTATAGTTATTGGAGCGATCGGCCCGGGCGGAGGTTCGCGCATCCTCACAGCACTGTGACACCACCACGACATCGGCAGCGTAGATCGTTCGTACGATGCTCCGGTGACACACGAGATCATTGACTACGGACAGTTCGCCGACCGGCTGGGGCGTCAACAGGGTCGCCCCCGCTGGTCGTTGCTCGACGAGGTGCAGCGGGAGTGGGGCTATGTGGACCCGGGCGGCGAGCCCGGACACTCGCGCTGGGGCGGTGAGAACCAGGAGGGGGGCATCGACTGGGAGCTGCCCGTCCCGCAGGCGCTCAACGAATGGTGGGACTCGCCGCTCAATTCGTTCGCCTTCAACCCGCGGCTGTACTGGGTGCACACCCAGTGGCCGCCGAAGCTCTCCGAGATGGACGTGGACGAGGACAGCGGGCTCATAGGCCCCGGTGACGACGACCGCGTGTGCGTCTTCATGTCCGAGTACCACTACGCCCATGAGTGGGGCTACTTGGCCGCCGAGGCCGGACTCCCCGACCCCCGGGTCGTCGTGAGCATCGGCGGCAAGTGGGTGGTGCAGAGCCGCTCGCTCTCCGAGTTCCTGATGCAGCTGGCCTTCGAGCGGATGCCCGCGCACTACGGATATACGCTGCGGTTCGGCCGCGACACCGTCGACGCCGACCCCGAGGTCGTACGGCGCCTCGAGGCCTCGTACCGCGAACTGGGCCTGCTGCCCTGGCAGGAGATGGGCACGGACGCCCTCTCGTACGGCGCTCCGGACGCGGTGATCCGGCACGGCCGCGGCCCCGGGGCCGACTTCAAGATCGTCATCAACGCGCGGACCCGCACCGCGCTGCTCGACGTCGCCCGCACGCTGGGCCTGGAGTGGACCGACAAGGACATCAGGCCGCCGGCCGAGGTGCCCGAGCCGCTGGAGGACCTCGGCCCGGTCGCGCTGCAGGCCGGGGACGCCGATGAGCGCGGGCGGTGGACGGTCCTGACCCGGCAGTACCCGCAGCCGCCGGTGGTGGCCGGTGAGGCGGCGGCGCTGGTCGAAGAGCGCAGCACGCTCAGGGCGGTGGCCTGTCTGCAGGGTCCGACGATGGTGGTGGCGGGCGACACGGAAGGCCGGGTGCACGTCCGGGAGACCGACGACGAGGACCCCGAGACGATCACGCTCACCCTGCACCGCGCCCCGGTGACCTCCGTGACCTGTCTGGAGCTTGCGAGCACGCGCCTGGTCCTGAGCGGCGACGCGAACGGCGTGATCCGCTACTGGTCGACCCGCCGCAAGCCGATGCGCTCGCCGTTCGCCCGCAGGAACACCCCCGTCAACTCCCTGGCCGCCGCCGTCCTGCCGACCGGTCCCGCGCTCGCCGCGGCCTGGGCGGACGGCCTGGTGCGCGTCTGGGACCTGGTGTCGGACGCGGTCGCGAACCTGCGCCTCGGCACCGGCATCAAGTTCCTCGGCCTCGACACCGACGGCACCCTGCGGGTCACCGACGCGGAGTCCACGGCGGCGCTCCGCCTCGACCTGGCGAAACTGTGGCCGCACCGCGACCTCCAACTGCGCCTGGAGGACGTGGACTGGGGCTCGCTGTGGACCGCGCGCGGCCCCGGCCACATGGTCCCCGAGCTGATCGGCAAGGTGGCGTCGGACGACAAGAAGACGGCCATGGACGCGGTGCACGACCTCTACCGCCTCCTCGTCTCCAAGGAGGCGGCGTCGACCGCCGCCGTCCCGGCCGTCCCGTTCCTGGTCGAGCTCATGACGGACCCGGACAACAAGTCCCGCAGCACGCTGCTCCTGCTCATCGCGGACCTGGCGGACGTCCACCAGGCCCGCGGCGGCCGCGGCGACGCCCAACTCGCGGCTGTACGTGAGGCGTTGCCCGCCCTGCGGTTTCTGCACGACGACCCGGAGGGTTCCATCCGCTGGGCGGCGAACGAGCTGGAGCAGAACTGCGCGCCCCGCTAGGGGCATGTCCTACTCCGGCCGTACGACCATCGCCGACCCCCCGCCCCTGCGCACCTTCTCCGCAGCGGCGAGCCACTTGCCGTCCGGCAGACGCTGAACGCCGGTGGCCGCCCCGATCTCGGGGTTCTGCTTGAAGGAGTGGCCGATCGACTCGAGCTCGGGCCGCAGCGGGCTGTCCCACAGCCCCGGCTCGAGCTCGGTCTGGGCGGCGTTCCGCTGGCTCGCGCGCGGCGCGGCGATCGCGTCGACCAGCGGAAGCCCCCGGTCGACAAAGCCCGTCAGGGTCTGCAGGACGGTGGTGACGATCGTCGCGCCGCCCGGCGACCCGAGCGCGACCACGGGCTTCCCGTGCCGGTCGAGGACGATCGTCGGCGAGATCGACGACCGGGGCCGCTTGCCGGGACCCGGCAGGTTCGGGTCGTGCACGGAAGGACTGGCGGGCGCGAAGGAGAAGTCGGTCAGTTCGTTGTTGAGCAGGAAGCCACGCCCCGGCACGGTGATCCCGCTGCCGCCCGTCGACTCGATGGTCAGGGTGTAGGCGACGACGTTGCCCCACTTGTCGGCGGCCGTGAGGTGCGTCGTGTTCTCGCCCTCGTACGTCGTCGGGGCGGCCTTGTCACCGGACCCGCACGCCGCCGGATCGCGCGGATCGCCCGGCGCGAGCGGGCTCTTCAGGACCGCGTCGTCGCGGATCAGGCACTCCCGCGAGTCGGCGAACCGCTGCGAGAGCAGTTCCTTCGTCGGTACGTCCTCGAACGCGGGGTCGCCGACCCAGCGCCCCCGGTCGGCGAAGGCGATGCGGCTCGCCTCGATGTAGCGGTGCAGATACTTCGCCTTCGAGGCCTTGGACAGGTCGGTGCGCTCCAGGATGTTCAGCGCCTCGCCGACGGTCGTCCCGCCGGACGAGGACGGCGCCATCGAGTAGACGTCGAGCCCGCGGTAGGACGTCTTCGTCGGGGCCTGGCCCTTCACTGCGTACGCCTTCAGATCCGCGGCGGAGAGATCGCCGGGTCTGGCGACCCGCCCCGACGCCGGGTCGACGGGCGGCTTGTTCACCGTGCGGACGACGTCCTTGCCGATGCCGCCCCGGTACAGCGCCCCGACGCCCTCGCGCCCCAGCTCTTCGTACGTACGCGCAAGATCGGGGTTCTTGAACGTCGAGCCGACGACCGGCAGCTCACCGCCCGGCAGGAAAAGCTTCGCCGTGTCGGGGAAGTCCTTGAACCGCTTCTGGTTCGACTCGGTCTGCGCGCGGAAGGTCGGGTCGACCGTGAAGCCGTCGCGCGCCAGGCGCTCGGCGGGCTTCAGGAGCGTGCCGAGGCGTCTGCTGCCCCACCGGTCTAGGGCCGACTGCCAGGTGGCGGGGGTGCCGGGGGTGCCGACGCCCAGGCCGCTGGTGACGGCGTCCTCGAAGGGGATCGGTTTGCCGTTCTCGAGGAAGAGTCCGGAGTCGGCGGTCTTCGGGGCCGTCTCTCGGCCGTCGATGGTGCTCACCTTGCGGGTCTTCGCGTCGTAGTGGACGAAGTAGCCGCCGCCCCCCACGCCCGCCGAGTACGGCTCGGTGACGCCGAGCGCCGCCGCCGTGGCGACCGCCGCGTCCACCGCGTTGCCGCCCTTCTTCAGGACCTCGATCCCGGCGGCGGAAGCGTCCGGGTCGACGCTGGAGACGGCGCCGCCGTATCCGACGGCCACCGGCACCTTCCCCGTGGCCGGAGCAGGGCTTTCAGCTGAGCGCGGAGACGAAGGGGGCGTGGCGGCACCGACCGACACCAAAACCCCTCCGACCGCCAATAGCGTCAGATTCCGTACGACAGCACGACGCATTCGTACCTCCAGTCAACAGCCGTCTGCGCAGCGTAACTTCGACTCCCCCACCACGTCAGGACCCCCTCGAACACGGGTCCGGGAGCCCGCTAGCATGCGCCCCCATGACCGAAGACGTGCGCAATATCGCCCTCGGCCTGATCGCGGCCGGCCTCTGTGCCGTGCTGGGCTGGCTCGCCCGTTCCTACCTGTGGCGGCGCAAGCTCCGCCGCAAGCAGGCCTTCTTCGGGCTGCCCGACAACTCCGAGTCGCTGCTCGTGGTGAACCGCGACGGGGGCGGTCCCGATCTCACCGTCGTACGCCATGACGTGTTCGCGCTCCTCGAACTCGCCGCGCTGATCAAGGACTGCGGGGCGCACGCCCAGCTCGTCGCGCACGACGCCGCACAGCAGAGCTTCGGCGAGCGCACCGAGTTCTGCGTCGGCGCCCCGGCCGCGAACCGCCGCATGGCCGCGCACATGCACTCCCTGCTGCCCGGCGTCCGCGTCAACACCGACCCGGAGCCCGGCCCGGACCGCGGCGCCTTCCAGATCGGCAGCGAGCGCTACCGCATGGAGGGCGGCACCACGGAGTACGTGATCCTCGCGCGGCTCACGGCCGGGCAGGGCCAGGAGGCGAGACCCGTGTTCCTCTTCTGCGGCCAGCGGGCGATCACCAACCAGGCGGCGACCCGCTATCTCGCCCGCCACCACGAGAAGCTGGCCCGCAAGCACGGCGGCAACACGTTCGTGCTGCTCCTGAAGGTCGTCAATTCCCAGGCGTACGGCGCCGATGTCGTCGAGCTGGTCGCGGACGTGACCCGCGCCGCGCAGGCCCCGGCGCCCGCGGTGGCTCCGCCGCGCAATTCACATCGCGCCAAGTAGCGGTCTCCGGGCGCTTCTGTGACCTAGGCGGCAATTCCGGGCAAGAGGCAACCGATCAGGACCTTCGTCCCTCTCTCCGTGCAGTCCACATTCGCACGGAGGTACGTTCCCTTGCTGCCCTTGAGCTCGTCGAACCGTCGACGCCCGATACGCCCCCGCCACGCCGCGGGCCTCGTGGCGCTGACCGCCGCCCTGACCGCCTGTTCGGGCGGCGGCTCCGCGGCCGGGGCCGCGGACCTTGCGGCGGACAAGCCGGACATATCGGTGAACCTGCGGGGCGAGCAGGCCAAGGCGGGCTCCCCGGTGAAGGTGAAGCTCGCCGAAGGCAAACTGAAGCAGGTGACGGTCACCGGCACCGAGGGCGCGAAGCTCACCGGCAAGGTCTCGGCGAACGGCACCACCTGGACCTCGGACCGCAAGGCGGCGCCCGGCACCGCGTACCAGGTCGAGGCGGTCACGGACGAGGGCGGCAGCGCGCGGGCGTCCTTCAAGACGGCCGCCCCGGACCAGGTGAACAAGCTGACCCTGACGCCCGGCAAGGACACCACGGTGGGCGTCGCCCAGCCCCTGTCGGTCGTCTTCGACCACCCGGTGAAGAACAAGGCCGAGGTCGAGAAGCACCTGAAGGTGACCACCTCGAACGGCACCGAGGGCTCCTGGGGCTGGATCCAGAACTACGACGGCAAGGACCGCGTCGACTGGCGCCCCAAGGACTACTGGAAGTCCGGCACCAAGGTGAAGCTCGACGCGCGGCTCAACGGCATCGACTCCGGCACGGACGGCGGCTGGTTCGTCCGCGACTACGCCACCGGCTTCACCGTCGGCAAGAGCCAGAAGGTCAAGGTCGACCTCGACAGCAAGCAGGCGACGCTCGTACGCGACGGACAGTCCGTCAAGACGGTCCCGATGTCGGCGGGCACCCCCGGCGGCGAGAAGGCGTCCTGGGGCGGCACGTCCGTACTGATGGCCAAGGAGGGCACGATCAACATGCGCTCCGAGACGGTGGGCCTCGGCGACGCCTACGACAAGATGGTCGACAACTCGATGCGCCTTACCTGGTCGGGCATGTACGCCCACGCGGCCCCTTGGAACGCCGCGTACTTCGGCAACACCAACCACAGCTCGGGCTGCATCGGCATGAGCGACGGCGACGCCTCCTGGCTCTACGGACAGGTCCAGGTCGGCGACCCCTTCGAGGTCTCCGGCAGCGGCTCGAAGGGCGTCCCGGACCCGGGCAACGGCTATGGCGAGTGGAACCTCTCCTGGGCCGACTGGCAGACGAAGAGCGCGCTGAGCTAGCGGACAGCGCTGGAGGTACATCACTCAACAATCGTTACCGGGGCGTAACTTACCGACGGGTTACCCCCGGTAAAGCCTCGCGGTTACCGTCGGGTCACTTTGCTTGAACGAGTAAGGAGTGACCCGTGGGACTTCCGCGCAAGACCCTGCGTACGACCACCGTGGGCGCCGTCTCCGCGACCCTCGTCGCCGGTGCCGCGCTCGGCCTCGCCCCGGCGGCCCAGGCGGCCCCCGCGACCGCCCCGGCGGCGAGCTCCACCGACGTGCGCTTCGTCGACATACCCGGCGACGGCGGCACGATCCTCAAGGCCAACGTCTTCACCCCCAAGGGCGCGAAGAGCGGCGACAAGTACCCCGCGATCGTGCTGCCCACCAGCTGGGCCATGCCGCAGATCGAGTACGTCGCGCAGGCCCAGAAGCTCGCGAACTCCGGCTATGTGGTGGTCAGTTACAACTCGCGCGGCTTCTGGCAGTCCGGCGGCGAGATCGAGACCGGAGGCCCCGAGGACATCGCGGACGCCTCCAAGGTCATCGACTGGACGCTCGCGAACACCCCTGCCGACCCGGAGAAGATCGGCATGGGCGGCGTCTCGTACGGCGCGGGCATCAGCCTGCTCGCCGCGGGGCACGACAAGCGGATCAAGGCCGTCGCCGCGCTCAGCGGCTGGGGCGACCTGATCGAGTCGATCTACAGCGGCCGCACCCAGCACGCCCAAGCCGCCGGGCTGCTCGGCGGCGCCGGCGTCCTGACGGGCCGTCCGAGCCCCGAACTACAGCAGACCCTCAAGGACTTCCTCGCGTCCAACCTGGACAAGGAGGACGAGATGATCGCGTGGGGCGCGAAACGCTCCCCCGCGACCTACACTGACCAGATCAACAGGAACGGCGCGGCCGTCATGCTGGGCAACGCCTGGGGCGACACGATCTTCCCGCCCAACCAATACGCCAAGTTCTACGAGCAGTTGACCGGCCCCAAGCGCCTCGAATTCCGCCCTGGCGACCACGCGACGGCCGAACTGACCGGCCTGTTCGGACTGCCCAACGACACCTGGACCTCCACCCAGCGCTGGTTCGACCGCTACCTCAAGGGCGAGAAGAACGGCATCGACACCGAAGCGCCCGTCCAGCTCAAGTCCCGCTCCACCGGCGGCTATGAGGGATACCCCGACTGGAAGTCGGTCGGCGCGACGAAGAAGAAGATCGACCTCGGCGGTTCCACGACCATCCGCACGAACGTCGACTCGGGCGCCAACGGCGGCATCGTGCTGCTCTCCAACGCCCTCGACCAGTTCCTCAAGATCCCGCCGATGGCCTCGATGCCGCTGCTCCCGCGCCGTTACGCGGGCGTCTGGCAGTCCGAGAGGTACGAGGCGCCGCAGCGCGTGCGCGGGACGGCGAAGCTGCACACCACGCTCACCAGCACCAAGGAGAGCGGCACCCTCGTCGCGTACCTGTACGACGTGGGCCCGCTCGGCCTCGGAAAGCTGGTCAGCAACGCGCCGTACACCTTCCACGGCAAGACGCCCGGCAAGCCGTTCGGCGTGGACCTGGAGCTGTTCTCCACGGCCTACGACGTACCGGCGGGACACAAGCTCGCCCTGGTCGTCGACACGGTCGACCCGCTCTATATCGAGCACAACCCGTCCGGCGCGCAGCTGACCTTCTCCTCACCGGCGTCCGACCCGTCATACGTGTCGGTGCCGCTGCGCGAGCAGTGATCTCCGGCTGCTGCCGGCTGGGCTCTGGCTCCTTTAGCTACTGCGGACCCGGCAGCAGCGTCCCTGGTTCGGCCGGTGCCACTTCCACGGCCTCGGTCTTGGGATTGCGCCGCTGACGCTTGGACACCCACTGGGCGAACCACGAAAGCAGCATGCACATCCCGATGTAGATCGGTGAGATCACCAGCACCACGGGGATGAAAGGTAGATCGTAGTCGAGGTTCGAGGCGATCAGCTTCCCGGCATGGAGGAACTCCTCATAGGTGATCAGATAACCGAGCGAGGTGTCCTTCAGGGCCACCACCAACTGGCTGATGATGGCGGGCAGCATGGCGAGCACCGAGCCGTTGTAGAGCGTCAGTCCGGTGACCAGCGCGAGCAGCGGCTGCACCTTCAGCGCCACGAAGGCGAAGAAGATCACGACAAGGACCGGCATCGCGCGGAAGAACTCCACGATCAGCGTGGCCACCCGGCGCACCGGGTGGTCCTCGTACTCGAAGGGCATCCACTTCGTCTCGGTGAACTGGTCGGTGTCGAAGAGCAGATGGAGGATCCAGCCGACCAGGGCGAGGAGCGCCGGCGTGGAGAGCAGACCGTAGAGCTTGTGCCTGCGCTCGGTGTTGGGCCCCGGTACGTCGTAGAGGGCGGTCGATTCGTGGGAGAGGGCTTTCATCGGGCGACTCCCCAGCGCTTCTCGAGGATGTTGAAGACGGCGCTGATGGCGAGGGTGATGATCAGGTAGCCGACGGCGATCCAGATGAACGTCCAGATGATGCTGTAGCCGAGTTCGCCGAGTGTCTTGTACGTGCCGAGCAGCTCGGTGACGCTGAACGCGCCCGCGATGGCCGAGTTCTTGGCGAGCGCGATGAGGGTGGAGCCGACCGGCGGGATGACCGACCGGAACGCCTGCGGGAGCACCACCACGGAGAGCGCGAGGACGGCGAACACCCCGAAGGGCAGCACGAGTCCGAAGTGCGGCAGGCCGAGCAGCACCGCGAAGAAGAGCAGGGTGAGCGGGGTGTTGCGCAGGACCGTCACCCACGCCGTGCCGAAGGCCCGGAACGAGCCGACCGGGGTCTGTCAGCGTGTCCACGGCGCCTCCTCAGCTCGCCGGGTAGCGGTCGATGGGGGGCGGCTTCGGCGCCGGGACTCCGGAGAGGCCGAGCGTGGCGTCGTAGGCCTGCTTCCAGTCGCCGTTCTTCTCGCGGGCCGCGATGGCGTCGTCGATGGCGAACCGCAGGGTGTTGTCCTTGTGGGTCAGCAGGTTGTCGACGCAGACCGAGTACGTGTCGTACGCGACGAGCGTCGCCTTCGGGTAGTCCTGCTGGATGCGCTGGTAGGGGGTCGACCCCGCCGCCGAGCAGACCCGCTTGCCGTCCAGGTCCTGCGGCCCGTTGATGTCGTCCTCGTCGGAGCGCACGAGCAAACCCTGGCCCGCCATGTAGTAGGGGCCGGCGAAGCCGACGAGCTTCTTGCGGAGGTCGTTGATGGTGTAGGTGCCGACGTAGTAGTCGATCTGGCCGTTCTGCAGGGCGGTTTCGCGGTTCGCCGACGCGATCGTCCTGAACCGGATCGACTTCGGGTCGAAGCCGAGCGAGGCCGAGATCATCTTGGCGATCTCGATGTCGAAGCCCGAGTAGACGCCGGTCGCGGGGTTCTTCTCGCCGGGGAACGGCTGGTCCTCCTTGGCCCCGACGACGAGGTGGCCGCGCCGCTTCGCCTTCTCCCAGGTGCTGGAGCCCGGCAGCGTAAAACCGGTCGCCACCTGGTACTTGGGCAGCTCGTCGGGTTGCGGCCCCTTCACCGGCGGGCTGCCTTCCTTGCCCCAGGCGGTGGCGGTGACGGCGCAGGCGGCGAGGACGAGAGCCGCGAGCAGACGTGTCGTACGCATCATGGCTGTCCCCCCGTCAGTGCTTGAGGATCTTGGAGAGGAAGTCCTTGGCCCGGTCGCTCTCCGGGTTGTTGAAGAAGTCCTCGGGCGCCCGGTCCTCGACGATGCGGCCGTCGGCCATGAAGACGACGCGGTTGGCGGCCGAGCGGGCGAAGCCCATCTCGGGGTCGAGGGCGGACGTCGGCTCGTCGAAGAGCATCACCTTCGGGTCCATGGCGAGCGCGCGTGCGATGGCCACGCGCTGCTGCTGGCCGCCGGAGAGCTGGGCGGGGAACTTGGCGGCCTGTGAGGCGAGGCCCACGCGTTCGAGGAGATCGCGGGCGCGCTTCTCGGCGTCCTCCTTCTTGCGGCGGCGCACCTTGATCTGCGCGATGGAGACGTTCTGCAGCACGGTCTTGTGCGCGAAGAGGTTGAAGGACTGGAAGACCATGCCCACCTCCGCGCGGAGCATGGCCAGGGCCTTGCCCTCTTCGGGCAGTGGCTGCCCGTCCAGTGCGATGGCCCCGGACTGGATCGTCTCCAGTCGGCTGATCGCCCGGCACAGCGTTGATTTGCCCGACCCTGACGGGCCGATGACGACGACCACCTCCCCCTTGCCGACGGTGAGATCGATGTCCTGAAGGACATGCAACTCCCCGTAGTACTTGTTCACATCACGCAGCTCAATCAGCGGATCGACGGCCATGCCTGCCCTGCCCACTCTCAGCGGTGTGTCTGTCCGCGCAAACTATCCATGCGAAAACGGGACTTAACGGACGACACGCACTCATCGGCATTAACCGTATTTGCAGGTACTTCATCCCGCAGTCGGGCCCTCGAAGCCTCCGGGCTACGTCTCCGACGCCTCCGCGTAGACCTGGGACAGCTCCGGGGCGCCGTGCACCGCCCAGTCGAGCCCGGCCTCCACCACCTGGATCTCGCGCCCCGACGCGAGCCGTACGACGGGGCTGCCGCCGGGCCAGACGTGCCAGGTGGCGCCGGGCACCGTACGGACGATGACCGAACCCAGATACAGGCCCGCGTCGTTACCAAGCCACGGCAGCAGCTCCGGATCGTCGCGCCAGCGCGGGAGCAGTTGGTCGAGCGCGCCCAACGAGGCCGGAGTGTCGTCGAGTTCGAGGCCGGCGGTGGCGGCCTGGGAGCGCAGCAGCTCACATTCGGAGAGGAGTTCGGCCACCCCTTGGGGGTCGTCCTCGAACGCCGCGGCGAGACCCGGCTCCGGCTCCGCCGCGTGTCGCTTGCGCCACCGGTCAAGGAACGGGATGAAAGGGATGTTCATACCACCCAGCGTGGCATTCGCATCGCCTGTCGCACCACAGGCGCGCTCATCACCGTGTCCTCTCGGCGAGTTCGGGTCTTGTTCACGCGCGACTCATTGACGCGCCTCCGCCGCCTCCTTAGCTTCATGGCGCACCTTTCATCGCGTCACATCACGTCAGTTATCCGTCAAGGGGAGGGTCCGTCGTGCGCCGACGTACATGGGGAGTGACCGCGGTGCTCGCGGTGCTCACGAGCGTCGTACCAGTGGCGACTGCGCAAGCCGCCCCGCACAGACCCGAGCCGCTCCCCCTGGAGCGGCTCTTCGACAACAGGGCGATCAGCGACGACGCGCGGCCCGGCGACGCGGACTTCGACGGTTCGGGGGGCTCGCTGTCGGCGCGCGATCTGACGGCGGCGGGCTGGACGCCGGGGCGTTCGCTCGCCGTGGACGGGGCGCGGCTTACCTGGCCGCGTACGGAGGCGGGTGAGGCCGACAACGTCCGCGCGGACGGACAGTCGGTCCGGGTACGCGGGCGTGGTGACGCCCTCGCCTTCCTGGTGGCCGGCACGGGCGGCGAGGCGAGCGGCACGGGGACGGTCCGCTACGGGGACGGCTCGAAGGGCACGTACCGCCTGACCGCGCCCGACTGGCGCGTGGGTCCGCTCGCCACGAAGTCCGTCGCGCTGCCGCATGTGAACACGCCCGGCGGCCAACTCGCCGAGAAGGCACGGCTGTACGTCGTGACCGTGCCCGTGGCGCGCGGGCGCGAGGTCGCTTCGGTGACCCTGCCGAAGGACCCGGGCGCACCCGATCTGCATGTCTTCTCACTCTCTGTACGGCAGCCGGCCAAGGGGTGGACGGGCAGCTGGTCGGCATCGACGGCCGGGTACACGGCGGTGGGGCCGTGGGCCGACCGGACGGTGCGGCTCGTCGTCCACACGAGCACCGGCGGCCCCCGCGTGCGCATCCGGCTCGACAACACCTTCGCGTCGGCGCCAGTACGGATCGGCAGCGCGACGGTGGCGGTGCAGGAGTCCGGTGCGGGGGCGCGCGGTGAGCCGGTGCCGCTGTCCTTCCGGGGCGCCGCGGGCACCCAAATCCCGGCGGGCGCCCAGGCGTTCAGCGATCCTCTCGACTTCGACGTCCCCGCGGACACCAATCTCCTGGTGAGCTTCCACCTCCCGGAGACGGTGACGACCGCGCCCGTGCACAGCCAGGCCATTCAGCGCTCGTACGTGAGCGGCCTGGGCGACCACGCGGCGGACGGCTCACCGGCGGCGTACACGTCGACGATCTCCACGTGGCCGCTGCTCACCGGCGTCGACGTGAGCGGTGGGCCCGGGTCGGTCGTCCTGCTCGGCGACTCCATCACGGACGGCGTGAAGTCCACGCAGGACGCGAATCACCGGTGGCCCAACGTCCTGGCCACCCGGCTGCTCCAGCAGGACACGGTCCCGCAGTTCGGGGTGCTCAACCATGGGATCTCCGCGAACCGTGTCGTCGCCGACCGCTATCCCGGTGACGGTGTCTCGACGGACACCGGCGGCGTGAGCGCGCTGCACCGGCTCGACCGCGACGTGTTCGCCCAGACGTCCGCCCGTACGGTTGTGGTCTTCGAGGGCGTCAACGACGTCCGCTGGGGCACCAAGGCGGACCAAGTGACCGCCGGGCTGCGGGAGATCGCCGAGCGGGCGCGGGCGCGAGGGCTGCGGGTCGTGGCGGCGACCATCGCGCCGTGCGAGGGCGAGTCGCTCTGCACGGCGGCGGCCGACGCGGAGCGGGTGGCGGTGAACGCGTACATCCGCTGGGGCGGGGACTTCGACGCGGTGCTCGACTTCGACGCGGTGCTTCGGGATCCGGGGCATCCCTCGCGGATCCTTCCCGCGTACGACAGCGGGGATCATCTGCATCCCGGCGATGCGGGTCTCGCGGCGATCGCGGAGTCGGTGGATCTGCAGAAGCTGGTGCCGTAACCCGAGGGCGAACCTTCCCTGGGCCCGGTTCTACCGGGCCCAGGGGCCGGGCTAGAGCTCCAGGTCCACCACGACCGGCGCATGATCCGACGCGCCCTTGCCCTTGCGCTCCTCGCGGTCCACGTACGAATCCGTCACGGCCTTCGTGAACGCCTCGTTGCCGTAGACCAGGTCGATCCGCATCCCCTTGTTCTTGGGGAAGCCCAGCTCGCGGTAGTCCCAGAACGTGAACGGGTGCGCGTACTTCAGCGGCCGGGGCACGACGTCGGAGAGCCCCGCCTCCCGCAGTGCCGCGAGAGCCGCGCGCTCGGCGGGGGTGACGTGGGTGGCGCCTTCAAAGAGGGCGGGGTCCCAGACGTCCTCGTCGGTCGGCGCCACGTTGAAGTCCCCCAGGACCGCGAAGGGCCGCTCCCCCGCCGCGTCCGCCGCCGCCGCGGCCTTCAGAGCCGCCAGCCACTCCAGCTTGTACGCGTAGTGCGCGTGCTCCACCTCACGGCCGTTCGGCACGTACACCGACCAGATCCGGGCGGGGCCGCACGTCGCGGAGATCGCCCGCGGCTCCTGTGCCCCCTCGTAGTCGGGCCCGCCGGTCAGGCCGAGCGTCACGTCGTCGAGGCCGACGCGGGAGACCAGCGCCACGCCGTTCCACCGCCCCGTCGCGTTCACCGCCGACTCGTAGCCGAGCTCGCGCAGCTCGTCGGCGGGGAAGCCCTCCGCGGTGGTCTTGGTCTCCTGGATGCACAGCACATCCGTACCGCTGCTCTCCAGCCAGGCGAGGAGCCTCGGGAGGCGAGCGGTGATCGAGTTCACGTTCCAGGTGGCAATGCGCATGTCTCACAACCTACCGGGCGGGTCTGACAGTCACAGGTCGGCCGACTCGCCGGGTGTGAGGCGCAGGTGCTCGGCTCCGCCCAGGGCCCCGATCTGGGAGTCGTAGATCGGCCGGGCCAGGTCCGTGAGCAGGGCGTCGTGGATGTCGTAGGCGCGCAGCGGCTTGACCTCGCGGACGTAGTCGATGACCTCGGAGATCTTGTTCCAGGGGGCCATCACCGGCAGCAT
This sequence comes from Streptomyces sp. NPDC021622, assembly GCF_040640795.1. NCBI lineage: Bacteria > Bacillati > Actinomycetota > Actinomycetes > Kitasatosporales > Streptomycetaceae > Streptomyces > Streptomyces sp. NPDC021622. The sequence goes on from NZ_JBFACK010000002.1 coordinate 363,289, forward strand.
CAGCGTGTCCACCGGCTGCTCGGGGACGGTCAGCGCGTCGCCCGGGTGGAAGACCGAACCGTCCACCAGATAGCCGACGTTGGTGATCCGCGGGATGTCCGGGTGGATCACGGCGTGCAGCTCGCCGTGCACCTGCACGTCGAACCCGGCGGCGCTGAAGGTGTCCCCGTGCCCCACGACATGCACCCGCCCCGGGAAGGCGGCCGAGATCTTCTCCGCGACGGAGCGCAGGGTCCAGATCTCGGCGGCCGGGTTGGCCTCCATGCCCGCGCGCAGCCGGTCCTCGTTGAAGTGGTCGATGTGCTCGTGCGTGACGAGGATCGCCTCGGCGCCGACCGCGGCGTCCTCCTCGCTGAAGGTTCCGGGGTCGATGACGAGACTCCGCCCGTCCCGCTCGAGGCGGACACAGGCGTGTGTCTTCTTCGTGAGCTTGATGCGCTTCGCGGCAGTCGTCATACCCCCATCCTGCTACGCGTCACTCCTGGGGCGTGGTTTCCTCGCGGATCACGGCCTGGGCGACCTTGAACGCCGAGTTCGCCGCGGGTACGCCGCAGTAGACGGCGGCCTGCAGCAGCACTTCCTTGATCTCCAGCGGGGTGAGGCCGTTGCGCAGCGCCGCGCGGATGTGGAAGCCCAGTTCGTCGAGGTGACCGCCGGCGACGAGCGCGGTGAGGGTGACGCAGCTGCGGGAGCGCCGGTCGAGCCCCGGGCGGTTCCAGACCTCGCCCCAGGCGTAGCGCGTGATGAGCTCCTGGAAGTCCCCGGAGAAGTCGTCGGCGGCGGCCAGGGCACGGTCGACGTGCGCGTCGCCGAGCACCTCGCGGCGGACCTTGAGCCCCGCGTCGTACGGATCGGGACGGCCGCCGCCCACGGCTTCGGGCTGCGCCATGGGCCCGATCTCGGCGACGGGCGTCACGGGCGGCGGGGCGAGCACCGGCTTGACCGGGGGCGCGCTGATCGCCGCGTGGGTGCCGGTCGCGTCGGCCGTGGCCGGCCAGGCGGTGGAGAAGTGCCGTACGAGAAGGTCGGTGACGGCCGCGGGCTGCTCGACGGGGGCGAGGTGCGATGCACCCGGCACGACGGCGAGGCGGGCGTCCGGTATCCCGGCGACGAGGGTACGGGCCTCACCGGGCCCGGTCACCTGGTCCTCGGACCCCACGAGCACGAGCGTGGGCACCCCGATCCGCCCCAGCTCGGCCCGCACGTCGAAGGCGGCGAGCGCCTCGCAGGCGGCTATGTAGCAGCCGGGGTCGGTGGTCCGCACCATCTGTACGGCCCAGTCGGTGATCGCGGGCTGCGCGGCGGCGAAGCCCGGCGTGAACCAGCGGTCGGGGGAGGTGCGCGCGATGGGGTCGAGCCCGTTGCTCCGCACGATGACACCACGCTGGCGGAACTCGTCGGCGCTGCCGAACCGCGGCGATGCGGATATCAGCGCGAGGGAGGCCACGCGCTGCGGGTGGCGCAGCGCCAGTTCGGCACCGATGGCACCACCGAAGGCGCAGCCCGCGTACCCGAAGCGGTGCACTCCGACCTCGTCGAGCGTGGCGAGGAGCCGCTGGGCGAGCTCGCTCACGGAGCCCGCGGGGTGCGCGGGCGCACCGCCGTGTCCGGGCATGTCGAAGCGGAACACCCGCCAGTGCTTGACCAGCTCGGGCACCTGCCGGTCCCACATGTGCCATGTGGTACCCAGTGAGGGACCGAGGATCAGGACAGGAGCGTCTTCTGGCCCGTCAAAGCGGTATTGCAGGGTGTTCATCGGTGTCTCACTCACTCGCCTGACCCTCTCATCTGTCACGGACGCCCCTATAACAGGGGGTCGCTGGATACCGTTTTGACCAGGTTGAATACCTCGCGGGCGGCATATCGCTTGAGGCACCTGATGATTTCACGACGGGTCTTGCCCTCCCGTGTGCGGCGTTCGTAGTACGCCTGCGTGCGCGGGTCGTGGCGCAGCCTAGTGAACACGATGCGGTGCAGGGCGGCGTTCGCCTTCCGGTCGCCGCCGTGGTTGAGCCGGCGCGAGCTCCGGCGGCCCGAGGAGTACTCGACGGGGCTGACTCCGCACAGGGCGGCGAACGATGCCTCGGTGTGCACGCGCTCGGGATTGTCCCCCATGGTGATCAGGAGCGTGACGGCACTGTCCGGACCGATACCCACCGGTGCGAGCAGCTGCGGGGCGTGACCTTCGACGAGCCGGGTCAGGCGCTGATTGAGGTCATCGATCTGCCCGGTGAGGTGTTCGATGCGCTGAGCTAGCATGCTCAAGCTGATCCGGGTGGCCTGGGCCACGCCGTCCCCGTCATCCCCCTGATCCAGGCTGAGGCGGGCGCAGGTGCGGAACAGCTCCCGGTTGCCCAGGCAGGACAGTCGTTCCCGCAGGGCCGGGTCGGCTATGAACCACGACGGCCTTGAGCTGGTTGATCGTCTGGGTGCGGGCCCTGACTGCGGAGTCCTTGGCAATCCTGAAGAGCCGGGCGCTCTGCACCGGACCGTCGCCGGTCTTGGCGCGGGCCCTGGCGCGACCGCTGAGCACGGCCCGCGCGGCGGCCTGCGCGTCGAGCGGGTCCGGCTTCCCCAGCAGACGGCGGGCCGAGCGGTCGGGCCGGTTCACCTCGAACACCACGACCTGCTCCGCCAGCAGATAGCGCGACAGCCCCGCTCCGAAGGTGCCGGTGCCCTCCACCCCGGCCCGCCGCACCGTCCCCCGCTTGCGGGCCCAGGCGAGGAGCCGACGGTATCCGACCGCTGTGGCCGGAAAGGACTTGGCGCCCAGGACCTGGCCCAACGGACAGACCAGCACGGCGACATGAACCTCGCCGTGCGTGTCCACCCCCAGGACGGCCTCGCCCCGAGCGGGCGGTCCTGTGCTGGTGGAAGAGGTGCTGCGCTGTCTGGTCGTCATGATGGTCCGCCTCCCGCGTCGTGATTGCTGGGTGGCTGGCACCGGCCTGGCCGGGTGGTCTGAACCGTGATGGCGCCTGAAAGACGGCAAGGCCCCTATGGGGACGCACCCTGTGGCTCGGTGACAGCAAACGCCATCCCGCAACGGCAGCCGACAGGTCCGTGACAAGACACTTCGGTCAAAGATGTCATGAGTCAGACCCCCGCCCGGAACGGTGCCACGTAACCGTCCCACTACACCCAGGACAACCGCCTGCCCCGACCGCTCCCGGGAGACTTCGTCCGAACCGGTACTGAACCTACTCTGGACGGGATAACGGTAAGTTCACTCCTCGCCCGCCCGTGACCGGCATTGACGGACAGCCGAGCGGCGCGCCACACCGGCTGTTGCGATGCCCCTTCCGTAAATGACGCCCCGATATTCCGGCCGCCGCATGAGTCGGGCGACCCGCTTACGGTTCACCACCGGGCCCGTCTGGCGAACCCTGAAGCCCGCTTCAGCAGGCCCGGAGATCAGGACTGAGATGCGGCAACCTCCTCCCATGCGCCTACTGATGATCGAGCACGATCGCAAACTGCTCGGCATGCTCCTGAAGGGACTGACCGACGCGGGCTTCGACGTCGACTGGGCGAGCGACGGGCCTACCGGTCTGCCCCGGGCACTGTCACGCACGTACGACGTGATCCTGCTCGATGCGGCGCTGCCGGGCCTTACGGGTCCGGCCGTCTGCGCCCGGCTGCGTGAGGCCGGGATCCGCACCCCGATCCTGATGCTCACCGCCGAGGAGAGGAAGAACGACCCGGCCGAGGGCCGGGGGAAGGGCGCCGACGCCTGTCTGGCCAAGCCGGTCACCTTCCTGACGCTCACCGCTCGCCTGCGGGACCTGGCCCGCCGCGCCGGACGACCCACCCCCACGGGCCTGAACGTGGGTGACCTGCGTATCGACTTGAGCGCACGGCGCTGCTGGCGCGGGCGCAGGGAAGTCCAGCTCACCGTACGGCAGTTCGCGGTCCTCGCCTGCTTGGCCGAACGCGCGGGCCAAGTGGTCACCAGGGCCGAGATCCTGGACCACGTCTGGGGCGCGCACTACAAGGGAGCCCCGAACGTCGTGGACATCTACATCAGCGCACTGCGCCACAAGATCGACGTACCGTTCGGCCGCCGCAGTCTCCGTACGGTCCGCACTGCCGGTTACCGGCTCTGCGCCGATGACGGGTAAAGCGCTGACCGTTGACCGACGGGCAGCGCTGGATGCGGTGGGCGTGGCCGGTGGCGATGGCCAGGCCGGAGCCGCTGCCCTTGCCGCGTTCGGGGGTGCCGGTGCGGAAGGGGCGGGGCCTTCGTTAAGGAGGTCGGCGGGGTAGCCGGGAGCACCCAAAACACGCGCACGACCAGCTACCGAGCACCGGCCCCACCGCTGCGCCGGGCCGGCTCCCGCTCGGCGGCGGGCAGCCGCAGGACGAGGCGGGCACCGTGCAGCGGGCCGACGGGGGCTTCGGCGGTGAGGGTGCCGCCGTGGGCCGTGGCGATCGCGCGGGCAATGGCCAGGCCGAGGCCGGTGCCGCCGTCGTGGCGGGTGCGGGCCTCGTCGAGGCGGGTGAAGCGGTCGAAGACACGCTCGCGGTCGTCGGCGGGGATGCCCGGGCCGTCGTCGGCCACTTCGACACTCACCTGACCTGTGTCGTCGTGGAGTTGGGCACATACGCGAACCGTTGTCACAGCGTGCCGTCGGGCGTTGTCCACCAGGTTGGACAGCAGCCGGTTCAGATGGGCCCGGTCGCCGCGCACCATGACGGGCCGGGAGGGCAGCTCCAGGGTCAACGGCAGGGCGTTGCTGGGGCGTTGGGCCTGGTTGCGGACCAGGTCGAGCAGGTCGACGTGGCTTTCGTGGGCCGGTTCGTGGGCGTCGAGCCGGGCCAGGAGCAGCAGGTCGCTCACCATGTCCTGGAGCTGCTGGGTGTCTTCGAGCGCTTCGGTGGCGACCTGGGGCCAGTCGGCGCCTTCGGGGCGGACGAGGGCGAGTTCGAGGCGGGTCCGCAGCGTGGTGAGGGGGCTGCGCAGTTCGTGGGAGACGTCGGCGGTGAAGGTCTGGAGGCGGGTCACCGCGCGTTCCAGGCGGTCCAAGGTGGCGTTGAGGGTGGTGGCCAGGCGGGAGATCTCATCACCGGCTGCCGGTACCGGGAGGCGGCGGTGCAGGTCGGTGGCGGTGATCTCGGCGGCTTCCCGCCGCACGGCCTCCACGGGCCGCAGGGCGCGGCCCGTCGCCCGCCAGGTGAGCAGCGCGCCGAGGAGGACGATCAGCAGTACGCCGGGGACCAGCAGGGCGGCCATGGTGCGCCAGGCGGCTTCGGCCTTGTCGAAGTCGACCTGGGCGGTGACGCGATAGCGGCCGTCGCCGGAGACGGCTTCGGCCACCTCGACGGATTTCGGCAGCGATGACGGGGCCTCGGAGGGGGCGCGGGAGGCATCGGGTCCTGACGTCGCGGGAGCCGGCACCGTCGGCGAAGGCGCGGGTTCCGGAGGCGAGGCTGTCGGTTCCGGTGTGACGGCGGGATCCAGCTTGGCCAGTTGCTCCTTGGTCAGCACGTCGTCGCCGTCGATGTAGTAGGAGGCGCCGTTGTCCCCGGTCTGCGCCTGGTCGAGGAGTTCCACGGCGGTGTGCGCCTGCTGCTGGGCCGCCTGCCGGGCGATGCCCCACAGGTCCCCGCGGACGACCCCAAGGACGACACCGGCGCCGGCGGTCATGGCCACGGCCAGAACGGCGGCGACCGCCATGGTGATGCGGGCCCGGACCGTGCGCGGCCGCGGCAGCCTGCGGCGGGGCTCAGGCATCGGGAGTGAGGCGGTAGCCGGCGCCGCGGACGGTACGGATGCTGCGGCGGGAGAAGGGGGTGTCGATCTTGCGGCGCAGTGCGCTGACGTACACCTCGACGATGTTCAGGTCGCCGTCGTAGTGCTCGTCCCACACGCGGTGCGCGATGTCGCTCTTGGTGACCACCTCGCCGGCGCGTTCGGCCAGGCACGCGAGCACCGCGAACTCCTTCGCGGTCAACTCGATGTCCACCTGTCCGCGCTTGCAGCGCATCGTCACCGGTTCGACCGTCAGGTCACCGATCTCCAGCACAGCGGTGGCCGGGCGGGCGGCACGGCGGTGCAGGGCCTCGATGCGGGCGGTGAGGACCACGAAGGAGAACGGCTTGGTGAGGTAGTCGTCCGCGCCGGTCCGCAGCCCTTCGGCGATGTCGTACTCGCCGTCCTTGGCGGTGAGCATCAGCACCGGGGTCGTGCTGCCCGCGGCGCGCAGCCGCGCGCACAGCGCGAAGCCGTTGAGGCCCGGGAGCATCACGTCCAGGATGATCACGTCGTACGGATGGTCCATGGCGTGCCGCAGTCCTTCGGAGCCGTCGGCGACCCAGTCGACGCCGTGGCCCTCGTCGCCCAGGCCCCGGCACAGCAGCCCGGCCAGGCGTACATCGTCTTCCACCAGCAGCAACCTCATGCGGGTCAGCCTGCCTCACCCGGCGTCTGGGGGCGCGCGTTCCTGAAGCGTGCCTCAGGTCTTCAGCGTGGTCTCAGGCATCGCAGGTCACGGTGGTGCCCAACGTCACCGCGTCCGATGCGGTGACCTGACGGGAAGGACGTCCCAGTGCGTCAGCCCAAGATCACCAAGCGTCTCGTCATCATCGGGGCCACCGCGCTGCTCGCCGGCGGTGCGGCCATCGGCACCGCCAACGCGACCGGTTCCAACAGCTCCCAGGGCGGCGAGGCCGAGTCCTTCGTCGTGGATCAGAACACCGTCAAGGACCACCTGGCCAAGACGGACGAGGCCAAGGCCGCCAAGAGCCAGGACTCCAAGCACGGCGAGGAGTGCGTCGAATGGCGCCCCGACCTCCCCAAGGACACCATCTGTGTCCTGCCCGCACCCATCGATGTCCTGCCCGCGCCCATCGATGTCCTGCCCGCGCCCATTGATTCCAGCCAGGGCACTCCCGCCAAGAAGGCCGGCAAGCAGGACTCGAGCAATCTCCCGGCGTGGGTCGACGTGACCTACGGCGAGGCGGACAAGCAGGCTCAGAAGAATTAGCCAGCCACCTCACTGCCTCACGTGGCGAGCGTCCATGTGGTCTGTGGGACGCGTGGGCCGGATCGCCAGCATGCTCGGCATGGCCGATCCGGCCCGCTTGGGACCGGGGCGCGCCGACCGGGATCCCCGCGACGCTCGCTCACAACTGACGTTTCCCCAAGTCAGAGCCTCACAGAGATCGAACGGGCAGTCGACCGTTACCTCAGTGTGACCAAACCGCCCGGCGCGTGTGACGCCACTGCCATCCAGGCGCCGGGCGCGCCGGTGACAGTGAGTACCTCCGGCCGACCCCGACGGGCGAAGCCCGAGCCGAGACATCCGCGAGATCTGCGAGATCCGGAGGAATCCCAGGGGTCCAGGGGGCGCTCGACGACAGCGAGGACAACAATGCGTACGACCCTGAGCCGCTCCGCAGGAGTGGGAGTACTGATCGCCGGCGCCCTGGCGGCCGGCGGGTGCGACGTCGGCGCCGCATCCGCGGCCAAGAATCAAGGCCGCTCCGCGGCCGGCAGCTCCGCGCCGGCGTTGCCCGAGCGCTTCGAACGGCAGCGCATCGCCTGGACGCCCTGCGGCGCGGATGTCGCCGAGCAACCCGTGCCAGGCGCCCAGTGCGGCTGGGTGGAAGTGCCCGTCGACTACGCGGCCCCCGACAAGGGCACGGTCAAGTTGCGCGTGTCCCGCGCGAAGGCCACCGACCACGACCGACGGCTCGGCTCGCTGCTCTACAACCCGGGCGGACCGGGCGCCGGTGGCGCGGCCGACGTGGCCGACGGCAACTGGCAAGCCGGAGAACGTGCCAGAGCCCGGTACGACCTGGTGGGGTTCGACCCACGCGGCATAGGCGGCTCGGCACCGATCACCTGCCCGGACGAGAACTCCCTGACCGATCACGGCCTGGACAACTCGCCGCGCGGCAAGGCCGAGGCGGAGGAAACCTATGCGGCCGCCGCCGAGCGGGCCAAGGCATGCCGGAAGGCGAGCGGTCCCGTCTTCGACCACATGGACAGCGTCAGCGTCGCCCGTGACCTCGACATCCTGCGCGCCGTGCTGGGCGACAAAAGGCTCAACTACAGCGGCACCTCCTACGGGACCTTCATCGGCCAGCAGTACATGAAGCTGTTCCCCACGAAGGTGGGCCGCATGGTCCTCGACGGCGTCGTCGACCCGGCGGCGGACATGCGCCAGGTCACCGACCTCGACGTGAAAAGCGCCGAGGACCGGCTGCTGCGCTTCGCCGAAGCATGCGCCGCACGCAGCGCATGCCCGCTGGGAGAGACAGGCGGTGCAGTGGTGGACCGCATCAACACGTTCGTCCGGCAACTCGACGAGCGGCCCCTCGCAGGGCCCGACGACGAGGAGTTGACCGCCGACACCGCCGCGCATCTCCTCACGGAACAACTCGCCGATGAGGAGTACTGGCCAAGCCTGGCCGACGCCCTCGAATCCGCCATGCTGGGCGACGCGACTCCCCTCATGCGCCCGGAACCGGCCGACGAGGAGTCCACGAAGGAGGAGGACGAGCGCAAGCAGGCCCAGGAAGCTCTCGCCCAGTCGGCGGTCTTGTGCCTGGACACCCGGGGTGCACCCCGCACTCCGCAGGCAATGCTCGACACCGCCGCCGAACTCGCCGAGCGCTCCCCGGTGTTCGGCCGCGTCAACGCCTGGACGATGCTCGACTGCGGTACCTGGCCGGTGCCGCCCAAGGGCGACGTCGAGCCGATCAAGGCGCCCGGCGCGGCTCCCGTACTCCTCGTCTCCTACACAGACGACGCGGCGACCCCCCTGAGCAACGCCCAAGCGGTCCAAGCCCAGTTGGAGCGCGGCTCGCTACTGATCCGCGAGGGCACCGGTCACGGCGCCTACGCTTCCGACTCCGCCTGCACCGACCGCTCGGTCGACGCCTACCTGGTCAACGGCACCCTGCCAACGAAGAAGGCCACCTGCGCGAGCTGAGCCGACACCCTGTAGACACCCCTTCCCGGAGACCCCCCAGCGCCAGGGCCCGGGAAGGGGTTCGCGGTCTCGGTCCACAAATGCGCAGCCGGAGGGACGGCGCCCCCTGAAGCACACCACCAGCCCCTTGCCGAGCCGCGCTGAAGCAGAACCTCACGACGTACGAGCACAACCCCAGCACCTACGCAGCCAGGGGACCTCCATCACACAGCCCTTATGAGCGGAGTCCTGGGTGCAACTGTATGACCAGGTGGAAGACCTCTCGGGCCGCCTCAGGGCGACGACACGGGTCTGCGGGGCAGACGGCGTACTGGGCAGGGTCGAACTGGACATGCCCGTTCCCCTTCCGGTCCGACTGCGCGTCGCGTTGCCGGTACCGGGCCGCGTCAGACGGTCAGAATCGTGAGAACGCCACAACAATCGGCAGGCCCCTATCGGGACGCGCCCCACCGGCCCGGCACCGACGACGCACCGTCCCCGGCCGACAGCCGACACTGGGTGACACAGACACTCCGGTCAGGCGAGTCATGAGTCAGGCCCCGGGCCCGGGACAGCACCCACCCATCCTCCCCGCCCGTCACGGCGCCCCCCCTGGGAACTCGGAACATTGCCCGTCCCTGCTCATGGAACATCCCGCATCTGATGCCGGCCGGCCACATCGGATCGCGAGAGCCGCCATCGTGTTCAGCCAGGATTCACCGACGTCCTGACGCTGCGACCGGCGTAGAACCGGCAAGCCGCTTCCCTCCCTTCGGAATGCCCTGTACGGCCAGCCGGGTTCCCCTGACCCCACGGCGACGAGACGGTGCCCACGGTCTCCGTGGCCGGACACACGCTGACCAACCCCAGCCTCCGCCAAGTCCTCGACCTCGTACGGCAGCATGCCCCAGAGCTGCTGCCCGACCTCAATACGGTCCCCGCCCGGCGCCGGCTGTGGCCCTGGCAGCGGACCGCATCCCCGTCCTCGCGCGACATCAGGAGTTCTTGTGTCCGATCCCGACCGCCACTTCGATGACCTGCGGGCCCTGTTCATCAACGCGACCCTCAAACCGTCGCCCGAGCAGAGCCACACCCAGGGCCTGATCGACATCTCCCGGAAGGTCATGGAGCAGCAGGGCGTACGGGTCGACGAGATCCGCGCCGTAGACCACGACCTCGCCCCCGGCGTCTACCCGGACATGACCGAACACGGGGCCGCGAGCGACGAGTGGCCGGTCCTCTACAGCCGGGTGATGGACGCGGACATCCTGGTCCTTGCCGGGCCGATCTGGCTCGGGGACAACAGCTCGGTGATGAAGCAGGTCATCGAGCGGCTCTACTCCTGCTCCGGCCTCCTCAACGACCAGGGCCAGTACGCCTATTACGGACGGGTCGGCGGATGCCTGATCACCGGCAACGAGGACGGCGCCAAACACTGCGCCATGAACGTCCTGTACTCGCTCCAGCACCTGGGGTACGCCATCCCGCCGCAGGCCGATGCCGCCTGGGTCGGCGAGGCCGGTCCCGGACCGTCCTATCTGGACCCCGGCTCGGGCGGTCCGGAGAACGACTTCACCAACCGCAATACGACGTTCATGACCTGGAACCTCCTGCACCTGGCCCGGCTGCTCAAGGACGCGGGCGGGTTCCCCGCGTACGGCAATCAGCGCTCCCAGTGGGACGCGGGCTGCCGCTTCGACTTCCCCAACCCTGACTACCGCTGACCGCGGTGAATTGCTGGGCTGCACATGGTGGGCCGTCCGGGCCGAACGTCGCCACCCACCCAGCCCCTATGAGCAGGGTCCTGGCTGAGCTCGATCATCTGCCAATCCCGGAACGCCACGGGCGCCGTTCCTCTGGCCCCTCCTACGACCACGGCGAATGCGTGTGGCAGGAGCCCGCCCAACTGCTGTTCCAACGGCGCATCTGCGGCGAGGACCGGGCATTCACCGAGGTCGGCCTGCACGGATCGTTCTGGCGACTGCCCGGCTGAAGTCCGGATCCGCGTTCCCTAGATGTGCGGCTGCAGGTGGTGCATGAGCGAGACGGGGGGTGGCACGCCTCGGCGGTGTGCCTGCAGGTGTGCCTGCAGGCGGGCGGACGATCGCCTTCACCGCGCTTGTCGGGGCGGTGCCCGCTGACACGGCAGCGCAGCAGACGTGCAGGGCGGCCGACCGCCACCGGATGGTGGGCTCGCTGGACCGGGCGAAGAAGCTGTACGAGTCGGTGAAGGTGGCCGACGCCGAGCAGAGCTGTGCCGTGGAGGGCCTGGCGCTCGTGGCCGATGCGCGCCGAAAGGCGGCCAAGTTCGTCACCGCCAGGCAGCTGGCGCCCTCGCACGGGCCCGCCCGCTCAGCACGGCTCGCGTCGCGTTCTGCGCATCGAGCCACCCCGGCCCGCCTCACCACACTCAACTTCCTGGCCCACTTCAGCAGATCCCGGTGTCCAGCCGCGGTGGCCGGGAACTCGTCGGTGGCCAGCACCTTCCCCATCACGGCCTGGCGCCCGCAAGGCTCCGGGAGGCAGAACCCGGCATACGGGCCGACCCGTCCGTCTTTACGGCCGTGACCTGCGGGTTCCTGGGTGAGAGGCTCTGGACGGCGCGACGTGCGATCGCTCAGGTTGCTGCTGCCCGCTGGGCGCGGGCCGTGTTGCTGAGGAGCGGGCGTACGGCCAGGCAGACCTCGACCAGCCGCTCCACCTGCGCGTCGGTGAGACCGGCGTGCAGCGATACGCGCATCGTCGCTCGTCGCCGTGAGGTGGCCGGCGGGCCGAACGGCGACGGGAACACCCCGCGGGACATCATCGCGTCGCGCAGTTTGATGGCCTGCAGCTCAGTTCCGGCCTCCAGCGGGAGGATCTGTGTCTGCGAGCCGTGCAGATCGATCCCGCCGGCCGTCAGCTCCCGCCGCACCCACTCCGTGACCTGGTGCAGCCGCTCGCGCCGCCACCCGTCCTCCCGAACGGCGTGCAGCGCGGCCTGCAGGCCGGCCAGATCGTGTGGCAGCAGGGTGGAGCTGAATACCGCTGGATACGACTCGTGCTTGAAGTAGTCGACGAAGTCGGGGTCACAGCAGGTGATCAGTCCAGCCCGGCCGGCGAACGCCTTCGACAGGCTCACGGTGCGGAAGTGCACCGCGTCCTGCAGGCCGAGCGCCGCGACGATGCCCTCGCCCCGCTCCCCGTGCACACCCAGCGAGTGCGACTCGTCGACGACCAGCACGCAGCGGTTCTCCGCGGCGATGGCGGCGATCTCCGCCATCGGGGCGAGGCTGCCGTCCGACGAGTACACGCCGTCGACGGCGATGATGCCGGGACCGTGGTCGGCGATGCGCCGGCGCAGGTGGGCGAGGTCGTTGTGGCGGAACAGCCGGGTCTTGGCCCGGGCTGCGTGGGCTCCCTCCCACAGGGACATGTGCGCGAGGACATCGATGTAGATCGGTGTCGACGGGTCGGCGATGGCCTGCAGAAGGCCGGTGTTGGCGGCCCAGCCGGACTGGCAGAGGATGCCGGCCGGGGCACCCATGTGCGCGGCCAGCTCCTGCTCCAAGGACAGCTGCGGATGGTCGCCGAAGAGGAGGAGGCCGGACATCAGGGTGCTGGTGCCCGCGGCGTCGAGCCGTTCGGTCATGGCCTCGATGATGCGGCGGTCGCGAGCCAGGTGCAGGTAGTCGTTGTTGTCGACGATCACGGCGTCCGGTCCGGGGGGACGACCCCAGAAGAGGTGGTCCCCGCCCCAGTCCTTGGGGACCCGGATGCGGATGAAACGGTCTACGCGGTAGCGCGACTGGGGTGGAATAGGGATGACCATGCCGAGGGGGTGCCCATCCCAGAGTCAGGCATTCCGGATGAGGAGCAGGCCACTCCGATGGTGTGCACAGGTATACCGCGCGCCCTGCAAACCACCCGCGCGGGGCGCGTTCGGACGCTGGCGCACGGGCATGCCTTCCCCCGGCCGGGTGGGAATCCGCCCCGTCCCGGGTTCTGAGGAGGGCGCATGACGGAAGCAACCACGGAGACCATCGACATCCTCGACCGCAAGCTGGAACGGGCCTTCGAGCTGATGGATTCGGACGCCAACGGCGAGCTGGTCGAGGGCGATCTGCTGGTCCTCGCCGACCGGCTGGCGGCGGCCTTCGAGAGAGGGGACGACCCCCGCCGCAAGGAACGGCTGCGCAACGCATTGCACCGGATCTGGCAGGACCATCTCGTAGGCATGGACGATGACGGCAACGGCTATGTGGACGTAGCCGAGTTCACCCGCGGCTTCCGGGCGGCCGCGAGTGACAACCGGGGGAAGTTCCTTGCCGATCTGGGCGAGGTCGTCGCCGCTTGGATGAATCTCGTCGACGTCAACGGCAACGGGCAGATCGACGTTGACGAGTATCGGCTCATGTACGAGTCGGCCTTCGGGATCACGCCCGAGGACCTGGAGTACGGCTTCCGACAGCTGGACCGCGACGACAGCGGAGAGCTGGACGAGCAGGAGCTGCGGCAGGCCACCGAGGAGTACTACACGAGCAGCAACCCTGACTCACCCGGAAACTGGCTCTTCGGGCCCCTCTGAGCCCCTCCTCAGGGCTCAGGCCCCCGTCCGGGGCGTCCCAGAAGGCGGTCCCCCCGACCTCAAGGCCGCCATCCGCGCCTTCATCGACGGATACAGCACCGCTGTAAGAGCGTCCGCCAGTACGGGACGATCGGAAGACCTTCCGCGCGCTGCCCGCCGCCGTAACCCATCACGCACAAAAGCCCGCCGGTACGAACCGCACCAGGGCATCAGCGATCAAGACGGTCGGCATGGCGGTCAGTTCGGAAGGGCGAACCTGATCCGCACACTGTCTACGGACTCACCCACACCCTCTCCAGGCACGCCCCACTCAGATCCGCACCGGCGAGATTGGCCCCCCGCAAGTCGGCCCCGCACAGACAGGCGGCGCGCAGTACGGCTCCGGTCAAGTCCGCATTGCTGAGGTCCGCTTCGCACAGTACCGCTCCGACCAACCGGGCACCCTTCAGGTTCCTGTCCGCCAAGTGCGCCGACTCCAGGACGGCACCGGTCAGGTCGGCGCGCGAGGCACGCCCGGGAACAGGCTCGCCGAGTGGCAGCGCCATCAAGAGGTTCAGGGCATCCGGTCGCGTCAGCGGTGACATCCCGGCAGCCGCCCGTCGCTCCCGCTCTCGTCCTGCACCGACGCTCTCCCCAGCAGGGCTGTACGCGCTCATCCTTACCGCTTGCCCCGCGCCACCGAAAGCAGCCTCAACAACAAAACCAATGGACCTCAACTGGCCCCAGACACGGGAACGCATCCAAACGAACACGTGGTGCCCGGTCCGGGAGGCAGCCGCACGATGAAGCCCCAGGTCGGTGGCCTGGGGCTTCGTTGAGGGGTGATGACGGGAACCGGACCCGCGCGCGGCAAGGATGCAGGGCCGGTCTCCATCAGGGGCTGTGCCTCCTACCGGTTGAGGATCTGCTCGACCTTGGTGGCCACGTGCTTGGCCTGGATGTCACGGCCCATCTCGTTGGGGTGTGCGTACCACGGGATCTGCTGGCCGAAGATGTCGATCTTGGAGTTCTCCAGCAGGCCGCCGATACTCCGGTTGGCGCCGTCGCAGGCCATGTTGCTTCCGGTCCGGTCGTAGAGGTCCACGAAGTCGGCACCGTCGTCCGCGGCGGCCTTCTTCATGACGTCGTCCAGCCGCTTCTGGGCTGGCCGACGAGTCCGGACGTGAACCTGACCCGAAGGAGGAGGAACTTGCTGCTGACCGCGCGAACCCGACGGCGGGGCCGTGTGCTGAGGCGGCGTAGGCGCCTGGCACGCGGTCGGCCATGCCACACAAATGGGCGTCCGTCGAAGATGAGTTCCGTGGCCGACGCGGTTGCCTTCGCGTAGTTGGCCAGAAGTCTGTCTGAGCCGTGGCCCCAGACCGGCGGGCCGCAGGTGGGGATTCTCAGCGAGCAGGTCTGCCCCACCCTGAGCGCCAGGTGCGCCCGAGGTACGGGTGGTGGTGAGGGCCGCGAGGATGGCTGCGTGGTCGCGCCGCATGCCGTTGGCCAGGGTGCGGAGTTCGCGTTGTCCGTCGAGGCGGACTTCGGCGAGCCAGACCTCGAGGCGAGGTGTTCGTTGCGGCGCTCGCGCAGGATGACGGCAAGGCGGCGGGCGTACTCGGTGGTCATGGCCAGCGCCGGATTGCGGGCGCATAGGTCGTCCAGGCCCTTGCGTTCGGTGTCCGTGAGCTGCTCGAGCCCGCGCATGATCCAGTCGGTGACACGACGGACGGTCAGTTGAGGCAGCGGGGTGTCCGTCGGGATCTCTCCTGTCCGGTAGGCCCGGAGGTGTCGTTGGACGGTGCCCATGCCTCCGCGGTAGCCCAGTTGCTGGATCTCTCGGGTGAGGGCGGAGGCATTGGTGCAGCCCTCCAGCCAGCGGTGATGCAGGTAGAGACGGTAGTCGTCGATCATGCTGGGGCGGTGGGTGGCCGCGATGAGAAGTTCGTCGACATCATCGGCCTCAGCGAAACAAACCACGGTGCCGCGGCTGAGGCGGAGTTCGCGAGCGATCGCGCGCAGGCTGTCGCCGCGCTGAATCCGCTCGTGGATCTGCTGATACCGCTCGCGGGTCCGCGTAGCTCAGCACGGTGCCGGCCGACAATGCGCTCCACGGCCTCGGCCAGGTTGTGGAGCACGTGCCACATATCGGCCACCTGCTTTGCCTGCGGTGCTCCGGCGCAGGCTCCGTCGCGGAAGGACCCGGCGCGATCGCGGCAGATCATCTGGACTTCCGGGTGGCGCCTGAGCCAGGACGGGAAGGTATCGGCGGTCCGGTTGGCGAGCACGTCGACGGGACGGTGGGTGGTCATGTCGACCAGGACGGCCGCGTACTTCCACCTGCGGCGCAGGGCGAACTCGTCGACGCCCAGGACTTGGACGGGACGATGCTCCGGCTCAGGCAAGGCCCTGATCAACCGGAGCATCGGGTCCTTGCACGTCACCATGAACATCCGGTCGGCCAGCCGAGCACCAGGCCGACCGCCCAGGAACAACGCGATGTCTGTGAGTAGCACCGTCAGGGCATCGGCCCGCCGCGCGTAGCGGCGGGTCAGCGCCGGTATCTGCTCGGCGAACGTCCGATGCCCCTGGCCCGAGCGGCCACGAGCACTTCGTCCTCGGTGAGCGACAACCGCTCGGCCTCAACAGCCGCACCGGGGAAGAGAAGATCAGCAACGCTCACGACCCCGTCCATACCCAGGTGATGCCCAAGCCGTGGTCGCAGTCGCTGCCCCCAAATCAGCGACAGAGCCCAAGAATCTTGCCAGAACCAGATTCAAGGAGCCGCATCAAAGATTCAAGGAGCCGCATCAACCAGGCGACAGACCACTCAGTGGCGATGCTGCAGCGCGGGTTCGCCCTCTTCAAGGAACGGGCCGCCTGCCACCACTGACAGCGCCGCACCGCTCGGCTCTATCCACAGCACGACGTGCTGTCGCCGCAGCAGGCCCCGGATGCGGCGACGTCCGCGGTTCCTGGCAGCACAACCGAGGCGGGGCCACCTTGGAGTTGACCCACCCCAACGGCACAGCCGCCGCCCCCGCTCTCACCGCCTCCGACGGCACGGCCGTCCCCCGGCAGATCCGGGTCCTCGACCAGGAGGGCAACCAGGTGGCCACCTACATCGGACAGGAAGGCGCCGTACCCGAGTCCGCCTCGACGAAATCAGCATCACCATCACCCTCGGCGGAGGTGGTGGTGCGTGAGGTGATCGCGGACGGGTGATCGGCCCTCGCCTGGGGGCGAGAGCCGGCGCCGGAGTCAGGACCGGAGGCGACAACGACATCCCGCGTCAGAGAGCCGGACAGGACGGCCGTCTCGTGAACCTCCCAGGCGACTCGCCCCGGACCGCTGTCGTCCACAACCCCCATGAGAGGGGGCGGAGTTGGACCGCACCTCGGCCGCGCCCCCTCGCAAAGCGATGGCCGGAACCGCTCTGGAAGCGAACATGATCTCCCCGTTACGGTGGGCGACCGTTGGCGATCGGCGGTGATCGGCCACAACGGCAAACCTCCGGGGGCGCAGAGTGCAGGTGATCGACGAGCGGGCGGAGCTCCTCGCGGTCCGAGCGGAGTTGGTCGGACCGGTCGGGCTGGTGATCACCATGGGTGCCCTGCACGCCGGGCACGCGGCCCTCATCGAGCAGGCCCGGCGCCGCTGCGACCACGTGGTGGTCACGGTGTACGTCAACCCGCTGCAGTACGAGGACCCGCGGACCTATCCCAGCACGCTGGACGCCGACCGCGCCCTGTGCGCGAACCTCGGCGTGGAGGTTCTGTACGCGCCCTCCACGGAGCAGGTCTACCGCGACCGCGGCCCGCTCGTGCGCGTCGACGCCGGCGAGCGCGGCGCCGTTCTGGAAGCGCACGGCCGCCCGGGCTACTTCGAGGGCGTGCTGACCGTGATGCTGAAGATGACCAACCTGGTACGCCCCGAAGCGGTGTTCCTGGGCGAGAAGGACTTCCAGCAACTCGCCCTGTTCCGGCGGATGGTGTTCGACCTGGACGTGCCGGTCGAGGTCGTCGGCGTGCCGACCGTACGCGAGGCCGACGGCCTGGCCCTGTCCAGCCGCAACCTGCGCCTGTCCCCGAAAGAGCGCACAGCGGGCCTGGCCCTGCCCCAGGCCCTGACCGCCGCAGTCACAGCCGCCCGGGCGGGTACCCACGCGGAGGGTGTCCTCGCCGCCGCCCGCGCCCTGCTCACCGCGGCCGAATACGGCGACCCCCCGATGCACACCCTGTACCTGAACCTCACCGACCCACTCCTCGGGCCCGCGCCCGCCTCCGGCCCTGCCTGGCTCCTCGCCGCCGTCCGCTTAGGCACCACCCGGCTCATCGACGGCATGCCCCTACACCTCAGCTCCCGGCCCACCAAGGCACATTCAAGCGGCCTGTCAGCCCGCTCTGCGGAACTCCGCAGCGGCCGGGCGTAGTTTCCCTCACACCTGCGGGACGGCGCGGGTCGCACCATGCGCCTTTACGTTCCCGAAGTGGTGCAGCTGAGCAGGGAGCTGATGGGGGCGGCCTGGACGAACGCCTCGCCCTGGGGCTGCCCGACCAGACCCCGCAGATCCTCCAGGCCCTCCTGACCCTGCGCGGCCGCGGCGGCCACGCCTCGGCCCCGCACCTCGCCCTCGACCCGATCCCCGTGGCCTGTGAAATCGTGCAGGCCCTGCAGACCCTGGTCACGCGCACCGTGAACGTCTTCGACCCGGCGGTCCTCACCATCGCCCACATCCGGGCCGGCACCACCACCAACATCCCCGAGACCGCCGAACTGCACGGCACCTTTCGCACCCTGCCCCCCGAGACGCGCCGCCGCCTCCGTACGGGAATCGAGCGGGTCGTACGCCATGTCGCCGCCGCACACGGCACCGAAGCGGACCTCACCCTGACCGAGAGCTACCCGCCCGTCCGCGACGACCCCGCATTCACCGCCACCGCGCGCGAGGCCGCCACCGCCCTGCTCGGCCCCGGCCTCGTCCACGACCTGCCCGAACCGGTCTTGGGCGCCGAAGACTTCTCCTACGTCCTCGAAGGCGTCCCCGGCGCCATGGCGCTGCTCGGCGCCCGCCCACCCGAGGTTCCCGCCGACAGCGCCCCGGACTGCCACTCCAACCGCGTCGTCTTCGACGAAACCGCCATGGCCACCGGCATCGCCGTCCACGCCGCCGTGGCCCTGCACCACCTCACCGGCGGAGAGGTCAGCACAGGCCGAAGGGCGGCTTGAGATACTCCGGGCGGGCGCTGTCGCCCGCTCGCCCGCGGGGCGCCGTGATGGGCGCGAAGGTCTCCCGCGGCAGCGAGAGGTCCCAGGGCTGCCCCAGGACCACGGTCGAGGCGAGCCGGCCGATCTCATCCGAGCCTCGGGCGCCGTGGCCGTTGCCGCCGACCGCCACGGTCAGGGTTTCATCCCCGTCGAGGTGCCCGATGTACGGGTAGCGGGTCGGGGTCTTGTCCACGACGCAGCAGGATTCCCGTACGGCGACCGGCGCCAGGCCGGGGACCATCAGGCGCATCATCCGGGCCAGGAGCGAGGACTGCTCGGCTGTGATGCGTCGCCGTGCGTACCAGTTGCCGATCTCCTGTGGCGTGCGCAGTTGCCGCACAGCGGGCTGCATGCCCGGGCCGATCCGCAGATACCACTTGCCGTCGGGATAGCGGACGGGAGGCAGCAGATAGTGGGAGAGGTTGGCGTTTCCGGTGTCTTCGGGATCGACCGTCACCACGGTTGGCAGGTCGCGCAGCGGGCCGAGTCGGGAGCCTTCGACCTCGTAGAGCAGGTTGGGCTCGGTGAAGACCTGTAGATCGAGGGCGAGTTCACCGGGGAGGGCGTCGCTGTGGTTGAGCAGTGAGCCGGCCGCGATGAGGACCTTCTCCGCTCCGATCCACTGCCCCTGCCCCTCGTCGTCCGCCACCCGCAGCCGCCACCGGCCGGCCGCCGCGTCCCTGCGTACGGCGGTCACGGCGCCGCGCAGAACGCGCCCGCCCTCCTTGACCGTCAGGGCGAGCTGGGCCTCGACCAGCCGGCGCGGGTTGAGGTATCCGGCGCCCTCACGCTCCCACAGCCCCTCCGTACCACCCGCCAGCGGCGGCACGGCCAGGGCCGGGAACTCCCCACGCAGGTCCGCCTCCGAGAGGCGCCGCACCCGGATGCCGTCAGCCGCGCTCGCCCGGAGCATGGCCTGGCTCCGGCCCTTGAGCGACGTGGGCATCAGGGCCAGGGCACCACACTCGTGGAAGACATCGATCCCGGAAATCGTCTCGATATCTCGCAGGCGCCCCGCCGACCGGGAGTCCACGGCACCCCAGAAGCGATCCCAGCCCATCTGCCGCACGATCCGGGCCTCGTCCTCGTGCGCGGCGAAGTGTGCCAGGCCAGCGGGCTCATGACCGCGGCCAGAGCCCTCGCCACCGTGCCGCACGGGGCCGATCACCATGACATCGGCCCCCGCACGACTCAGATACTTGGCCGCCGCCGATCCGAACATTCCGGTGCCAACGACAGCGATCTCCACGTTGTCCTGCACGATCCTCCTAGTGACGGGGGCCAGAACACATGCCGCCGGGCGAGGGCCGACGTCCCACCATGCAAAGGCGTACGGGTCCCTGGCGGAACAGGTGTGTCGGGGAGTGAAACCGACGGTGGTGTAGGCGACGTTGAGGGCGGTGCGGCGGATACCGGGGCAACGTAGAGCTGGATGAGGAGCGATGGCTCCCGGGCGATCTCCAGACGCACAGCCTCGTCGCGCAACTCACCGAGGCCACGTGGACCGAGCCGGCCGGGCAGCCGCAGGTAGCCCTCGGCCCGGAACCGCCGCCGGGCCCGTTCCGCCTCCGCTGGGTCCATACGAGGTAGGCGCAGTACCGAGGCCAAAGCCGACCCACCCTCCGGTACGCAGGCACCACGGCGGCCCCTGCTCCTCCACCCACTGACCGCTCCCATCACTGCCCCGCCCGGGCACGACCACACACCAGGTTGGATCTCTGACCGGAACGGGTTGCGTCCCGGCGCGCACCAGCCAGGCAAGGCACCGAGGCAGGCACGAAGCCCCCCGAGCCCTTCGGCCTGCCGTGCCGCCGATCATGCGCAGCCTGGACCAAACGCGGTCCATCCCCATCGTCTTGCTGACCGGATTCGGCGTCACCCGCGAGTTGTCTGCTGCGGCATTTCTACTCGGTGTGGCCGACGTTGTCCTCAAGCCCATCGACCCGTCCATCTTGCGTACCAAGGTTCGCTATCTCTTCGAGATCCATCGGCGACTGCAGTCGATGCAGCAGGAGATCGACGGCCTGCGAGCCCAGGTGAAGGCCGGATCTGTCGATCCACTGAACAGCGGCATCCCCGCCCCAGAGTGCATGCCCGACCCACACGGCCACCCCTAGCCCCTCGCGGCTAGCCCGGTACCGCCGAGGAGTGGTGCACACCCAAGGGCCAGGACTGCGGCTTTGACCGACTCGCTGCCCTCGTCGTCCACCTCGTGAAGGGTGATCAGGAGCCGCTCACGGATGGCGGGGGCGGAACGAGGGTGTCGGGGTGGTCGTCTCCCAAGAGTCGTCGCCGGGCATCAAGAAGCTGGACATACGCCGTAGTGCCCGGCCGCGTCCCTCGTTTCCCAGCTCCGCCTCACGGCCTCGCGCCGGACGCCGGCGTACAACTCGGGCCCCTAGAGCACAGTCCGATATCGCGTCGCGTTGCGCACTGGTCCTCGGCTTCGCCGCCCTCGCCGCATCGCCCCCGGAGGAGCGCATGGGCCAGACCATGGGCTCGGCCGAACTCGGCCGCGAACTGGGCGACGCCGGGGGCCCGTTGCTCGTGGCGGGGGGCGCCACCGCCGCCACCCTCACCTACGGCTACGCGGCCCTGGCCGTCCTCCTGGCCGCAGGCGCACTGTCCGCCCTCGCCGACCGCCGTGGAAAGGCGCACGCACCGAGCTGAACCGTTCCGCACAGACGTCCTCGACGACCAACTCAGTGAAGTCCGGCGACGGTTATGCCGGGGTCTGTGCTTCTTTGGCGGGCTGTGGGCGCAGGAACCAGAACAGGACGGGTGCGAGGTAGAGCGCCCAGGCGGTGGCCTGGAGCACGCTGGGGTTGGGCTGGAAGTTGAAGATGCCCTTGAGCAGGGTGCCGTACCAGCTGTCGGGAGGGATGGTCGCGCTGACGTCGAAGAGCCGGTCGTCCAGGCCGGGGAGGAGGTCGGCTTCCTGCAGGTCGTGAATGCCGTAGGCGAGCACGCCCGCTGCCACGACGACGAGCAGGGCGCCGGTCCAGGTGAAGAACTTCGCCAGGTTGATGCGCAGCGCGCCGCGGTAGAAGAGCCAGCCAAGGACGACGGCCGTGAGCAGTCCAAGCGCGGCTCCGATCACGGGCCGTACGCCGTCGCCGGTCGCCTGGACGGCGGACCATATGAACAGCGCCGTCTCCAGGCCCTCGCGGCCGACCGCGAGGAACGCGGTGGCGACCAGCGCGCCGGTGCCTACGGCCAGGGCTTCGTTCAGCTTGCCCTGCAGCTCGGCCTTGAGGTGCCGGGCGGTGCGGCGCATCCAGAAGACCATCCAGGTGACCAGGGCGACGGCCACGATGGACAGGCCGCCCCCGAGCGCCTCCTGTGCCTCGAAGGTCAGCTGGGAGGAGCCGAATTGCAGCACCGCGCCCACGGCCAGGCTCAGCCCGACGGCGATGCCCACGCCGAGCCAGATCGGCGGCAGTTTGCCGCGGTTGTCGCTCTTGACGAGATAGGCGACGAGGATGCAGACCACGAGGCTGGCTTCCAGGCCCTCGCGCAGGCCGATCAGGTAGTTGGCGAGCACGCAGGTCTCCTGGCGAAGGTCGTGAGGTGTCGGTTCATTCGTGCGGTGTCGCTTTAGTGGTGACTGTTGAGGAAGCCGATGAGGCTGGCGCCCCACCATCCGATCTGGGAGATCGAGGCGGCGATCCCTGTCTGCAGCAGCAGGCGTCGTGGCACGCTTCCGGCTTCGGACTCGGGTTGTTCCTGCAGGCGCCCCAAGCGTTGGCCGATCCACTGCGCGTAGAGGCCGTTGAGCATGACGGCGAGGACGAGTCCGAGTTTGATCAAGGTCAGCGGCGAGGCCAGATCCGGGCGGAGGAACAGCCCGGACAGGACGAGTCCGCCAAGCCCCAGCCAGATCGGGGTGTGCAGGGCGCAGGCGGTCTGAAGGACGTCGCTCAGTCGGCGACGTCCCAGCAGCCAGAGCAGCGCGAACCAGTCGACGGCGAGCACGGCACCCAGCCCGACGACGAGAGCCGCGAGGTGGAGGAAGCGGGCCGCGGCCAGCAACGGCGGGTCGGCGTGGACATGGGAGGCCGTCCAGCAGGCCGCTGCCATGACCGCGCACGCGAGGACGCCCAGGGCGACCAGCGCCCACGGAGGTGTCGGAGCACGGTCGGGGCTTTCGTCTCCGACGGCGAGGGCGGGCCGCCCCGGTTCCCGGGCCGTTCGGGATCCGGGGTCGGCCTGGCCTCTGGCGAGGGTGGATTCCACCGGTCAGTTCTCCGGCTTGAGTTCCACGTTGCGGAACGTGGCGGTGGCTGGCTCGCTGAGCGCGGGCTTCTCGCCGCTGCCGCCGTGCCGCAGGAAGGTCGGGGCGTCGAGCTTCGCGCGGAGGGTGTACTTCCCGGCCTTGGGGATCGAGAAGTTGTTGGCGTAGTGGAAGAACTCCGAGTAGTAGAAGTTCAGCTTCTTGGCCTGGACGACCTTGCCGTCCTTGTTGACCACTTCGAGTGTGATGGGCACGTTCGGCACGATGCGGCCGGTCTTGGCCTCCATCGGGATGATCTCGATGTGGTGGGTCTCGTCCTTGGCCGGGGCCCGGTGGACCTGCTTGCCGTGCTTGCCGTGCTTGCCGTGTTCGGCGTGGAACCACGGCTCGGCCGCCTCGACGATGTAGCCGACGTTGAAATCGCCCACGCGCGCCTTGCCGCCCCGGGCCGCGATCTCCGCGGCCAGCACGGTGTGCTGGTGGGCGACGCCGGCCGGGGCCGTCTCCTTCGACTTGCCCTGGGCGGCGGGCTTTTTGTCCGAGTCGGCACCACCGCAGGCGCTCAGAGCGAGGGCAAGTGGCACGGCCAGGCAGACGGCAGGAACCAATCTGGGCATGGCTGAATCCCTTCGGTTGGGGAGTGAGGTTAGGCGAACCTAAGTCCATGGTGCGTCCGCGTCAACTCTCCTCATACTTCGGGCATTAGTGCTCAATGCGGTCAGCTACCGCGAGTTCGGGCTGTCGTTTTCATGGGAGTTGCGCGGGAGCGAGTGGTTGGTAACGCTCGCGAGGCGTCCAGGGTTGGTCGAGATTTGGACAGCCCGGCGACTGTGTTGCTTACACTGCGTCCGCCTCCCCCGCCCCCGCCTCCGCCCTCCCCTGGAGAACCTCATGACGCTTCGCATGCCCCAGCCCATGACCGCGGCCCTGCTCGCGGCAGGCGCACTTGCCGCACTGACCGGCTGCACCGAAAAGAGCGACACCGGCGACGCGAAGTCCGGAGCCATCGCCGTCGAGGCCACCGACGACGCCTGCAAGCTCTCCAGGACTTCCGCCAAGACCGGGCCCATCGCCTTCAAGGTGTCCAACGAAGGCGACAAGATCACCGAGTTCTACGTCTACGGACCGGACCGCAAGGTCGTCAGCGAGGTCGAGGGCATCGGCCCCGGCACCTCCCGCACGATGATCGTGAAGGTGTCCAAGCCCGGGACGTACACCACGGCATGCAAGCCGGGCATGGTGGGCGACGGCATCCGCGGCGAGTTCACCGTCACGGCCAAGTAGCCCGGCCGGTCTGACCGCTACCGAGGAATCCCTCGCCGGGTGGCCTCGTCGACAGCGCCGAGACTCCGTCCGTGGCGCCGGCGGGCGCCGAGGCATCTGCGGTGAGGCAGCCGCAGCCGGGTGTGACACTTGCGCCCGGCGTGCCGCAGTGGGGAGTGCCGAGCGATATCGGCCGCGTGGCGCCTCGACGTCTGCGGTCCCCCGCCTTGAGTTGCCGCGCGCGGCGCGGGCGATCGCCACCCCCGACCGCCCGCGCCATTGGCCCGTCGACGGCGAAAAGTGGCGGTCCGAGGACATCAATGTGAAACAGCAGTGAAGGGAGTTTCGGAATCGTCCAACGGGCAACGCGGGGACCGTGAGTTACCCCAATGGCGGCATACCGCGAAATCGCCCATACGACTCCAGACGTCTGCCTGCCGCTGCTGGTGCTTTCGACCCTGGCTGTCTGGGCGGGCACAATCGTTCGCCTCGTACGCGCCGGGTCACCCGAGCGGCAGCAACCTGGTCTCGTCTACGGGACGTTGACCCTCGCGGTGATCGCGGTCTACCTGGCGGCAACCGCGTTGGTCGGCTCGGCTTTGGACCGTCGCCCACTGCCCGGGGTCGTGGCGGCGGCGCTGGTGGCGGTGTTGCTCGCGCCGGCGCGGGACCGGCTGCAGCGGGCAGCGGACCGTCTGGTGTACGGCGCTCGCCGGGACCCACTGCGTGCGATCACCCGACTCGGTGACGAGGTCGCCACCGCAGGCCAGTTGGACCTGGTGTCGGCCGCGCTCAAGGTCGTCATGAACGCTCTTCGTGCGCCTGCCGCCATCGTGGTGGCACCGGACGGCCGGGTGGTGAACTCACCATCAGAAGAACCGCGTCCATCGGATTTTCCCACCCCGGCACGGGACAGGGTTCCATCGGCGTCCTGGGCCAACGGCTCAGGACCGAGTGGGCAGTGATCTCCAACTGCTTCTGTCATGCCTGGTCACCCGGTTCGTGAACACCCCCAGGACGGCCGTCTCTTGGGTGCGGAAGGATTGTAGGCGGCGGGGCCGACGACGTCCGTGGGGCCAGCCGCTCCTGGAGCCGCAGATGCCGGAACTGGTAGATGGCGCCAGCCTGTCGGAGTACTCCGCGGGCGTGGGCGTCCTGCATGAAGGCCATCAGCCGCCAGGGCAGCTGCCCGCGGGCCGCGAGCCAGAGGCGGGCGGCTACCCACCGTCCCCAGGCACTCAAGGCGAGTGCCGTGGATCCCATGGTCAGCCACATCTGGCCGCAACCTCCGCGGAGGTTGCCCGGGTTGGCGTCCCACAGGGCCGCGAACAGCAGCGCGCCCGAGAGCGTGGCCAGGAAGGCGGCTCGGGCCAGTGCGGCCGTGCGGTCGTGGCGCAGACTGCGTGTGGGCGTCGCGACATCAATGGGACGGTCCAGCGAATGGAACAGCCCTCCGACCAGCACCGAGATCCCTCCGAGGAATCCGCCGGCCGCAGCTCCGAGCCCCAGCGAGGCCAGCGGCGTGGGCGTTGCCTCCCGCGCTGCCTCTGCGATCAGCGCACCGAGAGTGAAGATCACCGCCCCGGCCTGTGCGCCCACCACCGTCCCCAGGAGCAGGGCACGCCCGAGGCTGCGGGCACTGAGCCCGCTGGTGCCTCGCCGGGGCAGGAGCACAGGCAGCGGAGTGCGCCGGATGCCGAAGAAGCCGAAGGCCAGTGCAGTCATCAGCCCGAAGCTCAGTTGGAAACCCTCGCGCTCCGCCCAGAACACCCAATCAATCCGGCCGTCCATTGCGTCCTTGTGGCCCCACAGCCACTCCTGGTCGGCCAGCCACTTGGTGAGGCTGTCGACAAGGACGACGGTTAGCACGATCAGTGTCTTGCGTGCCCGGAGGAAAGGCAGCCGACGTCCGGGCCAGGCGTGGGTACGTGGGGTCAGCAGGGCGATCCCCAGGCTAAAGCCTATGACCCAGGGGATTTTGACCAGCAGGAAGTACTGCGGCTCACCGGTATCCCAGAACCCCGCGTACACCTTGGAATCCAGGCTTGCGAACAGCAGGGTCAGTACGATCCATGCGCCCAGGACGGAGAAGAGGGCAGGTGCAAATGCCCGGAACACCCGGGGCGTGGCGGCTTCCAGACGCCACCAGGCGACCACTCCGTCGCCCTCGTTCCAGGCGTGCCGGGCCAGGCGGCCCAGCCATTTCCGGGCCTGTGCGGCGGTCCACGGCGCGGTGGAGGACGGGCTGTAGACGGCGGGAAGGTAGGCATCGAGCAGATGCTCTTCGATGTGCTGCGGCGTACGGAACCGTTCGTCGAGCAGCCGGGTGGGTTCGCTGCGGGAGCCGTCGCAGACTGCCCGCGCCATCGCCACCATCAGGGGTGAGCTGAGTACGGTGCGTAGTGCGGCAGCCGGTGTTCCTTCGGGATCCTGGCGCAGCCGCTCCAGAACGGGTGCCCATGCGGTCTCCAGTCGTCCGTCGGGCGTGCGCAGGGGCGGTGCCGTGGCGGCCAGGTAGGAGCAGGCCATCTCCAGCTCCACCGACTTCAGCTCCAGGACAGTGGAGGCGGTCAGTACGTCGGTGGATTCGACGACACGCACATATTCGTCCCGGCGGCTGGTCAGCAGTAGCGGGGTGTTCGCGTCGAGCTCTGCATTGAGGCGACGCAGTGCCAAGGGACGCAGAGATACGGGGAGTTCGTCGAATCCGTCCAGGATGGGAAGGATGTACTCGCGGGCAAGAAGTTCCCGCGCGGCGGCCCCGCCCGGAGCGGTGGCCCCCAGTGCTTCGTAGTCGGTGGCCAGGCGCTGAGCCAGCCAGTCGACCAGGGAGACACGCTCCGCGTCCCACGTGGCCAGTGGAAAGATCACCGGCAGTGGACGACCCTGCGGCAGTCTCTCGAGCAGGCTCAGGGTGAAGCGTATCGCCAGGACACTTTTTCCGGCTCCCGCGCCGCCAAGGATCACCACACGCCGGGCCGGGCAGGTGGCGAACGCCTCCACCAGCTCGTCGACCCCGCCGGGCCCCTCAAGCGAGCCGGAGACTGCGTCGTACCGCAGGTTGTGAAGGTGATCGCCGAGGCCGAGATCAGCCCGTACCCAGCGGACATCCATCGGGGCCGGATCCTGCAGCCGCCGCAGACGCGCCTCGGCCCTCCACTGGCCGCGCACCGCAACGGTGAGAGCTTCCGCAGTGCGTTCCAGGCGGCTGTCCAGGTTCTCGGACGGCGCCCCGAGGAACCGGGTGAGCAGGGGCGCCGCTACGGCCGTGACCCCGGTGAGGCACAGCGCCAGGACCGCGAACAGGTCCTGCCTCTCATCATGCGTCACGTCCGATCTGGCCACCGCCAGCCCCGCGGCAACCACCAACACCATGGCCCCTAAGCCCAGCGCAAGCAGCAACTTGACTCCGGAATCGCGTGGTTGCCGCATCCTCGTCCTCCCCACCCCGGGCACGCCGCCCTGCCAGGCAGCGTCCTCACTGCGCGCAACGAACTTCACGTCACCGAGTCATCGGCGCGTGGGAGCACGGGCAGCGCATACCGGAGCCCGCAATCGCAAACACGACACGCTGGCGCAGACGCCATCGGCTTCGAAATCAAAGTGGGTCTTCGAAGTTGAGCGGTGCGGAGGTGTCCGCGGGCTCGTCGTGTCGTGACACAGCGTGTCCGTCGACGCCTCGCTCGGCCGACCAGCCGCGCCGCATGATCTGCCGGTAGATCGCGTCCCGGGACTCCCGCCAGTGGGGCAGGTCCGCCGGCAGACCGCGGCGGTTCGCCATGCGGATCGCGCGCTCCAGCGCCACCCAGCACATCAGCCGCGAGTACACGAAGTTCCGCCGGCCCCCGCGGGTCTCCCAGATTCCCTCGTCGGGCTGGTCCCAGTGCTCGCAGAGCCAGTCCGCCATCGCGCCGACCTCGTCCCAGTGGGCGCTGCTGATCGGCTGTCCCCACTTGTCGTACAGGTAGATCGAGTCGATCAGGGCTCCGTAGATGTCCAGCTGGAGCCGGCCGGTGGCGGCGTTGCCGACCCGGACCGGGGCGGAGCCGAGGTAACCCTCCAGGTGCGGCAGCTCGTACTCGGGCAGCTCGCTGCGCCCGTCGATGCCGTACATGATCTGCAACGGGCCGGTCGCACCGGTGCCACGCATGATGCCGCGCTCGCCGAGGAACCCCATGAACGCCTCGGCCTCCAAGGTGAACCCGAGGCGCAGCATGGCGTAGACGCAGAATGCGGCGTCGCGGACCCAGACGTAGCGGTAGTCCCAGTTGCGCTCGCCGCCGATCTGCTCGGGCAGGCTGGTGGTCGGTGCGGCGACGATCGCACCGGTCGGCGCGTAGGTGAGCAGCTTGAGCACCAGCGCGGAGCGGTTCACCATCTCCCGCCACCGCCCGTGGTAGCGCGAACCGGCCAGCCAGTGACGCCAGAACCTGACCGTCGCCTCGGCCTGCTCCTGCGCCTCGGCGCGTGGACAGGACCGAGGGGCCGCGTCGTCGCCGATCTGGTCGAGGGCGAACACGTTGGACTCGCCCTCGAGGAGCTTGAAGTGCGACCACACGTCCAGGCCGTCGCTTTCCAGGGGTGCGGTGGCGGTCAGCGCGAGCGTCAGTGACGGGGAGCGGAACACCGCCGTGTGGCCTTCAGGTGCGTGGTGTGCGCTTCGGCGCCGTAGCCGAAGCGCGGGGCGATCCGCGCCTTGAAGGGGAGGGTTCCGCGGACGCAGATCACCCGCCGGATCAGCCGGTGCCGGGCCGCCTCCCGCGACTCGTCGACCACGGGCATGAAGTCCTGTATCTCCGCTACCCCGTCCGCGGCGAAGAACCGCGTGATCAGCACGTTCGTGTCGGGGAAGTAGAACTGCCTGGTGCGTGTCGGGACCTCGGCGGCCAGCTCGAACGACCCGCCCCGGTCGGCGTCGAGGATGGACCCGAACACGCTGGGCGCGTCGAAGCGCGGGCGGCAGTACCAGTCGATGGTCCCGTCCGTACCGACCAGGGCGGTCGTACGAAGGTCGCCGATCAGGCCGTGTTCGGAGATCGGCCTGGAGAGAAAGCCTTGCTTTCATGCCAGACCGCTACTCGAGGCGGGGGTCAGACGGAGCCATGCGGACAGGACTCGGCGGCGATAGGGACCCATCCCTGACCTCTTGTGATCTCGTACACGCACCACCGTGGAGGGCTGGATACGCACAGGGCCCTCCGGTCGTCATGGAGGCGTGGAACGCCACGGCGCACGTCCAGGACAACGCGGCGGACGCGAAGAAGCACGCGTTCATCACGGCCACGCTGCACACGTTCTCACGCTGAATCACCGGGTGACCGCTGACCGCGCGCCCCGCTCCGCAAGGGAGGAGCACTCCGGACAGTCGGAGATGACCGGGTGTACGCAGCGCACCAGGTGGGCCAGGAACCGGTCAGCCAGTTCGAGGTTCGCGATGTGTTCGGCGATCCGGGTGCGCTTCGCGTTGACCAGGCCGATGCGGTCGACCCGTTCCCCCGCGGCAAGTTCGCCGATTTCGGCAAGTGACAGCCCGGCCCGCCGGCCGATTTGGATGAGCCGGGCCTGGCCGATGATCTGGACGTCGTAGACGCGATGCCCGGAGGGCAGCCGGCGCGGGCTGAGCAGTCCGATGTCTTCCCAGTGCCGGAGGACATGGGTGGCCACCCCGAGCAGGGCGGCCGCATCGCCGATCTTCATTTCCGGTGCGGACATCACACTCCTTTACTTCAGGTCGGCCTGAAGTTATACCGTCCGGCCATCGAAGGCACCAGCCGATCGAGAGAGGGGCAACGTTGCCATGTCTGAAGCTGTGAGATCACCGACGCTGGCCGCGTGCTGCGGCGCGGTCGCAAGCCTGGCAACGGGGCTTGTCCGTCCCCGACGCCCCGACCAACGGTTTCTACGCGGGTTGACCGACGCGGGGTTGCCGGACACGGCGGTATCGGTCACCGTGTCCGCACTGCGACAGGTGCCACGGTCGGTGCCCACCGCGATGGTCGTGGAGGGGCGGCGGCAGCCACGGCGCATCATGAATTCGCTGCTGTCGTTCGTGATCACCCACCCGGAAGCGACGTTCATCGTGGATCCGAGTGTCTGCCTGGATGCCCGCAGCCGCGCCATTGCCGAATTGCCGGCATTCCTGCGGGTCGCGGTGCGTCCCCCGGCAGACACCGTCGCCACCGTTACCGCGCTGCGTGAGCGGCCGAGCTCCGACCTGGATTTCGCGCTGCCGACGCACGCGCACTGGGACCACGTGAGCGGGTTGCTCGATCTTCCCGAACTGCCGGTACATCTGCACCGCCGCGAACACAACTGGGTCATGCCAGGCCCTACCGCACCCGTGGGTGGCGTCCGCGAGGCCCTGCGCGGCCGCGGCATCGTCCAGTACGAACTGGACGGCCCGCCGATACTCACGTTTGCCGCCAGCCATGACCTCTTCGGTGACGGCTCCGTCGTGCTCGTCGACCTCGCCGGACACACCCCTGGCAGCGTCGGAGTTCTGGCGCACACGGCAACGGGCTGGGTGCTGCTCGCCGGCGACGCCGCCTGGCACACCGACCAAATCGACCTCATCCGTCAAAAGGCCGGCTACCCCGGTGAGCTCGCCGACGAAGACCGGGACGAGACCTTCCGGACGCTGCACCGCCTGTACGCCGTCAAGGACCGAGTCGCGATCATCCCGACGCACGACCACCACGCGGCCCAGCAGCTGCCGACGTGATCACTCAGAATGCCTCCTGCGGGCACGCAGGCTGGTCGTCCGGCGCATACGGGCCGATCCGGTCCCGGTAATCCATATCTGTGGTGCAGCTTCGACCTGAGTTGCCCACGAGTCCGGCGCCCCACGATCTCGCCGGCCTGATCAACGACCTTGGCATACGCGAGCCCACCAGTGAGCTGCTGCTGCCGGTGTAGGTGAAGGACGCCTTCGCCTTACGGGTGAAGTCGAGGCCGGAGCCGGTGGCCGCGTCGCTGCCGAGCTTCTCCAGCGCCGGCCAGTCGATGACGGTGACGTTTCTTGATCGACATGCGCTGTGTTCAGCAGGGCCGGTATGGCCGGTCCACAGAAGCAAGGAAGGAGCGCATGTGCGCTTCACACACGCTGCGTTGACAGTCGGGCTCGCGGTCACGACGAGCCTGTCACTGGCGGGGACCGCCGGCGCGGAGGGAACGATAGGGGCGGACCGGATCACCGCCACGGACTACTCTGCGGGGTCCCCCGCCACCGTCGCGCTGGACCCGGCGACCGGCTCCGTCACCACCACGTTCGCCCAGGCCGCGGAGGACGGGGTCCTCTCGCCCAAGGGCCCCCGGGTGGCGTACATCCAACGCCGGGATACGTGCATACCGCAGACCGAAGGGTGCATGTACGCCCGCGACCTGGTGATCGCCGACGCCGACGGCAGCGACCGGCGCGTCCTGGCCGAGGGCGTCCAGCCCGAAGACGCCACCGCGCCGTACGTCGGGCACCCCGACTGGTCTCCGAGCGGTAAGCGGATCGTCTACGACAGCCCACGGGGCCTGGAGTGGATCGCCGCGGACGGCACCGGTGCCGAGGTGCTCACCTCCGGCAGCCGCGGCACGTTCTCCCCGGACGGCCGAAGCATCGCCTTCCTGAAGGCCACCTCGTACGAGACGCCTGACGGCACGGAGTTCGGCTCCGACGTCTACACCCTGGACCTGGCCACCCGTGAGGTCCGCGCCGTCACAACCGATCACCAGGCGCGGTCGACGGCCGCTGATTGGTCCCCCGACGGGCAGCGCGTCGTCCACTCCACCGGGCACGGCCTGCGCATCACGGACGTGGCGACCGGCGCCGCCACCGAGCCGCAGTGGCCGACGCCCCTCTCCGGCATCCAGAATCCGGTCTTCTCCCCCGACGGCAGCCGGATCGCCTTCACCGCCGTCGACGACTCCGCCGGCACAAGCGGCGCCTACGTCGTCGATGCCGCCGACGGGGGGAACCTCCGCGTGCTCACCGACCGTCCCGTGACCCTCACGGACTGGCTGGCCAACTAGAGCCGCAGGACCCCGCTGCGACGGAGGCTTACGGCACGACGACTTCGAAACCGTCGTGGCAGCGATGTCTCCGTGGGTTCAAATCCCACACCCACCGCAGATGAACGGCCCCTGACCAGGTGAATCGATCGGGGGCCGTTCTCATGTGCGCTGTCCGTCAACCACCGTGGTTCCCCGTCAGCTTCCGGTCGACCGGGCGCCTGCGCCGCCTGCCGCAGGCGAGTTCGCTGGGCTCCTGGTTCAGCTTTGTTCGTGTCAGCCGCGCTAGTGCGGATTCCCCAGGAAGGGGAAGCCGGTGCGAAGGTCGGTGTGAGGCCGTAGCCCGTCGTGGGGCACCGCGCCGTTGCTCAGCTGGGCGATCCCCATGTTGATGACATCGTCGGTGAGGTTACGACCGTTGGGGAATCCTTTGGCGCTCGCGTAGTCATACGTCAGAAGGTCGGGGAGCAAGCCTTCCGCGAGTACTTTGGCCCGGTCCTTGGAGTGGCCCGCGTGTTCGAAGACGTGCGTGAACTTGTCGAGGAAGCCCGCGCGGTCGTGAGACGGCTCCTGCTGGTTCCAGACTCGTTTGTCGTCGTCGCTCTGGTTGAAGTTGGCGTCGACCCCGGGCCGCCCGGCCCGGTCACCCTGGACCAGTCGGCCATCGTGCGGAACCAGGACTCTGGCCCAGACACCCACCTGCGGGTTCGGGCCGAGCGCGCTGTTGGGGACTTCCAGCACGATGCCGAACACGTTCTTGTCGACAAAGAAGTCCTTGCCGGTCCACTGGAATTTGCTGTTCGCGCCGATCGGGTCGGCGAAGAACGGGTCGCTGCGGAGCCCGGCGAAGAGCCTGAAGTCGCCGGCCGCGGTGATCTGCGGGTCGGAGCCGAAGGTCACTGGTGCGTCGAGGAGGATCGTGTCCCCTGCGTCGAGGTCGGCCGCAGCCTCCCGGCCGGTCGCCAGTTGCAGGCTTGCGGTCTGCGCGTGCTCCTGTACTGGTGAGAAGCGTATGCGGAAGGCGATGTCGGTGACTGCGTCGCCGTCGGTGTCCACGCCGAGCTCGTAGACCGACTCGTGGTCGACGGCGTCGTCGGTGATCGGCGAGGTCGGATTGATGTTCATCACCAGGATCGTTTTGCTCGCATCGCCTGGCTTCTGAAATACGTAGAGGTCGGTGATGTGGCTCCTGGGATCCATGCTCGTGGGGCTGATGCCCAGGCCGGAGACGTGGTGTGCCATGTCGCGACTCCCATCAGGTGGCGGTGCGGACCGAGTTGCGCGGCGGTGCGGCGGAGCCTTGGCGGTTCGTCGCGGAAGATGCAGCGCCTCGGCATTGCCCTCCCACCCGGGACGATCACCCGTTGCCGACCTACGTGCAGGTCGTCGCGTCCCTCATGGCTTGAGCAACGTCGAGAGCAACGATCTACCTGTCGCCAGCGGCTGTATATCCGTCATCCGACGTATTCGCAGTGGTCGGAGCTGGCCCGGTCTGGCCGTCGACGGCGCAGTGTCCGGCGGGTGCTACGAGTCCCGAACCGCTACCCCTGCAGTCGGGATATCCCTGCCAAGGACCGCAACGTAGCCGACGATCCCCGGTTTGGGTAACCGGCGATCCTGGCGAGGCCATTGAAACTCCCCGAGCCCCCCCCAAAAAAAGCAGCTACATACGGAGAACGGGGGGAAGCACACCCTTCTCGCGCCCCCGGAACCAAGGCCCGCTACCAGCAGTGACTCCCCCTCAGAGGGCACGGTTGAAGTGGTGCACCATCCCCGGCCAACAGCCGACACTGCGAAATGCAGACGCTCCGGTCAGAGATGTCATGAGTCAGACCCCAAACCCGAGACAGCACCCACCCATCTTCCCGCCCGTCGCGGCATTCCCACCCGGAAACAAGGAGCATGCTCAGCCCCAGCTCTTACGGCACCGGGATCTGACACCAGACGATCGTTCGCGACCAATTCGCAACAGGTGGCCGAGCAACAGCGATTCTCACGGCGAGCACTCGATACGCTCGCAGACGCCGCATCCGTATAAGCAGCGCCCAGTCGGCGAAGGCCTCACCTGTCACATCGCTGTCACCAACAGCGTCGACGCACTCGGATCACAGCGCCTCGCGGACACAAAGCACCGTCGCCCAGGACTAGATGGACGCCCGAAGACGGTTCTGACTACTTGTGCCGGGTCGTGCCGAGGGACGGTCCCAGGATCAGGACAGGGGCGTCTTCCGGCCCGTCAAAGCGGTATTGCAGGGTGCTCTTAGGTGTCTCACTCACTCGCCTGCCCCTCTCATCTGTCACGACAGCCCCTATGGGCGGGTACTGGCTGTCACTGTAGGACCAGGTGGAAGACCTCTCCGGTCACCTCACGGCTTCCCACTTCCTGCCCGATTGCGTATTCACTCCCAGCACACCGCCCCTGCAGGGCGACGACGACGGGTCTGCGGAGCAGGCGCCTGATGCTCTGGCCGGTTTCCCCTCACCCCATCACGAAGGTTGATGGGTGTGGTGGGCCGTTTTGGGGCGGGCGATGAGGTGGAAGTGGCGGGCGACGCGCCGGTAGGGGTCGATGCGGCCGGCTTCCCACTCTGCTTCGAGCACTCTGTCGAAGTCGTTGCCGACGGGTTCGTCTTCGAGGTGTTCGGTGAATACCCGGACTCCGTACCACTGCACGAGGTCGATGTGGTCTTCGGCGAGGATCCGCAGGATCTCGGTGCGGTCCACGCCGAAGCTGATCGTGCCGATGCTGCTGTATTCGACCGGGCTGTGCAGTGCTTTGAGTGCGCCGTCCCAGTCCCGCGCGAGTCCTCGTTGCATGGCCAGGACATCGGCCTGATAGGCGAGGAGGGAGATGAGACCTTTAGGCCGCAGGCATTGCGTGAGCACGTGCAGCAGGGGGGCCGGGTCCTGCAGGTACATCAGGACGCCGTGGCACAGCACCGCGTCCCAGTCGGCGCCTACCAGCTGCGGGGCCTGCTCGCCGGTGCCGTGGCAGAAGCTGACACTGCCCGGGGAGTTGTCGGCGTGTGGCAGCCAGGCGGTGCGGGCTTTGGCCAGCATGTTCTCGTCGGGGTCGAGAACGGTGACGTGGTGGCCACGATGGGCCAGCATCCGGGCCTGCACGCCGGTGCCGCCTCCGACATCGAGCACACGCTGCGGCGGTGCAACGGGAAGGTGTTCCATCAGCGCTCGGTCCACAAGCTGGTGGCGTACAGCGCCGCGGAGGGTGCTGCTGCGGCGGGCGTACCAGTCGGCAAGCGGCTGACCGTGGTGGGTGGATGTGGTCCAGGAGTTCATCACATGCTCTTCGAGGTCAGAGACTGGAAAGGGGCGTATACAGCGTGGAAGCGTGTCGCTCTTGGAGATCCGGGCACTCGGACTCGTTCTCACCTGCCGTCGATGGCCAGTTCCGCAACTGGATGTACCTGCCTTCCCAGGAGTCGTACCGCTCGGGCAGGTCCAGCCAGGGCAAGCCGCGGTACTTCCAGAGGTTCGCTTCGGTGCACCCGCCGACGCTTACGGCACTGGCCTCCCCGCTTCGCCGTCTGGTCCGGTAACAGGGGCTCGATTCACGCCCGTTGGGGGTCACTCAGCTACGCACAAGAACAACGATCCGATGATCCGAGGGGCACGGCATAACGCCTGCAAATCATTAACTCCTTGTCTTGATCTCTCATGAGGGATGCCGATTGTGGAGTCGATTGTCAAGATCTGTGGATCGGGCCGGGCTGAGGCGATTTGTGGACATCCTGATCTTGATGTCGTTCTCGCTGTGACGAGTGACCTCGTGCAGGCTCAGTCGCCGGGTGAACGCGCGGGCGTGGAAGCCGCGTTGAACGTGTTCGTCCCAGCCCCAGATGGCCGTGATGTCGGCGCCCATGGCGGCTTTGTGCAGTTGGAAGCAGTACTCGCTGTCCGAGGCAGTGGCCAGCCGCAGGCCGATGGCCGTCATGCCGCCCGCTCCCGGGGCCGCTCGACGAGCTGGCCGCGTTCGAAGCGGCCCGCCACCGCTGCTGGGCGGACTCGACGAGCTCGAAGACCATGGCCAGGGCGGCGGTGCGGGAGTCGGCGCCTCGTGACGCGGGTCCGCAACCGGACTGCGCATCCAGCGGATCCGACTTGCCGCGCCGACGGCGATCCGCCCGGTCCATCTGATTCACGTCCAACACGTCGACACCCTGCGCCAGCAGGTAGCGCGACAGGGACGCGCCCCGTAGAAGCCGGTCCCTTCCACCCCGGCCCGCCTCACCACGCCGGCTTCCTGGCCCACTTCAGCAGACCCCGGTAACCGGCTGCGGTGGCCGGGAACTCGTCGGCCGCAGGACGGCGACGGCGGGCCTGCGGCGCGAGCGACGTACTGGGGACCGTCGAAGTCGACATGCCCGTTCCCCTTCCGGTCCGACAACGCACCATCCCCGGCCAACAGCCGACACTGCGAAATTCAGACGCTCCGGTCAGGGATGTCATGAGTCAGACCCCAGACCCGGGACAGCACCCACCAATGCTCCCAGCACGGCTGCTGCGACAAGGGATCGTTCCCGAGACTCGTGCCTCGCATGGACTCGCATGGAAGCCACAGTTCACGGCCTGGCTCACCGAAAGGACGGCACTGCCGGCAAAGACGACGCCCTTAAACCCAGGAACCTCTCAACAGTGACAAGTTGGCCTCACACTTCACATGGTGCGTCATCGGAAAGGCATCACAAGAAATGAGCCCAAGAAAAGAACAGGTCAGAGGCGGTTTTGCTGTTCGCGATGTGGCGGGAAGGACGCCGGAGCGTCGTCCACCGTGCGTCACGACTAGCACCCTCGTGTTCGGACTCAGTGCTCGGCGAAGTGACTGGGCCTGCCATCTCGCCGGACCAGTCGGCCCCATCGGGCTGCCTCGGCGCGAGGCATGAGGGTCCAGGTGCCGTCGGCGCGGTGCAGGGCGGCGGAGTGCCAGGGGGTGGTCCAGGCGTCCGGGGCGTCGAGCAGGCGGATGCCGAACTTCGTGGCGCCGATGGGCTGGGGATGGATGGAGAGGCGTACGGCGTCAGGGTGGTGTTCCGCTATGAGGTCGCCCCAGGCGCGACTGCGCTGGATGACGCCGTACGCGCGTTGCCGACACATGCGCTGGAGGGCGGAGCGGGTCCCGGTCCAGTGGGCGGTGTCCTCGGCGAGGAACCGGGTGATGCCGCGGTAGAGGGCGAGGGCGTGGTCGTCGGCGCGGATCTCGGTGCGCAGGGCATCCAGGGTGGGGGCGTAGTGGTCGTGGACGTGGGCGCGTTTGGTGTCGTGCGGGAGGTCGCCGAGCACGTCGCGCAGGTCGAAGACGGACAGTCTGTCCAGGCCCCCTCGGTCGATCTGCAGGCGCAGGTCGTCGGCGTAGGCGTCTATGTGGTCGTCGGGGACGCCGATGAGGTCGCCGAAGACATGACCGTCGGAGCAGATGATCACTCGGGCACCGGGCGGGTAGATCCGCTCGATCTCTCCGCACAGAGTGTCAAGGAACGTGAGCGAGAGGCGTTCGCCCCGGTCGGGGAGGTGGCCGAGGACCTTGGCTGGGTTGGGCGACTTGCAGGGGAAGCCCGGCAGGGTGAAGACGATCGGAGCACCGTCGCGTATGAAGCCGGTGATCCGGCGCAGTTGATGCGGGAACGCCTCGGCCGAGGCCCGGGCCTGGTCGGTGGTGCGGTGGTGGGGCAGGAGCTGCTTCAGTATCGCGACGCTGGTGGTGCTGTGGAGCGTGTCGGGCGCGGTCGTCGCTGGCATGTCGTTCCTCCTGGTGTACGCGGGCACGGCGAAATGGCGCCGTGGCGGGTGGCCGGGCGCCGGTGGTCAGCGGGCGTGGGTCAGCTGGTGGGCCGGTGTCAGAGGCGTCGGCCGTAGCCGACGGGAAGACGATTGGTGCCGCGGCCCAGGACGGCCGGGATCCACTCGATGTCCTCGTCCCTGATGGCCAGGCGCAGGCCGGGCAGCCGGGCGAGGAGTGTGCCCAGGGCGATCTGGAGTTCGGCGCGGGCGAGGGCGGCGCCGGGGCAGAAGTGGATGCCGTGGCCGAAGGCGAGGTGGGGGTTGGGTGAGCGGTCGAGGTCCAGCGTGTCCGGATCGGAGAAGCGGCGCGGGTCACGGTTGGCGGCGCACAGCGAAACGATCACCGAGTCACCGGCCGGGACCTCGGTGCCGTGCAGGTGGCTGTCCTTGTCGAAGAAGCGCCAGGTGGTCAGCTCGAAGGCGCTGTCGTAGCGGAGAAGTTCCTCCACCGCGCGGGGCAGCAGGGAAGGGTCCTCACGCAGGCGCGTGAGCTGATCCGGGTTGCGGAGCAGGGCGACGAGGGCGGTGGTGATCTGGTTGGTGACCGGCTCCTGGCCGGCGACGAGGAGCTGGAAGATCATCGAGTCCAGCTCCTCCTGGGACAGTTCGCGGCGGTCCCGGGCCCCGACCAGACGGCTGAGCAGGTCGTCCTCCCCGTGCTCGCGCTTGTGCGTGACGACCTCGGCGATGTAACTCTGCAAGCCGTGCAGGCGGGCCTCGTACAGCCGGCGTCCGGGGTCGGTGGGGCCGACCGGCTGGACGACCTTGCCCCAGTCGCGGTCGAAGCGGGCCGCCAGCACCGGTGGCAGGCCGATGACCTCCGCGAGGACGCCGAACGGGAAGTGCGCGGCGAAGCCGCCGACGAGGTCGGCGGGGCCGCTCTCGGGCAGGGCGTCGACCAGGTCGTCCGCCAGCTCCTGGAAGCGGGGCCGCAGGCTCTCGATCCGACGTGGCGTGAACGCGTCGGCGACATGGCTGCGCATGCCGGTGTGCTTGGGCGGGTCCTGGTGGAGGAGGTGTACCTGGAGCTGGGAGTGCTGCGGCTCGGGCATGATCGAAGCGCGGGCCCGCCAGCGGTCGTTGCCCCGGTCGTGGTTCTTGCCCAGGCGGTCGTCGCCCAGGGCGGAGTGGGCGGCGTCGTAGCCGGTGACGAGCCAGGCTTGTACGCCGCTGGGGAACAGGACGCGGTGAACCGGGCCGGCCTCGCGCATCTGCTCGTAAAGGGGGTAGGGGTCGGCCTTGTAGGGGCAGCCCATCAGCGGGACCGGGTCGGGCAGCGTCGTCCCGGGGTCCACGGCCGGCAAGGGTTCCTGGGTGGTCATGGGCAGGCTCCTCAGAGGGCGAGTTCGGGCTGGTAATGGTCGAGCCACAGGGCGAGGTCGACGACGCGTTCCAGGCGCAGACGGTGGCCCCACTCCAGTTGGTCGGGCGGAGTGTCCAGGCACGGTTTGATGAGGGTCTCGTCGGCCAGGGCACGGACCTGTTCGGTGGCCAGGGCGTCGCGGGCCATGTCCTGCAGGCCGCGGTTGTAATCGGGGTGGTGGGTGGCCGGGTAGTGGTTCTTGGGCCGGTGGAGCACCGAGTCGGGGGCGAGGCCCTTGCCGATGGCGCGCAGCAGGCTCTTCTCGCGGCCGTCGAAGCTCTTCAGCGCCCAGGGGGTGGTGAAGGCGTACTCGACCAGGCGGTGGTCGCAGTAGGGGACGCGGACCTCCAGTCCTTGGGCCATGCTCAGCCGGTCCTTGCGGTGCAGGAGCTGTCGCAGCCAGCGGGTCAGGGAGAGGTGCTGCATCTCGCGTTGGCGGTGCTCCGCGGGCGTTTCGCCGTCCAGGTGGGGTACGGCGGCCATGGCGCTCGCGTAGGTGTCGGCGCGGAACTCGCGTATGCGCAGGTCGAGCGCCGGGTTGAGCGGCATGGCGGCCTCGTCGTCGGTAACAAGGAGCCAGGGGAAGGTCCGGGCGGCCAGGGCTTTGGGGTTGTGGAACCAGGGGTAACCGCCGAACACCTCGTCCGCGGCCTCGCCGGACAGGGCGACGGTCGAGTGCCGGCGTATCTCCCCGAAGAGCAGATAGAGGGACGTGTCCATGTCGCCGACACCGATCGGCGAGTCGCGGGCCACGACGACGGCTCTACGGTGCTCAAGGTCGAGGAGGGCGCGCGGGTCGAGTACGACGGTGCTGTGGTCGGTGCCGATGAAGGCGCCGGCCTCGGTGGCGTAGGGCGTGTCGTGCCCGGTGCGCAGGACGTCGCCCTTGAATGCCGACGCCTGGTCGCTGTAGTCGACGGCGTAGGAGCGGATGCGGGCGTCCGGGCCCTCGCGCCGGCGGAGTTCGTCGGCGAGCAGGGCGGTCAGGACGGTGGAGTCGAGGCCGCCGGAGAGCAGGCTGCACAGCGGGACATCGGCTTCCAGCTGGCTGTGTGCCGCCGCGCCGATCAGCTGACGGACACGTTCGACAGTCGCCTCCCGGTCGTGGACGTGGACGCCGGATTCCAGCTGCCAGTAGCGACGTTCGCGGATGCCGTCCCGGTCCAGGACGAGGATCCCGCCAGGCTCGACCTCACGTATGCCGGACCAGACCGTCGGCCCGGTGTTGAACAGCAGGCTGTACGCCTCCCGCAGCCCGTCGGCGTCCACGCGGGGCCGGATCTCCGGGTGGGCGAACAGGGCCTTGGGCTCGGAGGCGAAGGCGAGACCGCCGTCGACGGCGGTCCAGAAGAGGGGCTTCACGCCGAGGCGGTCCCGGACGAGGAGCAGGCGCTGTCGGCGTTCGTCCCAGACGACGAAGGCGAACATGCCCTCCAGATGGTCGGCGGCGTTCTCGCCCCACTCGGCGTAGGCGCGCAGCACGACCTCGGTGTCGCTGCGCGTACCGAACTGGTGGCCTCGGGCGCGGAGTTCGGTGCGCAGGGCGTGGTGGTTGTAGATCTCGCCGCTGTAGGTGAGCACGATGTCCGGCTCGTCCGGCCGGTCGGTCATCGGCTGCACGCCGCCGACAAGGTCGATCACGGCCAGCCGGCGGTGGCCGATCGCAGCGCGCTCGCCGAGCCAGACGCCTCCGGCGTCCGGGCCGCGTGAGGTGAGGGTGGCGGTCATGGCCTCGATGACCGGGGCGTGGGTGCGGGCGTCGTGGTGAAAGGACGCCCAGCCGGTGATTCCGCACATGGGGGGTCTCCTGGGTCAGGCGCAGGCGGCGTCGGTGGTCTGCTCGGGCAAGGGGGCAGGTGGCCGACCGGGCAGCGCGACGAGGGGTACCGCGAGGCAAGCGGCAGCGGCGGCCAGGGCGAGCCCGGCGTGTACGCCGTTGCCGTTGCCGGGGCCGGTGAGGCCCGAGACGGCGGTGGCCAGGGCCGGACCGAGGGTGAAGCCGAGGCTGCGGGCGAACTGGACCGTGGAGCCGACGGTGGCCGTACGGTCGGGCGGGGCCGCGCTCATGACCAGGGCCTGGATGGGGCCGCCGTTCAGGCCCATGCCGACGCCGGCCAGCGCCAGTCGCCATGCGACGTCCCACGGTGACCAGCCGTCGCCCAGCGGGACGAGCAGCAGCAACCCGGCGGCGGTGAGCGCGGCGCCTGCCGCTGCGACGGGCCGGGCCCCGTACCGGTCGGCCAGACGTCCGCCGAACGGTCCCGCCACCCCCATGCCGAGCGGGAAGGCGAGGACCACGAGACCGGTCGTCGTGGCGCTGACGCCGTCGTCGCGCTGGAGGTGCAGCGCGACGACATAGTGCATCGCGGCAAAACCCGCGGCCAGCGCCAGCACGGCCCCGTGCGCCCGGAACAGCCCTGAAACACGCAGTACGCCGGTCACCGGACGGCCGCCCGAGCGGCTCAGCCACCACCACAGAGGCGGGATCGCGGCGAGGGCGAGCCCGAGCCGGGCCGGTTCGTCCGCAGCGAGGGTCAGCGGCAGCAGCAGGGCAGCCACACCGGAGGCCACCAGCAGGGCATCCACCGCCGAGCGGCGCTCGGGACGCCTCAGACGTGCGTCCCGTGGCATCACACGCCACGCCACGGCGAGGGCGAGCAGGCAGAAGGGGAGTTTGACGAGGAAGACGGCGTGCCAGCCGAAGTGGTCCAGTAGCAGGCCGCCCACGGCCGGTCCGGTCACCGCGCCCAGCGGCCCCAGGGTCGCGGGCACGCTCATCGCCCTCCCCCGCAGCTCCGGCCGTACCGAGCGCATGGCGAGCACGGGCATCAGCACGAACAGCGCCGCCCCGAAGGCGCCCTGCGCAAGCCGGGCGGCGATCAGCCAGGCCATCCAGGGCGCGGCGGCCGCCAGCGCGCTGCACAGGCCGAAGCCGGCGGTGCAGACCAGCAGGGCCGAGCGCATGCCGACGCCGTCCAGCCATCGCCCGGCCGGCAACAGCAGGGCCACGACGGGCAGTTGGTATCCCAGCGCGGCCCACTGGGCGGTTGCGGCGGACACGTGCAGTCCGTCCGCGATGTCCACCAGGGCCACGTTGACGATGTTCATGTCGAGCATCGCCATGAACGCCAGTACGCCTGCCACGGCCACCAGCGGCCAGCGGTCCTCACCGAGGGCCATGTGGCCGGGCTGTTCCGTTCCCGAACCCTGGTGCGTCACCGTTCTGCCCCTTGCGTCTCCTGCTTCCGTACCGCCTCGTCGCCGGCCGGGGCACAACTCGGTACACGGGGCGAACCTCCGTCACCCGGTCCAGTAGTCGGAGCAGAAGCGGCGTCAGTTCCCGGCCAGTTGGAAACCCGGCTCAGGTGAACCGCTCGCGGTACTCGATCGGCGAGATCCGCATCACCTGCAGGAACGCACGGCGCAACGTGGCCTCCGTACCGAAGCCGACCTCCCGGGCGATGCTTTCCGGACTGTCGGCCGTCTCGGTCAGCCGCCGGGACGCGAACGCCACGCGGGCCAGCGTCCGCAGGGTCAGATCGTCTTCGGGGTGGTCGAGGACCAGGCGTTGCACGCCCGGCAGGGGGCCTCAGCCGTCACTGCCTATCAGCCCCCATGCGCGGGGCCCTGACTGTGGCTGTCCGATGAGGTGGAAGACCTCTCGGGCCGCGTAGCGTTTGAGGCACCGGATGATTTCGCGCCGGGTCCTGCCCTCCTTGATCCGGCTCTCGTAGTAGTCGTGGGTGCGTGGGTCGACCCGCAGCCGGGTGAACACGATCCGGTGGAGCGCGGCGTTGGCCTGCCGGTCGCCGCCGCGGTTGAGACGGCGGTACTGCCGGCGCCCCGAGGAACGCTCGACCGGACTGACCCCGCACAGCGCGGCGAACGACGCCTCACTCCCCAGACGCTCCGGGTTGTCCCCCACCGTGATCAGCAGAGCGACGGCCGTGTCCGGGCCGATCCCCACCACCTCCAGCAGCTGCGGGGCATGACATTCGACGAGCCGGGCCAGACGAGCGTCCACCTCCCGGATCTGCTCGGAGAGCTGGCCGATCCGGTCAGCCAGCAGACCCAGCGTGATCCGCGTGGCCTGCAGCACCGACTCCTCGCCGACCTCCTCGCGACTGCCCGGATCGGCGAACCCGCACAGGTACGGAAGAATTCGGCATTGCCCAGACCTGCCAGTTCTTCCCGTAGAGCTGGGTCGGCAGTGACGAGGACGGCCTTGAGCTGATTGACGGCCTGCGTGCGGGCCTTGACGGCCGACACCTTCGTGAGCTTGTGCATCCTCGCGACCTGCACCGGCCCGTCGCCCGCCTTGGCCCGGGCTCGCGCCCGCCCGCTCAGCACGGCTCGCGCCGCGTTCTGGGCATCCAGCGGATCCGACTTGCCGCGCCGCCGGCGATCCGCCCGGTCCATCCGGTTCACGTCCACACCCTGCGCCAGCAGATAGCGCGACAGGGACGCCCCGTAGGAGCCGGTCCCTTCCACCCCGGGCCGCCTGACCACACCCGACTTCCTGACCCACTTCAGCAGATCCCGGTAACCGGCTGCCGTGGCCGGGAACTCATCGGTGGCCAGCACTGCCCCTGTCACAGCAAGCACCGCACCCACGTGCGCATCCCGGTGCGTGTCCACCCCCAGCACAGCACGGCGACGGCGGCCCTGCGGAGCAAGCGACGTACTGGGCACCGTCGAAGTCGACATGCCCGTTCCCCTTCCGGTCCGACGACGCGTCTATCGAGACACACC
Organism: Streptomyces sp. NPDC021622; assembly: GCF_040640795.1. NCBI lineage: Bacteria > Bacillati > Actinomycetota > Actinomycetes > Kitasatosporales > Streptomycetaceae > Streptomyces > Streptomyces sp. NPDC021622. Next base: position 407,430 of record NZ_JBFACK010000002.1, read on the forward strand.
CCGCCGGCCCGGCACCGACAACGCACCATCCCCGGCCAACAGCCGACACTGTGACACCGGGACACTTTGGTCAGGAACACCGTGAGTCAGACCCCGGGACCCGGGACAGCACCCACTCATCCTCCCGCCCGCCACAGCACCGCCACCCAGAAACACAGAGCATGCTCAGTCCCAGCTCCTGGGACACCTGAATCTGACTCCGGCCGATCGTTATGCGGCACAGAGGACGACAGGTTCAGGTTGCTTTACGACCTGGTCCTGCTCGACGTCTCCGCACAGGACTGGTCGTCCGCTGTCCACCAGGCGTCTTCACTCGCTGCCTTCCTCGAAGAGTTCCCACAAGCCGGATGGAAGCCGGATGGAAGTGGGACGACCCCGAACCTTGATCATCCTCACGGAATGTGTACCTAATCCCACTTCTCAGCTACATAGCCACCCCCGCGGTACCCGAACCGCGTCCTCGCACTCCGGGGAGCGGGGACCCACGAGCGGTACCGGCCGGGCGTGCTTGGATGGACCTGTGGCCCAGACAATCGATACACCGTTCGTCGGCCGGGCAACCGAACTCACCCGGCTCACCGGTGTGCTGGAGCGGGCCGCGGCCGGCGACCCGCGCGCCGTCCTCGTGGCCGGGGACGCCGGCGTCGGCAAGACCCGCACGCTGACCGTGGCCTCGGCGCACGCCACCACCACCGGCATGACCGTCCTGACCGGCCACTGCGTGGACCTTGGGGACGTCGGCCTGCCGTACCTCCCGTTCACGGAGATCCTCGGCGCGGCCGCCGCCGACGAACGGCTCGCCCCGGCCTTCGCCGCGTACCCCGCGGTGGAGCGCCTGATCGGCACGGCAGCGGGGGCAGGCCCCGTGCCCGACGCCGGCAGCCGCCTCCAGCTCTTTGAGGGTATCGCCGGCCTCCTCGCCGACCTGACGGCCCTGGCCCCGCTTCTCCTGGTCATCGAGGACCTCCACTGGGCGGACCAGTCGTCTCGTGACCTGCTCCGCTTCCTGCTCAGCCGGGGTGTCCTACAGCGGCCCACGCCCGGCGGCCCGCCCCACCGGCTCGCGGTCTTCGCCTCGTACCGCGCGGACGACCTGCACCGCCGTCACCCGCTGCGGCCTCTGCTCGCCGAGCTGGTCAGGCTGCCCGCCGTCGACCGGCTCGAACTGCACCCGCTGGCTGACGCGGACGTGGCCCGGCTCGTGTACGCGCAACGCATGGGCCCCGTCTCCGACGCTGCGGTTCGCCGCATCGTCGACCGCGCCGAGGGAAACGCCTTCTACGCCGAGGAGTTGCTCGCCGCGCTGCCCGAGGACGACGAGGGCGCGGACTCAGTCGCCATGCCCAGCGGCCTGGCCGACGTCCTGCTCATCCGGATCGAGCAGCTGACCGAGACTGCCCAGCAGGTCCTGCGCACGGCGGCTGTGGCGGGGCGCCGGGTCGGGCACGACCTGCTGCGTGGCGCCGTGCAACTGCCGCAGGAGGAGCTGGAATCGGCGCTGCGCGAGGCAGTCGGTCACCAACTCCTTGTGACCGACGACGCCGCGACGTACTCCTTCCGGCACGCCCTCACCCGCGAGGCCGTGTACGCGGATCTGTTGCCCGGCGAACGGGTCAGGCTGCACGGGGTGTTCGCTGCGCTCCTCGCCGGCGAGGGCCGACCGGCGAACAGCGCGGCGGAGCGGGCCCATCACTCACGCGCGAGCCACGACCTGGCTGACGCACTGGCGGCCTCCCTCGAAGCCGCCGACCACGCCCAGCGCCTCCGCGCACCCGCCGAAGAACTGCGCCACCTGGAGACCGCGCTCGAACTGTGGGCCGTGGTGGACTCGTCCGCGCACCCCGAGCACAGCGACCCGGTCACTCTCACCCTGCGTGCCTCGGCCGCCGCCGCACACGCCGGGGATCCCCATCGCGCGGTCCAGCTCACCCGCTCCGCGCTCGCGCGGGCCGGCTCGGAGACCGACTCCGAACTTGCCGCCCGCGTGCGCTACACCCTCGCGGGCAACCTGATGCAGATCGACAATCTGGAGGCCGCGTTCGCGTACAGCAGCGAGGCGCTCGGGCTGATCCCGGCCGAGCCGCCCTCGCGCACCTGGGTGTGGGCAGCCGCGACCCACGTCATGGCAGCCCGTTACGTGGGCCGTGACGAGGACGCCGAACGCGTCGCCCGGCAGGCCCTGGACATCGCCGAGCGGCTCCGACTGGCCGACGCCCAGGCCGATCTGGTGATATCGCTAGTCGGTCTCGAGGCGCACAACCGGCGTACTCCGCAGGGTCGGGAGCGGCTCCTCGGAGCCCGTGAGCTGGCCCGCACCGCCGGGAACCTCCAGGTGGAGATGCGGGCGCTGTACAACCTGGCGATCGGTTGCTACGAGTGCGGCGAAATGGACCCGTGCCTGACCTGGATCAGCGACGGACTCGACCGCGCCCGCCGTGCCGGCCTCCTCTCCTCGCCGTACGCCGTGGAGTTGCGCTATCTGCAATCCCTGCTGCTCTACACGCTGGGACGCTGGGACGAGTGCACACGAACGGCCGCCGCCGACGTCACCCTGCTCACGGCCAACTCCGGGTTGACGACTGCACCCGCGCTGTATGTCGCCCTGGCGCGCGGCGAGTTCGACGTGGCGGTCGGTGGCTCCCGCGCACTGCTCGACGGCCCCCCGGACTGGATGGCCTCGCTTGTCGCGAGCATCGTGCTCATCGACGCCGCAGCGCTGCGTGGTGACGCCGAGGACTGTGTACGGCAGTTGAGTGCCGCGGTCGACGCACTCACGGAGGGCGTGCCTACCGACAGGCCCGACGTCCTGGTCCGGCTGGCCGCGCTCAGCCTGTCGGCCGTTGCGGACGCGGCGGAGGAGTCCCGCCTGGCGGGTGACGCACCGAGCACCAGTCGCTGGACGGACACTGCGGCCGAGCTCGTAGAGCTGGCCCGGACCACGGCGGCCCACGAAGACGGCACTGAGCTGGGGCCCGAGGGCCTGGCCTGGCTGGCCCGCGCCCAGGCCGAGGAAGTGCGCGCCGCCGCCGGCCCGGATGTCACCGCCTGGGAGCGGGCCGTGAACGCGTTCGGCTACGGCGAACCATACGAACTCGCCCGGTGCCGACGGCGGCTCGCGGAGGCCCTGCTCACCGCCGGCCGCCGCGAAGAGGCGGCCGAGCAGGCCCATGCGGCCCGGGACACGGCCGTGCGTCTCGGCGCCGTACCGCTGCGGGAGGCGCTCGACGCCTTGGTACGACGCGGCCGTATCGCCGACGCACCGGCCGCCGGGGAGCGGATCGCCGACCTGACCGCCCGGGAGAGCGAGGTGCTGCGGCTACTCGGCCGGGGGCGCACCAACCGCCAGATCGGCGAAGAGTTGTACATCAGCGGCAAGACAGCAAGCGTCCACGTCTCCAACATCCTCGCCAAGCTGGGTGCCGCGAGCCGTACCGAGGCCGTCGGCATCGCATACCGCGAGGGCCTGATCGAGCCGGAGACCAACGCGTCGGGCTGAGCAGCCACAGCGCGATGCACTATGCCCAGTACAGCCCCACGCGTATCCGGGCCACCTGGGCGGGACCGGGAACGTCAAGGAGGAGTCCAAGGCGTTTGGATTCTCACGAGCAAACGGCTACGACCTGGTTCGCCAGGGGAAGTTCCCGTGCCCTGTGCTCCGCATCGGCCGCAGCCAGCGAGTCGTCACCGCATCCTTGCTCCGGGTCCTCGAAAGCCGCGAGCCGGAGTACAGCAGGGCTCATACCTGACACTGCACACCCTCAGAACCCGCCACACACGACCCCCCGCCCGAGCACACCGGCGGGATTCCTCGTGTCGCAACAGCCCCTATGAGCGGGGTCCTGGCCGTAACTGTAGGACCAGGTGGAAGACCTCTCGGGCCACCTCACGGTTCAAGACTTCCTGGCTCACTTCTGCAAATCGCGGTATCCCGCCGCGGTTGCCGGGAACTCGCCGGCGGCGAGCGCGGTCCCCGTCGTGGAGAGCGCCGCGGCGGCATGAGCATCCCGGTGCATGTCCCCTCCAGCGCCATGTCACCCGTGGGGCGACGACGACGGGCTACAGAGCAGGCTGCGTACTCAACATGATCGATGTGCGCATGGTCGATCTGGACATGCCAGTTCCGCTTCCGGTCCGATGACGTGTCGCGTTGCCGGTACCGGGCCGGTCAAACAACACGTGAGTCAGAGCCCGGGCCCGGGACAGCACCCGCCCATCCTCCCAACACGGCTGCTGCGGTGGGGAGCATTCCCGAGACTCGTGCTTCGCATGGAAGCCGGACTCGCCCGTGTTCGAGCCCAGCGGGTTCGCGGCCGCGTCCGCGCTCTGGTCGACGTTCGAGAGCCTGTTGTGCGTGGGGGCTAGTCGGCTCCCACATGGCGCCGGAGCGGGGATACGCATGACTCATCACTCGTTCGAGTCTGAGATCCCACAAGCCACTTCGCCTCAGTGCCCGGCGGCGTAGCTTCGGGTGGTTGGCTCGGGCCCCGGTCCCTGGTGAGGGCTTTCTCAGCCCATCCATTCGTGCACCTCACCAGGGATCGAGGGCGTCATGCCCAACCCTCCACGAACATCACTACTCGATACCCAAAGTCATGGACTCAGCGTTGTTGCCACGCTGCACGGCGAGATTGATCTGCTGACGGCGCCAGCGCTCGGTGCCCTGTTGGCGCCGCTGACCGCGTGCGCTCGGCCGGATGTGCTGGTCGACCTGCGGCAGGTCGCCTTCATCGACGGAACGGGCCTCGCGGTCCTCGCGGTTGCCCGCGATGCCACTACCGCGCACGACGGGTGCCTTCGTTTGATCTGCACGCACCCGCTCACGCTATGGATGTTGCATCACCCTGGGCTGGGATTCGGCTTCGATGTCCTCAAGAACCTCCCTGCAGCAGCTTGATCAGGCAGGGAGGGGGCGCCGTGGGAAGAGGTCGGGCCGGGAGGGGCCTCCGGGACTCTCGACAGTGGCCATCAGGCGTGTGGCCTCGGCTTTGGCTGTGTGGGGAGGGACGGCCAGGAGGTCCCATCTGCCCCTGCCGGGTGCGATCAGGCAGACGGTGTCCGGGGTGTGCAGACCGGCGGCCCGGTGCAGCTGGATCACGTGATTGGCTATGAGGATCCGGCCGGGGAAGGCGGACCATGTGGCGGCGTTCACGGTCACGTGGGCGATCTGTGCCCAGCTGTGCGGCAACGCGCGGATCAGGCGCGGCAGTTCAGCGGTCAAGTCGTCGGATCGGGGCCACCAGGCGCCGTCGATGTGCTGCGGATCGTTTCCTGGCGGTGCCAGGCGCAGGCGGAGCGGGCGAAATGATCTCAGGGGCCGGGGTGTCGTGGCCATGGGTGCGGGTCCTCCAGTGCGGGAGAGCGGTGTCTGGTCTGTAAGGGGGCGCGTGCTCCAGGAGCCGGATAGGGGTGCGTACCGGTCGGGGTGGAAGCCGACCGGTACGTCGATGCCCTTGTAAGCAGGCGGGAGTTGGCCCTGGTCGAGGTGCGGGCAGGCCGAGGTGCAGGGTCAGACCCGTTGTGGGACCGGGCCAGGCCTGTGGTTCGGTCCCGGATCGTGACGCGGCTCGGTGAGGTCGGCCGGGTCCGGAGTCGCGGGCAGGGCCGGTGCCGGCGCCGCCGTGGCGGCTGCGGATTCCCTGCTGAGGAAGGCGCCCAGTTCGCCGATGGTGCTCATCAGCGGGTGCGGGGAAGACGGTGGTGTTCTTGTCGACGCCGATCTCCACGAGGCTTTGCAGGTTGCGGAGTTGGAGTGCCAAGGGGTGCGCCATCATGGTGTCCGAGGCGCCTCCGAGTGCCGCGGCGGCGAGTGATTCGCCTTCCGCGTTGATGATCTTCGCCCTCTTCTCCCGCTCTGGGCGATCCGGTTGGTCGCGGCGTGGACGTTTTCGATGGCGACGACCGACTTCACGGCGTCCACGACGCGGAAGTACGCGACGGCCGATACGTCGACGCTGACGTTGTCGCGGGTGATGACGCCCTGCGACTGGATCGGCATCGTGACGATGCGCAGCGACACCCGGTGCAGGACGTCGACGATCGGAACGATGGTGCGAAGCCCGGGAGTTCGCGTTCCGGCCAGGCGTCCGAGCCGGAAGAGGACCCCTTCCTCGTACTGCTTGACGATCTTGAGGGCCATTGCGAGCCCGGAAGTGCGTCGGGTCAGCGCTGACCGGGTGTCCGGCGGCGCCGTGGGCGCAGGCGCCCTCGGCCCCCGTCCCGGTGATCGCGGCGCTCGGGAGCGGAGGGCGGCCGGGGCAGGGCCGGGAGCGGTCGGGTGGTGGTGCCGCGAGCGCCTCGGCCGGTGGGCTGAGAGTGGCTGTAGTGGTGCAGTGCGATCCTGTCGGCGCGCTGGGCGTTGAGCCGCTGGATCACGTACGCCGCTCCCATGACCAGGATCAGCAGGACGCCGACGGTCAGGGACGTGTCCATGGCGATCACGCCCCTGCTCCCGGACGGCCGGCCAGGGCCACGGCGGCCGCGTGGGTCGAGGACGCGCCGCCCTCGTAATCCCACGCCTCTTCGGGGTCCTGTACCCGGCCGGCGGACGAGTCGCCGTGGCGGGCTTCCTCCGCGGCCAGCAGTGCGCTCGCGGTCAGCGGCGCCCCCATGGGGTCGCTCGCGGCGGCCATCAGCCGGGCGGCGGCGGCAGGGCGGGTCTCAGGTGGGATCACCAGCAGGTCCCAGCGTCCGACACTGTAGGAGAGCAGCAAGACCTTGTGCGGGTCGAGCTCCAGGGTGAACCAGCCGACCTTCACCACGTGCCCGTGGACGGGCAACTTGCGCGGGATCACGGGCCAGTGGGTGGGATTGACGGCGATGCGGGTGATGCGCCCCCAGCGCGGGTCCAGCACGTCGGTCAGATCGGGTAGTTCACGCAGCAGGTCGCGAGAGCGGGGCCACCACGCGCCGTCCAGCAGGCCACGGGGGGTGCCCGGGGCTTTCAGCGAGAGGCGGGCGGCCGGTACGGCGGGGTCCGTGGGCGGCGGTGGGAGAAGGCTGATGGTCGCGGACATGGCGCGAACCCGTCTCCAGACAGCTGTCCGAGGGCAGTTGGCTGGTGTATTTGCTCACCGAGAACGACTAGGGCGCGATGGCCCGTGTGCGACATGCTCTCGGTTTCTCCAGGTTACTCCCCGGTCAGGCGCAACGGACCATACGAAGCAGCCGAGTTCGCATGCCTCCGCTCCCGGGGTGCGTGTCACGACTCGTCCCCGGCGTCACATGACCCGAAGCACGGGGGCACCGCGCGCTTTTGGTGGGAGGCTGGCCGCACAGGAGTTCCGGCCCGGGACGATCGGCCGGACGGCCGCCGCTCCCCCTGGGCGACGGCCGTGGGCGCGAGGATGCGAGGCCCCCTCGCCACGTCCTCACGCGGTCCTCCACGGCAGCAGGGCCGCGGGAATATCCCGCTGCGGTCCCTGTGGGGAGGACGAAGGCTGGAGCCGTGTCGTCGGCGATACGGCTCCGGCCGGGCTTCGACGGTGTGCGACCGGCTCATGGGCTGGGAGCCTGGGAACCGGTGGATGGCGGTGGTGCGTACATCACCGTCCGGCCCAACTGTCCCTCGGGGAGCGTAGGGCGGGAGTCGTGAGCTGTGAAGGGCACACGACCGGCGCACTCGGGGCCCGCATCTGCGGCCGACTACCGGCAGACGGTTCCCAAGAGGCTTCTGGCGGCCTGGTCCCCGGCCGCTGGGCTCGCCGGCCGCTGCCGTGGGCCTTGGGGTATCGCGCCCGAGTTCACCGCCCGGGCTGGGACCGGCTGACCCCTGATCGCACAACGGTGGCATGCGCGGTGCCTTTCAGCGGAGCATCACCGCCGGCAGCGACCTCGCCCGAGAGCCTGGACTCCGCCGCCTCAGATGCGGTGATCATCTGACAGGGACCGGATAGCACGAAGCTCGCCCGTTCTCACACAAAGGCCGTTCCCGTCCGTGCGCACCTCGCAGCAGCGGTGCCTGAGCGATCCATGGTTCAGCAGACCTCGTTTCACTGACTGATCCCGCCGAAGCGGGAGTCAACCACCATGTGATCAGTGAAGAAGCTGCCGGGGAGGCGGACGCTGCCCAGCCACCTCAGGCCTCAGCCGTCGGATCGGCCGATTCGGCGGCGCGGCGGTATTCGGCGTTGATGCGCTGCGCTTCCTCGAGCTGGTCTTCGAGGATGACGATGCGGCAGGCGGCCTCGATGGGCGTGCCCTGGTCGACGAGCTCCCGCGCGCGTGCGGCGATGCGCAGCTGGTAGCGGGAGTAGCGGCGATGCCCGCCCTCGGAGCGCAACGGAGTGATCAGGCGGGCCTCGCCGACCGCGCGGAGGAAGCCCTGGGTGGTGCCGAGCATCTCGGCGGCCCGGCCCATGGTGTAGGCGGGATAGTCGTCGTCATCGAGCCGGTTGAACGAGTCGTCTGCTGTCATTGCACCTCTCTGTGGAACGCGCTTGAGGGGCCCTGGTGCCATATGGCACCAGGGCCCCGAAGGAACTGCTACACCATCTGCCGGCCCTGGTACTGCGCCGGCCTTCTGTTTCCGCCGGCCCGACCTGGAAGATGTCGGGGCCGCGGGGATCGCGGTTGCTTGACCGGAGACCACCTCACTATCGATGTCCTGCGGTACCCGGGCTCAGCGATTCCGCCCGGGCGATCCTGATGGCGCTCGGCTCCTCCGTTCTTTCCTCTTGATCAACTACTTACCGAAGGGGACTGCGTACTGCTGGAACTGCAACTTCCCGGTGCGCGCGCCCGCAGCCGACGCCTTCACCGAGGTGCTGCTCACTCAACTCCACTGCTGGGTACTGCACTTGCGGGTACTGCGGTACTTCTCTCGGCGGCCCCTGATCACTGCGGGCCGCCCGGTCCGGCCGTCAGCCCCGTCGCCGTCCTGCAGCAGCTCTGGCTTCGGAACTCCACCACCGCACCGTCCTGCGCACTGCAACTGCGGTTACTGCTGCCCGCCAGTTCATGCCTGCCGGGCCGTGCTCGATCTCGGCTACGAGAGAAATCGTAACCACACCGCCACCCAATGTCTACTCTGGCCGACATAGATTTCTGCGTGTGCGACGGATAGGTAATCGAGCCCTGGCGAGATAGGGCGGGGCGCGGGGCGGATCGACAGGCAGGACCGGGTGCTCCTGCGGCGGGTGAACAGGAGATCGGGGCGGGCTCCGGGCCCGTAGCTGCTGCACAGGGGTTCCAGGGCGGGATCACTCGGGGGTGGTGGGCTTCGGCCGGCCCGTGGTCAACCGCCTCGCCCACTCCACCGCGGTCACCCGCCGGGTCTCCGGCGGCAAGACGGCGAGCGCCCGTCCTCCCCGGTGGCACCGCAGCACGCTGCCCAAGCAGCCGGCCGCCCGGCGAATATAATTTTCCGCATGTCGAAGCCTGACGAGCTGCTCGTTGACGTCGCCGCCCTGGTGGAATCCGGGCAGAGCAACCAGATGTCCCTGACCGTGGTCACCGGTGGTGCTGTCATCACCGGCCGCCTTGCTCCCGAAGCGGTGTGGCGGCAGAGGGTGTCGGAGGTGCTGACGGACTCGGACCGCTTGGCAGAGTTCTCCGCCGTCTTCGATGCCCCCGTGGCGAAGGACGGGCCGCCTACGCATCTGCACTTCCATGTCGCCCGGATCCTGCAGGGCGCGGTAGGGATTCCCGAGACGGGCGGGATGTACCGCGTGGCGATCGAGGACATCAGCACCTGGACCGTGGGCGACTTCAGCTATTCCGACCACTGAGCAGCCACTCGGCAAGAACCCGCTGCGCGCAGTGTGGGCCCGACCGGCGTCCACCGGTCGGGCCCACACTGCTTTCCAGGCGCTGGCCCGTTCGCGCTTCCCCGGTCAGACGGATACGTCGGTCAGACGGATACGGGAGTGCCGAGCATCGCGGAAGCCTGCTGGAGCGGGCTGAGGTTGCGTACGGGTGCGGCCGAGGGGAGGGCGCGGCAGGTGAAGCCGAGCTGCGCCATGGCCCGAAGGACTTCGGCGGCGCTGAAGTCACGCCGGTCCTGGCGGGTGATGACCTGGCCGACTTGCTTGACCGGGTAGTGGCGGCGGCCGATGATCACCGATGCGCCGCTGCCCGGTTCGGGTTTGATGCCTTTCATCGATTCCAGCACGCCGTTTTTGGTGAGGTCGAAGGGGAAGCGGGCGATGACACAACGCATGTGGCCTCACAGAGACAAGGAGTGAGCGGTCCGACCTGGGTGAGCGGCTCAGCGGGAGAGGGAAAGGACGCCCAGGGCGCTTCCTCGTCCCTCGACCGCCGGCAGGGCACCAAGCCGGCGGGAGCGCATCGCATGCTCGGCATCGGAGGCAGTGCTCACGGGCGAGATGGGCGCCCCCTGATCGCCGATGATGTCGCGCAGGCGGATGCGGTCCGTGTAGGCGGAGTGCTCGCGGGCGGCGGTAAGTTCGGCCTGGGTCACCAGGTCGGTGCGCTGGCCGTCCTGGTCGCAGACGACCAGCCGGCCCGTGCGGGCGGCGGTCATGACGGAGAGCGCCACCTCCACGCTCATGTCGTCCCAGACTTGCGGTCCGGCCACGTCCCTGGCCTCCACCGTGTTCTGCGCGGGGTGGGCGCTCGCCGGGCGCGGCTGCATCTGAACCAGCGTCAAAAGGTGCCTCCTGCAGAGATGGGTCAGCTTCCTGATCACGAAGGTTCTAGGCCGCCGCATCGCTGACGGGCCGGCGTACGGGTGCGCGCCGCGTTGCCGAAGCGGGGCGGCGTCGGCCTCGGGATGAGGAGGCGCTGCGCTTGGGGCGTTCGGCTACCGGTGCGGTGATGACGACCGGGATGCCGGACGGGGTCTGGGCGCCGGTGATCCGGCTCAGCGCCTCCTCGCCCGAGCGGACTTGCGTGATCTGCGGCCGGATCCCGGCGTCCGTCATGAGGCGGGCCATGCTCCGGCGCTGGTTGGGTGTGACGAGGGTGACGACGCTGCCGGACTCGCCGGCGCGGGCGGTACGGCCGCCGCGGTGGAGGTAGTCCTTGTGGTCGGTGGGCGGGTCGACGTTCACGACGAGGTCGAGGTTGTCGACGTGGATGCCGCGCGCCGCGACATTGGTCGCCACCAGCACGCTGACGTGCCCCGTCTTGAACTGCGCCAGTGTGCGGATGCGCTGCGGCTGCGACTTGCCACCGTGCAGCGCGGCGGCTCGTACCCCGCTGTTGAGCAGGTCCTGGGTGAGCCGGTCAACGGCGTGCTTGGTGTCCAGGAACATGATCACGCGGCCGTCGCGGGCGGCGATCTCGGTCGTGGCGGCGTGCTTGTCGGCGCCGTGGACGTGCAGGACGTGGTGCTCCATCGTCGTGACCGCACCGGCCGACGGGTCGACCGAGTGCACGACGGGGTCGGTCAGGTAGCGGCGCACCAGCAGGTCGACGTTACGGTCCAAGGTGGCGGAGAACAGCATCCGCTGTCCCTCCGGACGCACCTGGTCAAGGAGCGCGGTGACCTGCGGCATGAACCCCATGTCCGCCATCTGGTCGGCCTCGTCCAGGACCGTGATGCCCACTTGGTTCAGCCGGCAGTCGCCACGGTCGATGAGGTCCTTGAGCCTGCCGGGCGTGGCGACGATGACCTCGGTGCCGCCTCGCAGCGCGCCGGCCTGACGGCCGATCGACATCCCGCCCACCACCGTGGCCAGCCGCAGCTTGACGGAGCGGGCATACGGGGTGAGCGCGTCGGTCACCTGCTGCGCCAGCTCACGTGTCGGTACGAGGATCAGCCCCAGCGGCTGGCGGGGCTCAGCACGCCGCCCAGCAGTGCGGGCCAGCAGGGCGAGGCCGAAGGCGAGGGTTTTGCCGGAGCCGGTGCGCCCGCGGCCCAGGACGTCACGGCCCGCCAGGGAGTTCGGCAGCGTCGCGCCCTGGATCGGGAACGGTACGGTGACGCCCTGCCTGCCGAGTTCGGCCAGCAGCTGCTCGGGCATGTCGAGATCGGCGAAGCCCTCAACGGCAGGCAGCGCGGGGGTGATCGTCCTGGGGAGCGCGAACTCACCCTGCGGCGCAGCGGGCCGACGGCCGTAACCGCCGGAACGGGCCGGCCCGCCGGAACGGCGCGGTGCCTGCGAGCCGAAGCGGCTGCCACCCCTCCTGGCGTCGGCAGTGCCGTTACCGGTGCGGGCAGAGCGGTCGTACGTGCGTGTGCGGTTCATGCGGAACCTTCCTCGATGCGGCACATATCAAGGAATTCCCGCAGCGGTGAGCGACCGCCTGGAGAATTACAAGTATGGACCCATGAAAAAACAAAGCACATCTGGCCGACAGAAATCCATGCGGGCACGAGTGCCGAAATGTGTGACGCGGCGGGGACGTAATATCCGGACGTCGACTGCGGGGTGGCTTTTCAGGATGCGTCTGCACCGCCGAGGGGAGAACCCGCGCGGGGTGAGACCGCGGATTCCTCGGCGTCGTCCGCGGGTGAAAACACCGCGGGAAATGCGTGTAGCTGGGGCCCGCACCCCGAGGGATGCGGGCCCCAGCTACGCAGTCAGCGTCAGGCCGGAACGATGTTCTCGGCCGTCGGGCCCTTCTGGCCCTGCGCGATGTCGAAGGTCACCTTCTGGCCTTCGAGCAGCTCCCGGAAGCCCTGGGCGGCGATGTTCGAGTAGTGGGCGAACACGTCAGCGCCGCCACCGTCCTGCTCGATGAAGCCGAAGCCCTTTTCCGCGTTGAACCACTTCACGGTACCAGCAGCCATGTCATATCTCCTTTGGGGCAGTACATCGGAATCCACACTGTGCGGACACCGTGTCGCCGCGATGATTACCCCGCCGGGAAAATTACCGGAAATACAAAGCACTCCCACCGGCAGAAGCCGAGTGGGGGCACTTGAAGCTTTGGGAACCACAACTGCAACTGAGATAGACGGTAGCACACAGCAACGACCTGTGTGCGTTTTCTCATTCCACTCCGCTCACCACGGCATAAACTCTCACCGCGCGTTCCATCAAACCCTGACGTCTCGAGCACAGATATTGATTCACCCGGAGTGCAATGTTTCCGGAAGAGTCGCCCCGAGGCAGAATCGCAGTACGACTACTCCCCCGCAGAGCGCCTGCGGGTCTGCGTCAGCGGTGGGTTGCGATATCGGGCCGACGCATGGACCGACACGGACGCTCAGAGCAAGTCCTGGGGGGGCAGAGCTGCTGGACGGCCGACGCGTCCTACATCAGCGGTCAGGATCCTGTCATCGACGGCGGCCTGGTCGGTGCCATACCCGCCTGTGGAGGGCGGCGTTGGCCACAACGAGGCGAAGGACGCCTCGCTGCCCAGCCGTTGCGGGTTGTCCCACACCGTCATCAGCAGAGCGATGGCCGTGTCCGGACCGATCCCGACCACCTCAAGCAGCTGCAGGGCATGACATTCCACGCGTGAGGGACCTGCCGTCGTGCCCACAGGCAAGCCGGAAGGACGGCCCGGGAAACGGGCACACCGGAGACAACGGGGCTTTCGTCGATCCCCGCCACCTACGGAGCGGATGGCCGGGTGGGAGCCGGGCGTCCGCTGTGCGAGAAGACGCGGCCGGTGCCCTGGACGCGCAGAGCGACCTCGTCGCCGACTGCGGGCGGGACCGAGGCCGGGTCGAAGATCCGGGCGGCCACCGGCGTGCCGTCACGCAGGCGCAGGGCGAGTACCGCGTCGTGGCCGTAGAAGTCGCGTCGTACGACGGTCGCGGTGGCCGTGTCGGGGGCCCCGGGCGGGGCGAGCGCGATCTGCTCGGGCCGTAGCAGCACGCGCATCGGTCCGGTCGGCAGGGCGCCTTCGGCGGGTGTGACCGGTATGGCGCCCAGCGGGGTGCGGGCCCGGTTGCCGTCAAGGACGGCGGGCAGCCAGACCGCGTCGCCGACGAAACCGGCCACCCACGGGCTGGTCGGTGCGTGGTAGAGGCGTTCGGGCGGTCCGCTCTGGACGATCCGGCCGTCTCGCATGACCGCGACGTCGTCGGCCATCGACAGGGCCTCCGCTTGATCGTGGGTGACGAGGACGGCCGTGGCGTTGTCGGCGCGCAGGGCGTGCCATACGTCCCGGCGCACCTCGGCCCTCAGCGCGGCGTCGAGCGCGTTGAACGGCTCGTCGAGCAGCACGACCGGCGGGCGCGGCGCGAGTGCGCGGGCGACGGCTACGCGCTGCTGCTGCCCGCCGGAGAGGTGGTGCGGCATCCGGTCCTGGAAGCCGGCCAGGCCCACCAGGTCAAGTACCGCGTCCGCGCGGCCGCCCCGGCGGGTGGCCCGGTCAAGGCCGTAGGCGACATTGCCCAGGACGGACAGGTGCGGGAAGAGCGCGCCTTCCTGGGGGACCACCGCGATCCGTCGTCGCTCGGGCGGCACCGCGGCACCGCGGACGGCGACCCGGTGGCCGTCGACGCGGATGTCGCCTCCGTCCGGCGTCTCGAAGCCGGCGATGCAGCGCAGCAGTGTCGTCTTGCCCGAGCCCGAGGGGCCGAGCACGGCCACCAGCGTGCCGGAGCGGACGGTGAGGTTCACACCATCGAGCGCCTGGACGCGGCCATAGGCCTTGCGGACGTCGGCGATGCGTAGTTCCGCCATGTCAGCCGCCTCCCCGGGTGAGGACTCCGGTGCGTGCCGACAGCCACCAGGTGGGCACGGCGGCGATGAGTACCAGCAGGGCCGCGTAGGGTGCGGCGGCGGCGTATGCGGAGACCGACGTCTGTGCCCACAGTTCGGTGGCGAGCGTGTCAAGGCCGGTCGGGCGCAGCAGCAAGGTGGCGGGGAGCTCCTTCATACAGGTGAGGAAGACCAGTGCGGCCCCGGCGCCGATGCCGGGCGCGGCCAGGGGCACGGTCACCGTGCGCAGTACGTACGCCCGTCGGCGTCCGAGCGAGCGGGCGACCTCTTCCAGGCCGGGTGGCGCCTGGGCCACGGCGGAGCCGACAGCGGCCACGGCCAGGGGCAGGAAGAGCGCCGCGTAGGCGAGCGCGAGCAGCCACACGGACTGGTAGAGCGGGTAGGCGACGTTGATCCCGAAGAACACCAGCGAGAGGCCGATGACCAGGCCGGGCAGGGCGTGCGAGAGGTAGGTCAGGCGGTCAAGGGCGACGGCGAGCGGACCGGGCACACGGGTGGTGAGCAGCCCCACCGGCAGGGCGAGGAGCACGGTCAGACCTGTGCCGAGCAGGGCGACTCCCAGTGAGTTTCGTGCCGCGGTGGCCAGCTCGGCGATCGAACCGGGCCGTGAGACCCCCTCGACGGACCAGCGCAGCAGACTGGCGGCCGGCACACCGAGAGCCGTCGCGATCACCCCGGTGACCGCGAGCGCGGTCGGCCACCGCAGTACGCCCAGGTCCAGACGGGTCGGCGGTCGGGGCGCCCCGCCGCCGACGCGGGCGTAGCGGGCACCGCGCCGTCGGGTGAGCTGTTCGGCCAGGAGGACGAGAGCGGTGAGGGCGACGAGCACCGTGGCGAGCACCAGCGCACCGGTGCGGTCGAAGCCGAGGTTGACCGAGGTGAAGACGGCTCGGGTGAGGACGTCGACGCGCACGATGGAGACGGCACCGAAGTCGGAGAGCACGTACAGCGCGACGAGCAGCGCGCCTGCCCCCACAGCCGGCCGCACCTGGCGCAGCGTCACACCGACCGCCGTGCGCCAGGGCCCCCGCCCCAGTGACCGCGACACTTCCTCCTGCGCCGGGTCCACGCCGGCCAGCGCGGCGGCGACCGGCAGGTAGACGTACGGGTACGAGACCAGTGTGAGGACGAGTGCGGCCGCCCAGAAGCCCTCGAAGCCCTCGACGGTGGAGACCCAGGCGAAAGCGGCGACGTAGCTGGGGACAGCGAGCGGCAGCGCGGCGAGCAGCCCGAACAGCCGCCGCATCGGTACGTCGGTACGGGTGACCAGAAACGCCAGGACCACGCCGAGTACGGTGCACGCCGCTGTGACCACCGCCGCCAGCGCCACGCTCCGGACGGCCAGCGCCCCGGTGCGCGCCGTGAACAGCTCATCGGTGATCCGGGCCCAGCCTGCCTCGCCGACCCGTACGCCCAGGTAGGCCAACGGAATGAGTGCGATGCCGACCGCAAGCGTCGCGGCAGCCGCCAGTGTCGGGCGCGGAAGGAATCGCCGTACCCGACGCAGGGCAAGGGCAGGTGGCGTGCTCAGACGAGCCCCGAATCCTTGATCATTTCGACCGTGGCCTCCAGATCGTCCAGGTCGTTGAGGTCGATGTCCGGCGCGTTCAGCGACGAGAGCTCGGGCAGGCCGGGGGCGGAGTCGACACCGGCCACCAGCGGGTACTCGTACGTCTCTTCGGCGAAGTAGGTCTGCGCCTGCTTGCCCAGGAGATGGTCGACGAACGCACGCACGTCGGGATCGTCGTCGGCCTTCTTCAGCACGCCGACCCCGGAGACGTTCACCAGGCTGCCGATGTCCCTGTCCGGGAAGAAGTGGTTCTTCGCCTTGAGGGCGTCGACGGCGGTGCCCTCCTCCTTCGCCAGCTCGTACACGTAGTAATGGTTGACAAGACCGGCGGCGATCCTGCCCTTGTTCACGTCGGCGACGATGGGCGCGTTCCCTTCCCGGATCTGAGCGTCGTTCGCCTTCAGCCCCGTGAGGAACTCCTTGGTCCTGTCATCGCCGTGCTGCACGCGCATCGCCGTGATGAACGCCTGGAACGAGCCGTTGGTCGGCGCGATGCCGACCTTGCCCTTCCACTGGGGCTCGGTCAGTTCGAACACGGACTTCGGCAGGTCCGAGCCGGGGACCTGGTCCACGTTGTAGACCATCGTGCGCACGCGGCCGGTCACCCCGACCCACTCCCCGTCGTCGTCCCGGTAGGCGTCCTGCACCTTGTCAAGGACTGCGTCGGGCAGCTCGGCGAACAGATCCTGCTTGGCCACGGCTCCCAGAGCCCCGGCGTCCTGGGCGAGAAAGACGTCGGCCGGACTCCGGTCGCCCTCCTCCTGGAGCTGGGCGGCCATCGCGGCGGTGTCGCCGTAGCGCACATCGACGGTGATGCCGGTGGCTTCCCGGAAGTCGTCGAGTACGGGCTTGACGAGGGACTCGCTCCGGCCGCTGTACACGGTGATCTTCTTGTCGGACCCCGAATCGGGCCCCGACTCGCTCTGCCCGCCCTGATCCGAGCCGCAGGCCGCGGCTCCAAGGGCCAACACACCGCCGAGAGCCGACGCCTTCGCGAGCCTCATCCAGGGGGTACGCACCATCCCACTCCTCCGCTGCCGGCCGGCCGGGCTGCACATGGGGCACCTGATCTTTTCGGGCAAATAGCAATTATTAGGTCAGGCTAACCTTAGGCGGCGGGGATGGCGAGGCAAGCGCGGCATCAGAGTGAGATGACGCTTGCGCTGGAGGCCGGCGGAGCCGATCGCCAGGAGCGCTGCGGCGAGCGAGGTCACGGAGAGCACGGTGAACAACTCGGCGTAGCCGCCCAGTTGTTGGGCCAGGCTCGCTCCGGCCCAGGGTGCCAGTGCTGCGGCGACGGTCGCCGGGGCCGCCAGGAGTCCGGACAGGCGGCCGTAGTGGGTGGTGCCCCAGCGGTCGGTGATGGCGGTTGCCTGGAGGAGGGTGAGGTTGCCTCGGACGATGCCGGCCAGGACGGCCAGGAGGATCAGGAGCGGGATGGGGCCTGGGGCGAGGCCGAGCGCCAGCGTGGTGGCACCGCCTGCTGCGAGCAGCACGACGGTGCGGGTGGCGACGCCGGTACGGCGGGCGAGAGTGGCGTAGAGGGTGCGGCCGAGGGTCTGTCCTGCTCCGCCAAGTCCCAGGGCCCAGGCTGCCGTTGTCGGATCTGCGCCACGTTCCGTCAGGAGTGGTACGAGTCCGATGACGACCCCGTACACGGCGAATCCCGACAGGGTGAAGGCGGCGGCGAGCAGGAGGAAGGGACGGCCCCGCGCGATGCTGCGGTGCCCTTCGGCCGTCAGATGGTCGGGTTGTGGTGGCGCCGGTGGCCAGGGTGCGCGCAGTGCGAGGGCGTGGGCGGGGATCGTGATGAGGGCGAGGATCGCGGCGAGGACAGCGTAGGTCGCACGCCAGCTCAGGTGGTCCGCCAGGACAGCGGTCAGCGGGGCGAAGACGGTGGAGGCAAGGCCGCCAGCGAGGGTCACCACGGTGAGCGCGCGCACGCGGTGCGGGCCCCACCAGCGGGTGAGGGCGGCGAACGCCGGGTGGTAGAAGGTGGCTGCCATGGCTACCCCGGCGAGCAGCCAGGCCGCGACGAAGGCCGCCAGGTTCGGGGCGGCCGCGATGGCCAGTACAGCCGTCGCGGCGATGACCGAGCCCGCGGTCATCACCAGGTGCGGGCCGCGGCGATCGAGGGCGCGCCCCACGGGTATTCCAGCGGCGGCGGATACGAGAAGGGCCCCTGAGAAGGCGGCGGTTGTGGCCGCCGTCGACCATCCCGTGTCGGCGGTGATGTGGGAGTTGAGGACGGGGAAGGCGTAGTAGACGATTCCCCAACTGGTGATCTGCGTGGCGCACAGCGCGGGCAGGACGGCGCGCGGCCGCGAGCGGTCCGGTGTTCCGGTTCCGGTCGCGGCTGCGTCTGCGTCGGTGCGGGACACGGTGGTCAGCAGCCGCCGGAGGTGACCGGCGCGCCGACGCCGAGCTGCACCACGGCCGGGGTGGCACAGCAGCCCCCGCCGGCCCCCTCCGCGCTCTCGGGCTCGTCGAAGAGACCCGCCCCGCCGCAGACCCCGGTCTCCGGCAGGGTCAACTCCACGCGCTCGGCGGCCTCTTGGTCTCCGGCGAGGGATGCGGCGATGGAGCGGACCTGCTCGTATCCGGTCATGGCCAGGAACGTCGGGGCGCGGCCGTAGCTCTTCATGCCCACCAGGTAGACGTCCTTCTCCGGGTGGGAGAGCTCGCCCACGCCGTGTGGGTAGACGGTGCCGCAGGAGTGGACGTTGGGGTCGATCAGCGGGGCCAGGTCGACCGGGGCCTGCAGGCGTTCATCAAGTCCCAGGCGCAGCTCGTTCAGGAAGGACAGGTCGGGGCGGAAGCCGGTGAGGACGATGACCTCGTCGACCGGGTCGAGGCGGCGCCCGTCCTCGGCCACGAGCACCAGCTGCTCGCCGCTCCACTCGACGGCATCGGTGCGGAACCCGGTGACGGCATCGGCGTGACCGTCGTCCACCGCCGCCTTGGCCGCCAGGCCCAGCGCACCGCGGGCAGGCAGCTGGTCCGCCTCGCCGCCGCCGAAGGTCGAGCCGCTGATGCCGCGCCGCAGGACCCAGACCGTGTGGGTGGCAGTTGCCTCCTTGGCGAGGTCGGCCAGGTAGGCGAGCGCGGTGAACGCGGAGGCGCCGGAGCCGATGACCGCGGTGCGCTTGCCCGCGTAACGGGCGCGTACGGATGGGTCGTTGAGGTCGGGCACGCGGTACGAGATGTGCGCGGCCGCGGCGCGCTCACCGAGGGCGGGCAGGCCGTCGCCGCCGATCGGGCCGGGCGTCGACCAGGTGCCGGAGGCGTCGATGACCGCGCGGGCGGTGATCCGCTCCTCGCTGCCGTCGGCGTTCTGGACGTACACGGTGAAGGGCTGCTGCTCGCGGTCGGCGTCGACGACCCGGTCGCGGCCCTGGCGGGAGACACCGGTCACCGTCGCACCGAAGCGGACCCTCTCGCCCAGGACGTCGGCCAGCGGCTGCAGGTACTTCTTCGCCCAGTCGCCGCCGGTGGGACAGGTGGCGCCGTCCGGCTTCACCCAGCCGGTGGGGGCCAGGAGCTTCTCGGCGGCGGGGTCGACGACCTCGGCCCAGGTCGAGAAGAGCCGTACGTGCGACCACTCGCGCACGGCGCTTCCGGCTGCGGCTCCGGCCTCCAGGACCAGCGGCTCGATGCCTCGCTCGATAAGCCGGGCCGCGGCGGCCAGACCGATCGGTCCGGCGCCGATCACCACGGTGGGCAGGGCAGTGGCAGGCGCGTCGTTGATCGGCTCAGTCACGGTGACTCCCCTGGTTGTTTCGACATCCGTCGATGGCTTGCGTACCCAAGCATTACACCTGTTTCGATACACGTCAACATAGACATGCATCGAATCAGCGGGGTCCGATCATGGAGCATTTCGATGTCGCGTCATCGGCGGCAGGCAGTCCGGTTGATTCGACGTGTGTCAACATAGACGTATGTCGAACGTGAAGGCCTTGCCCCTGCTGGAGTCAGACGTCGATCCCTGCTGCCCACCCCTGACCGAGCGCCCGCTGACCGCCGAGGAGGCGGCGCGGACGGCCGCGATGTTCAAGGCGCTCGGCGATCCGGTCCGGCTGCGACTGTTCTCGTTGGTCGCCTCGCACGAGGGCGGCGAGGCATGCGTCTGCGACATCTCCGACGTCGGGGTGTCCCAGCCCACGGTGTCCCACCACCTGAAGAAGCTGAAAGAGGCGGGGCTGCTCGCCTCCGAGCGGCGCGGGACCTGGGTGTACTACCGCGTCGAGCCGGCAGTCATCGCCGCGATGGGGCAGATGCTGGGGCACGTCGCAGCCTGACGCGCCGGCCCGTTGGCCAGTGCGTCGGTCCGCCGCCACCGAGGCCCCCGTCGTGACGCGAACCTCATTCATAGACCTCCATCTATGTTCAGGTGTGAGTCATCCTTCCTTCGCTCCCCGTTAACATAGACGTACTTCTATCTATGTCGTTGGTTGCGGCCAACGGCCGCCTGGCAGCCCGCACTTGACGGGCCGACAGATAGAGGTGCGTCGTGGATGGTGTGCGCAAGGGGCTGGCGGGGCTGTCGGCCATCGGTCTGGCGGCGGTGACCCTCACCGGCTGTGGCGGGAGCGACGGCGACAGCGGCGATCAGGTGTCGGGCACCGTGAAGGTCGACGGGTCCTCCACGGTCGCGCCGCTGTCCACGGCCGCGGCGGAGCTGTTCGCCGAGGAGCAGCCCAAGATCCGTGTCACGGTGGGCACTTCGGGCACCGGCGGCGGCTTCGAGAAGTTCTGCAAGGGCGAGACCGACATCTCCGACGCCTCGCGGCCCATCAAGGACGAGGAGAAGAAGGCGTGTGACGAGGGCGGCGTCACGTACGACGAATTCATGGTCGCCAACGACGCGCTGACCGTCGTCGTACCCAAGGACAACGACTGGGCGGACTGCCTGACCACCGCCCAGCTGAAGAAGATGTGGGAGCCGGGCTCGAAGGTCGACAACTGGCGGGACATCGACGCGAAGTTCCCCGACGAGCCCCTCAAGCTGTTCGGCGCGGGCACCGACTCCGGCACCTTCGACTACTTCACCGAGAAGATCAACGGTGAAGAGGGCAAGTCCCGTACCGACTACAGCCCGAGCGAGGACGACAACGTCACCGTGCAGGGCGTCGCCGGCTCCAAGGGCGGTCTGGGCTACTTCGGTTACTCCTACTTCGAGGAGAACACCGACAAGGTCAAGGCACTGAAGATCGACGGCGGTGACGGCTGTGTCGCGCCCAGCGTCAAGGCCGCGCAGGACGGCACGTACAAGCCGCTCTCCAGGCCGCTGTTCATCTACCCCTCGCAGAAGGCCCTGGACCGGGACGAGGTCGAGGCGTTCGTCGAGTACTACGTGGAGAACAACGCCGACGTCGCCAAGGACGCCAAGTTCATCCCGCTCAACAGCGCGCAGGAGAAGGAACTCAAGGCCACCTTCGACAAGTTCAAGAGCGGCAAGGAGTAGTCCGTGCCCGCCCGGAAGAAGGAGAGCGTCCCGGGTGCCGGCGGGGGCCCGCGCCTGGGACGCTCCCGCCCCCGCCACGGCGAGCGCGTCATCCGGATCGGCCTGGTGGCGGCGGCCCTGGTCTCCATCGCCACCACCATCGGCATCGTCGTCTCGCTGATCGAGCCGAGCGCCCGCTTCTTCGGTGAGGTCTCCGTCAAGGAGTTCTTCACCGGCACCGAGTGGACCCCGCTGTTCGAGCCGCCCCACTACGGCGTGCTCCCGCTGGTCGCCGCGACGCTCCTGATCACCGTGATCGCCCTGCTCGTCGCGCTGCCGCTGGGCCTCGCGAGCGCGATCTACCTCTCCGAGTACGCGACGCCACGCACCCGCAAGATCCTCAAGCCCGCGCTCGAACTCCTCGCCGGCATCCCGACCGTCGTCTTCGGCTTCTTCGCGCTGAAGTTCCTCACGCCGAGGCTGCAGAGCATCTGGCCGTGGGGCGAGGGCCCCGACATCTTCAACGCCCTTTCCGCAGGGCTTGTGATGGGCATGATGATCATCCCGACGATCGCGTCCCTGTCCGAGGACGCGCTCTCCGCCGTTCCGCACTCGCTGCGCGACGGGGCATACGCGATGGGGGCGAGCAAACGCGTGGTGGCGACGACCGTCGTGGTGCCCGCCGCGCTCTCCGGGATCGTCGCCGCCTTCGTTCTCGGGGTCTCCCGCGCGGTCGGCGAGACGATGATCGTCGCGATCGCGTCCGGCAACCGGCCCAACCTCAGCTGGAATCCGCTGGAGGCGATGCAGACCATGACGGGCTTCATCGCCCAGGCCGCGAGCGGCGACGTGCCCGTGGGGACCGTGGACTACCACACCCTCTTCGCCGTCGGACTGCTCCTGTTCACGCTGACGTTCGCGATGAACGCCGTCTCCATCCGCCTGGTCCGCCGCTTCCGGGAGGTGTACGAATGAGCGCCCCGACACCGCCCGTCATGACCAAGCCGGTGCCGCCGACCCCGCTGGGCCGCAAACGCCCCCGCCCGGCCGACGCCCTCTTCCGCCTCGCCCTGCTCGCCTCCCTCGCCGTCGCCCTGCTCTTCCTCGCTGTCCTGATCGGATACGTCCTCTACGAAGGTGTGAGCCGTCTCGACAGCCGGCTGTGGAACAACTTCCCCTCCATCCGCCACCCGGAGCGGGCCGGCGCGCAGTCCGCGATCTGGGGCTCGGTGTGGGTGGTGGGCCTGACCGGCCTGCTGTGCCTGCCCGTCGGGGTCGCCGCGGCCATTCGCCTGGACGAGTACGCCGACCCCACGCGCTGGTACAACCGCTGGCTGGAGCTGAACATCCAGAACCTCGCCGCGGTGCCGTCCGTGGTCTACGGCATCCTCGGGCTCGGCCTGATCGCCCGCGGCATGGGCCTTGGCACCACGATCCTCACCGCGTCCCTGACCCTCGCACTGCTCGTCCTGCCCATCGTGATCATCGCCTCGCGGGAGGCGATCAGGGCCGTGCCGAACTCCATCCGGCTCGGCTCGCTCGCCCTCGGCGCGACCAAGTGGCAGACCGTGTGGCGCCAGGTCCTGCCCGCCGCCCTGCCCGGCATCGCCACCGGATCGATCCTCGCCCTGTCGCGCGCCATGGGCGAGGCGGCGCCGTTGCTGCTGCTCGGCGGGCTCACGTACGTCGCGTTCAACCCGGACGGCATCAACTCCGCGTTCACCGTCCTGCCCATCCAGATCTTCAACTGGACCAGCCAGTCCCGCGAGGAGTTCGCGGCGCTCGCGGCCGCGGCCATCGTCGCCCTGCTCGTCCTGCTGCTCGCGATGAACTCCCTCGCCATCTTCATCCGCAACAAGTACGGAAAGCGCTGGTGACCCCGCCATGTCCGGAACGGCCCTGACCGACACGGCCCCCGTCGACTTCGCGCCGAGCGGCTCCGTCTTCGACATCAAGGACCTGTCCGTCTTCTACGGCGACTACGAAGCCGTGCGCGAGGTGAACCTCGCCGTCCGGCCCCGCCAGATCACCGCTCTCATCGGCCCGTCCGGCTGCGGCAAGTCCACGGTGATCCGCTGCCTCAACCGCATGAACGACCTCATCCCCGGCGCCCGCGTGCGGGGCAAAGTCGCCTACCACGGCGAGGACTTGTACGCCGAGCACGTCGACCCCATCGAGGTGCGCCGCCGCATCGGCATGGTCTTCCAGAAGCCGAACCCCTTCCCCAAGTCCGTGTACGACAACGTCGCCTACGGCCCGCGCGTGAACGGCGAGCGCGGCCGCACCGCCCTGGACGGCATCGTCGAGAAGGCCCTCAAGGACGCGGCGCTGTGGGAGGAGGTCAAGGACAAGCTGGGCGGCAGCGCGCTCGCTCTCTCCGGCGGGCAGCAGCAGCGGCTCTGCATCGCCCGCACCATCGCCGTACGCCCCGAGGTGATCCTGATGGACGAGCCCTGCTCGGCGCTCGACCCCATCGCCACCGCCAAGATCGAGGACCTGATGGCGGCACTGACCACGCAGTTCACCATCGTCATCGTCACGCACAACATGCAGCAGGCAGCCCGCGTCTCGCACCGCACGGCCTTCTTCACCGCCGACGTCGACGACAAGGGCGAGCGGCACGGGCGGCTCGTCGAGGTGGACGACACCGAGAAGATCTTCGAGGGGCCGAGCGACCAGCGGACCGAGGACTACATCTCCGGCCGGTTCGGATGACCGTCATGGCAGCCGAAGCGGGCACCGAAGCAGAGCGGGGTCAGCGGGAGGAGGCGCGACGGCTTCTGCCGACGCTCCTCGTCGCCGACCGGGACCGGCAGCTGCTCTCCCGCGTCCAGCACGAACTGGCCGACCAGGCACTGGAGATCACCGTCTGCCAGACCCTGCCGGAGCTCCTCGTGGAGGCCGCCGCCACACGCCCCGACACGGTCCTTCTGGACATCGGGCTCCCGGGCGCCGAACTGCCCTCCACTGTCCGCCTGTTGAGCCGGCGACTCGCTCTGGCCGTGGTCCTGGCCGCAGGGCCCGACCAGGGTGAGCTGATCTCGCTGGGCCTCGCCGCGGGAGCCGCCGCGTGCCTGCTCCGGCCCTACAGCCCTCTCGACCTGCTGCGCCTGGCCACGACAGGCCCCGCGCCGACCGGCCGGCAGCCGCTCCTCGTGACGTCCGGACTCTTGCGGGTGGGCGATCTCGAACTCGACCCGGTCGGCTACCAGTTCCGCCGCGGTGGCACCGCGACGATACTGCCGCTGCGCGAGTTCCAGCTCCTCGCCTGCCTGATGGCCAGGCCCAACCAGGTGATCAGCCGCGAGGCGCTGCTCGACCAGGTCTGGGGCAGCAGTTACGTCCCCGAGAGCAACACCCTCAGCGTCCACATCGGCCGCCTGCGCAAACGCCTGGCACAGCCGCCCGCCAGCTGCTGCACCATCGACGCCGTACGCGGCCTCGGGTACCGCCTCACCTGTCCGTGATCGACCGCACGTTCGTCACTTCGTAAACTGACCCGGTGGACGATGCAACGATGGGCGCTGTCACGGCTCCGGACGAGGCCTGCGAGGGCTCCCTCATCGGCCGTCCCCTCGGCCGCGCCGAGGCCGAAGAGCTCGCCCGCTCCCTCAAGGCGGTCGCCGACCCCACCCGGCTGCAGCTCCTGAGTCTGATCGCCTCCGACCCGGCGGGCGAAGCCTGCGTGTGCGACCTCGCCGACACCCTGGAGTTCACCCAGCCCACGGTCAGCCACCACCTGAAGATCCTGGTCGACGCGGGGCTCCTCACCCGGGAGAAGCGCGGCACATGGGCCTGGTACACGATCGTCCCCGAGCGCCTGCGCACGGTGGAGAGCCTTCTCGCCTGACCTCCCCTCGCCCGCCCCCGATTTCATGGACAGCCATCTGTCCGGCTGGGATTCTGGGGGCATGCCGACGTCACGGGCACAGGGACACGCCGCGGTGTGCACGCCCACACGAGGCATCGCCCTGGACCGGGCGACCGCTATACGCACGGCCGAGGTCCTGAGTGCCCTCGCCGACACCGACCGGCTGCGTGTGTTCAGCCTGCTCGCCCTCGCGGGCGCGGGTGAGGTGTGCGTGTGCCGCCTGGCAGAGGCCCTGCCGCAGCTGGGCCCCGAACTGCTCGACGCCCACCTGGAGGTGCTGCTGGGAGCCGGGCTTCTCGCCCGCCGCGGGCGCGACGGCTGGGCGCACTACCGCCTCACGAGCGATGGCCGGGCGCGCGCCACGGCTCTGCTCGGCAGCGCGCCTTCTCCCGCACTCGTGCCCTGATCCCGTCACCCGCCCTGTGCGGTGGACGTCAGGAACGCGGCCCGAGAAGGCCCGCGATCTCCCGGGCGGCGTCGCGGGCCGGGCGGCCGACGCCGATCAGGGTGGCGGAGGCGGGTCCGGTCCAGTCGCCGTAGCCGAGCAGGTGCAGGCGCGGCTCGTCCGCCGCGCGGGTCCCGACCGTGGTGATGTGCCCGCGTGAGCCCCGGAGTTGGAGCGGGGCGAGGTGGGAGAGCGTGGGCCTGAAGCCGGTGCACCAGATGACCGCGTCCGCTTCGGCGCGCGTCCCGTCGGCCCACTCCACGCCGTCCGAGGAGAGCCGGGCAAACATCGGTGAAGCCTTCAACAGGCCCGCATCACGGGCCTCGCGCACCGGCGGCACGGCGACGATGTCGCCCAGCGAGGCCACGCCGCCGGTGTCGGCACTGCCGCTCTCCAGAGCCTTGCGCCGCGCGGTGGCGGCGTCGAAGAGGGCGCGGCCGTCGATGTCGTCGGCGAGGAAACGCGGCGGGCGCCGGGTGACCCAGGTCAGTTCGGTGTCGTACGCGAGGTCGGCGGCGATCTGGGCGCCGGAGTTGCCGCCGCCGACGACCTCGACGCGCCGGCCCGCGAACTCGGCCGGGCTCCGGTACTCGACGGTGTGGAGCTGTTGTCCGGCGAACTCGGACCGGCCGGGCACGGCGGGAAGGAAGGGGCGCCACCAGGTGCCGGTCGCGCTGATCACCACGCGGGCCCGCCACACACCGGCGTCGCTCTCCACGCGCAGGAAGGCACCGTCCCGGTGCACCCCGTGCACCGATACGGGCCGCATGAGGGGCAGTTCGTAGCGGTGCTCGTACTCGCTCAGGTACGTGACGACGTGCGCGGCGTCCGGATACGTCTCCCCGATCTGTACGGGCATGGCGCTGCCCGGCAGTGAGGAGAAGGCCGCCGGGGAGAACAGGTGGAGCGAGTCCCAGGTGTGCTGCCAGGCGCCGCCGGGCGCGGACTGGGCGTCGAGGATGACGAAGTCCACGCCGAGGCGGCGCAGGTGGTAGCCGGCGGCGAGCCCTGCCTGGCCGCCGCCGATCACCACCACGTCCACGGTGCGCGTCACGGGGCCGTCGTCGCCGCGTGGGCGTCGAACTTCTTGCGCCAGGCCAGCGCCACGTACACGAGCGCGATCAGGACCGGCACCTCGATGAGCGGTCCGACGACGCCGGACAGGGCCTGGCCGGATGTGACGCCGAAGGTGGCGATGGCGACCGCGATGGCCAGCTCGAAGTTGTTGCCCGCCGCCGTGAAGGCGAGGGTCGCGGTGCGGTCGTAGGCGAGGCCGATGGCCTTGCCCAGCAGGAACGTACCGAAGAACATGATCGCGAAGTAGACAAGCAGCGGCAGTGCGATGCGGGCCACGTCCAGCGGCTGCGAAGTAATCGTCTTTCCCTGGAGGGCGAAGAGGATGACGATCGTGAACAGCAGGCCGTACAGCGCCCACGGGCCGATCTTCGGCAGGAAGTCGGCCTCGTAGCTCTCGCGGCCCAGCTTCTTCTCGCCGATCCGGCGGGTCAGGAAACCGGCCGCCAGGGGCACGCCGAGGAAGATGACCACGTTCAGGGCGATCTTCCACATCGAGATGTCCAGGTGCTCGCCCTCGCCCAGGCGGAGCCAGCCGGGCAGCAGGTCAAGGTAGAACCAGCCGAGCAGGCCGAACGCGATGACCTGGAAGACCGAGTTCAGGGCGACGAGGACGGCGGCGGCCTCGCGGTCGCCGCAGGCGAGGTCGTTCCAGATGATGACCATGGCGATGCAGCGGGCGAGCCCGACAATGATGAGGCCGGTGCGGTACTCGGGCAGGTCCGGCAGGAAGATCCACGCCAGTGCGAACATCACCGCGGGGCCGAGGATCCAGTTGATGACCAGCGACGAGACCATGAGCTTCTTGTCGCCGGTGACCGCGTCGAGCTTGTCGTAGCGGACCTTGGCAAGGACCGGATACATCATGATCAGCAGGCCGACGGCGATCGGCAGGGAGATGCCGCCGATCTCCACCTTGGCCAGGGCGTCGTTCAGGCCCGGGATCAGGCGGCCCAGGCCGAGACCGAGGGCCATGGCGAGCAGGATCCAGACGGCCAGGAAACGGTCGAGCGTCGACAGCTTCGCGACGACCGAGGAATCCTCGGTCGTCGCGGTGGTCGTGACTGCTTCGGTGCGGGTCACGGACAGGCCCTCTTGTTGTCGGCGGCGGTGCGGGCGCTCTCGGCCAGCTCGGTGAACTGGCCTGCGAGCTGGGCGATGACGTCCGGGCGCAGCTTGTAGTAGGTGAAGCGGCCGCACGGCTCGGTCTCCACGACCCCGGCCTCGCGCAGGACTCTCAGGTGGTTGGAGAGGTTGGTCTGGCGGGCGCCGGTCTCCTCCACCAGGTGGGTCGTGCACAGCGTCTCTTGGGCGAGCAGGGTCACGATCTGCAGCCTGAGCGGGTCGGCGAGGACCCGGATCAGATCAGTGTCGACTGACGTCATCATGGGCTGATACTGTCACATCATTCGGAGCTGATACCAGTCCGGGCTGACTCGCAGGGCCCGCCGAAAGGGTTCCCTCATGACCGCCTCTCCCCTCCCCCTCTTCTGAGGGGCATCGCCCAGGCCCTGGCCGAAGTGGGCGTCGACCTTGCCGATGCCCTCGGCACCTTGCCTGGCGCCTGAACGCTCCCACCCGTACGCCCTGTTGACCGCTCATCGCTACCGCTCATTGCCTGTGAAGGAAGACCTCATGACCGCCGCCCCCCTCGCCTCCGTACTCTTCGTCTGCGTCCACAACGCCGGGCGCTCGCAGATGGCCGCCGGATTCCTGACCCACCTCGCGGGCGACCGCGTCGAGGTCCGCTCCGCCGGGTCGATCCCCGGCGATCAGGTCAACCCGGCCGCGGTCGAGGCGATGAAGGAGGTCGGCGTCGACATCTCCGGCGCCAAGCCCAAGGTGCTGACCACCGAGGCCGTCCAGGCGTCCGATTACGTCATCACCATGGGCTGCGGGGATGCCTGCCCGGTCTTCCCCGGCAAGAAGTACCTCGACTGGGCGCTGGAAGACCCGGCCGGCCAGGGAGTCGACGCCGTACGGCCCATCCGCGACGAGATCAAGACCCGCATCGAGGCGCTTGTCGCCGAGATCGACGCCCGGCAGGAGGTGTGAGCGCGATGACCGGCAGAGACGGCATACGCGAGGTCGTCGTCATCGGCTCCGGTCCCGCCGGATACACCGCAGCCCTCTACACGCCCGCGCCGATCTGATACCCCTGCTCTTCGGCAGTTCGATCTTCGTGGGCGGGTCGCTGACCACGACCACCGAGGTCGAGAACTTCCCCGGCTTCCCCAAGGGGTCGACGGCCCGGTCCTCATGGAGAACATGCGGGCCCAGGCCGAGCGCTTCGGCGCCGAGATGGTCGACGACGACGCCGTCGAGGTGGACCTGATCGGCACCATCAAGACGGTCACCCGCTTCGCCAAGTCCGTGACGGTCGTTCACCGCCGCTCCGTCCTGCGAGCCTCCCAGGTCATGCAGAACCGCGCGTTCGCCGACGACAAGATCTCCTTCGCGTTCGACAGCGAGATCGCCGAGATCGCCGAGATCCACGAGGCGAACGGCAAGCTGTCCGGCCTGACCTTGCGCGACACCCTCACCGGCAGGACCCGCGACCGCGACGCGACGGGCCTGTTCATCGCGATCGGTCACGATCCGCGCACCGAACTCTTCCAGGGGCAGCTGGACTTGGACGACGAGGGCTACCTGAAGCCCATGACGGCGGTCGCTGACGGCGGCGAGGTCTACAACTACCGTGCGCTGCGGGACGAACTCCGCCTGCTGGACCACCGATTCACCACACACGGGGACACCGAGGTGGTGCTGCGCGCCTATCTGAGTGGGGCGAGAACCTCGTCGACCGGCTCGTGGGGATGTACGCGTTCGCCATCTGGGACGGCCGCCGCGAGCAACTGCTCCTCGTACGGGACCGCCTCGGCATCAAGCCCTTTACCTTCATCTCGCCGGCCACAGGCTCCTGTTCGCCTCCGAGACAAAGGCGATCCTCGCCCACCCCGCGGTGGACGCCGTCGTCGACCTGGACGGCCTGCGCGAACTGTTGACCTTCTCTGCCGGAGAGCCGCCGCGTTTCCGTATGACGGCAGGAGCACGGCCGCCGTGGTCGCCGCGAGGCTCAGTCGTGCGGCGCCTGTCCGCTCACGCGGTGGTCGGCATGGCTGAGCGCCTCCATGACCAGGCGCCTCAAGTGGCCGTCGGTCAGGCGGTAGTGGACGTGGCGGCCCTCGCGGCGGGTTTCGACGAGTCCGGCTAGGCGGAGTTTCGCCAGGTGCTGACTGACCGCGGTGCGGGAGGCGGCGCAGCGCTCGGCCAGCGAACCGACGTCCGACTCGCCCTCCCCCGGCTCCCCCGGCTCCCCCGGTTCTTCCAGCCCTTCCAGCGCGAGCAGCCACAGCAGGTGCAGCCGCGTCGGGTCCGAGAGCAGCGCGAACACCCGGGTCGCCTCAGCGAGACGGGCGGTGTCGGGTTCGCGCAGATGCGCATGAGGTGCAGCTGGGACGGGCTCGCGTATGGGCATACGCCCAGCCTAGAGCCGGGCGCCCGCAGGATGGCGCACCCTGAACTTTCATGTGCGCAGATGCGCACATGATGCGTACACTGGCAGGGCAGTCGACACTCGAACGGGGGCCCGCCGTATGCCGTCCGTCCTGTCCGTGCTGGGCAATCGCACCTACCGTCACCTCTTCACTGCCCAGGTCGTCGCCCTCACGGGCACCGGCCTGGCGACGGTGGCACTCAGCCTGCTCGCCTACGACATCGCGGGCGACAGCGCCGGTGAGGTGCTCGGCACCGCGCTCGCGATCAAGATGGCGGCGTACGTGCTCATCGCCCCGGCGATCGGAGCGTTCGCCGACCGGCTGCCGCGCCGCACGCTGATGGTGGGCGCCGACCTGATCCGGGCGGGGGTCGCGCTGTGTCTGCCGTTCGTCGGGCAGGTCTGGCAGGTCTACGTCCTGATCTTCCTGCTGCAGTCGGCGTCGGCGGCGTTCACCCCGGCCTTCCAGGCGGCCATCCCCGACGTGCTGCCCAACGAGCGCGACTACACGCAGGCGCTGTCGCTATCGCGGCTCGCCTACGACCTGGAGAGCCTGTTCAGTCCCGCGCTCGCCGGTCTGCTGCTGACCGCGATGACGTACAACTGGCTGTTCACCGGCACGGTGGTCGGCTTCCTCGGGTCAGCGGCGCTTGTCGTCTCCGTCGCGCTGCCGAAGCCGATCGCCGCCGCACCGCACACCGGTTCCGTCTATGCCAAGGCCACCGCAGGCAGCCGGCTCTTCTTCCAACTGCCGCAGCTGCGCTCCCTGTTGACGCTGAATCTCGCGGTTGCGGCGGCCAGTGCCATGGTGACCGTGAACTCCGTGGTGTACGTCCAGGGGGTCTTCGGCCTGTCCGCCGGGTCGGTGTCGCTCGCACTCGGGATGTACGGGGGCGGATCCATGGCCGTCGCGCTGGTGCTGCCCCGCGTCCTTGACCGCGTACGGGACCGGACCGTGATGCTGGGCGGGGCGCTGCTGCTCGTCGTCGTGTTCGCCGGGCTCGGGATCGTCACGGCCGGGACGGACGGGAGTTGGCGCTGGCCCGCGCTGCTCGTGGTCTGGGCGGCGTTCGGTGCCGCGTGCTCGATGGTGCTCACCCCGACGGGGCGGCTGATCCGGCGTGCGGCGCCGGAGCAGGAGCGTACGGCGGCGTTCGCGGCGCAGTTCTCGCTGTCGCACTCCTGCTGGCTCCTGACGTACCCGCTGGCGGGATGGCTGGGCGGGGCGGCAGGGCTCGGGTGGGCGGTGGCCGCCCTCGGGGGGATCGCGCTGGTCGCGGCCGTGGGGGCGGTGCGGTTGTGGCCGGCGCGGGGCGAGGAGGCGGTCCCGTACGTCGTGCACGAGCACGTCGGGCTCGCGCCCGATCACCCGCACCTCGTCAACGCCCGTGCTGTGGACGGCAGGTGGCGGCACAGTCACCTGGTCGTGGCGGACGGGCTGCACGCCCGACGCTGAGGTCACCGGCTGTCAGCGGGTTCTCAGTTCGTGGGGGCGAGGCCGCTGCGGTGGGCGAAGACGACGAGTTGGGCGCGGTCGCGGGCGGCGACCTTGATCATGGCCCGGTTCGCGTGCGTCTTGACGGTGGCGGGGCTGAGCACGAGTTGCGCGGCGATCTCGTCGTTGGACAGGCCGGTCGCCACGAGGGTGGTGATCTGCCGTTCCCGGTCGGTGAGGGAGTCCAGGGCGCGGCGGGCCGTCTCGTCGAGGGGGCGCGGCGCGGCGGGGGTGGCCAGGAACCGGCCGATGAGGGTGCGGGTCGCGGTCGGGGAGAGGAGCGCGTCGCCGCGGTCGACCGTGCGCAGGGCGTGCAGCAGCTCCTCGGCGTCGGCGCTCTTGCCGAGGAATCCGCTGGCCCCGGCGCGCAGCGCCTCGAAGACGTACTCGTCGATCTCGAACGTGGTGAGGATCAGGACCCGTACCCCGGCGAGGTCCTCGTCCGCGGTGATCTGCCGGGTCGCGGCGAGGCCGTCGAGGACCGGCATCCGGATGTCCATCAGGACGAGGTCGGCGCGGGCGGCCTTGGCCAGGCGCACCGCCTCGCGGCCGTCGCCCGCCTCGCCGACCACTTCCAGGTCGGGCGCCGGGTCGATGAGGGCCTTGAGGCCGGTGCGGACCAGCGGCTGGTCCTCGGCGATGACGACGCGGATGGTCATGGGCGGGACTCCGGGGTGGTCCGTGCGGCTGGTCGTGGCTGCGGCTGCGGGGATGTCGGCGCGAGGTCGAGGGGCTTGCGGGGCAGGGCCGCGGCCACCTGGAACGTGCCGTCCGCGCGCGGCCCCGCGGTGAACCGCCCGCCGAGGGCCAGAACGCGTTCGCGCATGCCGAGGATGCCGTGCCGGTCGGCGCGCTCCCCGTCCTGTCGTGGAGCGGCAATCCGGGAGCCCAAGTCGTCGACGGTGATGAGGAGTTCGTCGCCTTCGTAGGTGAGGGTGAGGCGGGCCCGCCGTGCGTCGGAGTGTTTGTAGACGTTGGTCAGCGACTCCTGGACGACCCGGTACGCCGTGAGATCGGCGGCGGGGGCGAGCGGGGTCACGGTGCCCTCGGTGCGGTGGTCGATGTCGAGGCCCGACGCGGTGAGGGAGGCGAGCAGGTCCGCGAGGCCGTCGAGGCCGGGTGCGGGGATGGCGGTGGGGGCGACGGCGTCGCCGGGGTGGCGCAACAGGCTGACCGTGTCGCGCAGTTCACCCAGTGCCTGGCGGCTGGCGGATTTCACGTGGTCGAGCGCCTCGCGGGCCGCCACGGTGTC
Source organism: Streptomyces sp. NPDC021622 (assembly GCF_040640795.1). Taxonomy (NCBI): domain Bacteria; kingdom Bacillati; phylum Actinomycetota; class Actinomycetes; order Kitasatosporales; family Streptomycetaceae; genus Streptomyces; species Streptomyces sp. NPDC021622. Next base: position 440,661 of record NZ_JBFACK010000002.1, read on the forward strand.
ACCGTCGAGGGCCTGCCCGGCGACGTTGGACTGCACGCTGATGAGGGCGAGTTGGTGTCCCACCGCGTCGTGCAGATCGCGGGCGATACGCAGCCGTTCCTCGGCGACGCGGCGCCGCGCGTCCTCCTCGCGCTCGCGTTCGGCGCGGGCCGCGCGGGCTTCGACCTCGGTGAGGTAGGCGCGGCGGTTGCGGGAGGAGTCGCCTGCGGCGATCGCCAGGCCGCCGAGCGCGATGAACGCGAGATTCTGCGGGCCGAGCAGCGCCGGTTCGTGGACGGCATGGATGAGGGCGAGCGCGGCGACCGCGCCCGCGCCGAGCACCAGTCCGGGCCGCCGTTCGACCAGGTCGGCCACGGTGTAGAGGGCGATCAACGGAGCGAGCAGGATCAGCTCCCCGCTGCCGCTGCCGCTCTTGGCGAGGAACACCTCGGCGGCGCCCGCGCTGACGGCGAGGGCCACCAGGGGGTGGCGGCGGCGCCAGGCAAGGGCCCCGCAGCCGAGCGCGGCGACGACGATCGCGACGGTCCGGTCGCCGCCCGGCCGGTCCGCGAACGCGGTCACCAGGGTGGCGGCGAACACGGCCACGGCGATCACCGCGTCCGCCAGATGCGCGTGCCGGCGCACGGCGCTGCGCAGGTGGGCGAGGACGGCGGTCATGTGTTCACGATAGGCGCGCCCCCACCGCCAGACGTCGGCCCTACGCGTCAGGCCCGCCTACCGCGCACGCGGTAGCCCGCCCGACGATCACCGCGTGCACGGCAGCCGCGCTTACCGTGCCCGGGCGATGACGCGCGGCGCCGCCGTCGGGAGGGTGAGTGTGGCGCCGGAGGAAAGGTGAGCACGGCGCCGGAACGGGCCTGCACCATCCGCGCCACCACGGGCACACCACGTCGGCGGGCCTCGGACGTGCCCCGTCCATAGGACCCGGCGTACCCCCTCCGCAGACCCCGACGCACCTCACCCGCGACACCCCGAACAGGAGACCCCCGACGCACCTCACGCAGGCACGACGCCGGAACGGGCCCGCACCATCCGCTCCACCACGGGCACACCGCGCCGGCGGGCCGCCGTCCTGCCTCGCACATAGGGCCCGGCGTACCCCGTCCGCAGATCCGACCTACCTCATCGGCGACACCCCGAAGAGGAGACCCGATGCACCTCACGCAGGCACAGCGCCGGAACGGGCCTGCACCATCCGCGCCACCACGGGCACACCACGTCGCAGCCCTCGGGCGTGCCCCGTCCATAGGACCCGGCGTACCCCCGTCCCCAGACCCCGACGCACCTCACCCGCGACACCCCGAACAGGAGACCCCCGATGCACCTCACGCACCCCACCCCCACTGAACCGTCCACGCCCCGCCGCCCGCACACGACCTCGGGGGCCGCACGATGAGCGGCGGCGGCATCGCGGTGGACGGACTCACCAAGCGGTATGGCACGGTCACCGCGGTCGACGGTCTGACCTTCGAGGTCGAGCCCGGCGTGGTGACCGGGTTCCTCGGCCCCAACGGCGCGGGCAAGACGACCACCCTGCGCATGCTGCTCGGCCTGGTGACACCCACCGCGGGCCGGGCGCTGATCGACGGCCACCGGTACGCCGAGCTGAGCGAGCCCCGCCGGGCCGTCGGCGCGGTCCTGGAGGCGACCGGCTTCCACCCCGGCCGCCGCGGCCGCGACCACCTGCGGATTCTCGCGAGCGCGGCCGGAATCCCGTACGCGCGAGTCGATGAAGTGCTTGAACGGGTGGGCCTGACCGACGCCGCGAACCGGCGCGTGGGCGGCTACTCGCTCGGCATGCGCCAGCGCCTGGGCCTCGCCTCCGCCCTGCTCGGCGACCCGCGGGTACTCGTCCTCGACGAACCCGCCAACGGCCTCGACCCGGCCGGTATGGCCGAACTACGGGCCCTGCTGGGCGAGTTGGCCGCCGAAAACCGCACGGTCCTGATGTCCAGCCACGTACTGAGCGAAGTGGCGCAGACCGTCGACCGCGTCGTCATCGTCGCCGGCGGCACGCTGCGCTACGCGGGCCCGCTGGCAGACCTGACGCACGCGAAGGGAGAGACGCTGGAAGCCGCGTTCCTCCGGCTGACCGCACCCCCAAAAACCCCGGGCACCGGCACGGCCGCCACCGTGCCCACCCGCAGCTGAGCCCGAGGAGCACACGACATGCACACCCTCATCCGTACGACCCGTACCGAACTGCTGAAGCTGCGCACCGTGCGCAGCCCGTGGCTGCTCCTCGCTGCCTCCCCGCTGCTGGTCGTCGCGGGCACGAGCGGCCTGGTCGTCTCCGGTGAGAGGCCGCTCGACGCGACCGCACAGAGCCAGGCGCTCGCCCACGTCGGCCTGGCCTCGCTGTTCACGCTGGTCTTGGGGATCCTCGCCGTCGCCGGGGAGTACCGGCACCAGACGATCACGGACACGTATCTGAGCACTCCCGCGCGCGGGCCTGTCATCGGGGCGAAGCTCCTGGTGTACGCGGCCCTCGGCGCCCTGGCCGGGGTGGCCGCCGGTCTCGTCGGCCTCGGTGTCGCGGCCGCCTGGTGGGCGGGCAAGGGTGCCTCCTTCGCCTGGGCGGACGCGGAGATGTGGACGACGATCGGCGGCGGCATCGCGTGGAGCGCGGCGTTCGCCGCCATCGGTGTCGGTGCCGGCGCGCTGATCCGCAACCTGATCGGCGCGATCGCCGCCGCACTGGCCTGGGTCGCCCTGGTCGAGGGCATCGTCGGCCAGCTGATCGGCGACTTCGCCCGCTGGCTGCCCTTCAACGCGGGCCAGGCCCTGGGCGCCGCGGCCGAGCCCATGATGAACAGCGACCTGCTGCCCCGCTGGGGCGGCGGCGGGGTCCTGGCCGCCTACACGCTCGTGTTCGCGGTGCTCGCCGTCACCACGAGCATGCGGCGCGACGTGTCCTGACAGGGCGAGGGTCAGGCCCCCTTGCGGAAGACGAGCACCTCGGTGGTGGCGACGCCCATGGGCGCCTGGAAGCTGGCCTCCAGGCCGCAGCCGAGGGTCGCGAAGAGGTCCACGCATGTCCGGCGGGGCATGGCGGCCGGGTAGGAGTCGTGTCCCGCGCCGCCCTGCGTCGCCCAGGCGCGCATCGCGGCCGGGTCCAGGCAGGTCTCCGTCATGACGTCGAAGACGATCCGGCCACCGGGGCGCGTGACGCGTGCCATCTCGAAGAAGTAGCGGGAGGCGCCGAGGAAGGTCAGGGTGTTGAAGACCTTGTGGGCCTGTACGAGGTCGACGCCGGCGTCCGGTGTCGGGGCGAGGCTGCTTCCGGCGGTCGGCCTGGCGACCACGCCGAAGGTGTCCACCAGGTAGTCGGCCCAGGGCGCCGCCGTCTCGTAGATCTCGTAGCGGCCCGGCGAACACTCCTTCAGCGTCTTCTCCAGATACCGGCCGGACCCGGGGCCGATCTCAAGGACCGTGTCCGGGGCGGCGGCGAAGACGCCGAGAGCGCGTAGTTCATCGATGGTGGACTGAGTGGCGCCAGGCGTCCCGTTCATGACCTCGTCGATGTAGTCGCCGACCGACAGACCTGCCGCCCGTGCGGCCCGCATCGTCGCCTCGAACGGGATGAAATCGTCCACTCCACCCCGGGGGTTGGTGCTGCGCACGATGTCGAACCCGGCACGCCCCAAGAGCCGCTTGACCCCGGACTTCAACGCCGACGTCCCCTTCCTCGCCGCCCTCATCGGCCCTGCCCCTTCCGAGCCGCCAGCGCCGCCGCGAGCCGGGGCGCGGCGAACGCCGTCCCGCAGGTGAACCGCATCAGCGGCCCGAACGTCGCCGCCGCCTGGATCCCGGTGAAGTAGAGCCCGGGTACCGAGGAGGCGAACCCGGCGTCCAGGCGGGGATAGCCGGCGGTACGGGCGAGCCGGGCCCGCAGGGCGGGGTCGAGGAAGTCGACGGCGTCCAGGCGTACGCGGTACCCGGTGGCCGCCAGCACATGCCCGGTGTGCAGGGTGTGCGTGCGTCCCTGCATGTCCCGGGTCGTCAGCTCGACGCCGTCGCCGCAGGCCCTTGCCCCGGTGATCCGCCGCCCCAGCAGGGTGGGCACGACGCCGTCCAGGCGCGGCTTGAGCCACCACGCCCCGAACGGTCCAAGGGCCCGGCGCACCAGCTTCAGCCGCGCCTCCCGCGGCAGATACCGGAACGCGGCCGCGTGGTGCACCACCCCGTACAGGCCCCACGAGCGCCCGAGCGGCGTGTCCGGCTGCCAGTGCGGCGGCGGCGTGGGCCCGGCCCCGAACGCCAACTCCCGCGTACGGGCGAGGAGTCGCACCTGGGCACCGGCCTCGTGGAGCAGCGCCGCGCTCTCCTGCGCCGACTGCCCGGCCCCGACCACGACCACCTCGCGGCCCGCGAACACCCCCAGGTCGGGATGGTCGCAGGCGTGCGAGACGAGCCCGTCGGCCACCAGCGGAGCGAGCGCGCCCGGCACGTGCGCGAACCCGTCCATCCCGCTGGCCACGACCACGGCGGGCGCCCGCACCTCCTCCCCGGACGACAGCTTGACCCGGAACCCGTCGGACTGCCGGGCCACCCCGAGTACCCGGACGTCCTCCACCTCCGGCACCAACTGCTCGGCGAACCAGCGCCCGTAGCGCACGAACAGCTCCACCGGCACGGTGTCGTGCCCGCTCAGGACGGGCTCACCCGCCTGCCGGCAGTACCCCTCCAGCGTGAAACCCGGATCGGGCGCCGACAGCATCGACGCGCTCGGCGGCGACTTGAGCAGCATGCCCTTGGGCATGTTCCGGTCCCAGCTCGCCATCGGCGAGCCGAAGACCCTGACCTTCAGGCCGCGCCCCTTCAGGTGCGCGGCGGTGGACAGGCCGTACGGGCCCGCCCCGATGACAACGGCAGATGCGGTGGTACGAGACACGAGAATCCCCTCCTGACGCGGCGGACCGAAAGCATGCTCGGGCAGGCCGCGTACCGGCATGGACGTGTGATGGGTGCGGCGGGAGCCTTCTCAGACAGCGAGCGGCCGTGGGGAAGGGGGGCCGCGCCGGACGACCTCGTCAGTCAGCAAGAACGCGACCGGGGAGGCTCTGGCGGGCAGCGGTGAAAGACGCGGGAGGCCACCGCCCAGGCCCATGTCGCAGGGCGTGGGCAGGGGAGCGAACAGCCTGCGTACGAGATCGCCGAGCGCGCCGTGATCCCGCCCCGCGGCATACAGCACCCGCCGCCGACAGGCGCCCAGGCCGTGCAGCAGGATCGCGCAGAGCAACGTCAGCGCCAGATGGGCCACTACGACCGGCGCCCCGGCGTGCACGGCGGACGGCCATTCCCCGTGCGGGGCAAGGCCCGTCGAGTCGTCGGCCAGCACGAACCACCAGCCGACAGCCAGCTGTGTTCCGTACGAGAGGAGCACCTGCCGCCGCAGCGGCGTCTCCTGGCCCGCGCCCGGCAAGGCGACCCCGAACAGCACGAGCGCGGCGAGGATCCGCGCACCCCAGGACGGGTTGGAGTCGAACGCCAGGTGATGGACCATGCCGGCCAGCGCCGAGCCCACCCCGGAGAACAATGCCGCCCGGACGGCCGCCACCGGCACCGCGGGCGGCACACTGCCGCGACGGTGCGAACGGAACAGAAGGACCGAAGGCGCCATGACCCACCCATGATGGGGCGTAAGCCGCCGGGTGTCACCACCGTCTGGAGCAACAACACCGCTTCAGGACAGGGCGATTGGGGCCGTCGGGTGAGGGTGTGAGGGTGTTGGCAAGCGACAGTGCGGTGTCACGGACGGCGGTTGGCGTCGTGGACCTGGAGGGCGTCGCCGATGAGGCGGACTCCTCGGGACAGGCGGCCCAGTTGCTGGAGTTCGACGGCGTACATCCTGATGGAGTTCTCGATCAGGGACGCGGACAGGCCCATCGCGGGCAGTTCCGCCCGGCTGGTCTCCAGGGCGATCCGCACCGTCCGGACCTCGTGCTGCAGCTGGAGCTGTGCGTGCCGGGCGAGCAGTGCGGGATGGCGGTTCAGCGTCGGATAGGTGCCGTACCGGGCCGGGAGCAGGTCCCGCAGCCAGCGCATCGCCGTGCGTTCCCAGTCCTGGGTGCCGGGCGCCTTGACCTGGCAGGGCCAGTCGGGGCTGAGCGTGATGGAGGCAGTCTGGCGCATTCTCGTCGCTTCCGAGTGGTGTCGAACTCTGATCGAGACGTTGTTGTGGCGGCCTCGGCCCAGGGGTTGACCGAGGCCGCCGTGAGCGCTCCGTTGGATCCGAAAGCCGGGACCGGGCACGGGCGGGACGTGAGGAGGAGGCGTCACACCGCGTGCCGGTTTCCGGGAGGGCTTGGGGTCGCCCTCCCTGGCGTCTGGTGGATCCGGGGCGCTGGGCAAGTAAATATATATACCGCCGAGTACGCAAGGGAATGAAAAATTACATACGGAGGTAAGGGTGAAAACGCCCGGCGCAAGACGGGCAAAACCCGGGGGGCGCGCCGAGTGGGGACCGGCCTACAGGAAGAAACCGTGCTGGTCGGCGACCTGCTCATAGCCTTCGAGGCGCGCCTGCGTCCGCTCGGGGTCCGCGTCGGCCATCGCCTGCAGCAGGGCCGCGGACAGCAGGCCGGGCGCCGCGTACGAGTCGAAGACGAGCCGGGACCCGGTGCCCGCGGTCAGCGTCACGTCCGCCGCGTCCGCCAGCGGCCCCAGGGTGGGATCGGTGATCAGCGCGGTACGGAGCCCCACGCTCCGCGCGGCCCGGAGCGCGCCGAGGGTCTCCTTGGCGTGCCGGGGCATGGCATAGGCCAGCATCCAGGTCCCGCCCGCAGCCCGGGACTGCAGCAGGGCGTCGTAGGCCACGCTGCCGCCACGGGTCACCAGGCGTACGTCGGGGTGGATGCGCCGGGCCGCGTAAGCGAAGTACTCCGCAAGGGACACCGAGATCCGCAGGCCGAGTACCGTCAGCGGCACGGAACCGGCCAGCTCGCGCCCGATGTCCAGCGCCTGGTCGGTGTCGGCGAGCAGGCGACGCAGGTTCTGCAGGTTCTCGATCTCGGCGTCCACGGCCTCCTGCAACGCGTTGTGCCGGAACTGCCCGCTGCCCCCCGGGGAGCCCGCGACCGCGCTCAGGGCGATCGGCTGGAGCGCCTCCCGCAGGGCGGGATAACCGCTGAAGCCGAGGGAAACGGCGAAGCGGGTCACGGACGGCTGGCTGACACCGGCCCGTTCCGCAAGCTCCGTGATCGAGAGGAACGCGGCCTCGGTGAGGTGATCGATCAGGTACTGGGCGATGCGCCGCTGCCCCGGGGACAGCCGATGGCCGTCGAACAGCGCACGGACCCGCTCGCCGGGGGTGTGCTCTTGGTCCGGCGACTTCCCGCCCGGCGTGATGGCGGCCGCCTGGGCGCGTGCCTGCTGCCCGGATGACACCGACGGGCCTCCCTCTCATGTCACTCGTCACCCAACATAGCTCACACCCTGTGGTCACCCCTCCAGCTGTCCACCGGCACGTGCGGGGGTCCCTGGGACGACCGGATACAGTGCGCGCTTCGGCAGTCCGGTTGCTTGAGGAGGGGAAGCGTGACCGACACCAGCGAAGCCCGATCCGCGGACGGTGCGGCGCATGCGGCCGAGCAGAGCCGACTGCGCCGGCTGATGCGCTACCTCCCTTTGATCGCCCCCGTCCTGCTGTGGACCGTGCCCTGCTGGGTGCTGCTGCACGCCGGCCAGCACTGGCCGCTCCCCGTGGCGCTGGGCGGCACCGCCCTGTTCGTCCTCGGCCTGATCACCATGCCGCTCGCGATGACGCGCGGCCACGGCCGGCGGCAGCAGGACCGGGCGGCCATCGTCGGGGACACCCTCCTTGGGGCCGGCTGGATACTGTTCACCTGGTCCCTCATCCTCGGCGTCCTGCTGCGCCTCGCCCTGACCGTGGCCGGCGTGGGCGACGGCCAGGACCGGGCCCGGACCGTCACCTGGGCGATCCTCGGCACGGCCGCCGTGCTGCTCGCGTGGGGGTACGCCGAGGCCCGCCGGGTGCCACGGGTACGCCGGCTCGACGTACAACTCCCGCGCCTGGGAGCCGGATTGGACGGCACCCGCGTCGTCCTCGTCACCGACACCCACTACGGCCCGCTCGACCGCGCCCGCTGGTCGGCGCGGGTCTGCGAGACGGTCAACACCCTGGAAGCCGACCTGGTCTGCCACACCGGCGACATCGCGGACGGCACGGCCGAACGCCGCCGCGCCCAGGCCGCTCCGCTCGGCACCGTGCAAGCCACCCGGGCCCGGGTCTACGTCACCGGGAACCACGAGTACTACAGCGAGGCCCAGGGCTGGGTCGACCTGATGGACGAGCTGGGCTGGGAGCCGCTGCGCAACCGCCATCTGCTGCTCGAACGCGGCGGCGACACCCTTGTGGTCGCCGGCGTGGACGACGTCACCGCCGAGTCCTCCGGCCTGGCCGGCCACCGCGCCCACCTCGCCGGAGCGCTGGACGGCGCCGACCCCGACCACCCCGTCCTGCTCCTGGCCCACCAGCCCAAGTTCGTCGACCGGGCCGCTGCGGGCGGCGTCGACCTCCAGCTCTCCGGCCACACCCACGGCGGCCAGATCTGGCCCTTCCACCACCTCGTCCGCATCGACCAGCCCGCCCTCGCCGGCCTCAGCCGCCACGGCACCCGCACCCTCCTCTACACCAGCCGCGGCACCGGCTTCTGGGGCCCGCCGTTCCGCGTCTTCGCCCCCAGCGAGATCACCCTGCTCGTACTCCGCTCCCCGCAGCGATCCTCCACGCAGCCCCTATAGCTGCCCTCAGGGCGTGACGCCCTTGACGCGGGGGAAGGGCTTGGCGAGGCGCCAGTTTTCGTAGAAGCCCAGGAAGAGGCTCCACTCCGGGTTCACGGCCATCCAGTTCGCCAGCGGGACAGGCCCGGTCGGCGGCGGCATCGGCACGGTGGTCGTCCGTATCTCGGTGATGAAATCGTCGACCTCATGCGCTCCGGCACGCTGGGCCAGCTGGAAGATGCCGATGGCCAGGCTGCCGGAGACATAGGGGCCGAACAAGGCCCGCTTCGTGCGCAGGTAGGACCGCGCCGACGCTATCTGCTGGGCGGTCGGAGGATCGGAGATCGCGTCGAGGCCGGCGAAGCCCGGCCTCGGGTAGACCTTGCCGACCATGCCCTGAACCGTGGGATCAAACGTGAGCTTCCGCTTCTGGAAGTCGGCCACGATCGCGGGAGTCGCTTCCGCGGAGGCGGCGATCCGCGAGTGCAGGAGCACTGATTCGTCGTTGTCCGACACTTCCTTGGTCACCGTGGCCGTGATCTGTTCCTTGGTCCGGCCTTTCACATAGTCCTCGGGGTCCACGGTGACGCCTTCACGCGACAGGATCCCGACCTTGGTGATGACCAGCGTGCGCAGACCACTGGCCGCCAGTACTTGGTTCACCGAGGAGAGGGCCGCCGCCGAGGTCGCACCGTCCGCGGTCCAGACGTGGCTCCTGAATCCGGGGGTACGGAAGCGGCCGGTTCCGTGGGCGATCACATCTGCGATGTAGGACCGGTTGGGCTCCGGAATGCCGGCCCAGATGTTCCGTCGCTGCGCGTCGTCCCGCCCTTTGATGAGCGCGTCGCGGATGGCCCATTCCGTCTGGAGAATCTTCTCCGCACGTTCCTGCACCGTGCCGTACAGGAAGATGTGATTGTCCTTGGTGTCGTTCCAGTCGTAGGCGTGATTGCCCAGCCAGTGGCCGCCTGCGGCCATGTCGAAGACCAGGCGCCAGTTCTCGCCCTGCACCACCCGCTTGCCGACCAGGTAGAACGTGGCCCGCGCCCCTGCGGCATTGAGGGCGTCGAGCACTCGGCCGGTGTTGCCGGCCGCGTCGGGCCCGTCGTCGTAGGTGAGCTCGAGCCGGGAGATCCGTGCCGGACGGCTCGACATGCTGGGCGGTGCCGTGGCCGCCCGACGGCCGGAATCGCCGTCGACCTCGGTCGTGAGAGTCGGGTAGGCGGCCCGCAGACCGCCCCAGCCCAGAGCCGCGACGGCCGAACCTGCCTCGGTTTCGGCCGGGTCGTGCGGTTGGGAGACACGCGGGGCGCCGGCGCCGGCGCGGTGGTGCTGGACGACATGCACGAGTTCGTGGGCGAGCAGCCGTCGCCCCCGGTCGAGGTGCGGCTCGTAATGCCCGGGGGCGAAGAAGATGTCGGATCCGCCGGCGCATGCCGCCGCTCCGTGGCGGCCCGTTCCGGCCGCGGACTGCGCATCGGTGTGCACTCGTACGTCACTGAAGTCGTGCCCCAGCGCGCGCTGGAACGTGGCGCGGACCTCAGGGTCGAGGCGTTGGCCTGGCGCGTCCGCGCCACGCCGGGTGCCGGATTCCCGGGCGGAGGTGCCGGATTCCCGGGCGGGCCCGTCGGCGGTGCCGGATTCCCGGGCGGGAGCGCTGAGTTGACGTCGCAGAGGAGGCTCGAACACGGCCATCACCACCACACTCCCCCGCCTGCTGTTCGCCCCGGGCGTATGGCGCCACGACTGACCACACGCTAGCCAGCCCGCCGTCACCACCGCGTCACGTGCTCCGGCGCGGCTGCGGGCTCGCAGGCGAGCGGGACCGGCCACGCCCGACAAGGGCAGCAGGGCCCGGACCGCGCGTCGCGGTCCGGGCCCTGCCCCGTGCGGTGCCGCCCTGCGGCGGCGGTGCGTCAGCTCTGTTCGGTGTCGTCGCCCGGCTGCCCGGCGCCCTCGGCCGCGGCCACCTTCTCGCGCATCTTGCGCACCAGCTCCGCCTTCTGGTCGGCGGCGCCCTTGCGGTCGAGGTTGCGGTGCGGACCGTTGTTCTGCCGTTCGGCGCGGGACAGCTTCTTGCGCTGGCCGCCGCCCATGCCCACGGGGTTGTTGATGTTCTTGCTCACGGGTTCTCCCGGAATGATGTGAAGGGACCTACGGATTCATCGGTGGGGGACGGGCGCGGCGACGTCGGGGGACGTCAGCAGGGGCCCATCACGCTCTCACTCGTAAATCAGCGTCTGGAAGAACATGAGGCAAGACGTTACCCGGTTCCGTCGGTCCCGCACACCACGCTTTTCGCCGGGCCGGCGTCGAGCAGCCGCGCGGCAGGGCGTTCCACGAGCCGGATCAGAAGCGCGCCCGCAGTGTTCTTCCCGCATCCGCCCCGCCGCCCTGGCCGCCGCCACCGCCACCTCGCCCTGGGCGGTCTGACCGCCTGCGGCGGCGGGGACTCCGCCACCGACAACGCCAAGAGCAGTGCGAGCGAGGACGTCGGCAAGAACACCGGCACGGACGGCCGGGCGACCGAGAAGGGCTCCGCCGAGAATTCGCTGACACCAAAGCGAGGGGTGAACAGAGCACCCACAGAGCCTCAATCGATGGCCATACGGACAGATGTGACTGTCCGGCGCTCCACAAGGAACCGCTGTCGGCCGGATGCCGCCTGGTCGCAGGCGTGAGCATGCCAATATGCTGTGCGCCCTTCGCGTGCGTCCTGGGGAGGTCTCGTGAACGGTCTCCGTGCGGTCCTTGTCTGCCTTGTGCTCGCGTGTGCCGCGATGGTGTCGCCGGCCGCGGCCGTGACGGCGACACCTGCCGCTGCCGCTGATGCGAATCCGAGCTGGTCGGCGCTGCCGGTGCCGGCGGCGGCCCCGCCGGTGACCGTGAAGGATCTCGCCGCCCGCGGTCCCGGCGAGGCGTGGGCGACCGGGTACGAGCACGCCGCCGATGGGCTGCGGCCGATGTTGTACCGGTGGGACGGCACGGCGTGGAGCCGGGACACCGCCTTCCCCGGCGCCGGTGAGCCGGGCTGGCTCGGCAAGGTGCAGTTCGTCGGCGATGAGGTGTGGGTCTTCCACAACCGCGGCGGGGTGGGCGAGATCCTGCGCCGGTCGGCGACAGGGGGCTGGAGTGCCCTCCCGCTGCCGCAGACCCTGTCGGTCTACCAGGACTTCACCGCGGTACCGGGCGCCGCCTGGGTGGTCGGTGAGGACGACACCGGCCTGAAGGTGTTGCACTACGACGGCTCCGGCTGGACCACACAGCCAACGCCGGACGGCGTGCTGTACGTGATGGGGATCAACGCGCGCACGGCCACCGACGCCTGGGCCTGGGCGGACACCAGCACCGGGGCCGGGACCACCGTCCTGCGCTGGGACGGCACGGCGTGGCGGGAAGCGAAGGTGGCACTGCCGCCGAACAGCAACGTGCACACGATCCTGCCCGAACCGTCCGGCCGGGTCACGATCGGCGGCAGCCAGTACACCGACGGCGTGTCCCGCACCTACCTGATGACCTTCAACGGGCATGCCTGGCGCACCAGTTACCCACCGCTGGGTGACACCTACACCGAGGCCATGGTCCGCGGCCCGGACGGCGCTCTGTGGCTTCCGGTGCGCAGCGACCGCGCGTTCCAGTCGAAGTACGCACGGGTCGGCTCCCGCACCACGTTCTCGTACGGACCGGAGCGCAGAGACGCGATCGACGTCAAGCCGCGTGCGCTGGCGAAGGCCGGTTCCGCACTGCTGTCCTTCGGGACCGTCGAGATCTACGGCTCGAAACCGAACCTGATGAGCGAGCGGCTGGGAGGCTGACCATGGCACGCAGACTTCTCGTCGCGGCTCTCGCCGTCGCCCTGACCGTCGTGGCCGTCATGTCCTCGGCCGCGGCACAAGCCCCGTCCTGGCAACACGTTCCGGTCCCGGCCCAGGTACGCCCACAGGCCGGCCTCAACGAGGCCGTGGCGTTCGGTCCCGACCGGGCGTGGGCGGTGGGTGCCGACGCCGTCGGGCGCGAGGCGCCGGGCTTCCCGCTGGTGCTGCGCTGGGACGGAACCGCGTGGCAGCGCCAGAGTCTGCCCGGGGTGGGCTAGCAGGGAGAGCTGCTGTCCGTCGCCGCGACCTCACCGACCGCGGTCTGGGCGGTCGGCCGCGACTCGGCGGGCGGCGCCCGCCTGCTCCGCCACGACGGCAAAGCGTGGTCCGAGAACCGGCCGCCGCGCGGTGTCGTGCTGACCAGAGTCGTCACCGGCGGCGGTGAGACCTGGCTGATCGGTTCGCGGGACGGCGCGCAGGTACTGCTGCGCCGGGACGGGCGCGGCTGGCGGGACGTGCCGGTGCCGCCGGGATCCGTGTACGGCCTGCACATCCTGAGGTCCGACGACGTCTGGGCCGCGGGCGCCACCGAAGCGGGTGCGGCCGTCTCGCACTGGAACGGGCAGGAGTGGCGGCAGACGATCGTGAGCGGGTTCCCGCGCTCGGGCGTGAGCAGTGTGCTGGCGGTCTCGCCGACGGAGGTGTGGGCGGGCGGCACGGCCGGCTTCGTCGGCGGCCCGGTAGGCAAGCCGATTCCGCCCTTGCTGGTCCGCTTCGACGGACAGGCGTGGAACCGGGTGACCGTGCCCACCGACTTCGGCTCGATCAGCTCACTGGCGCCCACCACGTCCGGCGCGCTGGGCTGGGTCTCGGTGGCCCGCTCGCAGAAGTACGGCCCGCCCGGCAGCTGGCCGCCGTTCGTCCCCGGGCCGGACTTCTTCGCCTGGAACGGAGAATCGTTCACCGAGTACGGCGAACCGGCGGTGGCCGGGGAGGGTGAATCCTGGGCGCTGCGGCTCGCGCCGGTGCCGGGCACGGAGACGGTGTGGTCGGTCGGCCGCGCCGACGGTCCCGAGGGCACCTTCGCCCCGCGCATCCTGCGGTTCGGCTGAGCGGACGAACGGGGGCTCGTCCGCAGTGGGCGGAGCCCCGTTGTGGCGGCGCCGGTTTCGCCGGTGGGGCGAGGTGATCTACGGAGTACGGTCGTCCTATGGAGCAAGTCGGCGGAATCGGCGCAGTCCTCATCGACATCGACGGAGTGCTCACGGTGTCCTGGGAGCCGCTCCCAGGCGCCGTCGCGGCCATGGAGCGGCTGCGCGCCGCGGGGATCCCGCTCGCTCTGGTCACCAACACGACCTCGCGCACCCGCGCCTCGATCTCCGCGCGCCTCGCGGAGGCGGGGTTCCCCGTCACGGTCGACGACATCCTCACGGCCCCCGCCGTCACGGCCGCCTACCTGCGTGAGCACCATCCGGGCGCGCGCTGCCTGCTGCTCAACGCCGGTGACATCCGGGACGACCTGACGGGCGTGACACTGGTCGACGAGTCCGAAGCGGACGTCGACGTGGACGTGGACGTCGTGGTGGTCGGCGGCGCGGGCGACGAGTTCGGCTACGCGGCCCTCAACCGCGTCTTCCGTCACCTGCAACGGGGAGCGCACCTCGTGGCCATGCACCGCAACCTCTACTGGCGCACCGCCGACGGCCTCGACCTCGACACCGGCGCCTTCCTCCTCGGTCTCGAACGGGCCGCCCGGGTCGAGGCGACCATCACAGGCAAACCGTCCGATGCCTTCTTCGCCGCCGCGCTCGCCCACCTGGGCGCCGAGCCGTCCGCGACGCTCATGATCGGCGACGACATCGAGTTCGACGTGCTCGCAGCCCAGCGCGGCGGCGTCACCGGCGTACTCGTCAAGACCGGCAAGTACCTTCCGGAGACCCACCGTTCGGCCTCCGGCACACCGGACCACGTGCTCGACTCCTTCGCCGCACTCCCCGACTTCCTCGAACGCCTGGCCTCGACCTCCCACTGAGCCACACCGCACCGCACCGCTCCCCGAAAGGAACCGCCCATGCCGTCCGGAACCGTTCCGCCGCCGTACATCGACGCCGAGACGATGTCCCGGCTCGTCCCCATGTCCACGGCGATCGGGGCGGTGGAGGCCGTCCTGAAGACGGACCTGGACCCGGAGGCGGAACCGCCCCGAGGCGTGGTCGACATCCCCGGCGGGCAACTCCTCCTGATGCCGTCGGCCACCACCGCGTACACCGGCGTGAAGATCGCCACGGTCACCCCTTCCAACGCGGCCCGCGAACTGCCCCGTATCCAGGGCATGTACGCGCTCCTGGACGGCGTGACGCACACGCCGCGCGCCCTGATGGACGGCATCGCCCTGACGTCCCTGCGGACGCCCGCCGTATCGGGCGCCGCGATCAAGTACTTGGCGGTGCCGGAAGCGCGCCGCCTGCTCGTCTTCGGGACCGGCCCGCAGGCCTGGGGGCACGTGGAGGCGGTCCGGGCGGTGCGGCCCGCCCTGGAGCATGTCGACGTGGTCGCGCGGACCCCTGAGCGGGTGACGGCCTTCGTCGAACGCTGCCGCGCCGCGGGCCTCTCGGCGGCGGCCGCCACCGCGGCGGACGTCGCGTCGGCCGACGTGATCTGCTGCTGCACGACGGCGCGCACCCCCCTCTTCGACAGCACCCTGCTCGCGGACCACGCGACGGTGGCGGCGGTCGGCGCACACGAACCGGACGCCCGCGAGGTCGACGAGGCCCTCCTGGCCCGCGGTTCGGTGGTGGCGGAGTCCCGCGGCGTGGCCCTGCGGGAGTGCGGGGACATCGTCCTGGCGATCGAGTCGGGCGCCTTCGACGTGGCCTGGCTGCGGACGCTGAGCGAACTGGTACGGGGCGAGTTCACGATCCCCGGCGACCGGCCCCGGCTGTTCAAGTCGGCGGGGATGGCATGGGAGGACCTGGGGGTGGCGGTGAGTGTGTACGAGGGGTGGGCCGCCCTCGGTTCGTCCGCCGGTTAGGGCGCGGCCACACGAGCGGCCCGCGCCGTCTCACACCACCCGCACCGCATGCCGCACCACCGCATCGAACAGATACCCCTGCGTGTTGTGCACCGTCGCCTCCGGCTGGGTGCGCCCGGTCGTGTCCGTCGCGCGGGCCAGGAGGGCGGTCGGGCCGGGGGCCGTGGGGTGCCACCGTGTGGTCCAGCGGGTCCAACTCGGCTGGTGGGGCTTGTCGTTGAGGTGGGCGGGGTGCCAGGTGGCGCCCCCGTCCGTGCTGATGTCGACCCGGGTGATGGCGCCGGACGCCGACCAGGAGCGGCCGGTGAGGCGGTGGGTTGCGGCTGCCGGGAGGCTTGCGTTCCAGGGGAGTTCGAAGGCGGATTTGAGGGTCTGGCGGGTCAAGGGGGCGCTGCCCTCGTCCGGGTACGCATCGCCGAACAGGCGGTAGAAGTCCGTGTTCCAGGGTGAGTAGAGGGGAGTTGTGGAGACCTCGATGTCGCCCAGCCATTTGATCGAGGCGATGCCCACCCAGGAAGGGACGAGGAGCCGGACCGGGTGGCCGTGGTCCGGCGGGAGCGGGGCGTCGTTCATCTCGTAGGCCAGGATCACGTCGTCCATCGCCTTGGAGAGGGGAAGGGGGCGGCGGACCCTGCCCAGGTTCGTGCCGTCGTCCGTGACGTAGTCGGCGTCCAGGCCTCGCGGCAGCACGTCCACCGCGTGGCGTGACACGCCGGCCAGGCGCAGGACTTCGGAGAGGCGTACGCCGCGCCAGCGGGCGTTGCCGATCGCGCCCAGGGTCCACGGGGTGCCGGAGACGGGGTTGCCCTGTTGTGTGGCGAAGAAGCTGCGGGCGTTGCCCGCGCATTCGACGAAGGCGGTGCGTGACACCGAAGGGAGGCGCTTGAGGTCGGAGAGGGTGAACTCCCTTGGCCCGCCCCGCAGTCCGTCGCCCCAGATCTTCAGCTTCCAGGTCTTCGCGTCCAGCCGCGGAGTCGAGGTGTGGTTGCGTACGAAGAAGTGGGAGGCGGGGGTGCACAGGCCCGTCTCCGCCAGTGACTCGAACTTTGTCTCCGCGTTCGTGCCCCGGATCGTGAAGCGGTCCGCGGGGAGTGGTTTCACGATCCCCGGTGCGGCGCCCGGTGGGCGCGAAGCGGCCACCGCCCGCGGGCCTGCCGACGCCAGCGCCGTCGCCCCGCCCGCCGCCGCGAGCAGCCGCAGCATGTCCCTGCGCGCCACCCCGGCCGCGCGGGCCTCCCCCGCGAGCCACTGGGCCCTTCGACGTCCGTCGTACGCCTCTTCGGAGAGCCCGTTGGAGATCATGGGCGTCATCGTACGAGCCACCCCTTGGGCAACTCACCGGTGAAACGCGCCAGTTACGGAGTTGTCGTCGACACCACGTACACCATCGGGTGGTCCGGGTTGGCGCGGTTCACCACGACGTCCAGTGTCGGGATCGGGTCCTTCTGTTCGTGGGTGAGGCCGTACCAGGGGCCCGGGTCCGTGAACTCCCAGCCGACGACCTTGCGGTCGCGCTTGCTGATCGTGATGTCGTTCTTCTCCAGGTCGGCGGTGCTCGTGCCGATCTGCTTGAGGAACTTGTTCAGGCCCTTGTTGCTCGTCAGGAACTGGGCGTACAGGCGGCTGGTGCGCCAGTTGTTCGTCTCGTAGTACGCGACTTCCCTGGAGTACGGCGGGATCGGCACGTCGTACAGGCGGCGCTGCACCTTGGAGGGCCAGCCCGCCGTGAGGCCCGTCGCGGAGTACTTGGCCTCCTTGTCGCGCCCGCTGTTGCGGCTCTGGTTGGCGGAGATCACCAGATAGCCGGCGGGTACGCCGATGAGCAGAACGATGATCGTCGCCGTCAGCCAGCGGCGGCGGATCATGTGGCGGCGGTCCTCAGGGGGACGCTTGCCCTCGTCCGGGGAGTCCGGGGAATCCGATGAGTCCGGAGAGTCCGGGGACGAGGGCTGGCGGGGCACGGTCATCTGCTTACTGGGTTCCCTGAGAGGTGCGGTTGTTGGAGCGGCGCGCTTCGGCGTACCGCTCATAGCGTTCGTAGCGCTCCACGCGGCGGCGGTTGGCGCGGCGGAAGCGGCGGGCGACCAGACGGGCCAGGTCGGCGGCGCCCACCATGCCCGCCTCGGGGCCGAGCTGGGCGCGGGCGATGCGGGCCTCGGGGCGGTAGCCGCGCCCGGTGAGGTGGCGGCGGAAGGCGTCGCGGGCCGGGCCGATGAGGAGGTCGTCGGCGGCGCTGACACCGCCGCCGATGACGAAGCAGGAGGGGTCGAGGGCAGCGGCGAGGTTCGCGATGCCCACGCCGAGCCACTGGCCGATGTCCTGGAGCAGCTCGACGCACATCGCGTCGCCCTCGCGGGCCAGCTCGGTGATCAGCGGGCCCGAGATGTCGGGGATGTTGCCCTTGACCCGTTCGATCAGGCCGTACGCCACCGGGGAGTCGGCAGCGGCGAGCTCCCGGGCCTCCCTGACCAGCGCGTTCCCGGAGCTGTACTGCTCCCAGCAGCCGCGGTTGCCGCAGGGGCAGCGGTGGCCGCCGGGGACGACCTGCATATGGCCGAACTCGCCGGCCACGCCGAACTTGCCGCGCTTGACGGCGCCGTCCTCCAGGATCGCGCCGCCGATGCCGGTGCCCAGCGTGATCATGACGAGGTGGTCCTCGCCGCGGCCCGCTCCGAAGCGCCACTCGGCCCACGCGGCCGTGTTCGCGTCGTTGTCCACCATGACGGGCACGGCAAGGCGGCCCGAGATGCGGTCGCGCAGGGGTTCGTTGCGCCAGGACAGGTGCGGGGCGAACAGGACGCGGTTGCGATCCGCGTCCACCCAGCCGGCCGCGCCGATGCCGACCGCGTGCACGTCGTGCCGGTCGGAGAGGTCGAGGACCAGCTCGACGATGGTGTCCTCGACGACCTTGGGGCTCTTGGACTTGTCCGGGGTCTCCGTGCGGAGCGTCTCCAGGATGTTGCCGTCGGCGTCGACGACGCCCGCCATCACCTTCGTGCCGCCGATGTCGATGCCGACGGTGGGCACGCGGGGCGCCGTCAGATGCGATCGGCGTTCACGCGTGCCCACGGTCCGCAGGACGGTGGCTCGTGCGGAGCCGCGGTGCGCGAGGTCGCGGTAGGTGCTCATTGCCTGGATTCTGCCTCACGCTCGCGGGGGCGCGCACAACAGACCCGGGGGGGTGCGCCCCGAAGGGGCGCGGGGAACTGCGCGGCCAGCCACGAAAAGGCCGCAGACGCGTCTGCTCGACACTCGGCAGACGCGTCTGCGGCTTTTCTTGGGCTGAGCGCGCAGTTCCCCGCGCCCCTTCGGGGCCCGGCCCACGGCCTCCCCGCGCCCCTGACGGCGCGCTTGCGTCAGCGTCCCTCTAGTTCGTGACGGAGGTCGTCCAGCTCTGAGCCGCCCGCCATCTGGCGGGTCAGCTCATCCAGGGTGACCTCGTCCCTCGCGTAGCTGCCGAACATCGTGCCGCGCTTCAGGAGGATGAAACGGTTGCCGACCAGGTACGCGTGGTGCGGGTTGTGGGTGATCAAGACCACGCCGAGGCCCGCGTCCCGCGCGGCGGCGACGTACTTCAGGACGACGCCCGACTGCTTGACGCCGAGCGCCGCCGTCGGTTCGTCGAGGACCAGGACCTTCGCGCCGAAGTAGACGGCGCGCGCGATCGCCACGCACTGGCGCTCGCCGCCCGAGAGGGTGCCGATGGGCTGGTCGACGTCGCGCAGGTCGATGCCCATGCGCAGCAGCTCCGCGCGGGTCGTCTCGCGCATGAAGTCGACGTCCATGCGGCGGAAGGGGCCCGCGCCCTTCGTCGGCTCCGAGCCGAGGAAGAAGTTCCGCCAGACCGGCATGAGGGGGACGACCGCCAGGTCCTGGTAGACCGTGGCGATGCCCAGGTCCAGGGACTCGCGGGGCGAGCCGAGGCTGGCCTCCTCGCCCTCGATGCGGAAGGTGCCCGCGTCGTGCTTGTGCAGGCCCGCGATGATCTTGATGAGGGTGGACTTGCCTGCGCCGTTGTCGCCGAGGACGCAGGAGATCTCCCCCGCGTGCACCTCCAGGGAGACGCCTTCGAGGGCGCGGATGTTGCCGTAGTACTTGGATACGTCGTCGAGCTCGACGAGCGGCGTGCGCCCCGGCTCCGGCGTCGGCACCTCGTCGGCCTTCGTCATGTCCGTGGTCACTTCGTCGCCTCCGCCCGCTTGCGGACCCAGTGGTTGAGCAGGGTGGCCAGGAGCAGCATCACGCCGAGGAAGAACTTGAACCAGTCGGAGTTCCACTCGGCGAAGACGATGCCCTTGCTGACCATGCCGAAGATCAGGGCGCCGACCGCCGCGCCGACCGCGGAGCCGTAGCCGCCGGTGATCAGACAGCCGCCGATGACGGCCGCGACGATGTAGATCAGTTCGTTGCCGACGCCCTCGCCGGACTGCACGGTGTCGTACGAGAAGAGCAGGTGCTGGCCGGAGATCCAGGCGCCGAACGCGACGCCCATGTAGAGGCCGATCTTGGTCTTGGCGACCGGGACGCCGACCGCGCGGGCCGCTTCCTCGCCGCCGCCCACCGCGAAGATCCAGTTGCCGACGCGGGTGCGCAGCAGGATCCAGCTGGCGACGGCGACCAGGCCGAGCCACCACAGGATGGTGACCTTGAAGTCGACGCCGCCGATGGTGAATGTCGAGGCGAAGAGGGATTTCGCGGAGGAGAAGCCTTCCATGTCGGCGATCGACTTCGTGGAGACCGTGCCGCTGATCAGCTTGGTGAAGCCGAGGTTCATGCCGGTCAGCATCAGGAACGTACCGAGCGTGATGATGAAGCTCGGCGGGTCCGTGCGGGTCAGCATCACGCCGTTGAAGACGCCGATGGCCAGGGTGGTGAGGAGCGAGACGCCCACGCCCACCCAGACGTTCGCCGTCATCTGGTAGCTGAACATCGACGAGACCAGCGCGGACGTCGTCACCAGGACGCCCGCCGACAGGTCGAACTCGCCGCCGATCATGAGCAGCGCGACCGGCACCGCCATGATGCCGAGCGTGGACGCCGCGTACAGGACCGTGGCGAGGCTCGTGGCCTGGAGGAAGCTGTCGGCCACGAAGGAGAAGAAGACGAAGACGGCGACGGCGCCGACGACCGAGCCGAGCTCGGGGCGGCCCATCAGCTTCTTCAGCGGCGAGGTCTTCAGGAGGCGCTCGTCCGTCCTGGTGTCCGGGGACGGAGCGGGCGCGGGTGCTGTCGCTGTCATCGGGTCCCTCGCTTCGCGTAGTCCTCCAGCTCGGCGGCCTGGTCCTTGGTGATGATCTGCGGTCCGGTCAGGACCGGCTTGCCGCCGCCGAGGACGTCGGCGTTGTACTTGTAAAGCCACAGCAGGTCGACGGCCTCGTAGCCCTGGAGGTAGGGCTGCTGGTCGACGGCGAAGCCGAGGGTGCCGGACTTGAGGCCGGCGGCGACCTTCTCGTTCAGGTCGAAGGTGTCGATCTCCGCCTTGCTGCCCGCGCCGTCCTTGGCCTTCACCGCGGCGTCCGCGAACGGCGCGCCGAGCGTGACGACCGCGTCGATGTCCTTGTCGGACTGCAGCCTGGCCTCGATGGACGACTGCACGTCGGGCATGTTCGTGCCCGTCACGTACAGGTTCTGCAGCTTGCCGTCGAAGGTCTTCTTCGCGCCGTCGCAGCGCTGCTCGTGGCCGACGTTGCCCTGCTCGTGCAGGATGCAGAGCGCCTTCTTCTTGCCGCGCTTGTTGAGTTCCTCGCCGACGGCCTCGCCCGCGATCGTCTCGTCCTGGCCGATGTGCGTGAGCGCGCCGAACTCCTTGGACTCCGCGGAGCCGGAGTTCACGGTGATCACCGGGATGCCGGCCTTCTTGGCGCGGGCCAGCGCGCCCTTCATCGCGTCGGGCTTGGCCAGCGACACGATGATGCCGTCGACCTTCTTGTCCACGTAGGAGTCCACGAGCTGGGCCTGCTGCTGTGCCTCGTCGTCATGGGCGTACAGGAACTTGATGTTGTCCTTGACCGCCGCCTGCTCGGCGCCGTTCTGCACGATGTCCCAGAACGTGTCGCCGTCGCCCGAGTGGGTCACCATCCCGAAAGTCCAGCGCGGCGTGTTCACCGCCGCCTTCCCCTGTGCCGCCGCTGCCTTGCGGGCGTCTTCCGCGCGCTTGCCACCGGTGCTGCTGCACCCCGCAAGGGATACCCCGAGCACCGCGACCAGCACGGCGCCCACCGCACGTACCCCTGTCTGAACCCTTGCCACGACGCCGTGCCCTTCTTGCTCTGCTCCTCGGTGAGGCCGGTCCGGATCCCCGGCCCCAGCCGCCCAAGTATCGACCACGCGGATCACGCATGTACTCATCGGGTACCGCGGGCGGTGTACTTCTCCAGCTTCGGCACGTCCTTCTCGGTGACGATCGCGGGTCCGGTGAGGACGGGCTTGCCGCCGCCGATGACGTTCGCGTTGGTCTTGTAGAGCCACAGTTCGTCGATGGCGAGGTAGCCCTGGAGGTAGGGCTGCTGGTCGACGGCGAAGCCGACCTCCTTGGCCTTGAGGCGCTTGACCACCTCGGCGTTCAGGTCGAAGGTGGCGACCTCCACCTCGCTGGCTGCGTCTCCGGCGTCTTCCTTGGCCTTGACCGAGAGCGCGGCGATGGGCGCGCCGAGCGTGACCACCGCGTCGATATCCTTGGTGGCCTGCAGCTTCGCGCTGATGGAGGACTGGGCGCCCGGTGCGTTGGTGCCTTCGACGTTGAGGTTCTCGACCGAGCCCTTGAAGGTCTTCTTGACGCCCGCGCAGCGCTGCTCCAGCGAGACGTTGCCCTGTTCGTGGATGACGCAGAGCACCTTCTTCTTGCCGCCCTTGGTCAGCTCGTCGCCGACGGCCTCGCCCGCCACGGACTCGTCCTGCCCGATGTGGCTGAGCGCGCCGAAGCCGGCGGAGAACTCGCCGCCGGAGTTGATGGTGACGACGGGTATCCCGGCGGCTTCGGCCTTGCCGAGGACCGTCTTCATCGCCTCGGGCTTGGCCAGGGTCACGACGATGCCGTCGACCTTCTTGTCGATCGCCGACTGGACCAGCTCGGCCTGGCCCTTGGCCTCTTTGTCGTTGGAGTAGAGGAACTCGACGTTGTCCTTGCGGGCCGCCTGCTTGGCGCCGCTCTGCACGATGTCCCAGAACGTGTCGCCCTCCCCGGAGTGCGTCACCATCGCGATCTTGAGGCGGGGCGTGTTCACGCCCTTGCCGCCGCCTCCGCCGTCGCCCGACGTGTCCTCGTCGTCCTTGCCGCCGGAGCTGCTGCATCCGGCCGCGAGGGCGATCACCGTGATGCAGGCCGCGACACCTGTCGCCGTACGGGATGTGCGCATGGTAGGACCACCTCTTCTCCCGGCCGCCTCGATGCGGCTGGGGGGAGTTCTAGCGGTGGGTGCGCGGCACCGTCAATGGATTTGTCAGAACATTCTTACGACGGTGATGTGAGCGGGCGCTACGGCCGTACGAGGAGCTGGAACTCGAAGGAGTAGCGCGAGGCCCGGTAGATGTGCGAGCCGAACTCGACCGCGCGGCCCGTGTCGTCGAAGGTCGTGCGCTCCATGGTGAGCAGCGGGGCACCCGCGGGCTCGACGAGCCGCTCGCCCTCCTCCGCGGTGGCTGCGCGGGCGCCGACCGACTGGCGCGCGCTGTGCAGGGTGATGCCGGCGGCCCGCATCAGGCGGTACAGGCCGGTGGCCTCGAGCCGGTCGGTGTCGAGCGCGAGCAGCCCGGCCGGGAGGTGATTGCGCAGGTACGCCATGGGCTCCCCGTGGGCGAGCCGGAGCCGCTCGACCAGGTGCACCTCGTCGCCCTCCGCGATGCCGAGGGCGGCCGCGACCTCGGCGGACGCGGGCTCGACGGTGTTGAGCAGGACGCGGGTCTCGGGCCGCTGACCGGCCGCTTCCAGGTCGTCGTAGAGGCTGCTGAGCTCCAGCGGGCGCTTGACCTGGCTGTGCACGACCTGGGTGCCGACGCCTCTGCGCCGTACGAGCAGCCCCTTGTCGACGAGCGACTGGATGGCCTGGCGGACGGTCGGCCGGGACAGACCGAGGCGTCCGGCGAGTTCTATCTCGTTGCCGAGCAGGCTGCCCGGGGTGAGGGCGCCGCGCTCGATCGCCGCCTCCAGCTGCTGGGACAGCTGGAAGTACAGCGGGACCGGGCTGCTGCGGTCGACGCCGAGCTGCAGGGAGACCGTCGGGTCCACGGCTGGTTTGGCGGCAGATTTGGGCACGGGCCGAGCGTAGCCCCAGGGAATGATGACGGGAAGTTCTGAAGTTCTGTTGTCCGGACAAACCCGGCGCGGACAACGGCTCGGCCCCGGCCCGCGCACTTCACCGCGGGCGGCGTCACGGCACCCGCGCGACACCGACCCATCCGGCCCGGATGGTCAGCGAGCCCGGCATGTCCGAGTCCGGCTTCCACTTCGGCCAGGGGACGAACCCGGGATCGACGAGCTCAAGGCCGTCGAAGAGGGAGACCGTCTGCTCCGGACTGCGCAGGATGTAGGGGATCGCGCCGGAGTTGTTGTACTCCTCCTGCACACTGCGATGCAGTTCGTCGTCGGCGTCGGAGTGCGTCAGCGAGGCATAGCTGCCGGAAGGAAGGCCCGACACCAGACCGCGCACCAACGTCAGGACGTCCTCCCACGGGGAGATGTGGCCTAATACGTCGTTGATCACGAGACCGATGGGCTGGGACATGTCCAGCGTTTTCGCGGCGCCTTGAAGGATCGTGTCGGTGTCACGCATGTCCGCGAGGACATAGTCCGTAGCGCCTTCAGGCGAGCTCCTGAGAAGCGTGTCCACGTGCATGAGGACGATCGGGTCGTGATCCACGTAGACCACCCGGCTGTCCGGCGCGACCCGCTGGGCGATCTCGTGGGTGTTGTTGGCCGTGGGCAGCCCGGCGCCCACGTCGAGGAACTGCTTGACGCCTTCCCGCGCCATCCAGGTCACCGAGCGACGCAGTACGTCGCGGGACTCCCGGGCCATCGGGACGATCAGCGGGAACTTCTCCTTGTAGGCATCACCGGCCATCTGGTCGGACGCGTAGTGATCCTTGCCGCCAAGCCAGTAGTTCCAGACGCGCGCGCTGTGCGGCAGGGACGTGTCTATCTTGTGGATGTCTGCTGGTTCGCTGCTCATGACAGTGCTTCTCTCAATAGATCAGGCCATAGATCAGGCAATGGATCAGGCAATCGGTCACGCGATTCGGCCGAACAACGCTGCTGTACACCGTAGTTCGGAGCCCCGATCATGTCGCCGACATCGGAACAGATGACGGCCCGGGGAAGCGGAACCCCATTTCTGACGACCCTTTGTCCGGACAAAGGATTGACAGGACCTCTGGGCCTGGCGAGGGTGGGTCCATGCGCATCGGACTCATCGGAACGGGCCGTATCGGCACATTTCACTCCGCGGCTCTGCGGCGGCACCCGGACGTGGCGGCACTGGTCGTTGCCGACGTGGACGCCGAGCGCGCGGCCGACCTCGCCTCCCGCATCGGGGCGACGGCCGCCGCGTCGGTGGACGAGCTCTTCACCGGGGGCGTGGACGCGGTGGTGATCACCGCGGCGACCTCCGCGCACGCCGAGCTGATCGGCAGGGCGGCCCGGGCCGGCCTCCCCGTCTTCTGCGAGAAGCCCATCGCCCTCGACCTGCCGGGCACGCTCTCCGCACTGCGGGAGGTCGAGTCCGCGGGGACTGTGCTCCAACTGGGCTTCCAGCGGCGCTTCGACGCGGGGTACCTGGCGGCGCGCGATGCCGTGCGCGCGGGGCGGCTCGGGCGGCTGCACACCGTCCGCGCGATCACCGCCGACCCGGCGCCGCCGCCGGCCGCGTATCTGCCGCTGTCCGGCGGGCTCTACCGGGACTGCCTGGTCCACGACTTCGACATGCTGCGCTGGGTGACGGGCCGTGAGGTGACACAGGTGTACGCGACCGGGTCCGACGCGGGGCCCGCGATGTTCCGCGAGGCGGACGACGTCGACACGGCCGCGGCGGTCCTCACCCTCGACGACGGCACGCTCGCCACGGCCACCGCGACGCGGTGCAACGGCGCGGGCTACGACGTACGCATGGAACTTGCGGGCGAGAACGACCAGATCGTCGTCGGCTTCGACGACCGCACTCCCCTGTCGTCGGTGGAACCGGCGGGCCCGCCGCCGCCCGAGAAGCCCTGGCCGGGGTTCCTCGAGCGATTCGCGCCCGCGTACGAGGCGGAGCTCGCCGCGTTCGTCGAGGTCGTACGCGGCGAGCGGGCGAACCCCTGCGACGGCCGCGAGGCGCTGGCCGCGCTGCGGATTGCGGAGGCGTGCGAGACGTCCCGGCGGTCGGGGCGGGTGGTTCGCTTGACGGAGGTCGAAGGGGGCTGACAGCTCCGCCCGGTGATTGCGCACCGTCGATCACCGGCTTCGCCGAGTTCGTCCTCAAACGCCGGACGGGCTGAATTTTCCCCCGGCCGGGGCTACTCCACCCCGTCCAACAGCCCCGCG
This sequence comes from Streptomyces sp. NPDC021622, assembly GCF_040640795.1. Lineage (NCBI taxonomy): Bacteria > Bacillati > Actinomycetota > Actinomycetes > Kitasatosporales > Streptomycetaceae > Streptomyces > Streptomyces sp. NPDC021622. The sequence goes on from NZ_JBFACK010000002.1 coordinate 466,765, forward strand.
TCATGCGCCAACAGCGCAACCTGAACACGATTGTTGAGGTCCAGCTTCGTCAGGATCCGGGAGACATGCGCCTTCACCGTGGCCACGCTCAGGAACAGCTCCGCCGCGATCTCCGCGTTGGACGCCCCTCGCCCCACCGCGACCGCCACCTCCCGCTCCCGCTCACCAAGGAGCGCAAGCCGACCCAACGCCCGCTCCCTGCGCCCCTGTTGGGGGTCGTCCCCGGTCACCCGAGTGATCAACTGCTGGGTCACCGAGGGCGAGAGCACCGGCTCCCCCGCCGCCACCGCACGCACCGCCTCGACGATCTCGGCGGGCGCGGTGTCCTTCAGGACGAACCCCGCGGCGCCCGCCCGCAGGGCCCGCAGCACCTGCTCGTCCGCGTGGAAGGTGGTCAGGACGATCACCTCGGGGGCGTCGGGGCGTCTGCGCAACGCCTCCGTCGCCGCGAGGCCGTCCATCGTGGGCATGCGGATGTCCATCAGGACGACGTCGGGACGCCGTTCGGCGACGAGTCCCGCGACCTCCGTGCCGTCGCCCGCCTCACCCACGATCTCGATGTCGTCCGCGCCGCCGAGCATGAACGACAGGCCCGCACGGACCAGTGGGTCGTCGTCGACGAGCAGCAGCTTGATGGGGTTCATGCGACCACCGTAACCAGGTAGAAGAGCGGAGCCCGGCGTCATGCGGGCAGCTTGATCCGAAGAGGGCCGCAGCCGACGCGTGCCGACTCCGCGGCCACGTAGCGGGGCAGCAGCGTACGGATGTCGGCGGCGCGGTCCGTGTCCTCGGCGCGGATGAGGAAGGTGACGTCGCCCGTCTGGCACTCGGCCTGGAAGAACCCGAAGTCGTCCCGCAGGAAGCCCGAACCCGAGCCGTCGCCCACCGCCTTGACGTTGTCGCCGCCGTCGAACTTCAGCTGCCGGTACAGCTCGGCGATGCGCGGGTCCTCGACCGTCATGAGCCGCAGTGCGGGGTGACCGAAGACCACGTCGCGGTCGCAGGTCCGTACGGGGCCTTCGCCCTTGGTCACCAGCGGCGGCTTGTACTTGTCGACGTCCCGCATGCCCCGCATGTGCAGCCCCTTGATGCCGCAGACCGCGTCGGGCTTCTCGTCCTGGAAGCGGGCAGGACCGGGCAGCCGGTCCGCCGGGTCGTCGACCTTGCCCCGGCAGCCCTGTTCGGCCAGGTAGCCGTTGACGAGCCTGACCACGGCGGTGGTGAGGCGGGCGCGTTCGCCGGTGTCGACCTCTTCGTCGTAGACGGTCCAGCCGGCCTCGATGTCGATCACCAGCGGGCCGTGGCCCTCCGCCGGCCTGCCGACGCAGCCCTCCGGAACCGCGAGCCACGCGCGCGTGTCGGAGGCCATGCCCAGGAGTCCGCCGCCGAGCGGGGTCATCCGCGCGGAGAGATACTCGTCGGCCCACTTGTCGCCCGAACCGCCGAACCGGGTGTCGAGTTCATGCACCTGGGCCGTGACGCGGCGGCCGCGCGGCGACTTCAGCCGGCACAGCCCGGAGGGGCCCTCGGAGAAGATGTGGTCCGAGGTGACGGGCACGTCGGACGCCTCGATGTCCCGCTTGCCGCCGAACAGGTCCGCCACGTCGTCCTCGCTGAGCGCGCCCCAGCACGCCGCTGCCTCCTCGAAGGGGCCCGCCTGCGCCTGCCAGGCCACCCCCGCACCGCCGAGCAGCGCTCCCGCGACGGCGGCGGCGATCGCGGGCCGCAGCCGGCCGCGCGTGAGGCGGCGCCAGTGCCACCAGGGGCGGGGCGGCGCGTCGTCATTCGGGGGCACGCCGACCGTCGCACCCGCCGTCTCGTTGGTCTCGTCGGTCACTGCGGTCTCTGCGGTCTCTGCGGTCGCTGCGGTCGCTGCGGTCTCTTCGTTCCCGGTCATCCGTGGGTCCCCCCGGCTTCACTCGACGTCGTCGGTGCCACCGCCGGGCACCCGAGGCGCTGCGCCACCGCGTTGCTGAACGCCGCGAAGTGGTCCGTCGCCTCCCGCTGCGGGGAGCCCAGCATCAGGAACGTCGTCGGACGCCCCGCGCACTGGGCCCGTACGACCTGGTGGCCCTCGCCCAGGACGCCCTTGCCGCGCCAGCCGCGCGCGGGCGGCCGCTCGCCCGTCACGTCGGCGATGAGGGCGTCGACCCGGGGCTGGGCGACCATCAGGGCGTCGAGGAACTGCGCGTCGTCGCGGCCGATCCGTACCGAGCAGGACTGCATGTCGCGGGTGACCGGGCCGACTTGGTATTCCGTGTCGGATTCCGCGTCGTCACCCAGGTCGAGGTCGAGGCCCTTGATGCGGCATGCGGGGTCGGAGTAGAAGGTCTCCCGCTTCTCCGGCAGCGCGAGCAGGGGCGAGGTGACGCGCAGCGGCTCCGCCGGGGCGCAACCCGCCTTCTCCATGCCCTGGTTGGCTGCCGCCACCAGAAGTTCGGCGACGGTGCGCGAGCCGCCCAGGTCCACCGTCCTCGGCAGCGCCTCGTCCGGCTCCGAGCGCTCCCGCGCGTCGAGGGTGACCGCGACCGGCCGCCCGTCGCGCGTGTCGCACCGCTTCGGCAGCACAAGGAGGCCGCGGTCGGCGTCGACGGCGCCGGGCAGTCCGTCCGGCAGCGGCATCGCACCGTCACCGAGGTAACCGACCAGCCACTCCAGGCGGTCCTGCGCCCCCTTGGGCGCCCGGCCGTAGGTCACCGTGACCGTGGTGTCCTGGACGCCCGTGTCGCCGTCGGAGAAAGTGTGTCTTGAGCGCACGGCCAGGGTGCACGTGCCCGCCGGCTTCCCCGCAGTGGGCGCCGCCCCCTTCGACGTACGGCTGCGTCCGTCCTCGCCCGCGAAACCGTCGTCGCCGAGGATGCCGGGACCGCTGTCCTCTTCCCAACCACCCCAGCAGTAGCGGTCCTTGACGTCCAAAGGCCCCTGGAACGCCCACGTGCCGAGCCCCGCGGCCAGCGCAAGCACCACGGCGCCCGTGACAGCCGCCCGGCGCCGTGTGCGTATGAGCCCCCGCGCCGCTCCTCGTGCGCGGCGAAACCGCCCCGCCCGTATCTCCCCCGTCACCGCGTCATCCGCCTCGCCTCGCCCGATGTGGCCGCTGATCGTATCCAGGCGGAGGCGCAGGCTCCGTCACGGGGCCCACGGCAGCCAGGCGTTGACCTCGAAGCCGCCGTCCGCCGACGTGCCGTGCTCCAGGCGCCCGCCCGCGAGCGTGGCCCGTTCGGTGAGGCCGATCAGGCCCTGGCCCGAGCCGGGAACGTGCGGCACGTCGCCGGGTGGCGGCGGGTTGCGTACGACGATGGCCAGGCCCTCGCTGGGCCGCCCCGAGACGGCGACGGTCACCTCGGCGCCGGGGGCGTGCTTGCGGGCGTTGGTCAGGGCTTCCTGGGCGATGCGGTACGCGGTGCGGCCGATCGCGGCGGGCACCTCCGCGGCATCGCCGACCCGCTGGTCGAGCGCGACCTTCATGCCCGCGTCGCGCGACTCGGCGACCAGCGTGTCCAGGGCGGCGAGGGTCGGCTGCGGGCGGCCCGATGCCTCGCCATCGCCGCCGCGCAGCACGCCGATGACCTGACGTAGATCCTGCAGCGCCTCGTGCGAGCTCTCCCGGATGACTCCGGCGGCGCGGGCGATCTCCGCACGGGGTGCGTCGGGGCGGAACTCCAGGGCGCCGGCGTGCACGCTGAGCAGGGTGAGGCGGTGGGCCAGGACGTCGTGCATCTCGCGGGCGATGTCCTCGCGGGCCAGACGCTGGGCCTGTTCGGCACGGAGCGCGGCCTCGTTCTCGGCACGGATGGCACTGTCGCGCAGGCTGAGCAGCAGCTGCCTGCGGGAGCGCACGAACATGCCCCAGCCGATGACGGAGGCGCTGAGCAGGACGCCGAGCAGGGCGGAGACCACGTACGGAAGATCGGGATCGGGCCGCACCAAGTAGAACAACGGCACGAGGGCGATCGAGATCCCGCCCACCCAGGCGACGTACCGGAAGGGTCGGTGCACCGCCAGCGTGAACAGGGCCACCACGGCCGCGCCGCCCGCCGATTCGGAGACCACGCTGACCGGCACCATGGCGATGGCGAGGCCGAGCGGCCAGCGTCTGCGCAGCCAGACCGCGGCGCAGGCGAGCGCGCCGACCAGCTGGTCGAGCGCGGCGGCGCCCTCGGAGAGCTCCGGGTTCCCTGAGACCGAATCCGCGCCCAGCAGGCCGATGAAGACGGCCACGAAGAAGCAGGCGAAGTCGACCAGCCAGTCGCGCACGGTCCGCTTGTGCCTGCGCCCCGCGCGACCGTCCGGGTCGAGCTCCGCGGCGATGGCCGACGGCAGCGCCCATGGACTTCTGGCCAAGGGATACCGCGTGGGTTCATTGCCGCTCATGGTCGATAAATCTACGCACCGCGGCGGGCGCCGGACGCCCATCGGACGTGATCGGCTACGAAAGTCGCACGGGTCGAGACTTTCGGCGGAGCGGGCGGGAAGAAGCCTCGCCCCGTGGCCGATGTGCGTGGGGAGTCCACGGGGCGAGGCTCTTCGGTATGAAGCAGGTACTTGAGGTCTTCGGCGTCCTTCTCCTGATCCAGGGCGTGGCCGCCCTGGTGCACGAGCTGACCGGCCGGTTCGACGGCTGGGGCATCGTGCGGCGGATCGGGTTCCTCGACGGATACGAGATCTACGCGGGCGTCACGCTCATCGCGCTGGCGTTCGCGCTGTTCGCGGCCGCGGGGAGCCGGAAGGGGCGCTAGAGGGCCTTCGCGGTCAGCAGGCGTAGTCCACCAGGTCGAAGGACTCGTAGTGGTCCGCCGTGTAGTAGTCCTCCTGGTTCTCCTCACCGGTCACGATGCGGCGCGCGCCGCGGTCCGGTGAGCCAGGGGTCTTGACCGTGTACTCGTGGTAGTAGCCGGAGCTCTGCGAGGGCAGGATGCCTTCCCTGTTCTGGAAGACCGTGCCGTCCTGCGGATACGGGTAGGGGCCGCCCGCCTCGATCAGGTCGAGGGTGTCGTGCGCCTGGGAGGGCAGGGCGGAGTAGCAGATGTCGCCGACGGCGGTGATGGAGTACGACGCCGACGTGGGGGCCGGGGCCGATGCCGGCGCCGCGTTCGCGGAGACGGCGACAGGGCCGCCGACGAGCAGGGCGGCGGCGAGGGCTGTGACGCTGACGATTCGTGGGGGGATTCGCATGGGTCCAGTGTGACGCGCGTAGAGGTTGTCGTGTCAACTTCAAGTGCGGTGAATTTTCCGGGAGTTAACCGTGCGCCGCCCACGGTTCGTCAGTCCTTCTTCGCGGCGGCGTCCTTCTTGGCGGCTGCGTCCTTCTTCGCGGCGGCGATGCGGTGCTCCGCCATGTACTCACGCATCCGAAGGCTGGTGGACCCGCTGGTGTAGAGCACGGCGCCGCCGACCGAGAGCGGCACGGACAGTCCCAGCCAGGCCAGCATCTCGGGCCAACGGCGCTGGGCGCGGCAGTCGTCCCGCGTCTCGCCCTCCGCCCAGGTCGGGGCGTCCCCCTCGTAGAAGAGCACCGACGAGCACTTGCGGCTGCTGGGATAGTCGTCGTCCCCGTCGCCGAACGGCACCATCAGCTGGTACGCGAGCACGACCCAGATGACGCCCGCCAGGAACAGCAGCACGCCGCCCCAGTTACGGCGCTTCTCCGCGCTCGCCGCGAACCGCTGCTCGAAGTACTCGTTCATGAGCCTCCCCCTCCTTGATCGACCACGGAACGTATCACCGCGCCCGACGCCCCCAGCTGGTCCCCACCAGAACCAGCACACCTCCCACCAGACCCACCACACCCAGCCGTTCGCCGCCCACCGCGATCCCGACCGCGGCCGCCCACAGCGGCTCCGTGCCGAGCAGCAGGCTCACGCGCGAGGGAGAGGTCCTGCGCACCGCCCACATCTGTACGAAGAAGGCGAAGAGCGTGCAGAACACGGAGAGGAAGAGCAGCCCCGCCCACTCGCGTACGCCGAAGTCCGCGGCGACGGACCACGGGCTCTCCCCCGTGCCCGCGCCGGCGAGCACCGCGAACACGGCCACGGCTGAGCCGAGTTGGACGGTGGTGAGGGAGAGCGAGTCGGCATCCTGGACGGCCTTGATGCGTGACATCGCCAGGACGTGCAGCGTGCGGGCGAGCGCCGCCAGCAGGATCAGGCCGTCGCCCAGCGAGGGCCGCGTGAAGCCGCCGCCCTGGGTCAGCAGGACCACGCCGAGTACGGAGAGTCCCGCCGCCGCGAGGAAGGCGCGCGGCGGCCGCTTCCGGGTCACCGCGGCCTCGGCGAGCGGGGTGAAGATCATGGTGAGGCTGATGATGAGGCCCGCGTTGGTCGCCGAGGTGTGGACGACTCCGTAGGTCTCCAGGAGGAAGATTCCGCCCAGGATCAGCCCGAGCGTCCCCGCGCCGCGCCACTGCGGCGCCGTCAGCGCGCGCAGCCCCCGCCATCCCGCCGCCACGAGCGCCGGAAGCACGATGCCGAAGCGCAGCACCAGGACGGCGATGACGGTGTGCGTGGTCGTGATGCCCTTCGCCGCGAGGTAGCTGGCGCCCCAGACGACGGCCACCAGCAGAACGGGCAGATCGGTGAACCAGGCGGGGCGCGCGGTGGGCGCGGCGGGCGCGGCGAGCGTCGACACGGGGAGCGGTCTCCAACGGATGCGGCGGTGTGGAGACTTCGGTGGCTCTCACGTGGGTCGATCACCGTATCCGGAGGAGCGCTCCGCGGGAAGAGCGGTACTCGTCTGCGGGTCCGTCGTGGCTGGTCGCGCCCACGCGGCGGAGCCGCACATGTCACAGCCCCGCGCCCCTTCGGGCGCCGCCAACGCCTAGTAGGTGCCGTACTCAGGACGCCCCGCGCGCTCGTACGTGCTGATGACGACGCCCGTCGAAGTCACGCTCGACGCAGTCGTCCTGAACGAGGTGGGCAAGCCGCCCTCTACGAAGAGGCGCTTACCGGTGCCGAGGGTCACAGGGAACGTCAGCAGGTGGATCGTGTCGATCAGGTCGTGCGCGAGGAGGGACTGCGCGAGGCCCGCGCTGCCGTGCAGTTGGAGCTCGCGGCCCGGCTGCTCCTTGAGGAGGGCGACGTCCTTGGCGATGTCCTCGCGCCCGATGAGGTGGGTGTTCTCCCAGTCGCTGCCGGTGAGCGTGGTGGTGGCCACGTACTTGGGCAGCGTGTTGAGCCGGGAGGCGACCGGGTCGGCCGGGTCGGTCATCTTGGGCCAGTACGAGGCGAAGATGTCGTACGTACGCCGCCCGAGCAGGAAGGCGTCGGCGCGGTCGAAGACGCCGTTGATGAACCGGCCGAAGTCGTCGTCGCCGAAGGGCACCGACCAGCCGCCGTGTTCGAAGCCGCCGACGCGGTCCTCCTCCGGGCCGCCGGGCGCCTGGATGACGCCGTCGAGGGTCTGGAACTGGGTGAGCGTGAGCTTCATGGCGAGGCCTCTCTTATGGGTGCGTGCCGCCTCTGCGGTTCCTTCACCTACTCAGACCCTGCGCCTGCCCGGAAGTCATCGCACCCCGGCGGACCCCCGGGAAATCGCTGTCCAATTCCCGCCAGCGATGGCACGCGCCGCCCGCTTCCATTGAAACCGCAAGCACTTCTCTCGCTCTGTAGATTCTGTAGATGATGAGGTTTCGACATGTCTTCACTGACCGGTAAGACGGCCCTGGTCACCGGCGGCAGCCGCGGCATCGGCGCGGCGATCGCGTTGCGGCTTGCCCAGCAGGGTGCCGATGTGGCGATCACGTACGTCCATGGGGAGGCCGCCGCTCTCGATGTCGTCGCCAAGATCGAGTCGGCGGGGCGGCGGGGGTTCGCCATCAAGGCGGATGCGGCTGATCCCGGGGACGCGGCGGGCGCGGTGGAGCGCGCGGCGGATGATCTGGGCCGGCTCGACATCCTGGTGAACAACGCGGGCATCGGAGTGCTCGGCCCCATCGGGGACTTGGCGCTCGCCGATGTCGACCGGGTGCTCGACATCAACGTACGCGCGGTGTTCCTCGCCTCGCAGGCGGCGGCAGGGCGGCTTGCCGACGGGGGCCGGATCATCTCGACAGGCTCGGCGCTCGCGCGGTTCGCGGGCGGGCCCGGCGGGACGCTGTACGCGATGAGCAAGGCGGCGCTCGCGGGGATGAGCAAGCCGCTGGCGCGGGAGCTCGCGGGCCGCGGGATCACGGTGAACGTGGTGCATCCCGGGGCGATCGACACGGACATGAACCCGGCGGACGGCCCGTTCGCCGAACCGCAGCGAGCGGCCACGGCACTGGCCCGCTTCGGCTCCGCCGACGAGGTGGCTTCGCTCGTCGCCTATCTGGCGGGGGAGGAAGCGGGGTTCATCACGGGGGCGGAGCTGGTGGCGGACGGGGGGTATGGGGCGTAGGGGCGGCCCCGCTCCTCAAACGCCGGAGGGCTAAAGGGACTTAGCCCGTCCGGCGTTTGAGGACGAACTCGGCGGAGCCGGTGATCGACGGTGCGGAACTAGCCGCCCAGCTCCTGGTGGCGCGCGGTCAGGGCGACCCCGCCCGCCTCCGTCAAGGAGCCGAACAGCCGCAGCCGCGAGATGCCGCCGTCCGGGAAGATGTCGATGCGGACGTGCGTGCCCACCGCCGGGGTGTCCAGGACGAAGCGGTGGTTCGTGTCGGGCTGCAGGCGGGTGCGGGGCAGGGCCTCGACCCATGCGCCGTCCTCGCCGCCGTCACGTACCGAAAGAGACGCCCAGCCAGCCGAGTTGCCCTTCAGGTAGGCCGTGTCGATCTCGACGGCGCGGATCTCCGACTGGGCGACCAGCTGGTAGCGGATCCAGTCGTTTCCGGTGTCGCGGCGGCGGCGCGTCTCCCAGCCGTCGTCCATCTTGCGGGAGCGGCCCGGCTGGATGGTGTTGGTGGCCGGGGAGTAGAAGCGGTCGGAGGCGTCCTCGACCTGGCCGCCGTTCTCCAGGGCGACGACGTCGAACGTGCCGAGCGCCGCGAGCCACTTGGGGTCGGCGACGACCTCGCCGTAGACGCGGAGCCGGGCGATGCCGCCGTCGGGGTGCTGGTTGATCCGCAGGTGCGTGAAGCGCTGCTCGACGTCCACGGCGAAGCCGTTCGCCGCGTGGCCGCCGACCGGCGTGCGGGGCACGAGGGTCGTCCACTTCACGTCGTCGGCGAGAAGCTCGTCCGGCGTCGGCGAACCGGCGACCGATGCGGCCTCGACGGAGACGGCCTGCGGGTAGTTGCCGCGGAAGTGGGCGGTGTCGATGACGATGCCGCGTACGACGCCGGGGGCCCCGAGGCGTACGAGCGCCCAGTCGTGGTCCTCGGCGGTCGGCCACGGGTGCTCGGCGGAGACGCCACGACGGCGGCGGGTCTCCCAGCCGTCCATGACCTTGCCCTTGTGCCCGAAGTGCTCCGGGTCGAACTCGGCGGCGCCCGCCAGGAGCAGGTTCTCGCGCATCGCGAAGAACTCGTCGTTGGCGGCGATGACACCGGCGCCGAGCTGGCGGTCCGCCAGGTTCGCGTACTGCGTGAAGGGGAAGTCGGCGGTGCGGTAGTCCGCGTACGGGTCGCCGCCGCCGTAGGGGCTCGCGTCGCCGGTGAAGCTGGGTATCGCCGTCACAGTGATCAGTTCTTCCTTTCCAGAAGTCGGCCTGCGGGTTCGCTGAACTCGCCGCCGTGCAGGATGCGTTCGCCGCGCAGCCAGGTGGACTTCACGACGCCGCTGAGGGTCTTGCCCGCGTACGCCGTGACTCGGTTCCGGTGCTGCAGCTCCGCGGGGTCCACGGTGAAGGTCTCGTCGGGCGCGAGGACCGCGAAGTCGGCGTCGCGGCCGGCCTCGATGGCGCCCTTCTGGTCGAGTCCGACCAGTTCGGAGGTGCGCGTCGACATCCAGCGCACCACGTCCTCGAGGCTGTGGCCGCGCTTGCGGGCCTCGGTCCAGATGGCGGGGAGGCTGAGCTGGAGCCCGGAGATGCCGCCCCACGCGGTCGCGAAGTCGTCGGTCTTGAGGTCCGCGGTGGACGGGGAGTGGTCCGTCACGATGCAGTCGATGGTGCCGTCGGCGAGCGCGGCCCAGAGCAGGTCCTGGTTGGCGGCCTCGCGGATGGGCGGGCAGCACTTGAACTCGCTTGCCCCGTCCGGGACTTCCTCCGCGGTGAGGGTGAGGTAGTGCGGGCAGGTCTCGACGGTGAGCTTGACGCCCTCGCGCCTGGCGGCGGCGATCAGCGGCAGCGCGTCCGACGACGACAGGTGCAGTACGTGGATACGGGCGCCGAGCCGCTTGGCCTGGGCGATGAGGCCCTCGATCGCGACGTCCTCGGAGACGCGCGGCCGGGTGTCCAGGTAGTCCGTGTACTTGGGGCCGCTCTTGTGCGGGGCGGCGTCCAGCTCGTGCGGGTCCTCGGCGTGCACGATCAGCAGTCCGCCGAAGCCGGCGATCTCGGCCATGGAGGCGGCGAGCTGGTCCTGGTCCAGATGCGGGAACTCGTCCACACCCGAAGGCGAGAGGAAGCACTTGAAGCCGTAGACACCTGCGTCGTGCAGGGGCTTGAGGTCCCGGACGTTGTCGGGCAGGGCGCCGCCCCAGAAGCCGATGTCGATGTGCGCCTTGGTCCGTGCGACATCCTGCTTCGTGCGCAGGTTGTCGACGGTGGTGGTCGGCGGCAGGGAGTTGAGCGGCATGTCGACGAGGGTGGTGATGCCGCCGGCGGCCGCGGCGCGCGTCGCGGTCCAGAACCCCTCCCACTCCGTGCGGCCCGGGTCGTTCACATGGACGTGCGTGTCCACCAGGCCGGGAAGCAGGACGTCGTCCCCGAAGTCTTCGAGCCGGGCACCGTCCGGTACGTCGGCGTCGTGCGCGAGCACGGCCGTGATCTTCCCGCCGGAGACCGCCACCGACGCGGCGCGGGTTCCCTCCGGGGTGATGACGCGAGTCGAGCGCAGCACCAGTTCAACGTCCACCCTCAACGCCCTCTCTTAGCTGTTGTCCGTCGCCGTTTGCCGACGTTTGCCTGTCTTTGTCCTGTCTCCGTCGTCCGTTCTCTTCCGCTACACAGACCTTTCGGTTCCGCTAAACGGAATTCAACGTTCTGTTGAATCAGTCTTCACGCCCACCCCTGACCCGTCAAGAGGCCACCTGGAACACCCTGGACGTTTCCACAAAGTGGAAATAGGATTCCGAAAGAGAGAACGTAGCTACGCACAACCGGACCGCCGAGCGATCACCGGCCGTTCCCGCGGAGAAGCGGACAAAGGCCCCCTGACCGGCCAAGACGTCTTGGCCATCACAGGACCCCGCGAAGAACCGCCCGGTAGGCTGCTGCCTTGCCCGTCAGCCCCGAAAGGACCGCGCCGTGCCGACGTCAAGCGCAAGCGACGCCTCCACCGAAGTCGCTGCCTCCAAGCCGCCCGCTGCCAGCGGTGGTGTCCAGTCCCTTGAGCGCGCCTTCGACCTGCTCGAACGGATGGCGGACGCGGGTGGCGAGGTCGGTCTCAGCGAGCTCTCCGCCAGCAGCGGCCTGCCGCTGCCCACGATCCACCGCCTGATGCGCACGCTCGTCGCCTGCGGGTACGTACGTCAGCAGCCCAACCGCCGCTACTCGCTCGGCCCGCGCCTGATCCGCCTCGGCGAATCGGCCTCGCGCCTCCTCGGCACCTGGGCGCGGCCCTACCTCGCCCGCCTGGTCGAGGAGACCGGCGAGACGGCGAACATGGCGCTGCTCGACGGGGACGAGATCGTGTACGTCGCGCAGGTGCCGTCCAAGCACTCCATGCGGATGTTCACCGAGGTGGGCCGCCGGGTCCTGCCCCACTCCACCGGCGTGGGCAAGGCCCTCCTCGCGCACACCCCGCCGGATGAGGTGCGGGCCCTGCTCGCCCGCACCGGCATGCCGGCCGCGACGGAGAAGACGATCACCACGCCCGACGGCTTCCTGGACGCGCTGGAGGAGGTCCGCAGGGCGGGGTACGCGGTCGACGACAACGAACAGGAGATCGGGGTGCGCTGCCTGGCGGTGTCGGTGCCCAACTCCCCCACATCGGCGGCCATTTCGATCTCCGGCCCGGCGGGCCGCGTGACGGAGGCAGCCGTGGACAAGATCGTCCCGGTCCTCCAGGAGGTGGCGGTGGAACTGTCCGCCGCCTTGGCAAGCTCGGGCCCGGCGGCGTAAACGCGCCCCGCGCCCCTTAAGGGGCGCGGGGAACTGCGCGACCAGCCCCGGACGGCCCGCGGATCAGATCCCTCCAGCGGTTTGATGAGCGGGGTCTGGGGCGGAGCCCCAGAAGGGCGCCTGGGGGCGGAGCCCCGATCTTGGTCACCCCCGGGTGCCCACCCGGGTGTCCGGGGGCTTGCCCCCCTCACGCGGCGGAGCCGCAAATGTCACAGCCGGGAAGGGGCGGGTTTGGGGAAGAATCCGCCGCCGTACCCCCCAGCCTCCCGTCCACCATCTCCACCACCCTGTCGGCGACGGCCAACCGCGCACGATCGTGCGTGACGAGCACCGTCGCCGTCCCCCGGTCCCGCGTGAGCCTCCCCAGCAGATCCATCACCGCGGCCCCCCGCTCATGGTCCAACGCACTGGTCGGCTCATCGACCAGCAGCACCGCAGGCGCATTCATCAGCGCCCGCGCAATGCCGACCCGCTGCCGCTGACCGCCGGACAGCTGATGCGGCCGACGGTGCGCAAGGTCGGCAAGCCCCACCTCCGACAGCAACTCCCGGGCCCCCTCCCGCACTTCCGCCGTCCGGCGGCGCCCGCGCCCGCGCCCGCCCAGATGCGTCATCAGCATCAGCTGCTCAAGCGCCGTCAGCGACGCAAGCAGATTCGGCTGCTGGAAGACGATGCCCATGCGCAGGCGCCGCAGCTCCGCCCGCTCGGCACGGGACAGCGCGCCCGTCTCCGTACCGTCGACGATGACCCGGCCCCGGTCGGGCGTCACCAGCGTCGCCGCCACCGCGAGCAGGCTGGACTTCCCGGAGCCCGAGGGCCCGACGACCGCCGTCAGCGTTCCCGCGGGGACCTCGATGCCGACGCCGTCGAGGGCGGTGAGACGCCCCTCCCCGTCCGGATACGTCAGCGTGATGTCTTCGAGGGTCAGACCGGTCGGACTCATCGGGCACTCCCCAGCGCGGTCAGCGGATCGACGGCGGTGATCCGCCGGACGGACAGGCCCGCGCCGAGCGCCCCGAGGGCGATCAGTACGGCGGCGGGCCACAGGACGGTCGGCGCATCGAGTACGAAGGGGACGTCACCGCCGCTGATCACGGAACCGACGGCCGCCGCGATCCCCGTACCCAGTGCCGTCCCGACGGCGAGCATCACCACCGCCTGCCCGAGCGCGTCCCGCAGCAGTGAGGGCGTGGACGCACCGAGTGCCTTCAGGACCGCGATGTCGCCGGCGCGCTGGATGGTCCACACAGTGAAGAACGCCCCTATCACCAGCGCGGAGATGACGAAGAGGAAGCCGCGCATCAGCTGTAGTGAACCGTTCTCCGCCTGGTAGGAGCCGATCGCGGTGAGCGCCCCGTCGAGCGTCCTGCTCTCCGTGCCCGCCGCCTTGTCCCCGGCGCCGATGTCGACGCCGTCACCCGTGCGCAGGGCGATGACCGTGGCCTGCTCGTCCAGGGACGTGCCCCGGTGGCCGAGCGCCTGCCAGTCGTCGAGCGGCGTCCACACGACGGGCGTATGGCTGTACGAGGCGTCCGACGCGACCCGCGCGACGCGCTCCTTCACCCCGCCGATGCGTACGTCGTCGCCGGGGCCGACGCCGAGGTCGGCTGCCGCCTTGTGGGAGAGCACGACCTGTCCGGGCGCGAGGCCGTCCGGCGCGATCCCGGAGTCGGGCTCGACGCCGAACGCGGACACGGCGGCCGAGCGGTCACCGGCGGTGGCGTTGAGCGTGCTGATGCCGATCGGCTCCGCGGACCGTACGCCTGGCCGGGCCGCCCAGGTCTCCCAGGCGCGCTGCTCCACCTGTGACTGGGTGAAGGAGACCGACTGACCGCCCGGTGGCGCGGCGAAGGCGAGCCGGTCGGCGGGGAGGCCGGTGATGGCGGAGGTGTTCTCCTTGGCGAGCCCGGCGGTGAGCCCGGAAAGCAGCCCCACGAGCAGAGTGATGAGCACGACGACGGCTCCCATCAGGGCGAACCGCCCCTTGGCGAACCGCAGGTCTCTCCATGCGACGAACATGCCTCAACCCTGCGGCCGCGGGGCCGCACCGGGCATCGCGCCACAGCACGCTTCACCCGAATCGAAGGAGGGAGCCCGCTTTCCAACTTTCGGTTGACGGGAAAGGACGGGCGGCCGCCTACGCTGGACGGGGCTCTGTCCAGCCCCAGCCCCCCACCGCAGGCCCTCGGCCTCCCGACCACCGCGCCCCGCGGGAGGTGACCATGAACGCCGTTCAGCGCACGCCCGTCGCGCTCGTCCTGCGGCTCTGTCTGCACGCGCTGCTCGCCGGACTGCTCGCGCTGCCCGCGGTGCGGGCCGTCGCCGACGGGGCGCCGCGCGCCGGTGCCGTCGTGGGGGCCGTCCTCGCCATGGGCGCCGTGTACGCGGCGGGCACGCTCAGCCCGGCCGTGGCGCGATCACGGCGTGCGGCCGCGGTGTGGCTCGGGGCGCTCGGCGTCTGCTGGGTGGTGCTGCTCGCCCTGTCCCCGGACGGGCTGTGGGCCGCGTTCCCGCTCTACTTCCTGCAGCTCCATCTCCTGCCGGTCCGCTGGGCGCTGCCCGCCGTCGCGCTGACCGCCGCGGCCGCCATCGCCGGCTATCTGCTGCACAGCTCGCCCGCCTCTCCCGTCTCGCCGGGCATCTTCATCGGGCCGCCGCTCGGCGCCGCCGTCGCGGTCGCCACCGTCCTCGGGTACCAGGCGCTGTACCGGGAGAGCGAGCGCCGCCGCGAGCTGATCGACGAGCTGATGGCGACGCGGGCCGAACTCGCCGCCGCGGAGCGCACCGCGGGGACCCTCGCCGAGCGTGAGCGGCTTGCCCGCGAGATCCACGACACCCTCGCCCAGGGCCTGTCCTCCATCCAGCTCCTGCTGCGCGCCGCGGGGCGCGTGCTGCCCGCGGGCTCCCCCGCCGCCCCGCACATCGAGCAGGCCCGCACCGCCGCGCAGGACAACCTCGCCGAGGCACGCCGTTTCGTGCGCGCGCTGAGCCCGCCGGACCTGGAGCACGGCTCGCTGGCCGCGGCCCTGGAGCGGCTCTCGACGTCGTCGCACGGCACCAAGGTCCAGTTCACGGTCAGCGGCACGCCCACCGAACTCCCCACCCCCTACGAGGTGGCCCTCCTGCGCACCGCCCAGTCCGCCCTCGCGAACACCGTCCGGCACGCGGAGGCGGACCGCGCCGAGATCACCCTCAGCTTCATGGACACGTCGGTGTCCCTCGACGTGGTGGACGACGGACGCGGCTTCGACCCGGCGTCCGCGCCGCGCGGCGACGGCGGATTCGGACTGCCCGCGATGCGCTCCCGGGCACGGTCGCTCGGCGGCACGCTGAGCGTGGAATCGGCCCCGGGCCAGGGCACGGCGGTGGCGGTAACGCTCCCCCTCCCGGCAACGACGTCGCCCGCTCCGCTGGAGGTCGCACAGTGACCCCATCGGCCCCCATCAGACTGCTGCTCGCCGACGACCACCCCGTGGTCCGCGCCGGGCTGCGCGCGGTCCTCGACACGGAACCGGACTTCGCCGTCGTGGCGGAGGCGCCGACGGCCGAGCAGGCGGTCTCCCTGGCCGCCACCGGCGAGTACGACGTCGTCCTGATGGACCTCCAGTTCGGCACCGGCATGCACGGCTCGCAGGCGACCGCGGCGATCACGGCGGTGCCGGGCGCGCCCCGCGTCCTGGTCCTCACCACGTACGACACGGACGCGGACATCCTCGCGGCGGTCGAGGCGGGCGCCGCGGGCTACCTCCTCAAGGACGCGCCACCGGAGGAGCTCGCCGCCGCGGTCCGCACGGCCGCGGCGGGCCAGTCGGCGCTGGCCCCCGCCATCGCGCACCGCCTGATGGACCGCATGCGGGCCCCGGGCGAGGCCCTGAGCCTCCGCGAACTGGAGGTCCTGCGACTGGTCCGCGACGGCCTCTCCAACCACCAGATCAGCAAGCAGCTGTTCCTCAGCCAGGCGACGGTGAAATCGCATCTGGTGCACATCTACGCGAAGCTGAACGTCGACTCCCGCACGGCAGCGGTCGCCGTGGCGACGGGCCGGGGCCTGATCAGGGGGGCGGGCCGCCCGTAGCCGGGAAGCCGCTGCTGTCCGGCTCGGGGGTCCAGGCACCGACCCCTTGGCCGATGGCGGGAGCGGGCGCGACGCCGCGGCGACAGGCCGGAACCCGATCAGGGCGGCGAGCGGCCCACAGCCCGGCCACCACTGCTGCCCCGCCCAGGGATCCGGCCACCGACCCCTTGGCCGATGGCGGCAGCGGACGCAACGCCGCGGCGACAGGCCGGGACTCGATCACGTAGCCGGGACGCCGCTGCTGTCCGGCTCGGGGATCCGGGCACCGACCCTTGCCCAGTGACCCGCGCGGGTATCACTTCCGGGGAGTCGGCGGGTCAGCCACCTCCCGCACACGGCCCGGCGTACGGCGCTCCCGGCGCGGAGCGAGCCCGTGTACAGCCGCCCACCCTCCACCTCACGCGCCGGTGCCGGGGCCCGGTCTCAGCCCCGTCGGTGGTCGAGGCCGTTGCCGCGTGGGTGCAGCGGGCGGAACGTGCGCGCTCCGCCGCCGCTCGCGGACCTTCCCGATACGTCGGGGAAGGGCGCCGGCGCCGAGAAGTCCGCCGCGCTGGCCTTTCGCAGGGTGCGGCGTGCGCGCTTCGGTACCGACGGGCCCGGGACCGTCATCACCGGGCAGCCCGCGTGCGCGTGCACGTGGCGGCCTGTTCTGCTCCAGCGGCGTCTCGTGCCCAGGACGAGCAGGTCGTCCCCGCGCTGCACGAGGCCGCACAGCGCGCGGCCGGGCCTGTCGCGCACCACCCGGCGTTCGACGGACACTCCCTGCGGCGCCCCACCGAACGCCTCCTCGAAGGCCCGGTCCAGGGTCGCCCGCGCCTCGGCCTCCCAGTGGCGGGCCCACGCCCGGTCCGGGCGACGGGCATACAGCCCCTCCCCCTCCGGCGGCTCCCACGCGATCACCGCCACAAGGATCCGCCCCGCGCGCCGCGCCTCCCCCGCCGCCGCTCGCAGCGCCGCGAGGCTCGCCAGCGATCCGCTCACCCCGACCACAACCCGCGCTCCCATGCCGCACACCTCCCCGTCAGCCACCGCACCAGGCCAATGCGGCGTAACGGTCCCGATTCTGTACGCTGATTGGCCTGGCCAGCAGGGCCAATCAGCGGGAGGTGGCATGGCAGACGTACGAGGGATCCACGATGTGGACCGGCGCCTGGGCAGCGGGCGGCTGTCCGCGCTCGTGACCGGCACGGCCGGGGAACGCCCCGGCTACCGTGCGCTCGCCCACGGCGTCCGCACCCTCCTCCTGGACGGCCGCATCCCCCTGCGCACCCGCCTGCCCGCCGAGCGCGAGCTCGCCACGGCCCTGGGCGTCAGCAGGGCCACCGTCACCGCGGCGTACGACCTGCTGCGCGAGGGCGGCTTCGCCCGCAGCCGGCGCGGCGCGGGCACCTGGACCGAGCTGCCCGACGGCCGGCGTCCCGCGGGCGTGGCCGCGTTCCCCGTGGGGGACGGCATGCTCGACCTGGCGGTGGCGGCGCCCGGCGCGCCCGAGGCGGAGCTGGGCGAGGCCCTTGCCGCGGCCGGTGCCGCGCTGCCCCGGCACGCGTCGACCCCGGGCTACCACCCTTACGGTCTCCCGGAGTTGAGGGAAGCCGTGGCCGAGCGGTTCACGCGGCGCGGGCTTCCGACGATCCCCGACCAGATCCTGATCACCACCGGCGCCCAGCACGCGCTGTCCCTCACCCTCGCCCTGCTCGGCAGGCCGGGCGACCGCGTCCTGGTCGAGAACCCCTCGTACCCCAACGCCCTGGACGCGATCCGCCGCGCGGGGCTGCGCGCCACGCCCGTGCCGGTCACCGACACCGGCTGGGACACCGGGCTCGTGGAGTCGACGCTCCGTCAGGCGGCGCCCCGTATCGCGTACTTGGTGCCCGACTTCCAGAATCCCACCGGCAGTCTGATGCCGCGTGAGCAGCGGCTGCGCGTCCTGGAGACGGCCCGCGCCACCGGCAGCTGGCTGCTGATCGACGAGACGATCGCCGACATCGCGCTCGACGGCCCGCCGCCCGCGCCCTTCGCCTCGCTCGCGCCGCACGGCGTGGGTGAACAGGTCGTCACCGTCGGCTCGTTGAGCAAGACGCACTGGGGCGGGCTGCGGATCGGCTGGGTGCGTGCGGGGTCACGGCTGATCACGGAGCTTGCGATGGCGCGGGTGCCGTCCGACATGGCGACCCCGGTGATCGACCAGCTGGTCGCGGTGGAGCTGATCGCGGGCATGGACGAGGTGCTGCGGGAGCGGCTGCCGCGGCTGCGGGCGCAGCGGGACGCGCTGGCCGCGGCGCTCTCCCGTCATCTTCCCGAGTGGCGCTGGAAGTTGCCGCCGGGCGGGCTTTCCCTGTGGGTGGACCTGGGGCGTCCGATCTCCTCGGCGCTGGCCGAGGCGGCGCTGGACCACGGGGTGCGGATCGAGGGCGGGGCCCGCTTCGGCGCGGACCCCGGCACGCATGAACACCGGCTGCGGATTCCGTACACGTTGCCTGCGGCGCTGGGCGAGGAGGCTGTGCTGAGGCTGGCTGCGGCGCTGGACGGGGGCAGCCTCGTTGCCCCCTCCGCAGCGGGAGCGCCTCGCCATTGGGTGGCCTGAACTCTCGGTATCCCTCACCGCCCCTCCATCGGCACCCGGCGGCTGCCCGTTGTGCCCACCCGTTCCGCCGTGCGGAACGCCTGCCCACAACGGGGAGGGGGCAGGCGGCTGCGGGGTAATCGGGTGGGCGGGTGGGAGACCCCGCCGCGGAGCGGCGGGGGTTCAGGACTACCCCCGGCCCTGCTCCCCGAAGAGGTCCACCGCGCCGCGGACCGCGGCAAGCCCCGCCGCCAGTGCGCTCACCGAGCCGATCGCAGCCGCGACCAGCAGAAGCGACCGCCGCAGCCGGGGGGCCTCCGGCGCACCGCTCACCGCCATCGCGGCCAACGCCGCCAACTCGTCCTCGGCGATACCCCGGTCGGGGAACTCGGCCGGATGCGCGGCGAGCTCGCGGCGCAGCCGCGCCACCGCGGTACGCAGCTCCGCCACTCGCGGATCCTCGTCGCTGCCGGTCACTCGCCTCTGCCCCATGCTCTGCAACACAGCTCTCCCCCTCGCACTCCGTCGTGCGCGTGTTCTCGTGCAGTTCGTGCCGCCCCCGCACAGGCGCTGGTCAGACACCAGGGGGACGCGGGCCAGTAAACGCCACAGGAAGCGGGACGCGCCACTTTGCGGTCGGAAGACCGGCCCCGCGGTGCGGTATGCAGGAGCCATGACCGATCCAGCCATGACCGATCCGCAGAACATCGACCCTCTGAACACGAACATCACCGGGCTCCTCCTCGCCGCCGGCGGCGGTCGCCGCCTCGGCGGCCGCCCGAAGGCCCTCCTCGACCACCAGGGCCGCCCCCTCGTGGAGCACGCGGTCCGCGTCCTGCGCGAGGGCGGCTGCACGCGCGTGCACGTCGTGCTGGGCGCCGACGCCGATGTCGTACGCGAGAAGGCCTCGCTCCCCGGCTGCGTCCTGGTCGACAACCCGGACTGGGAGGAAGGGATGGGTTCCTCGCTGCGGGCGGGCCTGCGCTCACTGCGCGGCACCGGCGCGAGCGCCGCCCTCGTCTCGCTCGTCGACCAGCCGGGTATCGGCCCCGCGGCGATCGCCCGCGTGCACGCCGCGTACCGCTCGCCGGCGACCCTCGCGGCCGCCGCCTACGACGGGGAGCGCGGCCACCCGGTGCTCTTCGGCGCCGACCACTGGGCGGGCATCGAGTCGAGTGCGGTCGGCGACCGCGGGGCGCGCGCCTATCTGAAGGAACACGCCGGGGAAATCGTGCTCGTCGAGTGCGGGGACGTGGCCCGTGCGTACGACATCGACACCCCCTCCGACCTGGTCCACCTGGAGTGATCGGCATGGCACTCAGCGACACGTTCTGTTGATGAGGAGAATCTCGACATCAACAAACGATTGAACTTCCACCATGAGGAAACTAGTATCCACTGTTCAGAAGCACCCGTTCCCTCACGTGGGGCCCGCGGCCGTATCTCGGCTCCTGTGGCACTGAGTGTCACTGAGAATGCCCGGCGGCAGCCACGGCACCTGCGCGTGAAGCTCGCTGAAGGAAGTGACAGCTCATGTCCGCACCAGCGCAGTCCCCGCTGGCCATCGTCGACGCGGAGCCTCTGCCGCGGCAGGAGGAGGTCCTCACCGACGCGGCCCTCGCCTTTGTGGCCGAGCTGCACAGGCTCTTCACGCCCCGCCGTGACGAGCTCCTCACCCGCCGCTCCGAGCGCCGCGCCGAGATCGCCCGCACCTCCACGCTCGATTTCCTGCCGGAGACCGCGCCGATCCGCGCGGACGACTCCTGGAAGGTGGCCCCCGCTCCGGCCGCCCTGAACGACCGCCGTGTCGAGATCACAGGACCGACCGACCGCAAGATGACCATCAACGCCCTGAACTCGGGCGCCAAGGTCTGGCTCGCCGACTTCGAGGACGCATCGGCTCCCACCTGGGAGAACGTGGTCCTCGGTCAGGTCAACCTCTCCGACGCCTACGCCCGCCGCATCGACTTCACCGACGAGCGCAGCGGCAAGTCGTACGCCCTGAAGGACGCGTCCGAGCTCGCCACGGTCGTCATGCGGCCCCGCGGCTGGCACCTGGACGAGCGCCACCTGCAGTTCGAGGGCAAGCCGGTCCCCGGCGCGCTCGTCGACTTCGGGCTCTACTTCTTCCACAACGCCAAGCGCCTCATCGAGCTCGGCAAGGGCCCGTACTTCTACCTCCCGAAGACGGAGTCGTACCTGGAGGCCCGCCTCTGGAACGACATCTTCGTCTTCGCCCAGGACTACGTCGGCATCCCGCAGGGCACCGTCCGCGCCACGGTCCTCATCGAGACGATCACGGCCGCGTACCAGATGGAGGAGATCCTCTACGAGCTGCGCGACCACGCCTCCGGCCTCAACGCGGGCCGCTGGGACTACCTCTTCTCCATCGTCAAGAACTTCCGTGACGGCGGCTCGAAGTTCGTCCTGCCGGACCGCAACCTGGTCACGATGACCGCCCCGTTCATGCGGGCGTACACCGAACTCCTCGTCCGCACCTGCCACAAGCGCGGCGCGCACGCGATCGGCGGCATGGCCGCGTTCATCCCGTCCCGCAAGGACGCGGAGGTCAACAAGGTCGCCTTCGAGAAGGTCAAGAACGACAAGGACCGCGAGGCGGGCGACGGCTTCGACGGCTCCTGGGTCGCGCACCCGGACCTGGTCCCGATCGCGATGGCCTCGTTCGACGCCGTGCTCGGCGAGAAGCCCAACCAGAAGGACCGCCTGCGCGAGGACGTCAGCGTCGCCCCCGGCGACCTGATCGCCATCGACTCCCTCGACGCGAAGCCCACGTACGACGGCCTGGTCAACGCCGTCCAGGTCGGCATCCGTTACATCGAGGCCTGGCTGCGCGGCCTGGGCGCCGTCGCCATCTTCAACCTGATGGAGGACGCGGCCACCGCCGAGATCTCCCGCTCGCAGATCTGGCAGTGGATCAACGCGGGCGTCGTCTTCGAGACGGGCCAGACCGCCACGGCCGAGCTCGCCCGCGAGGTCGCCGCCGCCGAACTGGACGCGATCCGCGCCGAGATCGGCGACGAGGCCTTCGCGGCCGGCAAGTGGCAGCAGGCCCACGACCTCCTCCTCCAGGTCTCCCTGGACGCGGACTATGCAGACTTCCTCACGCTGCCGGCGTACGAGCAGCTGAGCTGACACTCCGGAGTACGTTCATGACGAGGCCCCCGGCACCGCACAGCGCCGGGGGCTTTGTCGTTGGATGCCGCTTCGGGGGCCCCGTCAGGGGCGCGGGGAACTGCGCGCCCAGCCACAAACGACCCGCAGCTAACCGACGTGCCGCGACCAGTCCCGCTCCGCGCCAGGCTTCCCATGCAGATCAGGAACCCGCTTCAGCCACCCCGGGCGGCCCTTCTCAGTAGCGGCGGCACGCCTCGCATCGGCGGCCACCAGTTCCTCGCGGCTGGGAAAACCCCTCGGCAGCCACACCGCGGAGCACCTCGCGCGGGCCAGCAGAAAGCCGACGTACGCCTCCCGCACCTCCTCCGGAGACGCGAACCCCGGCTCATCGGCGAGCCACGACTCCGGCACCAGTGCGACGACCTCCCGCAGCATCGCCTCCGTGACCAGCGGCGCAAGCACCGCATCGGCGGCCACCATGTCCGGGCCATAACCCCCCAGCGCATGGTGCCGGAAGTCGTACACCTTGTCCGGCGCGGACGCGCCCCAGCGGTGATGGAACACCAGCGCCGCCCCGTGGTCGATCAACCACAACAGCGGCTCATGGATGCCGAACGTGGGCCAGACCATCAGGTTCGAGCTGTGCACCGTGCGGTCGACGTTCGCGGTGAGCGCGTCGAGCCACACCACCTTGCCGGCCTCCAGCGGGTCCACGTCCAGCGCGTCCGGCGTGAAGTCCTTGGCGCCCGGCAGCAGGTCCATGCCCAGGTTGAGCCCGGCGCTTGCGTCAAGCAGGTCCCGCACCTCCTGGTGCGGCTCGTCCGCGGCGACCGCCGGGTCGAAGTGGACGAGGACGAGCTCGGGGAAGCGCAGGCCGAGGCGGCGGGCCAGCTCGCCGACGATGATCTCGGCGACGAGCGCCTTGCGGCCCTGCGCGGAACCGGTGAACTTCACGACGTACGTGCCCAGGTCGTCGGCCTCGACGACGCCGGGCACGGAGCCCCCGGTCCGCAGCGGCTCGATGTAGCGGGTTGCAACGACCTGCCTCAGCGCTTCCAAAGGTCCCGCTCCCCCAGTTCCTCCGTGCTCAACTGGGGAGAAGCATAGTCAGGCGCCGCGGCGCCTGGCGGTCACGGGCAGACCGTGCTCCGGCCGGATGGTGATCCTTGCCAGTGGGTTGACCTGGAACCCGGGAACGGGCTCGAACTCCCAGTGCCGCCCCACGGTGGCCAGCGCCATGACGCCCTCCGTCTGCGAGAAGGTGTTGCCGATGCACTGCCGCGGACCGGCGCCGAAGGGGAGATAGGCGAGGCGCGGGCGTCCGGGCGCCACCGCGTGACCGGTGAGTGCGTCCGCCGCGTCGGCGGGCCGGGGTGTCTTGAGCCAGCGCTGCGGGGCGAAGAGCTCCGGCTGCGGCCACAGCTCGGGATCGCGGTGGGTGACCCACGGGAGGATCGCGACGAAGCTGTCCTTGGGGATGCGGTGGCCACGGAGCTCGAAGTCGGCCAGCGGACGGCGGGCCATGCCCATGATCGGCGGGTAGAGGCGCATCGCCTCGGTGAGGACCGCGTCGGTCCAGGCGAGGCGGGGCACGTCCTCGATCGTGGGCAGCCGGTCGCCGAGCACCTCGTCGATCTCCTCGTGCATCCGCTCCCGTGCCTCGGGGTGGTTGCCGAGCAGGTGGTAGGACCAGGCGAGAGCGTTGGCCGTGGTCTCGTGTCCTGCCATGAGGAGGGTGATCGCCTCGTCGTGCACCTGGCGGTCGTCCATCGGCTCCCCGGTGTCGGCGTCACGCGCCGCGAGCAGCAGGGAGAGCAGGTCGGCGCCCTGGCCGTCGCCCTTCCTGCGCTCCGCCATGAGCTGGTAGACGATGGCTTCGAGCCTCTCCCGGCCCTCGAAGAAGCGCTTGTTGCTGGCCAGCGGCAGCATCGACAGATAGCGGGCGAAGGGCAGCGAGTCCCAGCGCAGCGGACCCTCGTGGCGCGGCATGGCGGTGCGGATGGTGCGGGCCACATCGCTGTCGAGCGAGACGTCGAAGAGCGTGCGGGCCACGACGGCGAGGGTCAGCTCGGTCATCTCGACCGACATGTCGAGCCGCTCCCCGTCCTTCCACCCGGACTGGATGTCGTCCGAGATCTCGGCGAAGGCACGGCCGTAGCCGGCGATGCGCTCGTGATGGAACATCGGCTGGATCAGCCTGCGCTGCTTGCGGTGGAACTCGCCGTCGCTGGTGGTAAGGCCGTTGCCGAAGACCACCGAGAGCGGGGCGGCCCACTTGCCGCGTCCGGCGCTCATGGTGGCCTTCGAGAAGTTGCGGTGCGATGTGACCAGGACCTCGTGGATCTCCTCCGGGTCGCTGACCAGGTAGAAGTCACGAAAGCCGACCGGGATGTGCACGACGGGGCCGTACTGGTCGCGCAGCCCGGTGAAGTAGTCCATCGGATTGCCGGATATCGCGAGCAGGGCGCGCAGCCGCCCTGTGGGACCGGGGGCGTCGGTGGCCACGGGTGCGGTGGAGAGCTGGGTCATCGTGGTGTCACTCCCTGACGAAGCGTTGGAGGGCGAGCGCGACGTTCTGCCCGCCGAAGGCGAAGGAGTTGGAGAGGGCCGCCTGGACGTCGTACGGACGGGCGGTGTTCGGTACGTAGTCGAGGTCGCACTCGGGGTCGGCCGCGTCCTGATTGATGGTGGGCGGGATGATCCCGCGGTCGATGGACAGGGCGCAGAACGCCGTCTCGGTCGCGCCGGCCGCGCCGAGGAGATGGCCGGTCATCGACTTGGTGGAGCTGACGGCGAGATTCCCGCTGTGTGTGCCGAAGGCGGACTTGATCGCCTTCGTCTCGGCGGCGTCGGAGAACGGGGTCGAGGTGCCATGGGCGTTGACGTGGTCGATCTCGCCGGGCTTGAGGTCGGCCTCGCGCAGCGCGGCGAGCATGGCGCGGGCGGCACTCTCCCCGGAGGGATCGGGGGCGGTGACGTGGTAGGCGTCGCTGGTCTGGCCGTAGCCGCAGATCTCGGCGTAGACGTGAGCGCCGCGTGCGTCGGCCGACTCCGCGGTCTCCAGGAGCAGCATGGTGGCGCCCTCCCCCATGACGAAACCGTCCCGGTCCGCGGTGAACGGGCGGGAGGCCCGGCGGGGTTCGTCGTTGCGGCGGGACAGCGCGCGCAGGTTGGCGAAGCCCGCGATCAGCGGCGATGCGATGCAGGCCTCGGAGCCGCCCGCCAGCGCGGCCCCGGCGTAGCCGTCGCGGACCATGCGGTAGGCCTGCCCGATCGCGTCGGCCGATGAGGCGCAGGCGGTGACCGGTGCGGCGCCGGGGCCGCGGAAGCCGAAGCGCTGGGCGACCGTGCCCGCGCCCATGTTGATGATGGAGCTCGGCACGAAGAACGGGGAGACCATCCGGGGCGCCGCCACGTCCTTCAGCACCCCCGCCCGCATGGTGTCGGCGCCGCCGATGGCGCTGCCGATCACGGTGGCGGCGCCGTCCCGGTCGATGCCGTCGAGGCCCGCGCATTCCACGGCGAGTTCGGCCGCGGCGATCGCGAAGTGGCAGAACCGGTCGAGTCGTCTGGCCTCCTTGGGGGTCAGCCAGTCGGTCGGGTCGAAGTCCGTCACCTCGGCGGCGATCCGCACCGGAAGGCGGTCGGCGTCGAAGCTCTGGATCGGTCCCACGCCGGAGGTTCCGGCGAGCAGCCGCGTCCAGACCTTCTCGGTGCCGACGCCGAGCGGGGTGACCATGCCGATGCCCGTCACCACCACCCGGTGGCGCCCGGGGGCGGTGCTCATACGGGCTCACCCGGCTCGGCGAGCCCGAAGAGAGACTCCATCCGTATCGCGAGCTGGACATCGCCCTGGATGTGCAGCCGGCCGTTGAGCAGCAGATCCATGCCCTGGGTCGTGGCGGAGGCCATCTCGACGAAGCTGACCGCGTCGAGGGCGAGGGTGACCGTGGGGGCGCCCGAGCTCCCCGTCTCGCGTACGTCGCAGGTGTCCTCGGTGAGTACGAGGTCGTACGCGACGGTGCCGGCCGGCGGCCTTGCCACCTCCCAACGGGCGGTCTGCGGCCCGTCCATGGGGTCTCCGGTGTAGCGCTCGGGCATCCGCTCGAAGGCCGAGCGCAGCACGGCCTCGCCCTCGGGTGTGGCCAGCCAGGCCGCCAGGTCCTCGCGCGGCAGCCCGTCGAGGGCGGCGCGGACTTCGGAGAGTGCGCCGGAGCGCAGTGCCGCGACTCGCTCCGGGGAGAACAGGGACGCAGAGGTGGGTTCGGCCGTCATGAGGGCTCTTCCGCTCGTGCGGGCACCGGCCCGCTGCTGACTATTCGGTCGACGGCCTCCCGGAGTTCCTGCCGTGGTGCGACGCCGGGCAGCCGGGCGAGGACATGGCCGTCGGGCCGTACGAGAACCGCTTCCGGCCCCTGCAGGGCGTAGCTGTCGGCGAAGGCTCCGGTGACATCGCGCAGTTGGGGCCCGTCCGCGGTGATCACGGCTGCCGTGAGGGGCAGGCCCACGACGGTCGGTGTCTCCCGCGCCACGTGCTGCCAGACGGCTCCCGCCGCCCCGGTGAGCAGGGCGAAGCCGGTGCGGGCCAGGTCGGTCGTGGAGATCCGGTCGCCGGCCCGGTCGAGCCAGGCGTGCGGGGCCCGGTGGCCGGCCTTGGCGGTCGGCAGATAGGTGACCACGTCCTGGACCACCGGCTCGCCGGGGTCCGGTGCGTAGGTGAAGCCAAGCGCCTGCCCCTCGAAGTCGAAGTGTGGCCGGTGCTGTTCGATGGTCCGGGCGAACTCCGCCCGGTCGGCGTCGGACTGGAGCAGCGCCCGCTTCTGGAGGGCGTTGCTCTCGCTGTGCCGGGCGTTGAACTCCGCGACCGGGCGCCGCTCACGCTCGTACGAGTCGAGCAGCGCGCCGGGGGCGCCGCCGCGCAGCACCGCGGCCAGCTTCCAGGCGAGGTTGTGGGCGTCCTGGATGCCGGTGTTCATGCCGAAGCCCCCGGTGGGCGGGAAGGTGTGGGCGGCGTCCCCCGCGGCGAGCACCCGGCCGTCGGCGCTGCGCCAGGAGGCGAGCCCGGTGGAGCCCATCACCCAGTTCCGTACGGAGTGGATGCGCAGCTCCCCGATCGCTTCGCCCGACTCGCCGATGGCGGCCTCGATCAGCTTGTGGTGATCGACTTCCTGCTCGAAGTAGGTGTGTTCCTCGTCGGGGGTGAGGGCGGGGATCTCCAGGAGCCATTCGCCGCGCTTGGGGTCCACGGTGATGAGGACGCCCCGCACGGTGTCGTTGAGCACCCAGTACAGGGCGCTCTCCCGTCCTGCCGTCCAGGGCGAGAGGTCGGCGCTGAAGTGGATGTCGAGGAGCCTGCCGAGCGGCGTGGCCGTGGTCCGCCGCAGGCCCACCGTCTCGCGCAGCGGGCCGTGCAGTCCCTCGGCCAGGACGGCGTAGCGGGCCTCGACGACGGTGGGGCGCTCGCCCGATGCCGTCACCCTGACGCCGGACGGAGTGCGGGTCAGCTCCTCGGCCCTGACGCCGCGGATCACTCGTGCGTTCTCGGGGAGCCGGTCGACGAGCAGCGCCTCCACCCGGTTCTGCGAGCAAATCACGGGCAGGACCGGGCTGTTGACCGCCCGCTGCATCAGGGCGTCCGCCGAATCGATGACGTCGAGGGCGGCGAGTTCGGTGCCGGCGAGCTCGGTGCACCAGGTGATGCGTGCCGTGTTCTCCAGGGGCACGCCGGCGCGGCGCACCTCGGTGTCGACGCCCAGGTGCCTGAGCAGCTCCATGGTGCGCGAGTTGATCACCGTGGCGCGTGGGTGACCGGATGGCGCGGGGCGCTCTTCCAGGACGACCGTACGGACGCCGTGTCCGGCGAGAAAGTGGGCCGCTGCGAGGCCGGTGGGCCCGGCACCGACCACCACGACATCGGCCTCCACCAGCTCGGTGGCCTCCGGCGGACGGGATTCGGTTGCGGTCATCGGCGCACCTCCGCAAGACCGGCGACGACGGGCGCAAGGCGCCGGGCCACCGCGGCGTCGAAGCCGGCCTTGAACAGGACGCGGGCGACGACGACCGCGGGCAGCCCGGCCAGGATGGCGCCGAGCAGCCAGACCACGAACACACCGGTGAGCGCGGTGCGTTGAGCCTCGCCACGCCGGCCGCCGGCGCGGATGATCCGGCCCCAGACCCGGAAGACCTTCCCGGCAAGGAGGTCGGCCGCGGCCAGCGGAGGGTGCACGGGGGCCGCGTCATGGGTGGCGAGCACTTCGCGGACCCGGTCGGCCAAGGCTGCCTCCTCGGAAGCGGTGCGGGACGCGGGTCCGGCTTGCTCCGAAGCGAATTCGGGGCGCGGCGGGGCGAGTTCCGCAATGCGCTCGCCGAGCAGCGCAAGCCGGTCCAGCTCGTCCGTGCCGACACCGGCGCGCGGGAACCCCCAGGACGCCTCCCGCTTGCCGGCGAGCAGCCAGCGCAGCGTGGTGACGAAGGTGATCCCGGCGGACGCGGTGTCCACGGCGGCGATCGTGCCCAAGTAGCGCCCGCCCGCGGCCTGGAGCAGCCGCTGCACCTCGATGGCGGCCGAGTACCACATGTTCCGGCAGGCCACGAGGCCGACGACGGCACGCCCGTCGAACGCCTTCGGCTCGGCGCCGACGAGCGCCCGCATGGGCAGCGCAGAAGCCAAGTACCAGACGGGGAAGGCGAAGACGACCAGGTCTGCGTCGTCAACCTCGGCCACCGGCGGCCGTGCGGTGATCTCGGGTGCCGCGTCGGGGTCGACGGAGGCGGGGAAGACACCGAAGAATCGGCGCACGGGCCAAGGGAAGGGAAAGGGTTCCCGCGGCCTGATCTCGACCTTGCGTATGTCCCAACCCGCCTTCTCCAGCGGGTCGGTGACGGCGGAGACGGATTCCAGGAGCTGACCGGTCTGTGAGTACCAGTAGACCGTCACTCGGGGCTGTGCACCCACGGCCTCAGGCCTCCCCGGCGGAGACGGCCGTCAGATGCGCGAAGGACACCGCGAACCGGCCGGACTCGGGGACCATCACCAGGAGCTTGTCGCCGGGGGACACCAGGCCCTCGCCGAGCATCTCCTCCAGGATCACGTAGATGCTGGCGCAGCCCATGTTCCCGACCCGGGTCAGATTGCTGTACCACTTCTCGATGGCGGGGCCCCTGACCTTCTTCTTCTCGATCTCCTTGAGCACCATGGACTTCATGCGCTCGCTGGAGTAGTGCGCGGGGAACCAGGTGAGCTCGTCCGGGTCGAAGCGGCCCTCGTCGAGCAGCCGCTGGTACTCCTTGACCCCGAGCCGCACGAGATGCGGCAGCAGGCCCAGGTTCTGGCGCAGCGCAAGGGCGCCGTCGGCGGCGGCCTCGGCCGCGGAGGGGTAGTCCCACCAGGTCTGCTCCGCCGAGTTGTCGGCCGAGCCCATGTACATGCAGGTCTTCTCGGTGTTGGCGTACGAGGTGAGCGAGATCCAGTCGATGCGCAGGCTCACCCCGTCGGCCGCCGGGCGGTCCTGCACCACCGCGGCGCCGGCGCCGTCCGAGAGCATGTAGCGCAGGAACGCCATCTCCATGGCGATGGCACCGTCGTCCGAGACCGGCCTGACGTCGGCGAACCGGTCGCTCTTCATGAATCGCGAGACCAGTTCGGACGCGGAGGCGACCGCGTTCTTCTTCTCCCCGGCCACCACTTGGAGGTAGGCGTTCTTGAGCGCCATCATCCCGGCGCTGCAGATGCCGTGGGTGGTGACGATCTCGCAGGGCGGGCTGCCCAGTTCGCCGTGGATGCCGCTGGCGATGCCGGGCGCGATGAGATCCGGGACGCCGGTGGCCGCCGCGATGAGGTCGATGTCGTCGAGAGTGATGTCCGAGCGGTCCACCGCCTGGCGGATGGCCGCGGCCGCCATGTCGGTGTTGGAGAACAGGGTCTTCTGCTGTTTGTCGATGGCGTAATGCCGCGACTTGATCCCGCAGTTGCTCAACGTCTGCTCGCGTAACCCCGAACTCGCGCGGCCCACGCTGCCGATATAGTCCTCGATCTCCTCGTTGGGCACCGGTTCGCCGGGCAGGAAGCGTCCCATGGCGGTGATGTAGGCAGGCATTGCGGAGTCTCCCCGTGATCTAGGCGGCTGCTTTGGTCTCGCACTTGGAGACGGCGAAGTCCAGGACGTCACCGACGGTGCGGAGCGAACCGATGCGCTCGTCGTCCATCGAGATGCCGTACGCACCCTGAAGGGTCTGCGCCATGGCGACGAGGTCGAGTGAGTCGATGCCGATGTCGTCGTACAGATCTGATTCCGCGGAGAGTTCATCCGGGTCGGCATCACACTTGGC
This sequence comes from Streptomyces sp. NPDC021622, assembly GCF_040640795.1. Lineage (NCBI taxonomy): Bacteria > Bacillati > Actinomycetota > Actinomycetes > Kitasatosporales > Streptomycetaceae > Streptomyces > Streptomyces sp. NPDC021622. Next base: position 497,004 of record NZ_JBFACK010000002.1, read on the forward strand.
CAGGAGGAATCCCGTGATATCCGCGTAGAGATCGGTCCTCAAAGACATGTTCACCTCCCGTGCCCCACCCCCTGTGAGGCACGGAATTCACTCTGACCCAAGCCGCGGGACGGGACATCGGACAGGTTCACGCGGCCGCCCTGAATATTTCCCGGGTGGTGCGGATGACCGGTCCGGCGCGTCAGGACGCGCGCAGGGCCTTCGCCGGGACTCCCTCGCCCGAGAGATCGATGCTGCCCGCCCGCACCCCGTCCCCCACGGTCAGCGCGCCCCGGCCCACCGCCACACAGGTCTCCGCGTCCAGCGTCAGGCGTGCGTCGGGTGCGTCGGGCGGGGCGGTGCGAACCAGTGCGCGCGGACCGCGTCCGTCGGCCTGCGTTCCTGGAGCTCGGGCGCGCCCCAGGTGGCGAGCGCCTGCAGGACGGGGAGCAACTCCCGCCCCCGGTCGGTCAGTTCGTACACGTACGCCGCGGCGGGCGGGGGAAGGCGGCGGCGGGTCGTCAGACCCTCGCGCTCCATGTCCTTGAGCCGGGACGCGAGGACGTCCGTGCTGACCCCCGGCAGATCTGCGTGCAGATCGGTGTAGCGGCGCGGGCCGACCAGGAGTTCGCGGACGATCAGCAGCGTCCAGCGGTCACCCACGACGTCGAGGGCACGGGCGGCGGCGCAGTACTGGTCATAGCTTCGGCGGGACCTGGGTGCAGGTGGCATGCGACGCAGTCTATGCAAGTTGTTGGACTTTCCAAGCTCAAGCTTGGTAAAACCAAGTAACTCACGTCACGGGAGGCACAGCGCATGGAGTTCCGGCAGTCCAGCAAGCTCAGCGAGGTCTGTTACGAGATCCGGGGCCCGGTCATCGAGCACGCCAACGCCCTGGAGGAGGCGGGCCACAGCGTCCTGCGCCTGAACACCGGCAACCCGGCGCTCTTCGGCTTCGAGGCGCCCGAGGAGATCGTCCAGGACATGATCCGGATGCTCCCTCAGGCGCACGGCTACACGGACTCGCGCGGCATCCTCTCGGCCCGGCGCGCTGTCGCCCAGCGCTACCAGGCCCTTGGCCTGGACGAGGTCTCCGTGGACGACGTGTTTCTCGGCAACGGCGTCTCCGAGCTGGTCACGATGGCCGTCCAGGCCCTGCTGGAAGACGGCGACGAAGTCCTCATCCCCGCACCGGACTTCCCCCTCTGGACCGCCGTGACGACCCTCTCCGGAGGCAAGGCCGTCCACTACACGTGCGACGAGTCCGCGGACTGGTATCCGGACCTGGACGACATGGCGTCGAAGATCACCGACCGGACCAAGGCCGTCGTGATCATCAACCCGAACAACCCCACGGGCGCCGTGTATCCCAAGGAGGTCCTCGAAGGCATCCTCGACCTCGCCCGCCGGCACGGCCTGATGGTCTTCGCCGACGAGATCTACGACCAGATCCTGTACGACGACGCCGTGCACCACAGCGTCGCCGCCCTCGCCCCTGATCTGGTCGTCCTGACCTTCTGCGGCCTGTCGAAGACGTATCGGGTTGCGGGTTTCCGCTCCGGCTGGCTGGTCGTCACGGGCCCGCAGCAGCACGCGAAGAGCTACCTGGAGGGGCTGACCATGCTCGCCTCCATGCGCCTGTGCCCCAACACCCCCGCCCAGTACGCCATCCAGGCCGCGCTCGGCGGCCGCCAGTCCATCCGCGAGCTCACCGCGCCGGGCGGCAGGCTGCACGAGCAGCGCGACATGGCCTGGCAGAAGCTGAACGAGATCCCCGGCGTCTCGTGCGTGAAGCCCAAGGGCGCGCTGTACGCCTTCGCGCGCCTCGACCCCAAGGTCCACGCCATTCACGACGACGAGAGGTTCGTCCTCGACCTGCTGCTCCAGGAGAAGATCCAGGTCGTCCAGGGCACCGGCTTCAACTGGCCGCGCCCCGACCACTTCCGCATCCTGACCCTCCCTTACGCTGACGATCTCGACGCGGCGATCAGCCGCATCGGCCGCTTCCTCAGCGGATACCGCCAGTCATGACAGCAGTCGGGGGTCGCGTGTCGCTCTGTCCCACCTGCCAGGTCCCCTCCCACACCCAGTTCGCTTCGGCCGATCTCGTCGAGCCCATCGTGTACGGCGGATTCGACCGCGCGGCCGACCCCGCCTGGCCCGAGTCGGGTGCCGCGACGCTCGACGACTACGCGCGCTGGTGCGGCCATCTGTGCGGTCTGACCTGCCTGCGGATGGCGCTCGGCCCGTCCGCACCGACGCTCTTCGAGCTGCGGGACGGCGCGCTGAAGTACGGCGCGTACACGGAGGATCCCGACGGCACGATCCGCGGTCTGATCTACGCGCCCTTCGCGGAGTACGTACGTGAGGTGCACGGCGTCAACGCCACGGTCCACCGGCACCTTACGGTCGATGAGATCACCGGGCTGCTTGACCAAGGACGCCAGGTCATGGTCTCGGTGCACTACGAGATCCGCCGTCCGCACCGGCAGTCCCCCGGGCGCGGCGGCCACCTGGTGCTGGTCACGGGACGTTCCCCGGACGGCGGCCTGCATCTGCACAACCCCTCGGGGATCGACGCGGGCACACGGACGGCGGACCTGACCCTGGCCGAGTTCGAGCCATTCTTCGCCGGGCGCGGGGTGTCCCTGCACTGACAGACGGTCACCCTTGCTGCCAGGATGGCGCGATGATGCGTGGAGGCAAGGTCGCCATCGTGGGTGGGAGCATCGCCGGATGCGCCGCCGCACTCGCCGCGCACCGCGGTGGCGCCGATGAGATCACGGTGTACGAGCGTGCCGCGGGGCACCTGGCGGACCGCGGCGTCGGGCTCGCGGTGCACAACTCCCGTTACGCGGAGCTGGATTCGGCCGGATATCTGGACGCGGACATGCCGTGGGTGCAGTTGGAGCGGCGGCGCTGGTATGTGCGGGACGGATCCGCGGCCGGGCCGCTCGGCCACGAGATCGGGGTGTTGCCGTTCACGTTCCGTACGTACAACTGGGGCCCGCTGTGGCAGGAGTTGCGCCGCAGGGTTCCCGAGTCCGTCGAGTTCCGGTCCGGGGTCCCGGTGGAGGAGGTGCGGCCGGGGAGCGAGGGCGCCGAGATCGATACCGCCGAGGGAACCGCGCGCTTCGACCTCGTGATCGGCGCGGACGGCTACCGCTCGGTGGTCCGTACGGCGGCGTTCGCCGACGTGCGTCCCACGTACGCCGGCTATCTCGCCTGGCGGGGCGCCTTCCCCGCAGACCGCCTCGTGGACCCGGAGCTGTGGGCGGAGCAGGACTGCGTGTACGTCGTCTTCCCCGGCGGCCATCTCATCGTCTACCGCATCCCCGACGGCACGGGCGGCCACCGCGTCAACTGGGTGCTCTACACGGCGCCCCCCGCGGACCTGGATCTCGGGCTCGGCCGCGATCTGCGGCTCACCGCCCCCACGAGCCTGCCGCCGGGCGGCCTCACGGAGGCCCTCACCTCCCATCTCACGTTCGTGTGCGACGAGTTTCTGCCGCCCTACTGGGGCGACCTCGTCCGTACGACCACTCCCGACGAGCTCTTCCTCCAGCCCATGTACGACTTCACGGCGCCCCGCTACACCACGGGCCGGGTGCTCCTCATGGGCGACGCGGCCACGGTCGCCCGGCCGCACACCGGGGCGGGCGCGGTGAAGGCGCTGCAGGACGCGACGGTCCTGGAGTCCGCCTTCGCCACGGCGACGACCTGGCCGGACGCCCTGGACACGTACGACACCGACCGCACCGTCGCCGGTGCCGTGATGGTCGACCTGGGGCGCCGCCTCGGGCGCGCCCTTGTGGAGGAGACGCCGCCGTGGCGGTCCATGGACCAGACGGCGCTCGAGACGTGGTGGAAGCAGGCGGACGGCGGCGGGGCGTTCGGGGGGGCGCGAGCTGAAGCGGTAGTCGAGTGTGGGACCGGGGCGGTGAAAGCTGATACCCAGCCGCCGGTTTGGGTATGCACGCCAAGATCAATAAGATCCGGCGATGATCACAAGACAACGGCTGGCGGCCGGGGCCTTCGCCCTGCTCGCCGCCTTGACCGCCGGACTCGGCACGGCGGGCCCCGCCGCGGCCGAAGCCGACGAACCGGTCCAGCCCTCCCCCAAGGTCGAGCTGGTGCTCGACGTCAGCGGTTCCATGCGGGCCCGCGACATCGACGGCAAGTCCCGGATGGCGGCGGCGAAGCAGGCCTTCAACGAGGTGCTCGACGCCACGCCGGACGAGGTCCAGCTCGGCATACGCACGCTCGGCGCCAACTACCGCGGCGACAACCGCAAGACGGGCTGCAAGGACACCGAGCTGCTCTACCCCGTCGCCGAGCTCGACCGCGCGGGCCGCACCGACGCCAAGACCGCCGTGGCGACGCTCGCGCCCACCGGCTGGACGCCGATCGGCCCCACGCTCCTGAAGGCCGCCGACGACCTCAAGGACGACAACACCGAGCGCAGCCGCCGCATCGTCCTCATCTCCGACGGCGAGGACACCTGCCAGCCGCTCGACCCCTGCGAGGTGGCCCGCAAGATCGCCGCGGAGGGCATCCACCTCACCGTCGACACGCTCGGCCTGGTGCCGGACGCCAAGACCCGCGACCAGCTCAGCTGCATCGCCGAGGCGACCGGCGGAACATACACATCCGTACGCCACACCGATGAACTCTCCGGCCGCGTCAAGCAGTTGGTGGACCGCGCGGCCGACCCCGTCGCCACGCCGGTCGCCGCGAAGGGCGCGGCGCAGTGCTCCGACGCCCCGCAGCTGAAGGCCGGGCTCTACACCGACCGCGAGAAGTTCGGCGAGCACCGCTGGTACCGCGTGGACGTCGAGCCCGGGAAGGAACTGCGCGCCTCCGTCAGCGTCGCGGCGGACCGGGCGGTGCATCAGGACTACGGCGTACTGCTCCGGGCCTCCACCGAGAGCGGACGCGAGATCGTACGGGGCGCGGAGGCGGGTGACGGACGCACGGACGTGATCTCGACGGGCCTGCGCTACCCGAAGCCGGAGCAGGACTCCGACGACTCCGATGACTCTGCCAGCGAGCCCGTCGCCGAGACGGTGTGCCTGCGGGTCAGCAACTCCTTCTCGGCACCCGCGTCCGTCAAGACGACGCCCGGCCTGCCGGTCGAGCTGAACATCGACGTGGTGGACGCGCCCGACGAGGCGTCGGACGTGGCGTCGTTCGGCCTGGGCAACGGCTGGTGGCTGCTCGGCACACTGATCCTCACCGGCTTCGTCGCCGGTCTGGTCTGGGGCTGGGTCTCGCGCTGGCGCTTCGCGGTCTGGAGGACCAACTGATGCGTACGACACGTGTGTTGAGCCGGGTGGCCACGCTGGGGGCGGCCGCACTGCTGGCCCTGGCCGGGACGGCGGGCGTCGCGGTGGCCGATTCCTCCGACGGCGACGAGAAGCCCGCCACACCGACGGAGGCCGGTACGTCCTTCCGCACGGCGACCGCGATCCAGCAGGACCAGGAGGCCACCGCGGAGGCGTCCACCGGCGACTACCTGTACTGGGCGTTCCCCGCGGACATCGGCCAACGGCCCACCGTGCACGCCACGGTGGAGCTGCCCGAGGCCGCGTCGGGTCGCTCCGGGTCCACCTGGCAGGTCGACGTGTACGACGGGTTGCGGCGCCACCAGGCGTGCCGGTACGGCGCGCAGACAAAGACGGCGGCGCAGGACGCGAAGACGGTCGAACTGTCCTGCACCCTGCGCACCGTCAAGGGCTGGGCCGAACCGTGGGCCAACGACCCGCTGCAGGGCACGTACTACGTACGCCTGACGGTCACCGACCTGGACGCGGACGCCCTGGGGCTGCCGATGAAGGCCTCGACGAAGGTCACGTCGAACGACGGAGGCGGCGCGCAGGCGGTGGACGGCGCGCTTGCGAAGCCGCCGGTGCCGGGGATCGGCACGAAGACGGCCGCGGCGTCCAGTGAGCCGGAGGACGGCTGGTCGTCCGCGTGGTGGTCGTCGCGCTGGCTGTGGACCGCGGGCGGCGGCGTACTCGCCGCGCTCGCGGGTGTCGGCGGCTACTGCCTGACACGCGGCTCGGGCCGCCCGTCACGCGTGCCCGCCGGGATCTGACCTCTGTGGTGGCCGCACCGCGCGCCCGGGTGCGGCCACCACCGATGGAGTTGCACTGGTATCGGCATGAGCAAGGACCCGGAGCAGGTGGCGCAGTTGGGGGCTGGGCGGCCCCGGTCGGACGGCCAGCGACGTGGCGAGGGCGGGCTCGGCCAGGGGGCGCAGGGCTACCCGTGGGAAAGGCGGTAGCCCGACCACGTCATAGAAGACGGTCCAGGAGGGCGCGCTGGTACCGATCGCGGTGAGCGTCTCCTGGAAACTGGTGAACGGCGGCCCCAGAAGCGGTTCGGCCCCGGCTGAACGGAGGGCGCCGGTGATCAGATCGTGGAAGGGCGGATTGTTCTCCCGCGGCGCGAGCCGCAGCGGCAGGTCGGCCAGCTGCTCCAGGCGCAGGATCGGCTCGATCGCCAGCGCCTGGTTGTCGGGCAGGGCCACATACAGCGGATCGCTCCACACGGGCAGGAGTTCAAGACCCGGTGCCGCGGGCAGCGCCCGTACGAGAGCGGCGTCCAGCTGACCGGAACGCACTGCGGTCAGCCGGTCGGCGAGGGCCAGGCGCCGCAGTCGGACCTGGAGCCGAGGCGCGGTGGCCGACAGCTCGTTCAGCAGGCGGTAGATCCGGTCGCCGGGGCCTTGGACGCTGCCCAGGCGCAGCAGGCCGTCGTCTCCGGACGCGATGTCGGCGGCCACCTGGCGGGTGCGGCGCGCGGCCACGAGCACGGCTTGCGCCTCGGGCAGCAAGCGCTCACCGGCGCCGGACAGCTGCACATGACGGGTGGAGCGCTCGAACAGCACCACCCCCAGCTCGCGTTCGAGGCGGCGGATCTGCTGACTCACCGCTGACTGGACGATGCCCAGGCGCTCGGCGGCACGGCCGAAGCCCCCCTCCTCGGTGACGGCCACGAAGTACTGCAACTGCCGCAGCTCCACATGCCCCTCCGATTGATCGCGACCGGTGATTTCTACAGGCGACAACTGCTTCTGGTTCGCGGCTTGTTCCCCGGTTGGAATGGAACCCGGTCACAGAGATGGGCGAGAGGATCCAAGAAAATGGTTCGGGACGCTGACAACACCAAAGACGCGCTGATCGTGAGGTCCGAGGAGGCCGAGTACGTACCACTGCCCCACGGCGGAGGCTTCCGGTTGCTGGCCGAAGCCGGGGCAACCGGCGGCGCGCTGGGCGCGAACCGCCTGATCCTCGGCGCGGGCGCCGACGGTGCCAGGCCGCATTTTCACGTGCTGTCGTCAGAGCTGTTCTACGTACTCTGCGGCACGGTGGAGTTCTTCCTGGACGGTGAGATGACATCCGTGGGACCAGGTGGTCTTGTCGTCGTTCCGCCAAGAATGCCGCATGCTTTCGGCGCCGCCCCCGGTTCCACCGCCGACCTACTCGCGGTGCTGACCCCAGGCATCGACCGGTTCGGCTACTTCCGCGCTCTGGGACGCATTCAGCACGGCCTGGACTCCTTTGACAGCCTTGAGTCCGAGCAGGAGCGCTACGACGTGCATTTCCTCGACGCCGCGGCCTGGCAGTCAGCACGGACCGGCTGAGCCATTGCATGCTGCCGCTTCCGGCGGGAATCGGCCCCAGTGTCAGATCTCCAGGTGCCGTGACAGCGTTGCCGCTCGCCGGCTGAGGGTTTGGGCCGCGCTTCGCAGGCGGTGGGCGTGCTCGACGGGCAAGGACAGGGCCAGGCAGCCGATGGCCGTGCCGACAGAGAGGGGTACGGCTGCGCATACGGTTCCGATGGCGTATTCCTGCAGGCCCAGGACTGGGGCGTCGCTGAGCTGCTGGCGTTCGAGTACGGAGAGGAGGAGCCGCTCATGGACGAGGGTCCTGGACGTGAGCCGGACAGGTTTGTGTCGGGACAGATGGTCCATGCGTCCCTCGTGGTCGAGTTGACCGAGCAGGCATTTCCCCAGGGCGGTGGCATGTGCGGCTTCCCGGAAGTCCACCCATTCGTTCGCCCGCGGAGTCCGTGGGCCGTCGGCGAAGTCGACGATGTCGACCTCGCCATCGACATACCTGCTCAGATAGACGGCCGCACCCAGTTCCTCACGCAATTCATGGAGGGCTCGGTGCAATCGGGAACTTTGGGCATTCCCTCCTGTCAGAGGTGAGATTCGGTGTTCAGGGGAAACGGCGTAGAGGCCGTTGGAAAGGTGCGCCGGATCATCCGCTCGGTCTTCTGCAGGTACCTCTCGTAGCAGTCCAGGAGCGCCCTGCTCTGTTCGCCGTCGAACTGCAACGGAGGATCGTCCGGAGTGGATGGACCTGTCCTCACCACAGCTTGGATTCCACCATGCCCGCGTAGTCAGGGGGTTGCGCCGGACGAAAGCGGCGCAACACAGCGACCAGCGCACGAGCCGCACATACTCCTGCCGGCACATATCCGGCGAACTCCAGGGGCGTCATCAGGCGCTCCTCGACCTTCCGATGGGTGGCGCTACCGCGCCCTCACTCCCCATACGGATGAGCATGGCTCGTCATTAACGCAGCCCTCTGGCGAACCTTCACTTTGCTGCGTATCCATCACCCCAGGAGCTCAGAACGGTCAAGAACGTTCGTCGTTGCGCTCATGAGGCATTCCCATAGGCTCGCCCAGGCTGGGGCTTTCGCGGCTGGCCTTGGCCACCCGCTGGTCGGTACGCCCCTGCGGCGGGCGCATCAGCGTCGGAGTGCGGCCGGTGAGCATTAGGATCAGGAGCCATGATCATCGAAGCGCGCGTTCCCAGCACTCTGGTTCAGGAAGTTCCGCGCCATGGGTGATCTGCTGCTCGTCCGGCACGGCGAGACCCAGTGGGCCCTGACCGGGCAGCACACCAGCTGGACGGACATCCCGCTCACGGAGAACGGCCGGGAGCAGGCGCGGGGGCTCGCGTCGCTGATCGGGACGTACCGGATCGGGGCGGCGTTCACGAGCCCCCGGGAGCGGGCCCGGGACACGGCGGCGCTCGCGGGGTTCGGCGACGCGCGGGTCGATGCCGACCTGAGCGAGTGGGACTACGGGGCGTACGAGGGCGTGACGACGGTGGAGATCCACCGCGACCGCCCCGACTGGTACCTGTTCACGGACGGGGTCGCCCCCGGGCCCCCGGAGCATCCCGGGGAGAGCCCGGAGCAGGTCGGGGAGCGGGCGGACCGGATGCTCGCCAAGGTGGACGCGGCGCTGGCCGAGAACGAGGGCAGCGTGGTGCTGTTCGCGCACTCGCACTTTCTGCGGGTGCTTGCCGCGCGGCGGCTCGGGCTTCCCGTCTCCGGCGGGGCGCTGTTCCAACTCGCGACGGGGACGGTGAGCCGCCTGAGCACGGAGCATGGGCGTCCGGTGGTGGCGGGCTGGAATCTGCGGCCGAGTTCATAACCCGTCCGGCGGCTGACGGCGGACCCGGACTTGGTCGACACACAGCGTCAAGATCATCGAGACTGGCCCTCATGCGATACGGCGTAAATCTCCTCAACTTCGGCTCCGGCACCACCCCGGAGACCCTCACCCGCCAGGCCACCGACGCCCGCGACCTCGGCTACACCTTCGCGATGATCTCCGATCACATAGCCGTCACCCCGGACGTGCACGGCGTCTACCCCGCCCCGTTCTACGACCAGTTCCTCCTCGCCGCCCACCTCGCGGGCCGCGTACCGGGGCTGCGGCTCGGCACCACCATCACCGTGATCCCCTACCGGCACCCCCTCCAGACGGCCCGCCTCGCCGCCAACATCGACCAGCTCAACGGCGACGCCGGCTTCGTCCTCGGCGCCGGTGTCGGCTGGTCCGCCGCCGAGTACGAGACGCTCGGCATCCCCTTCCGCGAGCGCGGCGCCATCACCGACGAGTACCTCGCCGCGATCCGCGCCGCGTGGACCGAGGAGACGACGTCCTTCCAGGGGCGGTACGTCTCCTACGAAAGCGTCCACACCGCCCCCGCCCCGGCGGCGTCGCAGCTGCCCGTCTGGGTCGGCGGCAACTCCCCCGCGGCCCAGCGCCGCGCCGCCCGACTCGGCGAGGGCTGGCACCCGTTCATGCCGACGCTCGCAGCGCTGCGTGCCGCGCTGCCGCTGATCGCGCGGGAGGCCGAGGCCGCCGGCCGGCCGGCCCCCGCCCTGGTGCCGCGGCTCCAGCTCCGGCTCGCCCCGCAGCCGGACACGGCCGAGCGCCCCCTCGGGCACGGCAGTGTCGACCAGCTCCGCGGCGACCTGGAGGCCCTCGCCGAACTGGGCGCCACGGACGTCCTCCTGGACACCTACCCCGGTACTCCGGGCGAGCGAGGCACCGCCGAGGACGACCGTCGCGTACTCGAAGTGGTCGCGGAGAAGGTCGTCGACCTCGCCACGGGGGACGTTCGCTGAAGCCGTTGTCAGTGGCGCGAGGCACCATCGGGACCAGGAGCAGGAGAACCTGGGAAGAGGTGGACTCATGGCGAAGCCGCCGACGGCAGCTCAGCGCCGCATCATCGAGGCCGCGGACCCCGCGACCGGGCGGCTGACCGGGAGCGAGGCGCAGTTGGCCGCACTCGTGCGCCACCGCCTCGCCTTCCGGCACCCCCGGCCGCCGCACGCCTTCTTCCTGACGCCCGCGGGACATCGGATACGGGAGGAGGCGCCGGGTGCCAAGGCCGACACCCCAGAGGCACCAACCGCCGCCCCCTCCGGCCTCTTCGCCGCCCGCACCGGCACCGAGCCCGCGCCCCCGCCGGGCGCGACCGGCCCAGCCCGCGCCCGCGACGTACGCAGCGCGTGGGAAGGCCTCCTCGAAATGCGCCGCATGACCAACCCGGACGGCGCGCGGGACCGCCCCTGCGCCTGGGAGCGGACGCACCTCGTCCAGGCCGCGGCCCTGGCCCTGGAGGCGGCGGGCCGCCCGCCGGGACCCGAGGGCTACGGGGTGGGCGAGACCCCGCAGCCGGAGGCCGTCGCGGTGCGCGACGTGTCGGCCGAGGGCCTGCGGGCGTGCGCGGCCGCGCTGTCGGCGGCGGGCTGGCAGGTCAGCGAGCATGCCGAGCGGCCGGGCGGCAGCCACTATCTGCTGGCCTCACCGCGCAGGGCCGGCTGGTAGAGGTTGAACTCGTACACCGTGAACCGTTGAAGCGGACGGCACCCACAGCCAATCGCAGCGGCCGGGGTCAGGCGTCGGCCAGGCCCCGCCGCTCGTCGTACGCCGCCCGCGACTCGGCGATCGTCACCCGGTGGCGCTCCGCCCAGCCGGTCAGCTGAAGCAGGGTTCCGTGCAACTCCTCGGCCACCGGCGTCAGTTCGTACTCCACCTTCGGCGGGACCGTCGGGTGCACCGTGCGCACGAGCAGGCCGTCGCGCTCCAGATTCCGCAGGGTCAGGGTCAGCATGCGGCGGCTGATTCCGTCGATGCTGCGCTCCAGTTCAGTGAAGCGGATCGGCCCGTGCGCCGCCGCGACCAGGATCGGGACGCTCCATTTCCCGACCACCCTGTCAAGAACTTCCCGCACCGGGCACGCCTGCGCGTTCACCACCTGCGAGGTAACACCGGTGTTCCCTTGGGACATTGAAGTGCCTCCTTCTCGACGCCTCCATGGTCACCCACGATGAGTCCCGTTACAAGTCGTGCACCTATGCAGTTCATGGAGGTTTTTGTCGTGTCCGAGGGTCAGTTCAAGGGGCAGTCCAAGGGGCAGCCCAAGGGGCATTCCACGCCAGCACGCTCACGCTGGGCTTCGCTCGCCGTACTGTCCTCGGGCCTGCTGATGACGATCATCGACGGCAATATCGTGACCGTGGCGATGCCGTCCATCCAGAGCGATCTCGGCTTCTCCGCGCCGGGTCTCGCCTGGGTGGTCAACTCCTATCTCATCGCTTTCGGCGGTCTGTTGCTGCTGGCCGGGCGGCTCGGTGATCTCGTCGGGCGCAAACGGATGTTCGTGTGGGGCCTCGCCCTGTTCACCGCCGCCTCCGTGCTCTGCGGGGTCGCCGCCGACCAGGGCGTGCTGATCGCGGCGCGCGCCGTGCAGGGTGTCGGCGGGGCGATGACCTCCGCCGTCGTGCTCGGCATGCTGGTGGCGCTCTTCCCCGAGCCGCGCGAACAGGCCAAGGCCGTCGCGGTGTTCAGCGCGGTCGGCGCGGCGGGCGGTGCGCTCGGCACGTTCCTCGGCGGCGCGCTGACCGAGACCCTGAACTGGCACTGGATCTTCCTGATCAATCTGCCGATCGGTGTCGTCGCGCTCGTCGCTGCGGTGCGCGTTCTTTCGAACGACCGCGGCACCGGGCTCGGCGGCGGCGCCGACTATCCGGGCGCGGCGCTCATCACGGGTGCGCTGATGCTCACCGTCTACACGATCGTCGGCTCCGCCGAGCACGGAACGTCCGCCACCCTCGGCCTCGCCGCGCTCTCCCTCGCCCTGTACGCCGCCTTCGCCGTCCGCCAGGCCCGCGCCGCCCGCCCCCTGCTGCGGCTGCGCGTCTTCCGCTCCCGGTCGCTGACCGGCGCCAACGCGGTGCAGATCGCGATGATCGCCGGGATGTACGGCTTCCAGTACATCGGCGCCCTCTACTTCCAACGCGTCCTTGGATACGGAGAGTTGAAGACAGGCTTCGCCTTCCTCCCCGCCCCCGTCGTCATCGGCGTACTGATGCTGAGCGTGTCCGCGAGGCTGATCGGCCGGTTCGGTCCCTACCGCCCGCTGCTCGCCGGGCTCACCCTCATCACCGCCGGTCTCGCCCTGCTCGGCCGGCTGCCCGCCGATGGTTCGTACGTCACCGACGTGCTTCCCCCGATGATTCTGCTCGGCGCGGGATTCGCCGCCGCGATGCCCGCCGTGACCGGGCTCGCGATGTCCGGGGTGCGCGAGGAGGACGCGGGGCTCGCCTCGGGGCTCTTCAACACCACGCAGGTGGTGGGCGGTTCGCTGGGTCTCGCCGTGCTGACGACACTGGCTGCGAGCCGCACGGAGGCACTGCTCGCCGACGGCGGACGCACCCTGGCGGCCACGGCCGACGGCTACCGGCTCGCCTTCTGGGTCGCCGCCGGGATCGCGGCGCTCGGCCTCGCCGTCGCCGCGACGGTCCTGCGGCCGGGGCGCCGCCCCGCCGTCACCGTCGGGCCGACACCCGGCCACCGCGAGGCGGCTGCTGTGCGAAGCGCCCGTTAGCCCGGTCCGCGTACCTCACTTGCCTCACGGACGGGCGGACCACTACCGTCCGGCCAGCCGTGAATCTACGCGCGTTGCACATCGAGTGAGAGGCCCTGACCATGCGTAAGTCCGTCTTGACCGCAATGACCGCCCTCGGCGCGGGAGTTGCCGTTCTCCTCACCGCAGGCCTGTCCCCGGCCCAGCCGAAGGCCGCCGCCGACTGGCAGCGGGTCGGGTACGACCTGCGGTCCGGCATCAGCGGTCTCGCCGTCGCCTCCCGCTCGGGTGACACGTTCAGCGCCCTCGTCGTACGCGACAACAAGAAGCCGGGCCAGAATCGCATCGCCGAAGTCACCTATAGGCCGGGGCAGACCCCCGATACCTCGCCGCTCACCTGGCAGGGCGGCGCCGAGCCGGTCGACCTGGAGGCGCTCGACCGGGTGCCGGGGACCTCGGACGAGTACGTGGCGGTCGCGAGCCGCGGCCTCGTCTACCACCTGAAGCTGACCGACTCCGGCGAGGCGGTGGAGGTCCTCGACATCTCGCCGCTCCCCGCGATCGGCAACGGCGACGACTTCGAGAGCTTCACGCTGACCTCGCAGAAGGGAAAGCTGGCCGCGGTCTGGGCCGACCGGGGCGCGGGCGACCGTCCGGCCACGTTGTACGCGGCGCCGTTCTCGATCAGCCCCTACGGCGAGTCCAAGTTCGGCGCGGTGTCGAAGACGGAGTTCCGCGCGCCCTACCCGAACGGCGACGTCCGGCACGCCTCCGACATCGACGTGACCAAGTCGGGGCGCATTCTCATCAGTTCGGCTTCGGACGGCGGTGACGACGGCCCGTTCGACTCGGCCGTGAGCGACGCGGGCAGGCTCGCCGTCACCGACGCCGGGAAGTGGCGCCTGACGCTCGCCAAGTCACCCGATGTCCTGCGGAAGTTCAAGGGCCACAAGATCGAGGCCCTGCACTGCGTCCCCGGCTCGGGCCTCGCCGCCCTCGGCACGGACGACGAGAACGCGGGTGGTTCGGTCACCACCGCCCGCTTCTGCGCCTGACCCCGGGGCGGAGCCGTCGAGGCCCGCCGCCTCCTCCCTTGAGCTCCTGAACTCGCCCTGTACGCCGGTACATTCGGGTGACCCCCGCGCACTGCAGGGCCATGGACACCGCCATGGCCAGACAGACACCCGGCAGGCCGAGGCCCAACAGGGCGTAGGCCAGGGCAAGTTGGAGCACGACGCCGCACGCGGTGATGCGGGCGAGGGCCGGGCTCGAACCGCTGCCCTCGAAGACGCCGCCCAGCGCGATGAAGCAGGCGAGCAGCACCAAGTACGGGCCCAGGCACCGCAGATAGAGCGCCCCCGCGTCGGCCACCTCTCCCCCGGCGCCGAAGCCCCGCATGATCCAGGGGCCCGCGGCTAGCAGCACCAGCGCGGCGAACAGCCCCAGCGCCCCGGCGACGAGCAGCGCCTGGCGCCCTACGGCGCGGCGTGCGTCGCTCCCCGCGCCGAGCAGATGGGCGGTGTGGATCGCGGCGGCCTGGCGTACGGAGTAGAAGGCCATGGTCGCCAGGTACATCGCCTTGGTCGCGATGCCGTACGCGGCTACCTCCTCGACGCCCAGTCTGGCGACGACCGCGACGAGCGCGAGCGCTCCCGTCATTCGGATGACGAAGTCCGCCGACATCGGGAGGCCGGTCGCGGCCGTTCCGCGTGCGTCGGCGTAGAGGCGCCTGCCTTGTGCAGTGATGTACCTGCGGGTCGGCGGGGGCTGGTCGCGCAGTTCCCCGCGCCCCTTACGGGGCTCGATACCGCCCCGCAGTGCCAGGATCCCGCACACCAGCGCCACCGTCCGCCCGGCCACCGTAGCGATCGCCGCGCCGCGTACGCCGAGTCCGCAGGCCAGGATGAGGAGCGGATCCAGTACGAGGATCAGTCCGTTGGCCAGCAGGGCGAGCCGCATCGGCGTACGGGTGTCTCCCGTGCCCTTGAGGATGCCGTCGACGACGTTGGTGGCGAAGTAGACCGCCATGCCGGGCAGTGCGACGGCGAAGTACTCCGTGGCGAGCGGCAGGGCGTCGCCGGCGCCTGAGCCGAGCACCAGGCGGGCCAGCGGCTCGCGCCATACGTAGCCGCCGACGGCGACCACGGGAGTGATCAGCGCCCACAGCGCCCAGCCGCCGCGCACCGCGGACCGGGCCGCCGCCGGGTCCCCCGCTCCCCTGGCCCGGGCCACCAGCACGGTGGTTCCGGACCCGGCCATGAGGATGACGCCGAGCAGCACGTTCTCGACGTTCGTGGCGACGGCCACCGCGGCGACCGCGTCGCCGCCGAGCCGGGCCACCCAGACCATGTTGATGATCCCGGCCGTGACCCCCGCGAGGAGCTCGAAGTAGACCGGGTACGCGAGCGACACCAGCCTGCGCCGGTGCTCGGTCGGTCCCATGACACATCCCCCCATGGCACATCCCCCTCTTTCCGCTGTACATCGAATCGAGGTACAGCGGAAAGAGATAGCATCACGGCAGGAGATGGACAAGTGCGCGGCAACGGAAAGGGGCTCGCCTCACATGCTGGAACTGTCGATCCTGGGCTTCCTGAGCGAGGAGCCCCTGCACGGCTATGAACTCAAGACCCGCATCCAGGGCCTGAGCGGCCATATCCGCCCGGTCAGCGACGGCGCGCTCTATCCGGCGATCACCCGGCTCGTGAAGGCGGGCCTCGTCGAGCAGCACACCGAGCCCGGCAAGAGCGCCGCACCCCGCCGGATCCTCTCCCTCACCGAGGCCGGCCGCACCGAACTGCTCGCCCGCCTGAGGGATCCCAAGGACGCCGAAATCACCGACGGGCAACGGTTCTTCACGCTGCTCGCCTTCCTGCGCCACCTTCCCGACCCCACCGAGCAGGCCGCGGTGCTCCGCCGCCGCCAGGCCTTCCTGGACGCTCCGGCGAGCTTCTTCTACCGCGACGGAAAACCGGTGAAGGCGGAGGAGACCCCCGACCTCTTCCGCCAGGGCATGCTCAGGATCGCCCGCGCGACGGGCACAGAGGAGAAGAAGTGGCTGGCCGAGGCCATCAGCACCTTGGAAGGGTGAGCAGAGGAGACACGCTGCCACTTCTGTCCTGTAGTCAACTGCGCCCTACGCCTCAGAACGGTTCGTGTACCCCTGTGGCTGGGGCAGACGGCCTTCACGGCTTTAGCCACCTCCCCGGATCGGGGCCCGCGGCGGGCAAGTCCAGGGGGCCACTCGTTCACATTCCGGGCAGACGCAGAGCCTGCCCGAGTTGCCAGCGAGCGTACGGCCCCCTGAACATGCCCGACCCCAACCCAGGCAGGACACCGACCAAAGCCGCTGCGGCCGGCCGCGTGGGCACGCGCGCCTCTACCTAGGCGGAGCCGACGAGAATCTGGCAGGTCACGAAGCTGGTGGGGGATTCGCCGCCGGGTCGGCCATGCTGGCGGTGAAGTGTTGGAACGCCGACAGTTCAAAGCCGCCGTGCCCAGTGATCCCGGCGTGCTTGACACCACAGTTGGGCGTCATCTCCCGCCGCCGTATCGACGCATTGCTCTGAGCAGGTGAGGCACTTGCCGATGTGGCGCACGGCCACTTCCGGTTCGGCTTTCAGCGTCCACTCAGCGAAGCGATAGACGCCGCGCGAGACTCTGCCCGCGCTCATCCGAATGCCTCAGCCGGAAGCTGTGGACCGTCCCCGTCGTCGCGATCGTCCTCCTCCGCGTCGACCGGGCCAGGATCGTCATCGGGTACGGGCAGCCGTGTGCCCCTGCTGTCTGCGATCCGCTTCGTGTCGCGCAGAGACTGGCTCATGCAGGACAGCGCGAACCGGAGCTGATCAGCAGTGGCCTTACTGTCGTCGAGCAACTCGGCAACATGGCTCAGCAGGTCACCCGCCATGCCGAGCTGTACGGACTCGATGTTGTCCGCCACGCGGGCCAAGTAGCCGTTGCCGTCGCTGGACAGGTAGCAAGGCTTGCCTTCGGGGGTCGACCAAGGAAGCAGCCGTGCCGTGTGCGTCGCGACCGTCACGCGATCACCTCCGTACCGTGCGGCTCGGTCACGGGGGTCCTTCTTCAGCAAGACCCTTGCGCCGAACACCTGTTGATCCCATCCCATGGCCCTATAGACCCGCCCTATATTGGAGATATGGGAGACACGCCCGGGAACCTGTGGTCGCACCCGCAGCTCGCAGCGGCGGTCACCAGTGAGGACTGGGGGCGCGTCTTTCGCGCGTACCGCAAGCTCACCGGCTTGAGCCAGACGAAGCTGGGGGAACGGGTCGGCCTCGCCCAGCCTGACGTGTCGGACATCGAGCGGGAGCCCCGCCGGATCACCTCCGTCGAGGTGAGGCAGCGGATCGTGGCCGGGCTCGGGATTCCGGCCGAACTCCAGGCCGTAGCAGCAGAGGCAGGCCGGACAGAGACTCCGATTCCGGGGCTTTCGCTACCGGGAGCCGCGCCGGATGAGGATCTATTGGCCCGTGTGACGAGCGTGGTCGACTCTTCCCACCGAGTCGACGCAGCGACTCTCGATTGGCTAGACCGTCTCCTCGCCGAGCACCGTCGCGCCGAGGACCACATTGGGTCACGGCCGCTCGTCGAGGTGATGCGTCAGCAACTCCGGACCGTCGTTGACCTGTACGCGGGGGCGCGTGGCCCGCTCGCAGACCGCGTCGTACGACTCGCCTCCGAACATGCGCAGTTCCTCGCATGGATGGCCCAGGACCAGGCGCAGTCTGCCGCTGCCCTTGCTTGGTACGACCGTTCGCACGAGTGGGCGTTGGAAGCGGGAGACGCCAACATGGCCGCCACGACGCTCAGCGTGAAGGCCCACATGGCGTGGTCCGGTGGCCGGGGAACCAGGTGTGTCCGCCTGGCGGAAGCAGCCCGCTGGTCAGCGCCGGGCACTTCGCTCGGAGTGCAGGGCATGGCCGCACAGATGGCTGCCCGAGGGCACGCGCTCAACGGTGAGGCCGACGACGCTCACCGCCTGCTCGATGAAGCGCAGGGGCTCATCCGCCGGGCCTCCGAGCACCCCGAGGACGAGCCGGTGTGGATGTATTTCTACGACGAGACGTGGTTCACCCTGCAACGAGGCATGGCTGCACTGCACTTGCGTGACTGGCGGGAGGCCGTGGATCAGATCACGGTCGGGCTCGCCGCACTGCCGGACGAGTACCGACGCGACAAGACTTGGTACCGCGCTTGCCTCGCGCACGCACTCGCCGGGGCCGGTGAGTCTGGCCAAGCCGCGTCAGTTGCTGTGGCGAGCGTCCCCGACGCCGCCGACATCGGGCGTCCGCACTAGTGGAACGAGCTGCACTCCACGGCCGCCGTGCTGATGCGCCGAGGAGCGAAGGAAGGGCCACAGTTGGCTGCCGCGCTCCGGGAATATGACTAAGGCTGCAACCTCCCTAATAGCTGACGTCCAGGCGGCGTGGTGATGTTTCTTAACGTAGGTTCTCTTGTCTTGAGACCATGCCAGCAGCTCGCGGGCTGCGGCGTACACGCTCAGGGTGTCCTCGCCCGCCCAGCACCCCTTCTCATCAGCGAGGCAGTTACCGAGTAGCTGAACAGGACTTAAAGTGCGCTGTGCCTCCATATATACCGCCTGAGGTGGACCCCTGGGCCGTCGCGTCAGAGCACGGGCGCGCTTTATGGGGTTGACGGCGGCCCTGACGGCAACGTCTCCGCACGGAGCCGCACAACGGCCCACACCAGCAAGGTGGCCAGCTGCCTAACCGGGAGAACCGCAGGCCACCGCCCCAACCTACGGATCAGAAGGTTGCAGGTTCGAATCCTGCCGAGTGCAGTGTGGCGCCGCCCTCCATCACAGCAAGGGTGGGTAGCCAGGCGCAGCCGGTACTTGGCCATTCGGCCCCCAGGATCTCCTCGTCTGTCACGTGATCTTCGGCGTTCTTCCCTCTGCGGATTGCGCGCTGACCTGGCACATGAAGCCTGCTGCCGGGAATGCGGTGCCGTCGACAGACATGTCCGGAACAGGCCAGTGGATCGTCTTCTTCGCTTCTGCGGCGATGACAGGTCGGCAAGGCGGTGTCAGAGTGTGCGCGCACGGTACGTCGTGGGACTCCGGCCGGACCCATCCCCGCACCCTGGCGCCCGCCTCCCGTGGCACCAGGTCCTTGAGAGCACGTCTCACTTCAGCATGCCCCTGTCCGTGATGCCGGGATGGGGGCCGGAGAGGGAACGCGATGGGTTCATGGCAGTGGAACGACCAAGAAAGGCCCACCACCACAGTCGGTGTCCGGGCCACGATGGGCGCCGTCACCATGAAGGACGACCCACAGGCCGTACAGCGACCGTACGTCTTCGTGCGCGGCTATGACTCGCGTCTGCACGTCAACTGGTGGGACGGCAAGGCGTGGCACTGGAGCGACCAGGGCACGCCGGCCGGGCGCACGGTCATCGAGAAGGTCGGCGCCGTCACCATGCAGAACGACGCCGACGCGCAGCAGCGCCCATATGTCTTCGTCATCACCGACGACTCGAAGCTGCACGTGAACTGGTGGGACGGCAGCAAGTGGCACTGGAGCGACCAGGGCGCGCCCGCCGGACGCCTGATCCGTGAGGGTGTCGGCGTCATCTCCGCCCGGGACAATCCAAGCGCGGCGCAGCGCCCGTACGCCTTCGTCATCACCGATGACTTCCACCTGTGGGTCAACTGGTGGGACGGCTCCAAGTGGAACTGGAGCGACCAGGGCACGCCGCCGAACCGCACCATCTCCCGCCCCATCGGCGTCACCACGATGAAGGACAACCCCAACGCCTTCACCCGCCCCTACGTCTTCGTCATCACCGACGACTCCAAGGTCTGGGTCAATTGGTGGGACGGCTCCAAGTGGAAGTGGAGCGACCAGGGCGCGCCGTCCGGGCAGCCGGTCAAGAAGGGCGCGGGCGTCATCAGCGCCCAGAACGACCCGGACGCGGCGGAGCGGCCGTACGTCTTCGTCCAGGGCTACGACTCGAAGCTGTACGTGAACTGGTGGGACGGCAGCAAGTGGAACTGGAGCGCGCAGGGCGCGCCCAGTGGGCGGCTCATCCTCGACTCTGTCGGCGTGGTCACGATGAAGGACGACCCGAACGCCTTCACCCGCCCGTACGTCTTCGTCATCGCCGACGACTCGAAGCTGTACGTCAACTGGTGGGATGGAAAGGCGTGGCACTGGGCCGCCCAGAACACCCCGCCCGGACGCGTCATCGAGCGCCCCGGCGAGGCGATCACCATGCAGGACAACCCGAACGCCACGCAGCGGCCGTACGCGTTCGTCATCACGGATGACTCCGACCTGTGGGTCAACTGGTGGTCGCTGCCCTAAGCAGCGCCATAGGTAGGCCGCCGGGAAAGACCCGGCGGCCTACCTATGAGCCGGTTGCGAACTCGTTCGGGCCAACTGCCTCTGTCCGGGGCCGTCGTTCTCCGGCTGGGGGCTACTGGCCGCCCTGGAGCGGTTCGGGGTGCGGCGCGCCCGCGCCATCTGGACCAGGGTGGGCGGCGCCGTACTGGCCGTGTCCTTCCTGCCGTTCATCGGCGACGGCATGGACGGCGGCACTCGGGTCTCCCTCACTCTGATGCACCTCGCGGTGGCGGCGGTGCTGATCCCGGGGCTGGGCGGCAGGCCCCCCGGGGCGGGAGCCGGTGCCGCCGGGGGATGACCGCCGGCACCAAGTACGCCGCGAACAGCACCAGATGGACGCAGTCCCGCCAGAGCGTCGCGCGACCGGGGATGACCGTCAGAGGGCCCACCACGACCGGTCAGGGTACCGCCACGACCTTTCGCTCACAGGTCATCGGCCCCCGGCGGAAGGTAACGCGTCCTGAGGAAGTCTTCGAGGCAGAGGGCCGCGAACGACGTCGAGACGTACTTCCAGCGTTCCTCGCGCCCCGGCCCGAAGTCGCTGATCCCTCGGAAGATCAGCCAGGGGAGCCCCTCCGCGGCCTGGGAGAATCCGTACGACTCCATGTCGCCGGCGCAGATGGTGTTGTCGACCTCCCGCAGGCCGGGCAGCAACTCCCCGTCCCTCAGGACCTCTTCGCCCGAGGCAATGGTGACACCGGTGGTGTGCACCTCGGGAATGCGGGCCGCCGAGAAGGTCTCGGGGACTTCGGCGGGAGACAGACCGCGGACGAACTCCCGTACTCTGCTCGCGTAGTCGGTCCTTGCGGGGTTGTAGTAGTGCAGCCCGTGGCCGTAGTCGCTGCGCCCCTGCCCGTGCTTCGGCCGTGGCTGGAAGATCTTCCCGGGGAGCCGTCGACCGGGTGGGAAGTAGTGGACGCGGTCGCAGGCCACCACGTCCCCGATCCGCACCGCTTCCGGCACTCCGCAGGCGGTGCCGAGCAGGCAGATCAACTCCGGTTCGTAGCGCCTGAGAAGAGCGTCGACGGACTTCACCATCTGTACGTTCCCGGTCCTGCCCGCCGAGGTGATGACGACCGACAGGGGCTTCTCCGGGCGGTATCCGTTCGGCACACGGGTCGGAAAGAAGCGCTGATCGCCCACGACGGCATCCCTGCGGAAGTCGTCCTGGGTCATGCCGAAGACGCCGAGCGCCGCGTCGAGTTCCTCGATGATGACGACCACCACGGCGACGTCGACGGGCTCGGGCTCGGGCGGCGGGGGCGGCATGGCGGGTCCGTTCCAGGGGGCCGTCGGATGGGGCGGCAGGAAGGATTCGACGACCATCCGGTCGAGCTCGCGGCGCACCCCCATGGGGAGGTCAAGGGCCTTGCGCGCATAGTCGGCGATCAGCATGTTGCGTTTGATGTGGCCGAGTTCATCCGGATTGTGCCGGCCGAGCGCCCATTCACGGCGTCGGTTGTGCAGCAGATACACCAGCGTCAGACAGGCCTCTTCCACCAGTTGGGCGCGCACGCCGCCGGCCTTCATGCCCCGCCCCTGGTGGCCCGTATCCGGTACAGCGGGTGGACGGGCAGGCCGTCGAGGTCCGTCTCGTCGGAGAAGTCGAGGATGGGGATGTAGACCACCGGATGGATCTCCCTGCTGAGGAGAAGCGAGAGCATCGCGCGGGCGGTGTGGCCCGATGCCCGGAACTCGTCGAGGATCACCACTTTGTCCCTGCTGCCCCGCAGATGGTGGAGCTGGCGCTCCCAGATGTCACTGCTCGTCCGCCCGCGCCGCACACCGGCGGCGCTCCGGCCGTCGGCGGACGTGCGGTGCCCCAGGACCTCGCTGGGGATCCTTATCGTCACCGGCCGGCCCCGCATGAGGGTGCTGATCCTGACGAGAAGTCTCTTGATGCGCTCCTCGTCGGGGAAGACGAAGACCGTGCTGGCGGGCGCGAGGCCCCGTGTCCGCAGGAGGGAGATCACCTTGGACGCGATCCAGTTCCCGTAGTTGTCGAATACGTCCCCCATGTCAGGGGCGTAGCGGAAGAAGCTCCCCTCGGGTGTCGGGGCGACTCTTTCCTCTCCCCACTTCGACGTGAGGAGGATTTCCCAGGCGTCGAAGGTGCGCAGGGTGTGGTGTTCCCTCAGCGGGTCGGTGTGCGGCAGGCCGATGGTGCACTGCTCGCAGTCCTGCTGGCGGGACGCCTTGCGGCTCACCGTCCGTTCGACGTCGAGTGGCGGCACCGTGTCCGCGAGTTCCGCCTCGTCGTCGGTGGCCAGGACGGTCCAGGCCCGCGGGGCCAGGCGGATCCCTTCCCGGCGCATGTTCCTGATGATCCGCTCGAACTTCTGCCGCTTGCTGACCACGGCGAAGAAGAGCACGACCGTGCTGTGGATGGTCACGCCGTCCAGGGGCTTCCCGTCCGGGCCGAAGACGCCGCCTTCGGAGTCGAACGTCCCGAAGTCGAGCCGCAGGTCGGCGGCGATGCCGGCGATGGCCTCGTCCAGGCCTGTCTGGCGGTCCTTGCTCAGCAGCAGGAGGTCGCCCGGCACGTCAGGATCGGCGAGCACCGTGGTGCGCAGCCATCGTTCGGCGAGCTCGGCGATCTCCGGCGCGGCATGGCCGGTGTCGAAGAAGTAGCGTTTGCAGAGCGGGCCGTTGCGTTCGCGGGAGGCATAGTGGCCGAGTCTGCGGACGATCTGGCCGGACATCCGCTCGCGGGGATCACGCTGCGGCGGATCCTGCTTCAGCGGGTAGACGGACGTGAAGTCCCGTCGCAGGGATCCGCTGTCGCCGTGCAGCCATCTGATGGTCCCGTCGTTGGAGATGACCACCAGTTTGGCCGCGGGTTCGCGGCCGTCCGCCAGTGAGCGCAGGGCCGGCCAGAATTCGGACCGGGCGTGGGGGAACGCCGGCAGGAGGATCGCGAGCGACCGGTTCGCGGCCTGCGCGGCCCAGAGCCGGACGGTGTCGGCCACGCCGATGAGCAGCGACTCGCACAGCTGACTGTAGGGGGTGGCCGCCAGATCGATGACGAGGAACTGCGGCCCCCGGCCCGTCGGCAGCGTCCTGCCCAGATAGTCCGCGATCCTGAAGGACTCGTAGGTGAGTTCCTCGGAGGTGATGTAGACGGTGTCCCCGGCGGGCCCGATCGAGACACTCCGCCCTACGAGGGTCTCGCCCAGCCACTGGTAGAAGTCGCCCCGCTCATCGGCGACCGGTTCGGGGGCGTCGCGGGCCACCGTGATCTGCCGGGCGGTGACCAGGGGCAGGGGCCTAGCCATCTCGCACCGGTATCCGCACGGCGAGCAGATTGCCGTGCTGGTCCGGGAGTTGGGGTCCGGCGGCCACCTCGACCCGGTATCGGGCCCGGTCCGCGGCCGGGGCGGCGGATATCGTGAGCCGGGTCCGCCTCGACGCGATGCAGAGGCTCCCGCCGAACACGTCGACCGCGCAGTTGTAGAGCGCGTACATGCCGTCGCTGCCTTCCGCGCCGCCGCCCGCCGACCGGTCGCGCGGCGTGCTTCGCATCAACCCGGCGAGGAGGACTTCCGGATCCTCCGAATCGGGCCATGCCTGCCAGGTGCC
The DNA here is from genome assembly GCF_040640795.1 of Streptomyces sp. NPDC021622. Taxonomy (NCBI): domain Bacteria; kingdom Bacillati; phylum Actinomycetota; class Actinomycetes; order Kitasatosporales; family Streptomycetaceae; genus Streptomyces; species Streptomyces sp. NPDC021622. The sequence continues at coordinate 521,139 of NZ_JBFACK010000002.1, forward strand.
GCGCCCTGGCTCCTCGCCCGGGGACCAGCCCTGAGCGGCCACCGTGAACTCCTCCGTCCGGGGCAGCTCGGCCGCCAGATCACGTTTCCTCAGCTCACTGATGAGCGACTCGCTGTCGTCCCAGATGGCCAGCGTGAGGGTGCCCGCGCCGGGCCCTTCGCCGGGCAGCTCGAGTTGCGCTCCGGTGATCGCGGCCTTTCCGTACCAGCGTTGCAGCAGCGGGCCGCTGACGAGTTCTTGGACCAGTACGCGGATCACCTCGGGCGCGGGCCCCAGGAGCATGCTGCGGAGCAGCCGCGTCAGGGCGAAGCCTCCCCAGCAGGCCACCTCGTCCTCGAGTATCCGCAGACGGGCCGCCGCACCGTCGATCCGGTAGGGCCGCAGTCCGAACCGCCGCTGGGCCGTGAGGTAGGCGAGAACCGAGGAGCGTGGGCTCGCGGAGCCGGGGACGGTCGCGCCGGACGGCGCCTGTTCACCGAAGTACGCACGGTCCTCGTCCATGACCAGATCCCTGAACGGGACCCGGGCGGCCGAACCGGCCGCGAGCGGGAACTGCCACTGCCGCAGGACATGCCGGGCGGCGGCGTCCACGGGCAGCCGGATCCTGGTGTCCAGGCCCGCGTCCCTGCGGGCGGCGCACACCGACAGGAGTTGCTGCAGCGCCACCACGTCGAAGGCGGTCGCCGAGGAGAGGTCGAGGAGCACAGACCCCGAAGGCTGCGGATGGGCCGAGGCGTCCGCAAGCACCCTGTCCACCTGAGCCGTCGACACCCGCCCGGCGAGGCGCAGCCGCCGCATCGACTCCACTGAAGGTGAGCCACGGACACGCATTCGGCCTCCCGGAGAGGGTGACGTCGAATGTTCCCCCTAATGGGGCAAGAAGGAAACTGTAGCGGGAAATGGGCCCAACTGACCCTGTTCCGGCGGCACTTGACGGCGCCATATCGCAGGTGAGTCCGGTGAGGTCACGGGCGGGGAAGCTGCCCGCGACCTCACCGGAGGCGGCGATCCGCCGCCGGGAAGGGGGCTAGGCCCTCAGTCCGCGTACAACTGCGTTGCCGGGACGATCTGTTGCTCCTGGCCGGGGCTCGACCACAGCAGCTTCATGTGGGCCTCGCCCGTGTTCTCCGCGTAGTCGATCCTGATGGAGTGCCGGGTGCCCGCCGTCAGCTTCACCTGGGCCTTGTCGATCTTCGGCTCGTGCGGCGTCCAGGAGTCGATGACCAGCTTGCCGTCGATCCACACCCGCGCCACGTCGTCCGAGACGGCCGTCAGCGTGTACGTCTCCGAACGGCGCGGCTCCAGCTTGCCCGTCCAGCGGACGCCGAACTTGTCGGAGGGAATGTCGGCGGCCGGTGAACCCTCGTACTTCCAGGCGTGGTTGACCGTCGCGTCGGTGCGGGTGATCTTCGGTGTGCCGCTCAGCTCCGCGTTGTCGAAGATCTCCTGCTTGAGGCCCTTGCCCTTGCCGGGGCGGGCCGTCGGGCCGGGATCGACCTTCAGCTCGATGACGGTGGCGGTGTCGTTCGTCGCCGCTCCGGAAGGCTTGATGTCGTATCCGTCACCGGACTTGGTGACCTCCACCCGCTGGTCACTGCCGAGCACTCGCGCCGATGTGACCTTGAAGTCCGTGCGCGCCTTCAGATGCAGGGCGGTGCCGTCCGTCGGCCACTGGGTGACCGCCGCGTAGAGCTTGTCTCCCTTGCGGCTCACCGAACCCCAGGCCGGTTCCTCGACGAGTCCGCCGTAGAGGGCGCCGAAGATTGCCTCGCCCTGGCCGGACGTACGTAGCCAGTCGCCCATCTGCTTGAGGCGGTCGACGGAGGGCTGCGGGACGCGGCCGCGGGCGTCGGGGCCGACGTTCAGGAGGTAGTTGCCGCTGCGGGACGTGGTGGAGAGGAGGTTGCGGGTCAGGGTTGCCGCCGACTTCCAGTTCTGGTCGTAACGGGCGAAGCCCCAGTGGTCGTTGAGGGTCATGCAGGATTCCCAGAGCTGGCCGTCGACGGGGGCGCCGGGGATCTCCTGCTCGGGGGTGCCGTAGTCGCCGTCGACGACGCGCCGCTTGCCCACGCGGTTGTTGATGACCAGGTCGGGGTCGAGGTCGCGGAGGTAGGCCTCCAGCTTCTCGCCGTCCTTGGCCGTCCAGGGGTTGTTGGGCTTGTCGGTGTCCCACTCGCCGTCGAACCACAGGAGCGCCGGGTCGTAGTTGTCGACCAGCTCCTTGAGCTGGGCGCGCATCCGCTTCTCGTACTTGGGGAACGTGGCCGGGTCGGGGAAGTCCTTGTCGTGCCAGTCCCAGATCGAGTAGTAGAAGCCGAGCTTGATGCCCGCGTCGTCGGAGGCCTTCTTCAGCTCGGCGAGAATGTCGCGATTCTTGTCGAAGGACGAGTGGTCGCGCAGGTTCCAGTCGTTGACCTTCGTGGGCCACATCGCGTAGCCCTCGTGGTGCTTCGAGGTGATGACGATGTAGCGCATCCCGGCGTCCTTGGCCGCCTTGACCACGGCCTTGGCGTCGAAGTCGGCGGGGTTGAAGGTCGCGGCCTGCTTCTCGTACTCGGCCTGCGGGATGTCGCACTGGCGCTGGATCCACTCGGCGTCACGGCAGACGGAGCCGTCGGCCTTCTTGTACTCGCCCTCCAGGTTCGAGTACGCGCCGAAGTGGATGAACATGCCGAAGCGGTCCTGGCGGAACCAGCTGGTGCGGTCGGCCGTGAAGGGGTCGTCCGTGGCGTGGTCGGTCCCGGGGCCCGCGACCGGCTCCGGCTCGCGGTCCGGAACCGCGGTCGCCTGGGGGACGACGGCGAAGGCCAGCGAGGCGGCGAGCAGCAGGGCTGGTCCGGCGGCTCTCTTGCGCATGGGGCGGCTCCTGAGGTTGAGGGGTCGCTCGGGAACGTAGGGAGGAATACATCGGATGTCAATGCGCCCAACTGACCCTTCTACACCGGATGTTGACTGCTTCACCTCGCATCGCTCCGATGACTGACCGGCAACCGGCACGCACCCCGCGGGCCCGCCCACTCCACGACCCGCCCCGCGCCAATGAAAGGTTCAACCGAAATGCGATCAAACACCGAAAGGCGTCCGCCGAATAATTGACAATTAACCAGAAGAGTGATTCGTCCAGTGGTGTAGCATCGGATGAGGCAGATATTCATCGACGATGAGAATCAGCCAACGGGGGCAAGGAGCAGGAGACTTGGTGCCCCCATGTTCTGATCTTTCACAGTCGTGAATGCGGAACCCAGGGGGGTCTTCAATGTCATCGATAAGGGTCCTGCTCGTCGACAGCGAACAACTGGTGCTCGAAGGTTTCCGAAAGCTCCTCGACGGCTTTACGGAATTCTGCGTGGTGTCGATAACCCACGACGCGGCATCGGCGCTGGCGCAGTTACACAGGCACCGCCCGCAGATCGTCGTGATGGGGCTCGGCGTGGCCGGCACGGGCGGTGTGGACGCGATCCGGGCGATCCGCCGCGCATCCGGCCACGTACGGATCGTCATCCTCTCCTCCAACCAACAGCCGGTCTACATGCGAGAAGCCTTCGTGGCCGGCGCCAACGCCTATCTCTCCCGCAGCATCGACGCCGGAGAGCTGCGCGAGACGCTGCTCGCCGTGCACCGCGACGGCGCCGCGTTCACGGCGGCCACCGCGGGCCCGATCCTGCAGTTGATGGCGGGCCGCGGCTGCGGCGACGACTCACCCCTCGCGATGCTGACGGAACGCGAGCGGCAGATTCTGTCCATGGTGGCCGACGACCACGAGACGGATTGCATCGCCAAGCATCTCGGACTGCGCCCGAAGACTGTCCGGAACTATCTCAGCCGTATCTACGCCAAACTGGGCACACCCAATCGCGTACAGACCGTGCTGTACGCAAAACGCTCATTGGGCCGGCAAGGAGATCTGGCGACCGACCCGTGATGTGAGTGGAATTCCTCGGCAATTGGGTAATTCAGCGCGGTTCCTGTACGTGCGCCACCGCCCTGCACCATGCCGCGCCCGCATCCGCGAGGGCGATCGGGAAGGCCATGAAGGTGAACGGGCCGCGCCGCGGCAGCCCTCGCAGCCCCGCAAGGCCCTCGATCTGGATGAACTCCCGCTCCCTGCCGTGCAGATGAGTGGGCCACAGCGCTCCGGGGTCACGCGTCTCGTAGAAGGACTCCACCATCGCGCGGGCCGGGCCGTCGAAGCTCCAGCAGTCCGTGCCGATGACCTTCACGCCGAGGTCGAGGAGGTGGTCGACGGCCTCGGGGGTGATGGCGGTGGACTGCGTGTAGTACGCGGGAGTGCCGAGCCGGAGATCGGAGTCCGTGCGGAACAGCACCACCGTCCCGGGTCCCACCACCGTCCCGGGCTCCGGCCCCGAACCCGCCGCGTCCAGCGCCTCCTTGACGCCGGCCGCCGTGACACGGCCCCCGCAGCCGCGGACGTCGAGCACGACACCAGGACCGCTGAACCATTCCAGGGGCAGGTCCATCACCTTCTTCGCCGGTTCGCCCGCGCACTCGGGGCCGTAGTGGAAGGGCGCGTCGACGTGCGTGCCCTGGTGCACGGACATCCGGTAGAACTCGTTGGAGAGGAAGCAGCCGCCGGGCAGATCGCGCTCGCGCAGACGCCGGGCGCCGGTGAGCCACCGCCAGAAGTTGAGGTACCTGTCCCTTCTGCTGTCACCGGGCAACGCCCGGATCCTGCGGGACAGTTGGCGGATCCCGTCGCGGTGCAGCCACTGCTCGAACTCGACGCCGGGTGCCCGGCGGCTGATGGGAATGCTCAGGTCGACGTACATGGTCGGATGCGTCTCGCTCTCCGTTGTCGAGGTTCATGACGTTGTTGAGGTTCATGCGCTGTTGAGGTTCACGCCGCTGTTGAGGTTCATGCCGCGTAGGTGAGCAGGCGACGGATCGCTGCCGCCGCCGTGTGCCCGTAGGCGCCCCTGGCCCGGTTCAGCAGGACGCGTACGTCCATCGGGTACTCCTGCGAGCCGGGTGACTCCAGGGCGAACGAGGCCAGGACGCAGCCCAGTTGGGCCGCCCGCTCCAGCGGGATGCCGCGCGCGACGCCGGCCACGAGGCCCGCCCGCAGCGCGTCCCCCGCCCCGGCCGGATCGGCCACGGTGACCGAGCCGATCGCGGGGACGAGGGACGGCCGGTGGCCCGCCCGCTCGATCCGTACCCCGGCCGGGCCGAGCGCGGTCACCCACGCCCCGACCCGGTCGAGGAGCTGCACGGCGGTCCAGCCGGTCGCTTCCCTCAGGAGTTCGGACTCCCCCTCGCCGCTGAAGAGGCAACGCGCCCCCGGCAGCAGGGACTTGGCGTCTCTCCGGCTCATCCCGGAGATCTGCCGGGCGACGTGGACCGCGAACGGCAGCCCCAGCGCACGGCACTCCTTCACGTGCCGGAGCATCGTGGCCGGGTCGTCGCCCGGCGCGATCATCACCAGGTCGATGCCGCCCGTGCGCTCCACGACGGAACGCAGCGGGCGGGCCCGCGCCGAACGCGTCGCGCCCGGCCGGAAGGTGCTGATCCGGTGCCCGTCGACGTCGGTCGTGGACACCTGTCGCGCGGTGGGCTCGCCCGGCACGACGCGTACGGAATCGGTGTCCACGCCGTGCTGCTTGAGCCACACCTGGTAGTCGGCGAAGTCGGAGCCCGCCACGCCCACCAGGACCGGGTCCTGGCCCAGCCTGCCGAGCCCGTAGGCGATGTTGGCCGCCGTGCCGCCCCTGCGTGTCTCCACGCGCTCGGCGAGGAACGTCAGGGACGCGATGTGCGGCCGGCCGGTGACCGGCCGCACCGGGAAGCGGCCCGGGAAGGTGATGAGGTGGTCCATCGCGATGACCCCCGTGACTGCGATGGGCACAGGGCACTCAGACCCCGGACTCGATCTTCCGCTTGATGCCCGTCTGGTTCTGCCGGGTGTGCGCATTCATGCGCTCCACGACGGTCGGCAGCGGGACATCGAACCTGTCGTCGACCTCGAAGTCCTGCACCCAGGTCATCAGCGTCCCCTCGGGCACCTGCCGGTAGCTCCACCTGAGGTGCATATAGCGGAACGGGTAGAGCGGATCGCGCCGCTCGGCGACCGCGGTCAGCTCCCGGTGGTCCAGGAGCCGCCAGGACGTCCAGGTGGAGCCCTCCGGGTTGCTGAGCTCGAAGAGGATCTCGGTCCAGCGTCCTTCACGCTCCTCCGAGACCACCTTCGCGTGGCTGTACTCGTCGAAGAGGTGGGGCCAGCGGCCGATGTCGTTGGTGACGTCGAAGACGTGCCGCGCGTCCGCCTCGATGACGAGGCTGTTCTCGATCCTTGGCATCTCAGCTCCTCACCGCCCCGGCGCCCGCCGACAGCAGCCGGTCCACGTAGTCGACGAGGTCGCGGAAGGTACGGAAGCCGCCCTCGGCGTCCGCGTCGATGCTGATGCCGAAGTGCTGTTCGAGGGCGACGACGACCTCCACCAGCTCGGTCGAGTCGATGTCCAGGTCCTCGGCGATGCGCCGGTCGTCGGCGAGCTCCTCGCCCTCGAAGCCCGCACCGCGCATGACGGTGACCACGTTCTCTCGTACATCCATGGAACTCACGTACTCCTTGGGAAAGTTGATGTTTCTGATGTGCCGTCAGTCGGCGACATCCGCGTCAGTCGGCGACCGCGATCGCCACGGCGACGCCCGCCTCGTGCGAGATGCTCACGTGAAGACCGCTGTAGTCGGCGCGCCGGAAGGCCTCGTCGGCCCGGCCCGTAAGCCGGGGCACCGGTTGCCCCGAGGCGTCGCGGCCGATCTCGACGTCCAGCCAGCCGCACCCTTCGCCGTATCCGCCGAGCGCCTTGCGCACGGCCTCCTTGGCGGCGATCCGTCCTGCCATGCGGTGTGCCCGGTGGCGCGGCGAACCGTCGCACAGGGCCTGTTCGTTGACCGTGAGCAGGCGGTCGACGATCCGCTGTCCGCGCCGCTCGACCATGCCCCGCAGCCGCTCGACGTCGACGACGTCGATGCCCACGGCGCGGATGCCCACGAGCGCGGGCAGGACCCTCTTCGCGGTCAACGCCTCAGCAGCAGACATGCGTTGACACCTCCCAGACCGCGGGAGACGACCAGCGTGTGCTCCAGGCCGGAGACCTGGCGCGCCGCGCCGGCGACCAGGTCGAGGTCGATGCCCGGCGCCTTCCTGTCCAGGTTGACCGTCGGCGGTACGACGCCTTCGCGCATCGCCCGCAGCGCGAGCGCCGTGTCCGCGGGCGCCGCTGCTCCAAGGAGATGCCCGAAGCCCGACTTGGGCGCGGTGACCGGGAGTTGACCCGCCCTGGCACCGAACGCCTCGTGCAGCGCGTACCCCTCCGTGACGTCCTCGAAGGGGATGCCCGAGCCGTGCGCAAAGACCGCGCCGATGTCGGCGCCGGTGATCCCGGCGCGTTCGGTGGCGGTCCGCATGGCGCGGCCAAGGACCTGTCCGGTGGGTTCGACGGTGTAGTACGGCATGTAACCGTCCGTCGTCACACCCCACCCGGCCAGTTCGCCGATGATCGTCGCGCCGCGCCGCTCGGCGTGCTCGCGGCGCTCCATGACCAGGAAGACCGCGCCCTCGCCGAAGACGCTGCCGCCGTGGCCCGCGTCGAAGGGCCGGTACAGCTCGTGCGGGGCGAGCGAGCCGCGGGACTTGGCGCCGAGCCCGCTGGTCTCCATGCAGAGCCAGCCGTACGGCGAAAGGGGCGCCTCCACGCCTCCCGCGACCACCACGTCCGCGCGGTCGCGGAGCAGCGACTCCGCCGCGCCGATCAGCGCGTACGCACCGCTGGCCCGGTCGGCGACGTACGTACGGGCCGGGCCCTTGATCCCCTGGTCGATGCAGATGTTGCCCTGCGGCGCTGCGGGGAACCAGGCGGTCGCCTGGTAGGGGCTGACGGCCCGCGGCCCGTCGGTCCACAGGTGGCGCAGCTCCCGCTCGGCGAACTCCCAGCCGCCCAGGATGTTGCCGACCATGACGCCGGTCCGCTCGGGCGTGACCTGGTCGCCCACGGTGACGCGGGCGTCCGCCAATGCCTGGCGCACGGCGTGTACGGACAGGTGGGTGAAGCGGTCGGTGCGCTTGACGAAGCGGGACGGCAGTTCGGCGCGGGCGTCGAAGCCCGCCTGTCCCGCGGCGTCGCACGCGTACTCCGACGCGTCGAACCGGTCGATGGCGCCGACCAGCGGTGTGCCGTCGCGTGCGCTGTCCCAGAGGGGATCGATGCCGATGCCGGCGGGCGTGACCGCGCCGATTCCGGTGATGACGACGCTCATCGGTGGGCCCCTTCCCGTACGGCACGGGTGACGAGCGCTGCGTGCAGCCCGGCGAATCCGCTGGCGCCCTTGAGGATCGTGTCGCCGTGCCACGGGCGGCCGACTCCTGGGACGTAATCCAGGTCGCAAGTCGGGTCCGGGGTCTCGTAGTTGGCGGTGGGGTGGACGAAGGAGTGCTTGCCCTCCAGGGCGCAGAGCACGATTTCCATGGCGCTCGCCGCGGCCAGCGCGTGGCCGACCATCGACTTGGCCGAGTTCACCGGGATCTGGCGGGCGCGCTCGCCCAGGGCGAGCTTGAGCGCGCTGGTCTCGCAGGTGTCGTTCTGCGGCGTGGAGCTGCCGTGCGAGTTGACGTGATCGATGTCCTCGGGACGCAGGCCGGCCTCCGCTACGGCCTGAGTCATGGCGCGGGTCAGGTCCGCGCCGTCGGACAGCAGATCGGTCATGTGCGCGGCGTTGGAGGTGTGCGAGAAGCCGTCGATGGTCATGTACGGCGTGGCCCCCCGCCTCTCCGCGTGCTCACGCGACTCCAGGACGACCACTCCGGCACCCTCGCCGAGCACGAACCCGTCGCGGCCCACGTCGTACGGGCGCGATGCAGCTTCGGGCCGGTCGCTGTGGGAGCGCGAGAGACAGTTGATGATCTCGAAGGACGCCACGGTCACCGGGGTGATGGGTGCCTCGCTCGCCCCCGCGATCATCACGTCCGCGTCGCCGTGCCGGATCGTCTCGTAGGCGTGCCCGACCGCGTCGACGCCGCCGATGCAGCCCGTCGACAGGGTCACGCACGGGCCCCGCATGCCGAGCAGCGCGGACAGGATCGTCCCCGGAGTGTTCGACATCGAGGCGAGGTAGAGATCACGGCCCGCCTTCGCCGGGTCGATGGGCTTGCGCCCCTCGTCGGTCACCCGCAGGAACTCCTCCTCCATCCTCGGGGTGCCGCAGATCGCCGTGGACAGCGAGAGTCCGGCGCGATCGGGGTCGTATCCGCCCTGTTCGAGGCCCGCGTCACGGACGGCCTGATACGCGGCCGCGACGGCGAACTGCGTGTAGCGGTCGAGCCGTTGCACCTCGGGCGGCAGCGCGGATATCTGCTCTTCGAACCCCTCGACCTCGGCGATCGAGTCCGACAGGAAGTCGAAATCTCCGAAGAGCGCCGAACTCGTGATGTCGGAAAGGGGCTTGGTGACACTCTTCCCCGCTGAGATGGTCTTCCATAATTCTTCTGTACCTATGCCGGCCGGGCTGACCACACCGAGCCCGGTGACCACGACTTCTCGCACCACTAACGCCTTTCTCCTGTCAGGACCGTGATGAGACCGGGCGTGACGGACTCCTTCGCCGTCACGCCGTATTTCTCCATGACCGCGCGGTACGCGGATTCCTCCTGGACCGCGCCCGCCTCGGTGTTCACCAGCAGGCTGAGCGCGATCATCGGCCGGTGCAGGGCGGGCCGCCCCGGCTCCTGGCGCATGACGTCCACGACCAGGAGCCTGCCGCCGGGACACAGCAGCCGGGCGCACTCGGCGACGAGCCGCTCCGTGGCGGCCGGTCCCGCGAAACGGCTCAGATGCGCCAGTACGACGGTGTCGAAGCAGCCGTCGGGAAAGGGCGCCCTGATGGCCCCCTTCTCCGCATCCCCGGTGAAGTCGGCGGGAACGAAACGGAACCGCTCGGCCACGCCGAACTCCTCCGCCCGCTCGCGCGCGGCGCCGAGCAGCGCGGGATCGTCATGGGCCACCACCCGCGCCTGCGGATCGGCGGCGGCCAGCGCGATGCCCCACTCCCCACTGCCGGCCGCGAAGTCGAGGACACGACCGGCGGCAGGCAGCGCCAGCTCCCGCACCACACGGAAGGCGGTGCGCACGGCCACGGGAAAGATCCCGCAGAACATGCCGGGGTACCGCCCGCGCGCCTCGGGCGCACCAAGCTCACCCCCGCCGTGCCCGCCCCGCCGCACGAGTTCGGTCAGGCCGCTCCACTGCTCCCACTCCGCGAGTACGTCCGCGAAGTGGTCGCCGAGATACCCCCGGCCCCCCGCGACCAGCTGCCCACGGGAGGCCTCGGTGAGCCCCCAGCTCTCGTCGTCGCCGCCCGTGACGAGGCCCAGCTCCTCCAGGGCGGCGAGCAGTGCGCGCAGCGCGGCGGTGTCGCAGCCCAGCTCGGCGGCAAGACCCCGGGTGCCGCGCGGCCCTCGGGCGAGACCGGTGAACACGCCGAGTTCCAGTGCCGTGCCGAGGACCCTGGCGCGGGCGAACCCGAAGTTCAGGGCGAGCAGCGGGCCGGGGTCCGGGGCGTCCTCGTACGGCGCGAGGGCGCGGCGCTCGGCGGCTACGACCGGGGCGGTCACTTGCCGCCCTCCACGAGGCTCACGTACTCGGGGTTCTGCGTGTATTCGTACGGGTCGTCGGAGAGGAAGACGTTGCGCACGGGCGGCCGCTCGCACGGCGCGACGACCAGGAACCGGCAGGTCTGGCCGGGCCCGGTGACGAATCCGTGGGGTTCGTTGCGCGGGATGAAGATGGCGTCGCCCGGCCCGACCTCCTCGGTCCTGCCGAGCTCCGGCATGACGAGCCCCATCGACCCTTCGAGCACATAGATCTCGTGTTCCCACTCGTGATAGTGGGGCGGTGTGGAGCCGTTGGGAGAAACCTCGAATTCGGTGAGTACGAATCGGTCGGCGCCGTCCGGTGTGTCGATCAATTTCCGGTGGGTGGTCTCCTTCGCCCCCGGTTCGCGGACGATCTCGGCCTTGACTGCTGTCCTGTGCACGCGCTTCATGTGCTGCCTTTCCCTGAAGGGATGAAGTGAAGGGATGAGGCGCCCGGCCGCTTTCGGATTTCAAAGGGCTTTCACAGGCGCCGCGAACGAACGTAAGACGGGGGCGGCGTCCTCATCTATGGGCATAGACCGCCGCCGACGTCGGGACTTGAGGCCGGGCACGCGGGGGCGGATCGCCCATGGGGACGGGACAAAGTCCCAGGAGATCCCCGGCAGACCTCGTGGACTTCCGGGAGCACCTAGTGGACTTCCGGAGGCGCCGGCCCCGCGAGTACGCTTCGAAAATCGAATCAGCAGTAGCTGGACGCCGACGGCGACTTGAGTGAGGCCACGCTCCTGTTTCGTCCGCTCAGTACGCTGCGGACCGCCGTCACGCTGATGGGCGAGGCGTTCAGGGCCGATCCGCTGCCGAGTCGGCGCCGACCTCGGTAGCCCACCGCCGGGCCCAGGCGTCCAGCGGCATGAGCGCCTGATGGGCCTCACGGCCGAGCGCGGTCAACGTATAGGAACTGTCCGGCAGTTGCTGGACAAGACGTGCTTCGAGGAGTTCGGTCAGGCGCTGGCGCAGCACGCTGGACGACATGGCGTCACAGCGCTCCCGCAGCGCGCGAAAGCCCAGCGGATCCGCCCGCAGCTCCCAGACGATCCGCAGGCTCCAGCGGCGCCCGAACAGATCGAGCGCGGCCATCAGCGGGCGCCCGGTGGTGGAGGCGCCGGTCGGCCTGCCGGGCAGCGGTGTGCTCATCCGCCGACGCTAGCACTGCCGCTTCGGCTATCGAAGCGGTAGGCGTATTCCGGGCCCGGCGGCCGCCCGGCGCGGAACCTTGACCGCGCCCCCCCGGCCCCTTCATCGTGAGGCGCCGTCCACGCCTGTCGAGCACCGCCGAACCGGGAGGGTATCCGTTCACCATGCCCCTGGACCGCCGCACCTTCCTGGCCGCCATCGCCGGCACGACCGGCGCCACGGTCGCCTGTTCCGGAGCCGCCGCCGACAGCACACCGGCCGGGCGGCCCCCCGCCGCCGGTGCCGCCCGGCGCCTGCTCCCCCGCCACTGGGAACAGCTCACCTTCGAGACGTCGGGCCCCGCCGACACGTTCCGGGTGTCCGGCAGCCGCGGGAACATCACGATCACCGGACGCACACCGGCAGTCCAACTCACTGGTCTGCGCCACTACTTGAAGCACACCACCCACACGAACATCACCTGGGCGGGCAGCCAGACGGACCTCCCCGACCGGCTCCCCGCCCCGGACAGACCACTGAACGGCCGCGCCAACACCCCGCACCGCTTCGTGCTCAACGACACGAACGACGGCTACACGGGGGCGTACCACGACTGGTCGTACTGGGAGCGCGAGATCGACGTGCTCGCACTGCACGGCTACAACGAGGTGCTCGTGTACGTGGGCGCGGACGCGCTCTACCACCGGGTGTTCCAGGAGTTCGGCTACTCCGACCAGGAGTTGCGGGCGTGGATCCCGGCCCCGGCGCACCAGCCATGGTGGCTGCTCCAGAACATGTCGGCGTTCCCCTACCCCGTCTCGCGCCAACTCCTCGACCGCCGGGCCGCCTTGGGCAGGCGCATCGCGGACCGGCTCCGCGAGCTGGGCATGACGCCGGTGCTCCCCGGCTACTTCGGCACGGTCCCGCCGGAGTTCACGGCGAAGAACCCCGGAGCGAAGACGGTGCCGCAGGGCGACTGGGTCGGCTTTACGCGCCCGGACTGGCTGGACCCGCGCACGGAACACTTCGCCCGCGTGTCCGCCGCGTTCTATCGCGCCCAGGACAAGCTGTTCGGCGCGTCGACGATGTACAAGATGGATCTCCTCCACGAGGGCGGAAAGCCGGGGGACGTCCCCGTCGGCGACGCGGCCAAGGCGGTCGAGAAGGCACTCCACACCGCGCACCCCGGTGCGACCTGGGTGATCCTCGGCTGGCAGAGCAATCCGCCGAAGGCCATCGTGGACGCCGTCGACAAGTCGCGGATGCTGGTGGTGGACGGCCTCTCCGACCGCTTCCCCACCGTCACCGACCGCGAGTCCGACTGGAATTCAACGCCGTACACCTTCGGTTCGATCTGGAACTTCGGCGGACACACGACGCTGGGCGCCAACGCCCCCGACTGGGCGGCGCTGTACGAGAAGTGGCGCACCAAGGAGGGCAGCGCACTGTCCGGCATCTCGCTGATGCCGGAGGCGGCGGACAACAACCCGGCGGCGTTCGAGCTGTTCTCCGAACTGGCGTGGCGGACAGGTGACTTGAACCTTGACGAGTGGTTCGCCGAGTGGTCCGTGTCCCGCTACGGCGCGGCGGACCAGCACGCGGCGGCCGCCTGGGACATCCTGCGCCGCACGGCGTACGGCACGACACGCGCCGACGAGTGGTCGGAGGGCGCGGACGGCCTCTTCGGAGCGCGACCGAGCCTGTCGGCGAAGTCGGCGGCGGCGTGGTCGCCGCAGGCGATGCGGTACGAACCGTCAGAGTTCGAGCCGGCGCTGGGCGAACTCCTCGCTGTGCGAAGTGAGTTGCGCGACTCGTCCGCATACCGCAGGGACGTACTGGACGTGGCACGCCAGGCCCTCTCCAACCGAAGCCGCACCCTGCTCCCCCGGATCAAGCAGGCGTACGACGCCAAGGACACCCCTCGCTTCGACGAGCTGACGCGCGACTGGCTCGCACTAATGGACCTACTGGACAAGCTGACGGCGACCGACTCCCGTCACCTCCTTGGCCGTTGGGTGGCGGACGCGCGTTCGTGGGGTGCCGACACCACGGAGAAGGACCGGCTCGCGTACGACCAGCTGTCGCTGCTGACCGTGTGGGGTACGCGATCCGGGGCGGACGCGGGCCTTCGTGACTACGCCAACCGGGAGTGGGCCGGGCTCGTGGGCGGTCTCTACCGGCTGCGCTGGGACACGTACTTCAAGGAGCTGCGGGCGGCGCTGACCGAGAGCCGGGAGCCGAAGCCGATCGACTGGTTCGCGGTCGAGGAGGGCTGGATTCGCGATCCGGGATCACTTGCCACCGGCCCGACCGGAGACACGTACAAAGTCGCTGTTCAGGTGCGCGAACGCCTGACGGAAGGGCGATAGCGCCCCGCGCGAAGACCCCCAAGGTCACCAACTCCCCCTCCATTGACGGGTATACGTCACCCCAATTCTCTGGTAGGAAACTTTCCTAACAGTGCAAGGCAGGGTCATCCGACCCGGAACGACGTGCACCCTCCCCCCACCTTGGAGGCCCCGTGCCCACCCCCCACAGCACTCCAGCGCACCGCATACACACCTCACGCCGCACCCTGCTCGCCTTCATGGGCGCCGCGCTCGTCGCGGGGCCGGTCATCGCCTCGCAGACGGCGGGGGCCGCACCGACCGCCGAGGCGGGCGGCCTCGACGATCCGGCGAAGAAGGAGATCGCCATGAAGATCGTGTGCTCCGCAGAGAACTCCGACCTCAACTGGAAGGACTACTACCGCTACTGCGAGGACATCGGCGACGGCCGCGGCTACACCGCCGGGATCATCGGCTTCTGCTCCGGCACCGGCGACATGCTGGACCTGGTCGAGCTCTACACCGACCGCAAGCCCGACAACATCCTCGCCAAGTACCTCCCCGCCCTGCGCGAGGTCGACGGCACCGATTCCCACGAGGGCCTGGACCCCACGTTCAAGCCCGACTGGGAGAAGGCGGCGGAGGACCCCGAGTTCCAGAAGGCACAGAACGACGAGCGGGACCGCGTCTACTTCAACCCGGCGGTCGAGCAGGGCAAGGCGGACGGCCTTGGCGTGCTGGGCCAGTTCGCGTACTACGACGCGATCGTCATGCACGGCGACGGCGGCGACAGCACGAGCTTCGGGAACATCCGTAAGCGCGCTCTGGGCGAGGCGCAGCCGCCTTCGCAGGGCGGCGACGAGACGGACTACTTGAACGCGTTCCTCGATGCGCGGGTCTGGGCGATGAAGCAGGAGGAGGCGCACGAGGACACGAGTCGTGTGGACACGGCGCAGCGGGTGTTCCTCCGGAAGGGCAACCTGAACTTGGATCCGCCGCTGGAGTGGAAGGTGTACGGGGACTCCTACCGGATCGGCTGAGGGTTCTGGGCGGGGGGCTTTGGTGTCCCGGCGTCGAGTTGGCGCCGGGGCCGCCCGGTTTTCCTGAGGTTGGCGGTTCCGGGCCGGGTGTAAAGGGCGCTCCTTCGTCGCGTCGGCTGCGCCGATTCCGCTGCGCTCCACCCTTGACACCCAACCCTCCACCGCGAGAAGGAAGACGACCGGGCGGCCACGAAGCGGGGCTCACGGGGACCACCCGGCGGGCCATCCGGCTTCACTGCCGGGTGCGGACTAGTTCGTAGCAGCGCAGCCGGGTGGGAGGGGTGCGCCATCGGCTCGGGGATGGGTGGCCGGTTTCGTCAAGCGTCTGGCGACCGGATCTCCCGGCCCCGGCCAGGAGAGAGGGACAGAGAGGGGGTGTGGGGGACCTACTTTGGGAAAGTTGCGTTTGCCTAACGCGCGCGCCCCCCTTGTGCCAGAACACTACTTTTCCAAAGTAGGTCCCCCACACCCCACTCATCCAGGAAGCGACGGCCACCCCGGAAGATCCGGCCGGTAGACGCTTGACGAAGCCGTGACCCATCCCCGGACCGGCCGCGCACCCCTCCAGCCTCACGGCGCGCTGCGACGGACTAGTCCGCACCCGGCAGCGAAGCCGGATGACCCAAGGACCCGTCCCCGTGAGCCCCGCTTCGTGGCCGCCCGGTCAATTCGCTTCTCGCGGTGGAGGGTTGGGTGTCAAGGGTGGAGCGCAGCGGAATCGGCGCAGCCGACGCGACGAAGGAGCGCCCTTGACTCCCGGCCCGGAACCGCCAACCTCAGGACAACCGGGCGGCCCCGGTAAGAACACCACCACCGGCCCAGCAAAGCCCCCGCCCCACCACCCCCTACTTCCTGAACTGCTCGATCAGACGTGAGTAGCTGTCCCCCGCATGCCCACCCTCCACAGCCTTGTTCACAAGCCCGAGCGTGTAGCTCGGGAACTCCGCATCGATGTTCCGTGCCCTGCTCTCCCTGATCAGGTCCTCGACCGAGGGGCGGTGGTGTTGGAGTGCGCCGTACTCCGTCGCGTACTCGGCCCTGTCTACCTCGCCGGCGATCATCGGGAGGTACCCCAGCAGGGCGGAGACCGACGCGCCCGCGTCGTCCAGGAATCGCTTTGCCTCGATTCCCTCGCTGGACAGCAGCGCGGCCGCATGCAGGAATCCGTTCAGCGTGCCCCACATCGTGTCGTGCACGGCCATCCCGTACAGCGTCGGTACGCCGGGGTCGTCCGCCACCAGGGCTCCCCGGCCGCCTATGAGTTGAAGCGTCGGCCGGTAGCGGTTGTACACGGTGTCCGAACCGCCGTAGAAGATGACTGACTCCGCTCCCCCGATGCCCGGCGCAATCGTCATGATCTGCCCGTGGAGGTACTGCGCGCCCTGGCCCGTGGCCCAGTCGGCCACAGCCCTCGCCTCCGCCGATGTCCCGTCCGTCAGGTTGAGCACGGCGCGGCCGGACAGTGCGTCGCCCCCTGCTGATTCCAGGAGGTCGCGTGCCGTCGCGTTGCCCTTCACGCTGACGACCACGAGCGAGCCTGCGGCAACTGCGTCGCGTACGGACGCGGCCAGTTCGGCTCCCCTGGCGACCAAGTCGTCGGCCTTCTCCGGTGTGCGGTTCCACACCGTGGTCGGATGCCCGCCGTCCAGGAAGGCGCTCGCGAGCGTGAAGCCCATTTCGCCCAGGCCGATCACGGTCACGGCCGGCTTGGCTTGCGTCTGGTCTGAGGTAGTGGTCATCGATGTCATCCTCATTCAGGTAATTGGGGTGGGGCCCGGTGCGTCCTGGGCCACCTGTGGTGCTCGAGTAACGCCACGCTAAAAGCTCAACTTCGCTTGAGGTCAAGAGCCATTGGGTGCCTGACAAAGTGGCTGACTAGCGGTCATGGCAAAATCGGCGGATGCAGATCCGGATGCTCGGTCCATTTGAAGTGCGCGCGGGCGACGGCAGCCTGATCGACGTGCCGGGCGCGCGGCTGCGCGCCCTGTTGATCGCCCTCGCGCTCAGGCCGGGGCACGCGGTGCCGAAGGCGTCGCTCGTCGACTGGATCTGGGGGGAGAACCCGCCCGCCGATGCGACGAACGCCCTGCAGCGGCTCGTCTCCCGGCTGCGGAAGGTGTTGCCTGCCGGGGTGATCGAAGGGCGGACTGACGGCTACCGGTTGGTTGTTGAGGCCGATGATGTCGATGCCGTGCGGTTTGAGCGGCTCGTCACCGCAGGGCAGGCCCGCAGCGAGGATGGCTCCGGGCGGGCGCGGCTGTTGCGGGAAGCGCTCGAACTGTGGCGTGGCGCGGCCATGCAGGACGTCGGGCTGCAGGACAGCGCCGCGTTCGACGCCGCCGTCGACCGGCTCGAAGGGCTGCGGCTGACCGCCACCGAGGAGCGGGCCGACGCGGAGGTCACCCTCGGGCGCGGTGCCGAGATGGTCAGCGAACTGACCGACCTCGTGGCCGCGCACCCCGTGCGGGAACGGCTCGTCTCCGCTCAGATGCGTGCCCTCGCCGCCGCCGGTCGCGACAGCGAGGCCCTCCTTGTGTATCAGCGTGCGAGGGAGGCCCTGGCCGATGCCCTGGGGGTCGATCCCTCTCCGGAGCTTGCCGCGCTGCATGTCGCGCTGCTGCGGGGCGAGTTGGGGCCGCCCAAGGAGAAGCCCCGCAAGACCAATCTGCGGGCCGAGTTGACCAGCTTCGTCGGTGAGGGCGCCGCTGTCGGCGCCGTCCGTGAGCTCGTCGCCGGGCATCGGCTCACCACCGTCATCGGGCCCGGCGGCGCGGGCAAGACCAGGCTGGCCACGGAAACCGCGCGCACGCTGCTCGGTGAACTGCCGGACGGCGCCTGGGTCGTGGAGCTCGCCGCCGTCGGCGCGGACGGCGACCTGGGCGATGTGGCGCAGGCGACGCTCGCCGCGCTCGGGCTGCGGGACGCCCTGCTGGGCGGTTCCGCGAACACGGAGCTGACCGACCGGCTCATAGCCGCGATCCGGGAGCGGGACGCCCTGCTGATCCTGGACAACTGTGAGCATGTGATCGAGTCCGCGGCCATGTTCGCGCACCGGCTGCTCGGGGAGTGCCGGCGGCTGCGGATCCTGGCGACCAGCCGGGAACCGCTCGGCATCACCGGCGAGGCGCTCTGGCAGGTCGAGCCGCTGGCCCTGCCGAAGGGGAATGCCGGCCCGGGGGACATCGAGTCATCGCCCGCCGTCCAGTTGCTGCGGGACCGGGCCGGGGCGGTGCGCCGGGACCTGGATGCGGACGAGCGCACCTTGGCGACCATGGTGCGGATCTGCCGGGCCCTCGACGGAATGCCGCTGGCCATCGAACTGGCCGCTGCCCGCCTGCGCACCATGTCCGTCGAGCAGCTCGCCGACCGGCTCGACGACCGGTTCCGCCTGCTGACCGGCGGCAGCAGGACCGCGCTGCCGCGCCACCAGACGCTGCGCGCGGCGGTCGACTGGAGCTGGGAGCTGCTCAGCGACGCCGAGCGGACGGTTCTGCGCAGGCTCTCGGTGTTCTCGGGAGGGGCGAGCCTGGAGGCGGCCGAACGGGTCTGCTCGGGAGACACCGGGGAGGCCGGGGACACCGGAGACGGCGGAGACGGCGGAGACGGCGGAGACGGCGGAGACGGCATCGAGCATTGGCAGGTGCTCGAGCTGCTCACCTCGCTGACCGAGAAGTCGCTGCTGCGCGCCGAGGACGACCGCGCCCCGCGCTACCGCATGCTCGGCACCATCAAGGAGTACGCCGGGCAGCGGCTCGCGGAAGCGGGGGAATCGGAGCTCGCGCGCCAGGCGCACCTCGCCTTCTTCACCGAGCTCGCCGAGACGGCGGAACCGCACCTGCGCCGCGCCGAGCAGCTGGACTGGCTGGCCAGGCTGGAGGCCGAGCACGACAACATCGCCGCGGCCATGCGCGGCGCGCTCGCCGCGGGCGAGGCGCAGAAGGCGATGGAGCTCGCGGCGGGCGCGGGCTGGTACTGGTGGCTCAGCGGACGCAGGACCGAAGGCTACGAGCTGCTCACCGCGGCCGCCGAGGTGCCGGGTGAAGTGAGCGACGACGTCCGGGCCACGGTGTCCGCGGTGGTCTCGATGTTCGCGAGCGCCGGGCGGGGCGACCAGCACCTGGCGGAACGGTGGATCCGCGAGGCGCACCGGTTCAGCGAGAGCGACCGGAGCGGGCGGCGCCGCCACCCGGCACTGGGCCTCGTCGCCCCGCTGATACGCATGCTGGAGGCCGAGCCCGACGCGTTCCTGCCCGCATGGGAACTGGTCCTCGACGACGAGGACCCCTGGGTGCGCGCCCTTGCCCGGCTCCACCTCGGCAAGATGCGGATCATGCTCGGCCACGAAGGGCGGGAGGCGGACGCGTACTTGGAGAGGTCGCTCGCCGAATTCCGGGCGCTGGGCGAGCGGTTCGGGATCTCCTTCGCCCTGACCGAGCTGGCGGACCGGATGGCCATGCACGGCGAGTTCGCCGCCGCGTGCGAGCGCTACGAAGAAGCGATTGCGGTCGTCACCGAGGTCGGTGCCACCGAGGACATCATCCGGATGCGGTCGCTGCAGGCACGGCTCTACTGGTTCCTCGGCGACAAGAGCGCCTCCGCGGCCGCCATCGCCGAGGCTGAGCGGTACGCGGAACGCGTCGCCTGGCCCGACGCGCTGGCCGAACTGGCCCTCGCGAAGGCGGAACTCGCCCGGTGGGACGGTGACGCCCAGCAGGCGCGGGACCAACTCGGCGTCGCGAAGGCCCTGTTGGGCGACGACGCCGAGCAGACGTACGTCCGGGCCATGACGCACGACCTGCTCGGCTACCTCGCCGACGACATCGGCGAGGCCCGTGCACACCGCGCGGCGGCCTGCGAGGCGGCGGCCGAGGCGGGCATAGCGCCGCTGACCGCGGGGGTGCTCGTCGGGGTCGCGGACCTGGCGCTGCGCCAGGGCGAGTACGAGCAGGCCGCGCGGCTGCTCGCGGCGGGCGGGGTCGTGCGCGGGCTGCCGGACAGCTCCCACCCGGACGTGGCCCGGATCGAGGAGAGCGCCCGAAGCCGCCTCGGCGAGGAGAAGTTCGCCGAGGCGGCTCTGGAGGGGACGCGGACCGACTGGTCCCTGCTGGTCGAGGTCACGCTCGCTTCTTGAACGTGGAGACCGCCCAGACGTACCCGAGGAGGGCGATCCCGAGGCACCAGGCGACGGCCGCGATGGCGTCGCCGCCCGACGGGTTGCCCGCGAGCAGTCCGCGCAGGGTCTCGATGATCGGGGTGAAGGGCTGGTACTCCACGAACTGCCGTACGCCGGTCCCCATCGTGTCGGCGGGTACGAACGCGCTGCTGAGGAACGGCAGCATGACCAGCGGCACGGTGGACATGCCCGCCGACTCCACGGTCTTCGCCGAGAGCCCCATGGCGACGGTCAGCCAGCTGGCCGCGAAGCCGAAGAGCACGACGATCCCGAGCACGCCGAGCCAGTCGAGGGCGCTCGCGCCCGGGTCGAACCCCATCAGGAAGGCCACCCCGATGATGGCGGCGCAGGCCACCAGGGCGCGCAGTGTGGTGATGACGACGTGGCCGCTGAGCATGGCGCCGCGGGATACGTCCATGACCTTGAGGCGGTTGATGACGCCCTTGGTCATGTCGGAGTTCACCTCCGTCGCGGTGGCGCCGAGGCCGTAGCCGACGGCCATCACGAGCAGACCTGGTGTCACGTAGTCGATGTAGGCCTCACCGACGTCGAATCCGCCGCCGAGCACCTTGACGAACATGAGCATGAGGACGATCGGGAACAGGACCGCGTTGAACATCGTGGTGGGGTTGCGCAGGGTGTGCTTCACGTTGCGGCGCAGCATGATCGCCGAGTCGGCCAGTGTCGTTGCCATCGATGCGGTACTCACTTTGCGATCGCCTCCGTGGTGATGCCGTTGGTGTCGTTCGTGTCGTTCGTGTGCTCGGTCAGGGCGAGGAAGACGTCGTCGAGGTCGGGGGTGTGCATGGTCAGCTCGTCCGCCTCGATGCCGGCCGAGTCCAGCCAGTCGAGGATCGAACGCAGTTCGCGCTGGGTGCCGTCGCTGGGGATCTGCAGGGACAGCGTCTCGTCGTCCGTGGTGACCTCGCGCAGCGCGACGGCCGCGGACCGGTACGCGATCGGGTCGGAGAACCGCAGCCGCACATGACCGCCGGGAATGAGCCGCTTCAGCTCCTCCGCCGTCCCCTCGGCGGCGATCCTGCCCTTGTTCAGGACCGCGATGCGGTCGGCGAGTTCGTCGGCCTCTTCCAGGTACTGGGTGGTGAGGAAGATGGTGGTGCCCTCGACCACCAGCTCGCGGACGATCTCCCACATCGTGCGCCGGCTGCGCGGGTCGAGGCCCGTCGTCGGCTCGTCGAGGAAGATGATCTGCGGGCTGCCCACGAGCGTCATCGCCAGGTCCAGCTTCCGGCGCATGCCGCCGGAGTAGGTCGCCGCCAGCTTGTCCGCCGACTCCACCAGGTCGAACCGCTCAAGCAGCCCCGAGACCAGCTTGCCGCCGGAGCGGACACGCTTCAGGTCCGCCATCAGCTGGAGGTTCTCCCGGCCCGAGAGCAGCTCGTCCACCGCGGCGAACTGACCCGTCACGCCGATGGCCGAGCGCACGCCCTTGGTGCCGGTGGCCACGTCGTGCCCGGCGATCCGCACCGTCCCGGCGTCGGCCTTCATCAGGGTCGTCAGGACGTTCACCGTCGTCGTCTTGCCCGCCCCGTTCGGGCCGAGCATGGAGTAGACCGAACCCGCGGGTACATCGAAGTCGATGCCGTCGAGGACGACCTTCTCGCCGTATGCCTTGTGCAGTCCTGCGACTGCGATCGCTGAAGTCATGGCTCAACCATCGGGGCCGGGCCTGACACCCACCTGTCACTGCCCTGACACCGCGACTGACACGCGCGAGGGAGGGCACTCGGCCATTGGGATCCCTGCGGTATGCCGGCTTCGCGGTTCTGCGCGAGCCTGGCCACCCATCGCAGTCTCGCGGGGCCGGCCCACCTGACCGACAGGGGTAGACAGACATGAATGCGCAGCGCCCGACCACCGACGAGTCCTACTGGATGGCGACCACCCCCGGTACCGGCTACCCGCCCCTCGACGCGGACCTGACCGCGGACGTCGCCGTCATCGGTGGCGGCATCGCAGGGCTCTGCACCGCCTGGGACCTGGTCCGCGCCGGCCTCGACGTGGTCGTCCTGGAGGCGGACCGGATCGCCGCCGGCGTGAGCGGCGCCACCACGGCCAAAGTGACCGCCGCACACGGTCTGATCTACGCGCGGCTGGAGGCCAAGCAAGGCGCCGACGCGGCCTGGCTGTACGCGCGCTCCCAGCAGGAAGCCGTGGACCGCACCGCCGCCCTCTGCGACGAGCTGCACATCGACGCGGAGCTGGAACGCGCCCCCGCCTTCACCTACGTACAGGACCCCGAACGCGTCGACGAGATCGAGCAGGAGGCCGCGGCGGCACGGCGGGCCGGCCTTGACGCCTCCTTCGTGACCGACACGGAACTCCCCTTCGACATCTCCGGGGCGGTACGCGTCGGCGGCCAACTGCAGTTCCATCCGCGGAAGTTCCTGCTCGCACTGGCCGAGAACATCATCACGGCCGGTGGACGCATCTTCGAGCGCTCGCGGGTCACCGCCCTGCACGAGGACCACGTCTGCCGGCTGACCACCGAGAGCGGAGCCACGGTCCGGGCGCGCGACACGGTCATCGCCACGCACTACCCCGTCTTCGACCACAGCCTGCTCTTCACCCTGCTCACACCCCGGCGTGAGCTGGTGATCGCGGCGCCGGTGCCGGCCGACGCGGCGCCCACGGGCATGTACATCACGCCGGAGAACCGGGTCCGCTCGGTGCGCAGCGCCCCGTACGACGAAGGTCGGCGGCTGCTCATCGTGACCGGTGAGTCGTTCGAACCGGGTGCGGGCGACGACGTCCGTGGCAGGTTCGCCCGCCTCGACGCCTGGGCGAGCGCGTCCCTGCCGCCTTTCGCGCAGGCGGACTCCGTCTATCGCTGGGCGACGCAGGACAACGACTCCGTCGACCGGCTGCCCTACGTCGGCCATGCCAACCCCGGCACCCAGCACGTCTTCGTCGCCACCGGCTTCGGCGGCTGGGGCATGAGCAACGGCGTCATGGCGGGCCGGCTGCTCACCGCCCACATCGTGGGCGGGCCCCGTCCCGCCTGGACCGAGCTGTTCGACCCGCGCCGACTGCCGCCGGTCCGCGCCACCGGTGAACTGGCCGCCCACCAGGCGGCCGTGGCCAAGCACTTCATCGGCGACCGACTGCACACCAGTCACGTCGACGCGGTGACCGACATCCCGCCCGGCAGCGGAGCCGTCGTACGCCTGGACGGCCACCGGTGCGCGGTCTACCGCGACGAGGCCGGGCAGGTCAGCGCGGTCTCCGCGCGCTGCACCCACCTCGGCTGCCTGGTGCACTTCAACAACGCCGAACGAGCGTGGGAGTGCCCCTGCCACGGCTCCCGGTTCGCCACGGACGGCTCCGTCCTGCACGGCCCGGCCACCCGCCCGCTGGAACCGCGCGAGACACCGGATGCCCCGGACCGCCCGGATCAGCGGACCTAGGCGAGCCGCGCCCACACCGTCTTGCCGACCTCCCGCTCGGCCACGCCCCACTCGCTCGCAAGCGCCGCCACCAGAAGCAGACCCCGGCCCGACTCCTCCTCAGGGGCGGGCAGTTGGGGGTTCAGCGGCGGCCGGCTCTCGGTACGGCAATCGCTCACCTCGATGCGTACGACACCGTCCGCGCACCCAAGGCGCAGCTCGAAGTCACGGCCCGCGACCCGGCCGTGCGTCACCGCGTTCGCCGCCAGCTCGGCCACGATCTGCGCCGCGGCCTCGGAGCGTTCACTGCCGTACGGCAGTCCCCACTCGTCGAGGTGGTACCTCGCCAGACGTCTCGCGAGACGCGCACCTCGGGGCGTCGCGCTGAAACGCTGCGTGAACACACTTACGGGGGTGGCGGTTTGCGCTCGTTGTGGCATGGCGCCCACCGTGGCCTCGCGGCACGTCCCTCACCAGGACCCCAACTCGTACGCTCCGTATTTGTACGAGTGCGAAGTGTGGACAGTACGCGTAACCGACCGTGACCATGGGCGAGTTGGCGGGGACAGGTAAGCGAGCGTCAGGGGATACCCGTGATGTCGTCAAGTACGCAGGGCAGCAATGAGCCCGAACCGACTGATGGGCTCAAGGCCTTCGGCGCGGCGGTCAAGAGCTTCCGCAAGCGGGCCGGATTTACGCAGGAAGCGCTGGCCCCCGAGATCGGCTACTCCACGCACTTCCTTGCATCGATCGAGCAGGGGAGGAGGTTTCCGCCGCCGCGGTTCGTCGACCAGTGCGAGGCCGCGCTGGACGCCTTCGGCACACTTCGCCTGATGGTTAATCAGCTTTCGCGGCAGCGGGGGCTTGCGTCGTGGTTCCGCCGCTGGGCTCAGCTTGAGCAGGAGGCACTGAATCTCTATACGTACGAATGCCGGTTGATTCCGGGGTTGTTGCAGACGGAGGCGTACGCCCGGGCCCTGTTCAGCTCTCGGGTCCCGCTCCTCTCCGACCAGGAACTGGAGGAGCAGGTCGCGGCCCGGCTGGAGCGGCAGCGGCTGCTACGGGAGCGCCCCAACACGGACTTCAGCTTCATCATCGAGGAGTACGTCATTCGGCGGGGCGGCGCAGAGGCGACCCAAGGGCTCATCGAGCATGCGCTTGAAACCACTTCGCCCCGCAACATCCAGTTGCAGATCATGCCGCTGACGCGGGGCATGCACCCCGGGCTCGACGGACCCATCCGGCTCCTGGAGACGCCGGACAACAGGTGGTTCGGGTACTGCGAGGGGCAGGAGAGCGGACAGTTCGTCGCCGACCCGAAAGTCACCAGTACGCTGCAGATGCGGTATGCGAAACTGCGCTCACAGGCCCTCACTCCCGAGGACTCCGTGCGCCTGTTGGAGCAACTGCGAGGAGCGCAATGAGCACCATCGAACTCGCCTGGTTCAAGAGCAGTTACAGCGGCAGCTCCGGCGACGACTGCGTTGAAGTCGCCCTGGCCTGGCGCAAGTCGAGCTACAGCAGCGGCAGTTCAGGCGACTGCCTGGAAATCGCCCCCTGCCCCACCACCATCCACGTACGCGACTCCAAGAACCCCGAGGGCCCCCAACTCGCCCTCTCCCCCATCACCTGGCAGGCCTTCGTCGGCCTCGCCCGTACACACCAGTAGGGCCGCTGGGACGAGCTCTTCGAGTACCTGGACTGAGCAGAACGGTGCCGGCGGCCGCCAGTACCGCGACGATCCCGCCGATAACCATCACCACGGTGGTGGACCACGCGTCCACCACCGCCCCACCCGCCAGCGCGCCGAACGCGAAGGTCGCCTGGAACGAGGACGTGAACAGCACGGACGCCGCCTCGGGCGCACGCGGTGCCGCCGTCACGAACCACGTCTGCGAGCAGACCGGCACGGCGCCGTACGCGACGCCCCACACCAGCAGCAGCGCGAACGCACCCACCCTCCCCGTGCCGAGTACGGGCAGCAGCAGCGTCGCGGCGGCGAGGAGCGACGCGGCCACCGTGAACGTGGCGCGCAGTTCACGCCGTACCCACGCTCCCGCGAGGAAGTTGCCGAGGATGCCCGCGACGCCGTACGCCAGCAGGAACACGGTGATGAGCCGCGGGCCCGCATGCGTCACGTCCGCCAGGAACGGCGTGACGTAGGTGTACGTACCGAAGTGGGCCGTCACGATGAGGAACGTGGCCAGCAGGCCGACCCGCACGCGAGCCGTACCCAGCAGGTCCCGCAGCACGGTCAGCCGGGTGACCCGCTCCGGCGGCAGGGGCGGTACGGACACGACCAGCGCGGCGAAAACGGCCAGGGTCAAACCACCCATCGCAATGAACGCCGCACGCCAGCCCGTGAGTTGACCCAACAGCGTCCCCGCGGGAACCCCGAGCACGGAACCCAGCGGTACGGCGGAGAAGATCACGGCGGTCGCCCGTCCCGCCTGCGCCGCGGGGACCAGGCGGGCGGCGAGTCCGGCGCCGATGGACCAGAAGGCGCCGATGACGAGTCCGACGAGGACGCGGGAGACCAGCATCAGCCAGTACCCGGGCGCGATCGCGGCGAGGAAGTTGGCCAGGGCGAGGACCAGCATCAGGGCGCAGAGCATGCGCCGCCGGTCGACGCGTCCTGTCGTCACCGTCACGGTGGGGGCGGCGACGGCGGCGAGGATGCCGGGCAGGGTCATCATCAGGCCCGAGGTGCCGTCCGAGAGGGCGAAGGAGTCGCCGATGGGGGTCAGGAGGCCGATCGGCAGGATCTCGGTGGTGACGATGCAGAAGATCCCCATCGTCACGGAGAGAACGGCGGGCCAGCCGTTGAGCGGAGGGCGGAGAGCGGGAGCAGGTGCGGGAGCGGGCATGACGCCGAGTCCATCAGCGCCAACTGCCCCCGGTCTGGCATGAATTCGACGTCAATGTGCCGACGTCAATGTATCCACCGCAGCGGCAGCGCTCAGCTTCTGCGCACCACCCGTATCCCCACCGCATCCTGCTGCTCCACACCGCTGTCCACCGCGAGGTGCAGGGGCACGAACACCACCGTCCAGTAGAAGCCGAACAGCCAGCGGCCGACGAGCGGGAGGAGTCGGGGGCGGCCGCCGTCGGAGGCGCGGACGACGCGCAGGCCCGTCGTCAGCTTGCCGAGGCTCGCGCGGGTCGCGCGGGTGAGCAGGACGTGGTTCAGGAACGAGGAGCCGAGCAACGCGCCGAGCGCCGCGGCCCACACCGTCGGGGACTGCACGTGGAGTTCGACCACCCCGTCGGCCGCCGTGACGCCGGTCGCCCCGGCGGCCGCAAGGCCGCACATCAGGGCGATGAGGGCGTCGACGGTCGCGGCGGTGAGCCTGCGGGGCTGCGTGGCGGGCCGGGCGGGGGCAGCCGTGCGGGTGAGGTCTCGTTGCTGGGTGATCACGGTGCCCCAGCGTAGGCGTGGACGGCGCACCCTCGGTGCGTCGCCTGCGCCGCGTGCGGAGCCGTGCCCCCACGGGACAAGAACTCCGCACGCGGCTACGTCAGTGGGCCCCCGCCGCGGAAGACCCTTCGTGCACCCTCTGTTCGGCTATTTCTCCCCCGGCCTCCATCGGAGCCGTCACATCGTCGTCGTCCTTGCGGCCGCCGATGTGGTTGAAGACCAGGTTCAGGAGCACCGCGGCGACACAGCCCGTGGAGATGCCCGAGTCCAGGATGATCTTCGCGGTCTCCGGGAACGCGTGGTAGAACTCCGGCGCCGCGATCGGGATCAGGCCGACGGCCAGCGAGACGGCGACGATCAGGACGTTGTTGTCCTTCTCCAGGTTCGCCTTGACCAGCGTCTGGATGCCGCTCGCCGCGACCGAGCCGAAGAGCACGACGCCCGCGCCGCCGAGCACCGGGCGGGGCACGACCGCGATCAGCGACGCCGCCATCGGGCACAGGCCCATCAGGACCAGGAAGCCGCCGCCGACGGCCACGACGTACCGGCTGCGAATCTTGGTCATCGCGACCAGGCCGATGTTCTGCGCGAAGGCGCTGCACATGAAGCCGTTGAAGAGCGGGCTGACCGCCGAGCCGAGGCAGTCGGCGCGCAGGCCCGCGGCGATGGTCTTCTCGTCGGCGGGGCGGTCCACGATCTCACCGAGGGCGAGCATGTCGGCCGTGGACTCCGTCATGGAGACGACCATGACGACACAGAGGGAGACGATCGCCGCCGCCGCGAACTGCGGGGCGCCGAAGTGGAACGGCGTGGGGAAGCCGACGATGTCCGCTTCGCCGACCGGGCTGAAGTCCGTGACGCCGAAGGGGATCGCGACGAGCGTGCCGACGACGAGGCCGAGCAGCACGGCGATCTGCTTGACGAAGCCGGTGGTGAAGCGGCGCAGGAGCAGGACGATCACCAGGGTGATGCCGGCGAGGCCGAGGTTCTTCATCGAGCCGTAGTCGTCGGCGCCCGGCACCGGGCCCTGGGCCCAGCCGAAGGCCACCGGCATGAGCGAGATGCCGATGAGGGTGATGACGGTGCCGGTGACCACCGGCGGGAAGAAGCGGACCATCTTCGAGAAGAAGGGGGCCGCTATGAAGCCGAGGAGGCCCGCCACGATGACCGCGCCGAAGATGATCGGCAGCGCGTCGTCCTTGTCCTTGGTCGAGTCGACGACCGCGAGCATGGGGGCGACACCGGCGAACGTGACGCCGTTGACGAAGGGGAGTCGGGCGCCGATCTTCCAGATGCCGAGCGTCTGGAGGAAGGTCGCGAGTCCGGCGGTGAAGAGACACGCGCCGGTCAGGAACGTGAGTTCCTTGGCAGAGAGGCCGATCGCCGCGCCGACGATCAGCGGCGGGGCGACGACTCCCGCGTACATGGCGGCCACGTGCTGGAGGCCGGTGGTCGCCATCTTCAGGGGTGGGAGCTTCTCGTCTACGGGATGTACGGGTGGTATGGACCCCTCGCCGTCGCTGTCTGATGTTTCTGGGGTGGTGCCTTGCTTGGTGAACCTGGGCTTTGTGGCCACTGTGGCTCCTCCGGTTGTTTTCCAGTGCGTACGGGCTGTGCCGGCACTTCGCTTCTGGGAGGTGGTGCGTGGTGCAAGGACTTGCTCGGTATGAAGTTGTGGGTGGTGCGCCCAGGTAGTACTGACCGCCCCGGGAACGTGAAGCTTTGGGCCACGTTCCGGGGCGGCACTTGAACAGCCCGCTCGGCTGTTCAAGTCCGGTCAAGGGCCGTCCCCCCTGACCGGAGTTCCAGGTGTCAGCTCTCGGCGGAGATCCGCGCGAGGCGCTGTGCCTCCTCCCGCGTGGAGCGGGCGATGGCGTCCTCGTCGACGTGGAGCAGGCGGCCGTTCTCGACGACCGGCTTGCCGTTGACGAGGGAGAGCGTGACCGGGGCCGCCGCGCCGAAGACGATGGCGGTCACCGGGTCGGCGATCGAGGAGTGCCCGATGCCGTCGATCTTCCAGAGGACCAGGTCGGCGAGCTTGCCCGCCTCCAGGGAGCCGATCTGCGTGGCGCGGCCCAGGACCTGCGCGCCGCCGTACGTGCCGAGGCGCAGCGCCTGGCGCGCGTTCAGGGCGGCTTCACGGTGCGCGCCGAGGCGGTTGATCAGGAGCGCGTTGCGCAGTTCGGTGTGGAGTTCGCCCGACTCGTTGGAGGCGGTGCCGTCGACGCCGAGGCCGACGGGGACGCCCGCCTTCAGCATGTCGGGTACGCGGGCGATGCCTGCCGCGAGGCGGGCGTTGGAGGACGGGCAGTGGGCGACGCCCGTGCCGGTGCGTGCGAACGCGGCGATGTCGGAGTCGTTCATGTGGACGCAGTGCGCCATCCACACGTCCTCACCGAGCCAGCCGGTCGACTCGAAGTAGTCGGTCGGGCCCATGCCGAAGAGCTCATGGCAGAACTTCTCCTCCTCGACCGTCTCACTGCCGTGGGTGTGCAGGCGTACACCCAGGCGGCGGGCCAACTCGGCGCCCTGCTTCATGAGTTCGGTGGAGACCGAGAACGGCGAGCAGGGGGCGACGGCCACCTGCGTCATCGCGTCGAAGGACGCGTCGTGGTGCTTCCTGACGGTCTCCTCGGTGGCGGCGAGCGCGCCTTCGAGGGTCTCGACGGCGAAGTCCGGCGGCAGGCCGCCGTCCTTGACGCTGCGGTCCATGGAGCCGCGGGCCAGGGTGAAGCGGACGCCCATCTCGGAGGCGGCGCGGATGATCGAGCCCGACAGGTCGCCGGAACCCTTCGGGAAGACGTAGTGGTGGTCCATGGCGGTGGTGACACCGCCGCGGGCCATCATCCCGAGGGAGCCCTGCGCGGCCGCGTACGTCATCTGCTCGTCGATGCGCGCCCACGTCGGGTAGAGCGCCACCAACCAGTTGAAGAGGTTGTGGTCGGTGGCCAGGCCACGGGTGATCCACTGGTAGAAGTGGTGGTGCGTGTTGACCAGGCCGGGCGTGATGAGGTGGCCGGTCGCGTCGACACGGCGTACGACGTTCTCCAGTCCCTCGGGGGCCTTGCCGGCGCCGATGGACTCGATCTTGTTGCCCGCGACGACGACGTACCCCGATGCGTACTCGGTGTCACTGGCGTCGACCGTCGCGATCGCGGCGTTCTCGATGACGATGCGCTCTACCGCACTGTCGGGGTTTGCCGATGCTGCCATGGTGCTTCCTTTGTGGGTGAGTGGCGAGGTGGGCACGGCATGACCCTAGGAAGATTTGAGTGCCGCGGCGGTGGAGCCACGGGTGCCGAGATGGTGGAAGAACAGATTGAGCGAGACCGCGACGAGCGCGCCCGCGCTGATGCCGGAGCCGAGCACGGTCTGCGCCCAGGCCGGGAAATCGGCGTAGAAGGTGGGCGCGGCGAGCGGGATGATGCCCGCTCCGAGCGCGACGGCCACCAGGATGATGTTGGAGCTGTCGTCCAGGCCCGCCTCGGAGAGCGTGCGGATGCCGCTGACGGCGATGGAGCCGAAGAGGACGATGCCCGCGCCGCCGAGGACCGGCATGGGGACCACGTTGACGACCGCGCCGAGCACCGGGAAGGCGCCGAGCACGATGAGCGCGCCGCCCGCGACGGCCACGACATAGCGGCTGCGTACACGTGTCAGGGAGACCACGCCGACGTTCTGCGCGAAGGCCGAGGTCGGGAAGCCGCCGAAGACGGGTCCGACGAGGGTCGCGATGCCGTCGGTGCGCAGGCCGCGGGTGATGGTCTTCCCGTCGGTCTTGCGGTCGCAGATCTCTCCGAGGGCGAGCATCCCGGCCGCCGACTCGGTCATCAGGACCAGCATCACGATGCAGAGCGAGAGGATCGCTGCGGGCTGGAAGGTGGGGGCGCCCGCGGCGAAGGGGGTGGGCAGCGCGGCGAGCGGCGCGGACTGCACGGAGCTGAAGTCGGCCATCCCGAACGGGATCGCGGCGAGCGTTCCGATGAACATGCCAGCCAGCAGGGCGACTTGCTTGAGGAAGCCGCGCCCGAAGCGCTGGAAGAGCAGGATCACGACGAGCGTGAAGGCGGCGAGCGCCAGGTACTTCATGTCGCCGAAGGTCGGGTCCGTGTCGTCGCCGCCCTGCGCCCACTTCACGGGCACGGGCATCAGCGTGACGCCGATGAGCGTGATGACGACGCCGGTGACCAGCGGCGGGAAGAAGCGGAGCAGCCTGCCGAAGAAGGGGCCGATCGCGAGGCAGAAGACGCCCGCGACCATCACCGCGCCGTAGATCGCGGGGAGTTGGTCGCCTTTGGCGTTGGTCTCGGCGATGGCGAGGATCGGCGCGATGCCTGCGGAGGATGCCGCGTTGACGAAGGGGAGCCGGTTGCCGACGAAGCCCTTGGCGCCGAGCGTCTGCAGGATGGTGGCGAGACCGGCGATGAGCAGCCCTGCCGCGATGAGCCGGGTCTGGGCCACGGTGTCCAGGCCGCAGGCCTGGCCGATGATCAGCGGAGGGGTGACGACGCCCGCGTACATGGCGGCGATGTGCTGGAGCGCGGCGGGGAACAGCCGCGAGGGGTGAAGCTTTTCATCCACCGGATGGCAGGCGGCAGTTGACTCGCCGTCGGCCATGTCCGATGGGGTGGTACACGGGCCTTTCGCCGGCCCCGATGCAGGCTGTGCCATTGCTGCTGTTCCCTCCGGTGTGGCGCGCCCCCGCCCACTGCGGTGCGGGGGCGCGCGTCCCGCGTCAGAGGTTGGTCATGTCGACCGGGATCTTCGGCTGGACGCCGTCCCTGAGAACCGTGGCCTCGATCAGGCCGTAGGGGCGGTCAGCCGCGAAGTAGACCTCGTTGTCGTTCTTCAGCCCGAAGGGCTCGAGGTCCACCAGGAAGTGGTGGTTGTTCGGCAGCGAGAAGCGGATCTCGTCGATCTCGCTCCGGCTGTTGATGACGCGCGAACCCATTTGGTAGAGGGTCTGCTGCAGCGAGAGGGAGTACGTCTCGGCGAAGGCCTGCAGGATGTGCTTCTTGGCCTGCTCGTACGACTTCTCCCAGTTGGGCATCCGGTCCGCGTCGCTGGTCCAGTTGTAACGCCAGGCGGCCGACACGTCGGTGCACAGGATGCGGTCGTACGCCTCCTTCAGCGTCGTGTACTTGTCCTTGACGTAGCCCCAGAACTCCGAGTTGGTGGAGTTCATGACCGTGAGGTCCTTGAGCCCGGAGATGATCTCCCAGT
The DNA here is from genome assembly GCF_040640795.1 of Streptomyces sp. NPDC021622. Classification (NCBI taxonomy): domain Bacteria; kingdom Bacillati; phylum Actinomycetota; class Actinomycetes; order Kitasatosporales; family Streptomycetaceae; genus Streptomyces; species Streptomyces sp. NPDC021622. The sequence continues at coordinate 553,506 of NZ_JBFACK010000002.1, forward strand.
TCTCGCCGTCGAAGGTGATCTGGGAGGTGCGCAGCTCCTGGCCCTTGCGGGCGAAGGAGTGGTTGACCTCGTCCGAGCCGATGAACTTGGAGTTGTTGTCCGAGGTCGCGATGCGCTCCCAGGAGTACTCCTCGATCCGGATCCGAGCGCGGTGGATCGGCTCCTGCGACGTCACGAAGTGACGGGCGAGGTGGATGCCGAACTGCTCGGCGGACTCGATGCCGTACTCCTTGGCGAACGCGAACACCGTGTTCTTGGTGGTGTCGGTCGGCAGGACGTTGGCGTTGGAGCCCGAGTAGTGCACGTCGTCCATGTCGCCGGAGAGGGCGACCGAGACGTTCAGGTCCTTGATGTGGTGGGTGTCGCCGTCCCGCGTGATCTTGACGACGCGGTTCTCTGCTTTGCCGTACTGGTTCTGGCCGAGAATCGTGGGCATGTCTGCTAGCTCCCTCGGTAAACGGAGTAGCCGAACGGGTTGAGCAGCAGCGGTACGTGATAGTGCTCGCCCGGTGTGACGGCGAATGTGATCGCCACCTCCGGGAAGAACGCACCGCTGTCCCTTACGCGGGGGGCGTCCTGCTGCGCCTCGGCTTGCTTCTTGTCGAAGTACTCCTCGACCTCGAAGTCGAGTCGTACGTGGGTGGTGCCTTCCGGCAGGGCCGGGAGGTCCTTGCAGCGCCCGTCCGCGTCGGTCGCGGACCCGCCGAGCGTCACCCATTCCGCGTTCCGGCCGCTGCGGGCCGTGAGCGTGATGGCGACACCCTCTGCGGGGCGTCCGACGCTGGTGTCCAGGATGTGCGTGGACACCGAGGCGGTGGTTTCCGTGCTCATGCGTTCTCTTCCTCTGCTTCCTCGACGAGGCGGGTCAGCCGGATGCGGTTGATCTTGCCAAGCTCGGTGCGCACGATGTCGCGCTCCTGCTCGGCGGTGTTGCCGATCCGGGTCCGGACCGCATCGCGCATCTGCTCACCGGTCGCCCCGGTGGCGCAGATCAGAAAGACATGACCGAACTTCTCCTGGTAGGCCAGGTTCAGTTCGAGCATTTCGGCCTTGAGCTCTTCGGAGGCCCCCGCCATGCCCCGCTGTTCGCGGGACGAGGTGGGGTCGCCGGGCTTCGGGCGGCCGATCGGCGGGTGCCCCGCCATCGCCTCGGCCAGATCCTTGTCGGCCAGTTCGGCCGTGGCGGCGTCACTGGCGGCGAAGAGGGCTTCGACGGTGGAGAAGGGGCGCTGGGAGAGCAATGTGCTTCCCCAGGCCGAAGAGGCACAGACCTCGTGGAGGGCGGCGGCTGCCGCGCTCTCCGTCAAGGCGTTGAACCGGGCGAGACCCGGTGTCGTACTCGAAGTCACGGGGAGCCTCCGTGGCCTTGTGCTGGACGGGCTGCGGATAGCTAACGCCAGCTGAAACACCACGTCAACACTTTGTTGAAAACTTCGCGTTACAGAAAACCGCCGTCCGGTATCCGGACGGCGGCCTCGGTAGTAGACCTCACACGGTCGATGACCTGGGGTTCCTCGAACCGCTGGGGCTCAGGTTGAGCGGTTCAAGTAGTTGTAGACGGTGAAACGGCTGACGCCGAGCGCGCCGGCGACCGTCTCCACGCCATGCCGTACGGCGAAGGCGCCACGCGCCTCGAGTATCCGTACGACCTCCTGCTTGGCCTTGCGGTCGAGCTCGGACAGGGGCATGCCCCGCTTGCGCTCCAGGGCCAGCAGGATGTGGTCGAGGGAGTCCGCCAGCTGCGGAAGGCGTACGGCGACCACGTCCTGCCCCTCCCAGGCGAGCACGACGTCGTCGGTGCCCGCCTGGGAGGGCGGCACCATCTCGCCGCCCATGGCGTCCACGAGCGGCTTGACGGCGGCCACGAAGGGGTCGTGGTCGTCTCTGGACCCGGTCATCCGGCGGCCTCCCCCGACTCTCCGAGCACGTTCACCTGGAGCGAGACGCGGGTGGCGCCCGCCGCCAGGGCCTTGCGCAGCAGGGCGTCGACGGCGGTCAGGACCTCGTCGGCACCACCCTCCGCGGTGTTGCCGAACGGACCCACGTCCACGGCGTCGAGATCGGCTCCCTGAATGACCTCCCGGGCCACCACCGCATGGGGCGGGGCCTCGTCCAGGTCGAACGGTTCGGTCGTGAACTCCACTCGCAATCGCACGGGCCCAACCTACTGCCGCGTTTCCGATTTCCGGGAGGCCCCTCTTGACAAGGGCCGAGCCTCGACGGCAATCTTCCATCAGACAGAAATTAACTTCCGCAATACGGAAGGAGCGCGGAAGCCCCATGGGATACTCCGACCAGCGCTTCAATGTGAACCTGTCGATCCTCTTCACGGAACTCCCGCTCCTGGAGCGCCCCGCGGCCGCCGCCGCGGCGGGCTTCACAGCGGTCGAGCTGTGGTGGCCCTGGGTCGACGCCCCCACCCCCGAGCAGTCCGAGCTCGACGCCCTGCGGGCCGCGATCACGGACGCCGGCGTACAGCTGGTGGGCCTGAACTTCTACGCCGGGCAGCTGCCGGGCCCCGACCGGGGCGCGCTTTCGATCCCCGGCGAGGAGAGTGAGAAGTTCCGTGCGAACCTCTCGGTGGCCGCGGACTTCGCCCAGTCCCTGGGCTGCAAGGCGCTGAACGCGCTGTACGGCAACCGGGTGGAGGGCGTGGACCCCGCCGTCCAGGACGAACTCGCTCTGGAGAACCTGGCGTTGGCGGCGCGGGAGGCCGACCGGGTCGGTGCGATCCTCTTGATCGAGGCGCTCAACAAGCCCGAGTCGCCGCTCTGCCCCATCGTCAGCGCGCCTGCGGCTGTCGCCGTGGTGGACAAGGTGAATGCCCTTACCGGGCTTGGTAACGCCAAGTTCCTTATGGACCTTTACCACCTGTCCATGAATGGCGAGGACCTGCCTGCCGTCATTGAGCAGTACGTCGCTCAGACCGGGCATGTGCAGATCGCCGACAACCCGGGCCGTGGGGCCCCGGGGACAGGGTCGCTGCCGCTTGAGGAGCTGCTGGATCAGCTCCGCAAGGCCGGTTACGAGGGATACGTCGGGCTGGAGTACAAGGCCGGCGACCGTCCTAGCGCGGAGTCCTTCGGCTGGCTGCCGACTGCGGACTAGACCGCCGCTTCGCGGCGGATCTTTCCCGCCCTCCCCCAAGCTCTTAAGGAGCAGGGGGCACCCCCCTCCCGAAACTCCGCAGTTAGAAAGGCTCCACCAATGAGCAACCTTCCCAAGATCGCGTGGATCGGACTCGGCATCATGGGGTCCCCCATGTCCGAGAACCTGATCAAGGCTGGTTACTCCGTCACCGGCTTCACCCTTGAGCAGGACAAGCTGGACCGGCTCAGCGCCGCCGGCGGCACCGCCGCCACGTCGATCGCCGAGGCCGTCAAGGACGCCGACGTCATCGTCACGATGGTGCCCGCCTCCCCGCAGGTCGAGGCCATCGCGTACGGCGAGAACGGCATCCTGGAGAACGCCAAGTCCGGCGCGCTGATCGTCGACATGTCGTCGATCACCCCGCAGACCTCCGTGGACCTGGCCAAGGCGGCCAAGGAGAAGGGTCTGCGCGTCCTGGACGCCCCCGTCTCCGGTGGCGAGGCCGGTGCCATCGAGGCCGTACTGTCGATCATGGTCGGCGGCGAGCAGGCCGACTTCGACGAGGCCAAGCCGCTCCTGGACGCCCTCGGCAAGACCATCGTGCTGTGCGGTCCGCACGGCTCGGGTCAGACCGTGAAGGCCGCCAACCAGCTGATCGTCGCCGTGAACATCCAGGCGTGCGCCGAGGCCGTGGTCTTCCTGGAGAAGTCGGGCGTGGACCTGACCGCCGCGCTCGACGTCCTCAACGGAGGGCTTGCGGGCTCGACCGTACTGACCCGCAAGAAGGACAACTTCCTGAACCGCGACTTCAAGCCCGGTTTCCGGATCGACCTGCACCACAAGGACATGGGCATCGTCACCGACGCCGCCCGCAATGTCGGTGCCGCGCTGCCCGTCGGCGCCGTGGTCGCCCAGCTGGTCGCCTCCCTGCGCGCGCAGGGCGACGGCGGCCTCGACCACTCCGCCCTGCTGCGCGCCGTCGAGCGCCTCTCGGGCGCCGAGCTCTAAGCGGACCCGACGAAGTCCGGTGCGGTATCGCGCCCCGTAAGGGGCGCGGGGAACTGCGCGACCAGCCCCCACCGGCCCGCGGATCCATCACCGCACTTCCAGCGGAGCGCTTAGAGCTCAACCGAACTTCCGGGCCGTGGCGGCGCTGACACCTGTCCTGTCGCGCCCAGGCGTCGCCGCGGCCCGGAACCATAACCTCAACTTCAACAAACTGTTGACGTAGCTGTTCAGGCGTACTTACGCTCGCGTCACCTCAGCAGTTCCCGCACGGAAGGCCCACCCGACACATGTCGAAGCGCGTGCTTACGACCGAGTCCGGCGCTCCTGTCGCCGACAACCAGAACTCCGCCACCGCCGGCGTCGGTGGCCCGCTTCTCCTCCAGGACCAGCACCTGCTCGAGAAGCTCGCCCGCTTCAACCGGGAGCGCATCCCGGAGCGCGTGGTGCACGCCCGCGGTTCCGGCGCGTACGGCTACTTCGAGGTGACGGACGACGTCACCGCGTACACCTCGGCCGACTTCCTGAACACCGTCGGCAAGCGCACCGAGACGTTCCTGCGCTTCTCCACGGTGGCCGACAACCTCGGTGGCGCGGACGCGGTCCGTGACCCGCGCGGCTTCGCGCTGAAGTTCTACACCGAGGACGGGAACTACGACCTCGTCGGCAACAACACCCCGGTGTTCTTCATCAAGGACCCGATCAAGTTCCCCGACTTCATCCACTCCCAGAAGCGCGACCCGTTCACGGGCAAGCAGGAGGCGGACAACGTCTGGGACTTCTGGGCGCACGCCCCCGAGGCGACGCACCAGATCACCTGGCTGATGGGCGACCGCGGCATCCCCGCCTCGTACCGCCACATGAACGGCTACGGCTCGCACACCTACCAGTGGACGAACGCCCAGGGCGAGGCCTTCTTCGTCAAGTACCACTTCAAGACGAACCAGGGCATCCGCAGCCTCTCCTCGGAGCAGGGCGCCGAGATCGCGGGCAAGGACCCGAACTCGCACCAGACGGACCTCCTCCAGGCCATCGAGCGCGGCGTGAACCCGTCCTGGACGCTGCACGTGCAGATCATGCCGGCGGCCGAAGCGGCGGAGTACCGCTTCAACCCGTTCGACCTCACCAAGGTGTGGCCGCACAAGGACTACCCGCTGCAGCGCGTGGGCCGTCTGGTCCTCGACCGCAACCCGGACAACGTGTTCGCCGAGGTGGAGCAGGCAGCCTTCTCCCCGAACAACTTCGTCCCCGGCATCGGTCCGTCCCCCGACAAGATGCTCCAGGGCCGTCTGTTCGCCTACGCGGACGCGCACCGCTACCGCCTGGGCGTCAACCACACCCAGCTCGCGGTGAACGCGCCGAAGGCGACGAAGGCCGACAACTACGGCCGTGACGGTCTGATGGCGTCCAACGCGTACGGCCGTGACCGCAAGAACTACGAGCCCAACTCGTACGACGGTCCCGCCGAGACGGGCCAGGCCCTGTCGGCCCCGCTCGCCGTCAACGGCCACACGGGCACGCACGAGGCCCCGGCCCACACCAAGGACGACGACTTCTTCCAGGCGGGCGAGTTGTACCGCCTGATGACGGAGGAGGAGAAGTCCCGTCTGGTGGCGAACATCGCCGGCGGCCTGTCCCAGGTCTCCCGCGACGACGTCATCGAGAAGAACCTGGCCCACTTCCACGCCGCCGACGCCGACTACGGCAAGCGCGTGGAGGAGGCGGTCCGCGCCCTGCGCGAGGACTAGAACTCCCCAGCTGCGTCAGGGGTATGACGGGAGGTCATTCCCCTGACGCGACGCCCGCACCGTCACGGACCCGGATGAGGGGTGGTCCCGTGGTAAGCGGGCAGTCCGCGGTGGCTCTGCGAGCCAGTGCGGTGGTAAAGGTCAGGCGGCTCCCTTCTCGACCTGAGGGAAGGAAGCCCGCCCGTCCATTCGCAGCCACCGCGGACCAAAGTCTCCGTCCGGCGGCGCGTATGCATGTTCCGCCAGTCGCGCGCGGTCGGACGGCTACAACTCCTCAGCTGAGCGCCGGGTCAGGGACGGTCCCCTGACCCGGCGCTCTTTTGCGTGCGCTGCTTTGGCGGTTCGCGGGGCTTCTTACGTCTGCGGGTGCGTCGTGGCTTGTCGCGCAGTTCCCCGCGCCCCTAAAGGGGCGCTCCCGCACCTAGCTTCGCGACCATCCGTTCAAGCCTCGCGGCACGCGTGGCTGGGGTTTTCGCGGTCATCAGACGGTGCAGCACCACGTACCGCTCTGACTTCGTCAGCCCGTCGAACGTCTTGCGAGCCCTGGGGCTCGCGTCCAGGGCCGCAGCCAAGTCGTCCGGCACCGTCGCGGTCGCCTGCGACTCGTACGCCGCCTCCCATCGCCCGTCAGCCTTCGCCAAGGCCACCTCGGCCAGCCCCAGTTCCCGCATACGACCCTCCGCGGTCAATTCCGCAACCCGGTCGACATTCACCTTCGACCACAGGCTGCCCCGCCGGCGGGGCGTGATCTTCTGCAGGTAGTAGACGTCGTCGTACGACTTGCGATGGCCGGTGATCCAGCCGTAGCAGAGCGCCGCGTCGTTGACCTCCGCGGCCGTCACCGAGGCCACCCCCGAGCCCTTCTTGGCGAGCTTGACCCAGACGCCCGGGGAGCCGGCGTGGTGCTCCTCCAGCCAGGCCTCCAACTCGGCCCGGTCCGCGCAGGTCATGACCTTCAGATCAGCGAGCGATTCCATCCGCCCAAGGTAGTTCGCGCCTATGACAAAGGAGCCCATGACAAAAGGGCGGTCCACCCCCCACGGGTGAACCGCCCCTGCCAAAGCTCAGCGCAGCGTCACATCACACCTTCAGCGGCCGGATGGCCGTCGGCGCGTGGCCCGGCTCCGTGGCCAGCTCCTCGAACTCCTTGACCGCGCTGATGTCGGCCGTGGGGCTCATGGCGATGTTGGTGATGCGCTCCAGGATCGCCTCGACGACGACCGGCACCTGGTGCTCCTGAGCCAGCTTCTTGGCCTGCTCGAAGGCCGCGGCAAGGTCGTTCGGGTCGGTGACCCGGATGGCCTTGCAGCCCAGGCCCTCGGCGACCTTGACGTGGTCGACGCCGTAGACGCCCAGCTCGGGGCTGTTCTGGTTCTCGAACTCCAGGTTGACCTGGAAGTTGATCTCCAGGCCGATCTGGGCCTGGCGGATCAGGCCCAGGTAGGCGTTGTTGACCAGGACGTGGACGTACGGGATGCGGTGCTGGGCGCCGACCGCCAGCTCCTCGATCATGAACTGGAAGTCGTAGTCGCCGGAGAGGGCGACGACCGGGGTGTCCGGGTCGGCCTTGGCGACGCCGAGCGCGGCCGGGATGGTCCAGCCGAGCGGGCCCGCCTGGCCGCAGTTGATCCAGTGACGCGGCTTGTAGACGTGCAGCATCTGGGCGCCCGCGATCTGCGAGAGGCCGATGGTGGTGACGTACCGCGTCTCCGGGCCGAAGGCCTTGTTCATCTCCTCGTAGACGCGCTGCGGCTTCATGGGGATGTCGTCGAAGTGCGTACGGCGCTGCAGCGTCTCCTTGCGCTCCAGGTGGGAGGCGACCCACTCGGAACGGTCGGGCAGCTTGCCGGCGGCCTTGAGCTCCTTGGCGACCTCGACGAAGAGTTCGAGGGCGGCCTTGGCGTCGGAGGCGATGCCGTAGTCCGGGGCGAAGATCTTGCCGATCTGGGTCGGCTCGATGTCGACGTGGACGAACTTGCGGCCCTGGGTGTAGACGTCCAGCTTGTAACCGGTGTGGCGGTTGGCCCAGCGGTTGCCGATGCCGAGGACGAAGTCCGACTCCAGGAACGTGGCGTTGCCGTAGCGGTGGCCGGTCTGCTGGCCGACCATGCCGGCGTTCAGGTCGTGGTCGTCGGGGATGGTGCCCCAGCCCATCAGGGTCGGCACGACCGGGGTGTTGGTGAGCTCGGCGAACTCCACCAGCAGGTCGGAGGCGTCGGCGTTGATGATGCCGCCGCCGGCGACGATCAGCGGGCGCTCGGACTCGACCAGGAAGGTGATCGCCTTCTCGATCTGGGCGCGGGTCGCGGACGGCTTGTAGACCGGCAGCGGCTCGTACGTCTCCGGGTCGAACTCGATCTCGGTCTGCTGGACGTCGATGGGCAGGTCGATCAGGACCGGGCCGGGACGGCCGGAGCGCATCAGGTGGAAGGCCTGCTGGAAGATGCCGGGGACCTGCGCGGCCTCCAGGACCGTGACGGCCATCTTCGTGACCGACGTGGCGATCGTCGCGATGTCGACCGCCTGGAAGTCCTCCTTGTGGAGCAGGTGCGTCGGCGCCTGGCCCGTGATGCAGAGGATCGGGATCGAGTCACCGGTCGCCGAGTAGAGGCCGGTGATCATGTCGGTGCCCGCAGGGCCCGACGTGCCGATGCAGACACCGATGTTGCCCGGGTTGGCCCGGGTGTAGCCCTCGGCCATGTGCGAGGCGCCCTCGACATGGCGGGCGAGCGTGTGGTCGATGCCACCGCCCTCCTTGAGCGCCTTGTAGAAGGGGTTGATCGCGGCGCCCGGCACACCGAACGCGTTGACGACGCCTTCGCGCTTGAGGATCTCAACTGCCGCGCGGGCAGCGGTCATACGAGCCATGGGGTTCTCCTGCTTCGACAACAGCTTCGACAGCTTCGACGGCCTTGCGGCCGACGGATACGGCTGGCGGTTTCGGCTCCCGTCGCGCCCCGCGGTGAGCTTCTGTTTCCGCATTGTGGAAATTATGTTCTGCTATATGGAAGCAATGTAGGGGGGTGTGACGGAGACCGTCAAGAGACATCCGGGAACCGGGCCGCTCGGCACGGCGTCCCAGTCGGTGGATTCGGGCCACACCATCGGGGGGTCGACCGTGGCCGCATCACCGCAACGCTTCGGCTGCTGGACGACCGGACCGCTCCTCGGGCAGGGCGCCATGGGCAGAGTCCATGTCGCGCACGACGGCGCGGGCCGCACGGTCGCCCTCAAGGTCGTGCACCGCTTTCTCGCCGGGGACGAGGAGTTCCGGGCCCGCTTCGCCCGCGAGATCGCCGCTCTCGGCGCGGTCCGCGGCCCGTGGACCGCGGCGCTCGTGGACGCGGACCCCGGCGCCGCCGTGCCCTGGCTCGCCACGGAGTACGTCCCGGGTCCCACACTCACCGCGCGCGTGCGCGAGGGCGGTCCGCTCCCGGTGGCCGAGTTACGTTCCCTCGCCGGCGCCCTGGCCGGAGCGCTCAGCACCATCCACCGCGCCGGGCTCGTACACCGTGACCTCAAGCCGTCGAACGTGCTCCTCTCCCCCGCCGGACCCCGCGTCATCGACTTCGGCATCGCGCGGGCCACCGACGGCACCCGGCTCACCGCGAGCGGCGCCACGCCCGGCACCGCGGGATACGCGGCCCCGGAGCACCTCACGCAGGGCGTCTCCACGCCCGCCGCCGACGTCTTCTCGCTCGGCGCGGTCCTCGCCTTCGCCGCGACCGGCCGCGCCCCCTTCGGCAGCGGCCCCTCCGACGCGGTCGGCTACCGCACCGTGCACGCCGATCCTGACCTCGCGGGCGTCCCGGAGGAGCTCCTTCCGCTGATCTCCGCCTGCCTCGCCAAGACCCCGGCGGCCCGTCCCGCCCCGCGCACCGTCGCCCGCATGGCGGGGCGTCCGCTGCCGGGCAGCAGGCGCCGGGCGTTCACCGTGGCGGGCACGCTGCTCGCCGTGGCGGGCGTGGTGGCGGGGCTGCTGCTCGTGCCGGGCGAGGAGAGCGGGGGTGGGAGCGGGTCCGGGGGCTCGGGCTCCGGTTCCGGCTCCGGCTCCGGCTCCGGCTCCGCGGGCGGGGCCCGGCCCGACGGCGACAAGATCCCGAAGCGGCTCGGCAAGGTCACCGAGGCCCTGGGGCCGCGCGCCATGCGGCCCATCGGCGACCTCGTGAGCCCGCTCGGGAACGTACCCCTGGACGGATCGTGGTCGCAGGAGTGGGCCGAGCGGCCCGAGCCGCCGGCCGCCGGTGAAGGCAGCAACACGTCCAAGGACCGGCAGCAGCTGGTCGGCGTCTGGCTCACGGACAAGGCCCTGATCCGCGCGAACGAGGACGCGGTCCGCGCCTTCGAACCGTCCACCGGAAAGGTCCTGTGGACCGCGAAGCCGCCGAAGCCGGGGCTCAAACCGTGCGCGATGTCGCGGACGGCCACCGACGACGGGAGCCGCGGCGCCGTCGTCTACGGCCCCGACCCGGACTTCAAGAAGGGCTGCGACCAGCTGGCCGTGCTCGACCTGGCCGACGGCGCCATCGCCTGGTCGAAGTCCCTGGCCGTACGGAATCCGCCCGCGCCCAGGGCCTGGACGCGGGTCGGCATCGCGGGCGACACCGTCGTCGTCCTGTCCGCCGCGGACGAGGCGGGTTACGCGGTCGGCGACGGTGACCGGCGGTGGCGGCGACCCTACTTCGCCAAGGGCTGCGTACTCCAGACCGCCCTGGTGGGCCGGGCCACCGTCGTCGAGTCGGCCACCTGCGGCGACGACGGGCAGCGGCGCGCCCGCGTACGCGAGATCGACGCGAAGGACGGTTCGGTGCGCTGGGCCACCCAGCTTCCCGAGGACGTGACCGGGATGACGCTGGCCACCGCCGAGCCGGTGTCGGCGATGCTCTTCGTCGAGGACTCCAAGGACCTGCCCCTGCAGACCTTCGACGCCAAGGGCCGCCCGGGGAAGCCGCTCGCCAACAAGCAGTCCTTCGGGACCGTCACCACCAGCGGCTTCGGGTCCGCGTTCGACGGGCCGCAGGGCTGGCGCGACGTCGTCGTCACCGAGTACTACAACAAGAAGGGCTTCGGGGTGCTAGCCGTCGACGCGGCCACCGGCAAGGTGCGCTGGCGGCATCCCTACACCGACGGGACGAGCGCCATGGTCCTCGGCGTGGACGACCGCGGGGTCCTGGTGGCCGACGGGGACGAGAGCAAGGGATTCAGCCGCGAGGCCCGGCTCCAGCGGCTCGACCTGGACGACGGGGACGTCACGTCCGGGGGCACCATCGGGAACGCCCGCGACTTCGGCGGCGGGGCGACGGTCGTGGTGCACGGCGGCCGGGCCGCCGTGTTCAGCATCCTCGACGAGGACGAGGGCCCGATCGTCATCGGCAGCGCGGACGGCACGGGGTGACCGCGCCGGTGAACGGCCCCGGGAGCGGCGGGCGTTGGGTCGGCGGCTATGAGCTGACGCGGCGGCTCGGCTCGGGCGGCATGGGCGAGGTGTATCTGGGGCGGGACCGCGAGGGGCGGCAGGCCGCCGTCAAACTGGTGCACGCCGAGCTGGCCGACGACCCCGAGTTCCGGGCCCGCTTCCGGCAGGAAGTCGCCGCCGCCGAACGGGTGTTGAGCTACTTCACGGTGCCGGTGGTGGGCGCCGACCCGGAGGGCGATCCGCCGTGGCTCGCCACGAGTTACGTCGACGGACCCTCGCTCGGCGAGGCGCTCGCGCAGGGCGGTCCGCTGCCGCACGGCCGGCTCTGCACGCTGGCCGCCGCGCTCGGCGAGGCGCTCGTCGTCATCCACGGCGCGGGCGTCGTGCACCGTGACCTCAAGCCGTCGAACGTACTGCTCACCGACGACGGGCCGCGCGTCATCGACTTCGGCATCGCACGCGCCGCCGACGCCACCGCGCTGACCGGTACGGGCATGATGATCGGCACCTTCGGCTACGCGTCGCCCGAGCAACTCACCGGCTCCGCACCGGTGGAGGCCGCGTCGGACGTCTTCTCGCTCGGCGCGGTCCTCCTCTTCGCGGCGACCGGGCGGCATCCGTTCGGCGAAGGGCCCGGGGCCACGATCGCGTACCGGACCGTGCACGAGGACGCGGACACCGCCGGTGTCACCGGGCCGCTGCTGCCCCTCGTACGCGCATGTCTGGCGAAGGAGCCGGGGCGGCGGCCCTCGCCCCGCGAGGTGATCGCGGCGGCGCGGGCCGCGCAGTCGGCCCTCGCGCCGTGGGACGGCTCCCCCGAACCGACCTCCTACCGCCTGGCCCCGCCCCCGCCACGGCCCGCTCCCCCGCCGCCGGTGACCCCGCCGCGGCGCCGCCGCCCGTGGTGGCCGCTGGTCGCGGCGGCCGCCGTGCTCGCTGTCCTCGCGGCGGTGTTCGTGCCGCGGCTCCTGGACGAAGACGCAGGCGGCACCCCGCAGGGAAAGAAGCCCGGCGGCGGCGCGTCGAGCAGCTCACCGCCCGCTTCCTCGGCCACGCCCCCGAACAAGAGCGCACGCACCGCGCCCGCCGGCCCCGGCAGCGACGTACTCCCCGCGGCGCAGGCGGAAGGCGTACGCGAGAAGAAGTGGACGGCCGACGTCACCGGGAATGACGACGAGCGCTTCCTGCTCGGCGGCTGGCTGCACAATGGAACCGCTGCCCGCGTCGACTGGCTCGGCGCGCGGGGATACGACGCGGCAAACGGCGACGAGCTCTGGACGGTCAAACCCCCTAATAATCTTCGGACTTGCTCGGCGTCGGCGGGCCCGAGCGCGACGTCCGGCGGCATCGGCGCCCTCAGCTTCGGCAAGGACCCGAACCGGCAGGCCAAGTGCACACGCGTCGGCGCCGTCGACACCGGCAGCGGAAAACTCCTGTGGCACAAGGACATCGGCGCACCGCACGGCGCGGGGATCACACTGGGCATGACGGGCCGGACGCTCGTCGCGTCGGGCGAGCGCGGGGTTGTCGGCCTCGACCGCCGCACCGGCAAGGAGCTGTGGCACTACACGGAAGGGGTCGACAACTGCAGCCTGTTCATCGCGACGGTGGGCAGGCGCACGGTCGTCCTCCTCCAGACGTGCTCCGGCGGGGACGGCGTGGCCACGAGCGCCAACACCGTGCGGGAACTGGACGCCGCCACCGGTGAGGTGCGCTGGACGCACCGGCTGCCGGTCAATGTCACCGAGCCGCGGGTGCTCACCACCGAGCCGGTGGCCGTCTCCCTTGGACGGGGCGGCGACGGCAGCAAGAACTCGCTGCTCGTCCTCGACCTCAAGGGGCGCGCGCACCACGAGCTCGCGCGGCACGGTCCGTACGGCGAACTCGACCTGGTCCGGGGCGAGGACGACGGCAGAATGCTGTCCGAGGGCGACATCGTGGCCGCGCAGACGAGGGGCCTGTCCGGCAGACAGGCCGAACTCGTCGTGATCGACACGGAATCGGGCGAGGTCCGCCTCCACGAGCCGCTGCCGTTCGGCGGCATGAACCTGCTCTCGCTCGGCGACGGCAAGGTGACCGGCATGGTCGAGTACAGCTCCCCCGACGAACCGACCCACATCGTGCGCTTCGACCTCGACGACGGTTCGACGGACGGGGACGGCACGCTGCCGTACGTGGCGGCCATGGACGGCATCGGCAATGTGGTGGCGGCGAGCGGGCGGCAGGTGGTCGTCTTCGTGTCCAGCTCGAAGTCGCGGATCGGGGCGGTGGGATTTGGCTGATGTACCGTCAATCTCCTGTCCCGCCAGGCCTCGTTGGTGGACGATGGACGCTCCAGGGGCAGGCGGACGGTGAGGGCGATGACGCAGAGCAGCATGCCGGTGCGGTGCCCCGTCTGCCGGCGCGAGCACCTGTACGCGCCGCCGACATACCCCTGCGGATGCGGCGCCCCCGTGGTCCTGCCCCTCGCGCGCGGCGCCGCGGTGTCGCCGGTCACCGACCGGACGTGGGCGGACGCGTGGGTGAGCGTGCGCTGCCAGGTGTGCGGGCACCGGGGTCAGTGGCCGCAGCCGGAGCTGGGGTGCGGCTGCGGGGCGGTGCTGCGCATACCGGTGCGTACGCCTCCGACGGCTCCGGCGCACATCCCGCTTCCCCGGACGGCTCCGGCGCCGCGCCCCGCGTTCCAGCCGATCGCCGTCCGTACGGCGCGGGACGTGGTGACGGTGGCCGAGCTGTATCTGCGGTGGCTGGGGTACCGGGACATCCGCGGGGCGGTCGAGCGGGCGCCGTCCGGCGTGCGGGTCGCCGCGGAGGGCGTGATCGCGCTGATAGAGCCATCGGTACGCCCCCTCTCCCTGCGCGACGTGGAATGCCTGTGGCTGTCCGCCATGGCGGCCACGACGACCTGTCTCTGCTTCTCCCTGGCCGGCTACGAGGATCCGGCCCACGCCCGCGCGCAGGCGCTGTCGATCCCCCTGTTCCTCATCGACCTCACGGGCACGCCGCAGCCGGTGAATTCACCGGCGGACGAGCTGCTGGCGATGGGGGTTTAGGACGCCGCAGGGCAATCGGGTGGGTGGGGGGGAGAAATCCGCCGCGAAGCGGCGGGCCAGAAAATCCCGCACCCGGACACACCGGACCAGGCATAGTCGGCGCATGCGAATCCGCCCGGCCACCCCCGCCGACCTGGCAACGCTCCAGGACATCGAGCGCGCAGCAGGCGAGCCCTTCCGCGCCCTCGGCATGGGGGCCATCGCCGACGACGAACCGCCCACTTTGGAAACCCTGGACCGTTTCCGGCGCGCCGGGAACGCCTGGGTGGCCACCACCCCGGCGCACGGCGCCACCGACGACGCCCCCGTCGCGTACCTCATCAGCGAACCCGTGGACAACGCCGAGCACATCGAGCAGATCTCAGTGCACCCCCGCGCCGCGGGCCACCGCATCGGCCAGGCCCTGATCGAGCACACCGCCGACCGCACCCGCAGGCCCCTCACGCTCACCACGTTCGCGGACGTCCCCTGGAACGCCCCGTACTACGCCCGCATCGGATTCCGCGTGCTCGGCGAGGCCGAACTCACCCCGGGGCTGCGGAAGATCCGCGCCCACGAGGCCGAGCTGGGCCTCGACCGCTGGCCACGGGTGGCCATGCGCCGCGACCTCACCCCCGGCGGAGCTACGCCCCGTACCGCTCCCTGAGTTCGATCTTCCGCACCTTCCCGGACACCGTCATGGGGAAGTCCGCCAGGATCCGCAGCCCGGCCGGGATCTTGTAGTGCGCCAACTGCCCGTCGCAGTACGCCCGGAGCTCCTCAAGCGTCAGCGGATCTTCCGCGTCCGCGTCCCGGAGGATGACGCAGGCAAGCGGAACCTCCCCGTACCGCTCGTCGGGAACCCCCACCACCTGGACATCCGCGATCTTCGGGTGGCCGTACAGAAACTCCTCGATCTCCCGCGGGTAGATGTTCTCGCCGCCCCGGATGATCATGTCCTTGATCCGCCCGACGATCTGGACGTAACCGTCCTCGCGCATGACCGCGAGGTCACCCGTATGCATCCAACGCCCCGAGTCGATCACCTCGGCCGTCCGCTCGGGCTCGTCCCAGTAGCCGAGCATCACGCTGTAGCCCCGAGTGCACAGCTCACCGGACGCGCCGCGCGGCAGCGTCACTCCGCTCACCGGGTCGATCACCTTGACCTCGATGTGCGGCAACACCCGCCCCACGGTGCCGGTGCGCCGCTCCAGGTCGTCGGTACGCCGCGTCTGCGTCGAGACCGGCGAAGTCTCCGTCATTCCATAACAGATGGAGACCTCCTCCATGTGCATCTCGGCGACCACCCGCTTCATCACCTCGACCGGGCAGGGCGAGCCCGCCATGATGCCGGTGCGCAGCGAACTCAGGTCGTACGTCGCGAAGTCGGCGAGGTTCAGCTCCGCGATGAACATGGTCGGCACCCCGTACAGCGAGGTGCAGCGCTCGCGCTCGACGGCGTGCAGCGTGGCGACGGGGTCGAAGGAGGGCGCGGGGATGACGA
Source organism: Streptomyces sp. NPDC021622 (assembly GCF_040640795.1). Lineage (NCBI taxonomy): Bacteria > Bacillati > Actinomycetota > Actinomycetes > Kitasatosporales > Streptomycetaceae > Streptomyces > Streptomyces sp. NPDC021622. Next base: position 569,301 of record NZ_JBFACK010000002.1, read on the forward strand.
TGCAGGCCCCGTGAGAGGTGGCACCCAGATTCCCCATGACCATCCCGAAGCAGTGATAGAAGGGCACGGGCAGACACACCCGATCCTGCTCGGTGTAGCCGACCGTACGCCCAACCCAGTAACCGTTGTTCAGGATGTTGTGGTGGGAGAGGGTGACCCCCTTGGGAAAGCCGGTCGTGCCGGACGTGTACTGAATATTGACGGGGTCGTCGCAACTCAACTCGGCTTCGCGGGAGGCAAGTTCGGCACCTGAGACGGCGTTCGCCGCATCAAGCAGCACATCCCAGGAACCGTCCTCGATGTAGTGAACAGCCCGCAGGTCGGGACAGCCGGGCCGCACCTGATCGACGAGCGATCGGTAGTCGCTCGACTTGTGCGACTGCGACGCGACCAGGACCGACACCCCGGCCTGCTTGAGCACGTACTCCAACTCATGTGCACGATAAGCCGGGTTGATGTTGACCATGATGGCGCCGATCCGCGCGGTGGCGTACTGCACGAGCACCCACTCGGCACAGTTCACCGCCCAGATCCCGACCCGGTCCCCCTTGGCGACCCCGCTCCCCATGAACCCGCGCGCCAACTGCTCGACGGCGGTCCCGAATTCGGCGTACGTCCACCGCGTACCCGCCGCCACGTCCACCAGCGCGTCCCGCTCCGGCCAGGCCTCGACGGCCCGGTCGAGGTTCCGCCCGATCGTGTCACCGAGCAGCGGCGTCGCGCTCACGCCGTGCGCGTACGAGAGCTCGGTCCGCCGGACCTCGCCGGAGACATCTGTCAACACGCCCATGAACCACTCCCAGAACCCGAAACGGCGTCAAGTGTGACCCGGGGGTCGGCGCCGCGTCGACCCTCGAGCCCCCCGCACCATGAGCCTCAGTGGATCTCCACGCCGCCTTCCTTCGTGTGCACGGTGACCGTGTGCTTGCCGTCGCGGTTCGAAGGCAGGGTGATGTGCGGGGTTCCGGTCTTGCTCTGCGCCTGGATGTAGTAGCCGGAGTGGCGCGGCAGGGTCAGGTCGACGCCGCCCTGGTCGGTGGTGACGGCCGTCGTGGTGGGGGCGGTCGCGAAGGTGGCGCGGACCTCGCCCTGCCGGGTCCTTGCCTCGAAGGTGGCGGGCTTGGCGTCCTTCACGTCGATCTGGCCGCCGGCGGTGTGCAGCACGAGCGAGCCCCGCGGGTTGGTGAGGTCGATGGCACCGGCATCGGTGGTCAGGGCGAGGCGTCCGGTGAGGTCGCTTCCGGTGATCTGCCCCTGGTCGGAACTGACTTCGGCCGCGAGGGCGGCGGGCAGGGTGATGTCCAGGTTCAGGGAGCAGTCGTCGCCGCAGGAGCCGGTGACCTCGGTCGTCTTCCCCGAGGACTTCACCGTCACCTTCGGCGGGGTGTCCGCGTAGTCGCCGGTAGCCGTGACGTGGACCTTGGAGTCATGGCCGGCGTGCAAGGTGACGCCGCCGTGGGTGCCGACGCGCAGCAGGGTGCTGGACGCGGCGTTCGCGGTGTGGTCGGAGGAGTACTTCTTGTGGGCGGGAAGGGCGCCGGTGACCAGCCAAGCGCCGGTGCCGGCGACCACGACGAGGATGATCAGGCCGACGGCCAGGATCCAGCGGTTCTTGCGCGTTGCCATGTCTTTCAAGCTCCCAAGTAACGTAGAACGGCGAGTACACGGCGGTGTTCGCCGTCTTCCGGGTGCAGCCCGAACTTCACGAAGATGCTGCGGATGTGTTTCTCGACGGCGGCGGAGCCGATGCACAGCTCGTCGGCGATGCCCGTGTTGGACCGGCCCTCCGCCATCGCGGCCAGCACGTCGCGCTCCCGGGGCGAGAGCGTGGCCATGGGGTCCTGCCTGCGACTGCGGGCGAGCATCTGCTTGACCACCTCCGGGTCGAGGACGGTGTCGCCGGCCCGGACGCGCCGCAGGCCGTCGACGAACTCGTCCGCGTCCGAGACCCGGTCCTTCAGCAGGTAGCCGACGCCGCTGGTCGCGCTCTCGATGAGATCGACGGCGTAGCTCTGCTCCACATACTGGGACAGCACGAGCACCCCGGTCTCCGGCCAGCGGTTGCGGATGACGAGGGCGGCGCGCAGGCCCTCGTCGACGAAGGTGGGCGGCATCCGTACGTCGACGACGCAGATGTCGGGCCGGTGCTCGGCGACGGAGCGCAGCAGCGCCTCCCCGTCCCCGACGGCGTCGACGACGTCGATGCCGGCGTCCCGCAGGAGCAGGACGATGCCTTGCCGCAGCAGGGCGGAGTCCTCGGCGATCACTACGCGCATTGCATTTCCACTTCGATCAGGGTCGGTCCACCGGGCGGGCTTGTGACGTGCAGTCGGCCGTCGACGCCGGAGACCCGGTCGGCCAGGCCCGCGAGTCCGCCGCCCGGCGAGACCTTCGCCCCGCCGACGCCGTCGTCGCCGATCGTCACGGCAAGCCGGTCCGCGGTGCGCCGGATCCGCACCCAGGCCTTCCGGGACTGCGCGTGCTTGGCGACGTTGGTGAGGGCTTCGGTGACGACGAAGTAGGCGATGCCTTCCACGGTCGCCGACGGGCGAGGTGCCACATCCACGTCGACGTCGACCGGGATCGAAAGACGGGCGGCCACGGCGGACAGGGCGGCGTCCAGACCCCGGTCCGTGAGGACGGGCGGGTGCAGTCCGCGGGTGAGGTCGCGCAGTTCGATGATGGCCTCCTGGGCGCTGGCCCTGGCCTCGTCCACCAGCTCGAGCGCCGCGTCCTGGCCGGAGCCCTTGAGCCGGGAGCGGGCCCGGCCGAGCGTCATCGCCATGGCGACCAGGCGCTGTTGGGCGCCGTCGTGCAGGTCGCGTTCGATGCGCCGGCGTTCGGCCTCGGCGGCGTCGACCACGCGGGCCCGGCTCTCCGTCAAGTACTCGACCCGCTGGGCCAGTGTGACATCGCGGGGCAGCGCGAGGAGGGTGCGGGCGAGCAGCACGTCGGCGGCGAGCAGACCGCGCACCACCAGCGGGGCGAGGGCGGCCCACAGCAACAGCGTGACCGCGGAGACCAGGAGCGCGGTACCGAGGTCGCCGACCGTGATCAGCCCCAACGAGGCGGATCCCGAAGGTAGTTGGGTGTAGTAGGCGGGCAGCATGACCAGAGCGAGCGGGAGGCCCCACACCAGCGCGCTGCCGAGCAGGGTCACCAGCGACCAGGGGGCCAGTACCCCGAAGTAGGCCACCAGTTGCCAGCTCGACCGGCTCCTGGCGAGCGCCGCCGCCGATGCGAGCAGCGGTCCGGACAGCGCGGGACGCGGCTGCGGCGGTATGTCCAACTCGCAGATGGCGGACCAGCGTTGGCGCTCGGCGGCGCCGAGCAGATGCAGCGCCCGGCCCGCGAGTATGACCAGCGGTACGCCGACAAGACCGGCCGGCACCAGGCAGACCGCGGCACCGAGCGCGGTCAGCACAGCCAGTCCTGCCACACCCATCACCGCGTCGGTGGCCAGCTGGACGCTCGCCCGCCACAAGTACGGGGATCCCAGAGCCCGGTAAGGATTCGGTGGCAGGGCCGGGCCCTGCGGTCGTGCCATCGGTTGGTCACCGGCGATCACGGGGTCACCCGGTTCCGACCGGTGGCCGGCTTCGTGGGTGTCGGCCAGAACCATGCGGCCCTCCTCGACTGACGATTCCTGATTACACCGGGACGGTAGCGAGGCTGTGGCCTGGGCCGATACGAGGACAACCGACGAGTCGGGGGTAGGGATAACCCACCCCCGGTCCGTGGGTTCACGTGACCGACAGCGCGGCACCCGGTCGTCCAGAGTGATCCGTATGACGAAGCAGAACACGGCAGTTGAGGGCGACACGCTGATCGCGGACGCCCCCCACGAAAGCAACGCCCCGGCCGGACCCGCTTCCCGTGAGGAGCTGCACCGGTTCGTCGACCGGTACGGCGATCTGATCGACGACCGCATCGCGGAGATCGTCGACGAGGCCGTCGATATGGCGATCGCCACACATGCGGCACGCCGACGGCGGCTGTCCTGGTTGCGGCTCTGCATGGTCGTCGCGGCTCTGTGCGGGGTGTCGGTACTGCTGCGGGAGGCTCCGTACGCGGTCGCCGCGACGTGGCTGGCGGGCGCGGCCATCTGCGCGCGCGGCTCCGGGAGTTGAGGCCCGGAGACGGACGGGCACCACGGCCGGGCACGCACAGGATCACACCGCGGGCTGCAGCTCGGGACGGCCGGTGAGGATGCCCTGGAAGACGTCGGCAAGGACCTGACTGGGGTCCACACCGAGTTCCTCGGCGAGCAGCCGACGCCCTTCGTGGTAGACGGCGATGGCCTCGGACTGTCTGCCACAGCGGTGCAGGGCGAGCATCAACTGGGCCCGCACCCGCTCGTGGAACGGGTATCTGGTGACCATTTTGAGCAGCTCAGGCACCAGATCCGTGTGTACTCCGAGCGCGAGATACGCCTCGATACGGCCCTCCCGAGCGGCCATCCGGGCCTCGTCGAAGCTGGCCGACTCCTCGCTGATGAGGTGTTCCGTGCCGTCCGCGAGCGCGTTTCCCCGAAACAGGGACAGCGCGTCGCTGAGATACTTCGCCGCGAGGCGGAAGCGACGTTCTGCCAGCGCGCCGCGCCCCATTCGCGACAGCCGTTCGAAATCTTTCCAATCGCACGACGCATCGCCGACGGACATTGCGTAGCCATGCCCCCGACGTGTTATCGACACCTGGCAGTCCAGGGATTTCCTTAACCGCGAGATGTACGTGTAGACCTGCGCATCGCACGTCTTCGGCGGCTGGTCACGCCAGAGCAGGTACCCGAGTCTGGAAACGGTGACGACCTGGCCTTCGGCCATCAGGAGCGCTGCGAGCACAGTCTTCGACTTGGCCCCGCCGAGCTGTATTGCGTCTCCATTCGACAGGGCGTCAATCGGCCCCAGGATGCGAAAATTTATCGTATCCACTGTATTACCCCCTGGTGCATTCCATGTGCAGGGCGTTGCACCGCTAAGCATCGTACATGAAACCGCAGGTCACCCGGCCGCGAGTTTAGTATTGAACTAACCAAGAGTGATTATCCGTGACCATGGAAACACATTGCGGTTTCTTTGCGCTCCGCCCGGAACCCGGAGCCCGCGGAATCCCTCGCGACAACCGGCGAATACCCAAAAGCACGGGCCGCACCGAGAGTTCCTCGGTGCGGCCCGTGCCATGCCAGGGACGAAAGGGGGTATCAGGTGCCGCCGAGCCGCGGATCCACCGTGATCTTGGCGTGCCGGCCCCCTCCGGACAGCTCGGCGACGGCGTCGGCCAGGCCGTCGAGTCCGGTGCGGCCCGTGATGACGACGCCCGCGTCGATCCGGCCGTCGGCGATGTCCCGCAGGGTCTGCCGGTACTCGGCCGGGCTGCCGCCGAACGAGCCGCGGATGTCCAGCTCCTTGTGCGCCACCACCCCGGCGTCGACGGTGTCGGGCCGCAGACACACTCCGACCACGACGACGGTGGAACCGGCAGGCGCGCCCCGCACCACCTGGTCGAGCATGCCGGGCGCGCCCACGCACTCGAACAGCACGGCGTCGCGCACCTTCAACCCGCGGTACTCGGCGGCCATCCGGTCCATCGTCCCTGTGACCACTCCGAGCGAACTCCAGCGGTCGTACGGCGACTCGACCGCGGGGTCGATCAGCACATCCGCGCCAAGCCGTTCGGCGAGCGCCCGCCGCTCGGCCGAGAAGTCGACGGCGACCACGGGCCCGTGCCCCTGCGCCTTCAGTACGGCGACGACACCGAGGCCGATGGGGCCGAGCCCGAGGACGACCGCCACGTCACCCGCGTCCATGCCCGAGCGCCGGACCGCGCGCGTCGCGACGGAGAAGGGTTCCGTCAGGGCCGCGACCTCGGCCGGCACTCCGCCCGGCACCGCCATCGTGAACGCCTCCGGCAGGATCATGTACTCGCCGAAGCCGCCCGGGAACGCCGGTGTGTAGCCGATGATCCCGGAGCCCTGCGGGCCGAACCCGATCGGCGGTCCGCACACCGTCGTGCCCACTGGCAGCGCACGCACGGTGCCGGGGCCGTAATCCACGACCTCGCCCGCGAACTCGTGGCCGAGCACGATGCCTTCACGGATGTCGTGCGGGGTTCCGCCCGTGCGGCGCATGATGTCCATGAACGCGTCCGGGTCGTCGAGCGCGTGCAGGTCCGACCCGCAGATCCCACAGGCCAGGGTGCGCACAAGGACCTGTCCTGCCTGCGGTACGGGATCAGGCACCTCCTCGACGACGAGGGCTCCGTCACGGGTGATCGCGGCGCGCATGGGCGTACTCCTTCCTCCGCCGTACTCTTCCTCGTCCGGTCAGCCGTCGGCGCGCGAACCGGCGACCAGCTCCCGCACCAGTCCGGCGATGGACTCGATCGTCGGGTGGTCCCAGGCCAGCGTGGCCTCCACCTCGATGTCGTACTCGTCCTCGATGTCGCCGACCAGGGCCAGCGCGTACACCGAGTCGAGGCCGTACTCGACGAGCTTGCCGTCGGGTGCGATTCCGCTCGCCGGGACGTCGAGGTAGAAGGCCACCTTCTCGACCAGCCAGTCGACGACGGCCTGGTGCTCGGCGGTGGCGGCGGAGGGCTGCTGTGCGGTGGTCATCGGTGCTCCAAGGTCAAGGTCGTGGAAGGGTCGGACGGTTCGAGGGATCGGGCGAAGGCGACCAGCGCATCGGTCACGGCGGCCGGCCGCTCCTGCTGCACCCAGTGGCCGCAGCCCGGCAGCAGGACGAGATCTCTCAAGTGCGGTACCCAGCGCCGGAGTTCGGTCTCCAGGTGGGCGGGGTCGACGGCGCGGATGACGAAGTCGTCCGCGCCGGCCAGATACAGCGCGGGCACCGGGATCCGGGCCTTGGCGAGGGGGGCGGTGAGCTCCCAGTTGGCGGTGAGGTTGCGGTACCAGTTCAGGCCGCCGGTGAAGCCGGTGCGGCCGAACTCCCGGGCGTAGACGGCGATGTCGTCCTCCGTCAGCCAGTCGGGCAGGACGCCGGAGTCCGGATAGATGTCGAGCAGACAGCCGCCCTGCGGGACCACCGGGTCGACGGCGGGGGCACCGCCGGAGGTGCCGCCCAGCATGCGGCGGAACGTGGCGGGCAGGTCCCTGGCCAGCTCCTCGTCCACGAGGCCGGGGGTCTGGAAGTAGAGCATGTAGTGGCGGTCGCCGAAGGCGCGGCGCAGGGCGGGCAGCGGGGGCAGGCCGCTGCGCGGGCGGTAGGGGATGCTCAGGCCCGCCACCCCGCGCACCCGGTCCGGGCGCATCAGGGCGGTGTGCCAGGCGACTTGGGAGCCCCAGTCGTGGCCGACGACCACGGCGCGCTCGGCGCCCAGCGCGTCGAGGAGAGCGACGACGTCGCCGACCAGGTGGTGGATGGTGTAGGCGTCGACGCCGTCGGGGCGGTCGCTGCCGCCGTAACCGCGCAGGTCCGGGGCGACGGCGTGGAAGCCCGCCGCTGCGAGCCCGGTGAGCTGGTGCCGCCACGAGTACGACAGCTCGGGGAACCCGTGCAGCAGCAGGACGAGGGGGCCTTCGCCGGCCTCGGCGACGTGGAAGCTGCGGCCTCCCGCACGCAGGGTGCGGTGGGTGATCTCAGCCACGCCCCGCCACCTCTCCGTACGCGTCGGTGTCATCGGCGTCGTCGGCGTCGTCGTCATACGTGTCGTCGTCGAAGCCCATCAGGCGGGCCAGTTCCGCGGCGTCCATCAGGCGCAGCCGGGCGACGGGGGCGTCCGGGTCCGCGGCGGACTGGTCGGCCGCGCGGACGAAGAGGTCGGCGAAGCGCCGCACGGTGTCCGGGTCGAAGAGGTCGACGTCGTAGCGGAAGTCGACCGACAGTGTCTCGGCGCTCTGCCGGATGTTCACGGAGAGGTCGAGCTGGCCCTCCGCCTGCGGCAGCGGGCACGGCGCAAGCACAAGACCGGCGTACTCGATGGCGTCGCCGCCGCTCTCGCTGTCGAGGAGCAGCCGCATGAGGGGGTCAGGGGCCGCGGTGCCGATCATGTTGAAGGTGATCTGGCACAGGGAGGCGCCCGAGCTGCTGCGCGGGCGGTTCGCGGTGCGGGTCAGCAGCGAGAAGGGGTAGCCCACCCCGGCGATGCCCGCGCGGACCTGGGCGTCGGCGGCCCCGGCCGCTTCGCGGAACGTCGTCGTGGGACCGAACTCGGCGCGGAAGACGAGGGTGTTGATGAAGTTCCCGACGACCTCACGCAGGGCCGGCGCCATGCGGGTGGTGGTCGGGCAGCCGACGAGGAAGTCGTTCTGCCGGGTGTAGCGGTGCAGCAGCCCCTGGAAGGTGCCGAGCAGGTAGGAGAAGAGGGTCACGCCGCAGGTGCGCGCGGCCTCCCGCAGACGGGCCACCAGGGGTGCGTCGAGGTCGATCGTGTGGGTCGCGCCGACGCCCGAGCGGTGTGCGGTGCGGGGCCGGTCCGTGGGAATCTCGGCGGGGGCGGCGCCGTCGCAGCGGGCGTGCCACTGGGCGGCGAGCCGTTCGCCACGGGGCGAGGCAAGGAGCTTCGCCTCCTTGGCGACATAGGCGTCGTAGTCGCCGGGTACCGGCGCGAGGCCCGCCTCGTCGCCGGACGCGATGCGGCCGTGGGCGTGGACCACGTCGCGCAGCAGCAGCCAGTTGGAGGTGGCGTCGGTGCCGATGTGGTGGCCCGCGACGAGGAGGACGGCGTCCGATGGCGTACGGCGCAGCAGGACGAACCGGAACGCGCCCCTGGTCTCGAGATCGAACGGCTCGTTGAGGGCGTCGCGGACGGCCCGGTGCAGCTCCGCGTCGTCGGCTCCCGGCACCTCGCGCACCTCGAGGCGCGGGGGCGCGGGCGCCGTGTGGAGCCTTACGGGGTGTCCCCCGTGCCGGATGAAGGCGGAGTCGGCCATGGGGTGGCGGTGGACCGTCGCGGCGACGGCATCGGCGAGGACCGCCGTGTCGAGCGCGCTGCGCACGGCCAGGGCGACCCCGGTGTGGTAGGCGCTGCTCACAGGCGCCAGCTCGTGGAGAAACCACAAGGCCTGCTGTGCGTGCGAGAGCTGATGGTGAGTCGGCATGGTTGTCTTTCTGTCGGCGCCGCCGGTGGCCGGTCGGTTCGGGTCGGTGGGGAACGCGCTCATCGCCGCTGGGCTCGCCTCTGCCCAGGCTGCCGGAGTGATCTATACGGCGGCCATATCGTCCGCGGCGGCGGCCCGTTCACCGGCCGGTGAAGGTGGGGATCGCGCCGTCGAGGAAGGCGTCGATGCCGATGCGGTGGTCCTCGGTGGCGAAAAGACCCGCGAACTCCCGGCACTCGACGCCCATTCCGGTCTCCAGCGGGGTGCCGAGGCCCTCGTCCACGGCCCGCTTGGCTGCGGCCAGGGCCGCGGTGGGCCCCTGGGCGAACTCCTCGGCGAGGCTCCGGGCGGCGCCGTCGACGTCCTCGTCGGCGACCACCTCGTCCACCAGGCCTATGTCCAGGGCCTGTTGGGCGGTCAGGGGCCGACCGGTGAAGATGAGCTTCTTGGCCTGGCCGGGGCCCACCAGGCGGGGCAGCCGCTGGGTGCCGCCGGTGCCGGGGATCAGGCCGAGCCGGATCTCGGGCAGGCCGAGCAGGGCGCCACGGCCGGCGATCCGGTAGTCGGCACACAGGGCGAGTTCCAGGCCGCCGCCGAGGGCGTAACCGCTAATCGCGGCCACCACGGGCTTGGGGATGGCGGCCATGGCGCTGAACCCGGCCTGCAGTCGCCCGGTGTGGGCGCGGACCTCGGCCGTGGGCCGTCCTGCCATGCCGCGCAGATCGGCGCCGGAGGCGAAGACCCGCTTGCTGCCACGCAGGATCACGGCCCGTACGGCGTCGTCGCGGCCCACTTCGTCGGCGGCCGCGGTCATCTCCCCCGGTACGGCCGGATCCACCCCGCTGACCTTGGGGCGCACGATCCTGATGGTCGCCACCCGGCCCTCCTTCTCGGCCCGGACGAATACCGCCACTGTCCATCCCCTCCTGTTGTCGCTGCCCTTTTGCCGCTGCCCTGCTGTCGCTGTCCTGCTGTCACGCCAGTCGGCGGCCGACGAGATCGAAGCCGTCGCGCTGCTCGTGACGGTTCAACAGCTCACGGGTCATCTCCTCGTGTGCCGCGTCGGCTCCGGGTACCGGCGCGAGCCGCAGCCGGACGGCAAGCCGGCCGAGTACGCCGGTGAGCCAGCCGGGGTCGCGCAGGAAGGCACCTGCCTTGTCGGTGTTGTGCCGCCAGACGCCGACGCAGGCGGCCGCCGCGAGCAGTACGGCGTAGCGCTCGGCGAGCTCGAAGCTGACGGGTCCGGCCAGCGGCGTGCGATCACGTGGCGCCAATTCGCCGCACCGGGCGGCCAGTTCGCGCAGCTCGGCGGTGAACCGGCCGAGCAGGGGGCCGAGGACGGGCTCGCCGCGCAGCTCGGCCTCTGCGGCGAGCAGGGTCGCGATCAGCGGGTCCTTGCGGCCTGCGGTGATGGCCAGGCGGCCGAAGTCCAGGTCGGGCAGCGGGCCGTCGAGGTCGAAAAGGCCGGCAGGCGCCGGGACGTCGTCGGACAGCCAGGCGCGGCGGGCGAGCCGGGGCAGCTGGGGGATGATCGTCGCCAGGCAGACAGTGCCGCCCGCGTGCACCAGCGAGGCCACCGGCAGATCGCGCAGATGCTTCTGGAAGACCGCGTGCGGGCCCTCGCGCAGGAACGAGCGCGCCCCGAGGACCACCGCGAGGGAGTCCACCGCGTCCCGCATCAGCAGCGGCACGAGGAACTTCACGGCGGCCGCGTACACACTGGTCTGCTCGGGCAGCAGATGCAGCGCCCTGCACACGGTCGTGGCGAGGCAGTCGGCGGCGAGCAGGTCCAGGAAGACGCCGGTCAGGACCGATCGGGCGTGCGGGATCTCGACGACGGTACGGCGGTACAGGCGCCGCTCCGTCACGAAGTCGAGGACGGTGCGCAGCTGTTGGTCGAGGGTGCCCACGGCCGCGCCGGGCAGCACGGCCCTGGTCACCTGGAAGGCGCGCAGTACGGTCTCCATCGCCTCACCGAGGTCGCCGGTGACGGTGTCGACGGGCAGCGGGCAGTCGCGGAACTCAAGGCCGCCCAGGTACATGGCGCGCACACCGCTGGTGCGGTAGCGGGGCAGGAAGCGCAGCCGGTCACGGGGTGCCGTGGCGGAATCCATGAGCACCAGGGAGTGGCTGCGGCTGCCGGGGGCTTCGCTGGTGCGGGCCAGGACGGTCACCGCCTCGGCGCGCGCGATGTTGTTGATGATCTCCTTGCGGCCGTTGAGAACGAGCTCACGGCCGCGCACCTCGGCGCGGAAGCCGGTGCGGGTCACGTCGTTGCCGGTCGACATGTCGGTGTACGCGGCGGCGATACGGCCGTTGCGCAGCAGGACGTCGGCCAGCCACCGGCGTTGGTCCGGTCGCCCCGCGGCCCACACGTTCACCGAGCCGACCAGGTTGCTTGCTCCGTGCCCGAGGCCCAGGGCGACGTCGCGGCGGAACAACGGGCGCAGCACACGCGCCAGTTCGTCGGCGCGGGTGAGTCGCCCGCCGAGGTCGCCCGGCACGAACTCCGCGCCCAGGCCGTAGGCGTCCAGGGCACGTTCGCCGGTCGCCAGGAGGTCGCCGCGCTCGTCGGCAGCGATGAGGGCGGCGAAGCCGAGCGGGTTGTCCGGGTCGTCGGGGTCGCCGAGGAGGGCTTCCAGCGGCGCAGGATCGTGCAGCCGGGAGTGGACCGAAGCCGCAGCGGGCGGGCGGGGAATCGTGGTCACGCGCTCACCTTCAGCGGGTGGTGGAGGAGTGAGGGCAGCTGCCCGGACTCGTGCTGGGCGATCAGGGTCGGCACCAACCGCTCCAGGACGTCGTCGGTGGCGTCGGGCAAGGAGGTGCCGAGGTGGTCGAGGACCCGGGCGAGCGCGGCCTCCAGCCAGCGGCCGTCCTGCCACAGCTCGGCCGCGTGCCCGGCGTCCGCCGCAGCGTCGGCGACGGCCTGCCGGTTGCGCAGCCACAGGTGGACGGCCGCCGATGCGGCGAAGCACCAGGCGTAGCGCTCGGCGAGGGTGAACGCGGACGCCGGTACGTCGACGGCGGTCGGCCGGTAGCCGTCCAGTTCGGTGGCGAGGCCTTCGGCGGCGGCAAGGACACCCTCGGCGCGGCGCGCCACCGCGGCGGGCAGCTCGCCCCGCGCGGCGAGCGCGGACAGCTCCTCCACACCCGGCGCCAGTGCCTGGACGACGCTGCAGCCGGTGCGCGGCAGCAGGGACAGGCTGTCGCGGTCGAAGTCGGGCAGCTCGGCGCCGAGCGTGGTGGCGGCCGCGAGTCCCGTCTCGTCGACGGTGCCGCGCCGCCACTGCCGGGCGAGGAGCGGGAACAGGTTGATCAGGGCGTGCAGGTTGACCACGGTGTTGCCGTCGAAGATGCCGACGATCCGGTGGTCGCGTTGCAGCTTCTGGAACCGGCCGTGTTCGTAGGTGTCCCCCACCAGCAGGGAGCGCGCCCCGAGCACGGTGGAAAGGCGGGCGACGACCCGGTCGACGAGGGTCGGCACAAAGTACTTGGTGACGGCGGACACGGTGGCAAGTTCGCCGGTGAGGGTGTGCAGGGTACGGCCGGCGACGAGGGTCGTCGCCTCGGCGAGCAGCACGTCGGCGTACGACTGGGCCAGCAGCCTGCGCGTCTGTGGCAGGTCGGCGAGCCGGTCGCCGTAGGCGTGCCGGTCGAGGGCGTAGCCGGTGGCCAGCGTCAGGGCGTGGTCGGCGGCGCCCAGGGACAGGGCGGCGCACAGCGTCCGGGTCAGCTGCAGGCTCTTCAGGACGATTTCGCTGCCCTCGCCCTCGGCGCCGACCAGCGCGGCCTCCGGGATCTTGGCGTCGGTGAAGGCGATCCCGCTGATGTCGGCGCCCCGGATGCCGTGCAGCCTCACCTGCGGCAGCGGCCGGTACGCGCTCCGGTCGAGGCGCTGTTTGTCGACCATCAGCAGGCTGAAGCCGCGCGGCCCTTCGGTGTCCTTGGTACGGGCGAGGACACAGATCAGCTGGCCCCGGTTGGCGTTGTTGATCAGCCACTTCTCGCCGTCGAGCCGGTAGTGGCCGCCGTCCCGGCGCGCGGTCACCTCACCGGCGAGCAGGTCGCTGCCGTGGTCCCGCTCGGTAAGACCCCAGGACACCACGGCCCCGTCGGCCACCCGCGCCGCGGTCTCCCGGATCTGCCGGGCGTCGCCGCCGACCCAGACGGAGACGGCGCCGAGGAAGGTCTTGCCGTGGGCGACGGCGACGGTCAGATCACGCCGGGCGACCGCCCGCATCAGCTGCAGCACCTGCTCGTAGGAGCGCAGTTCGCCGCCGTGCAGGTAGGGGACGTACTGCCGGTGCAGGCCCATCAGGTCCAGTTCCCGGCAGATCTCCAGCGGGAACTCCTCGCGGTCGTCAAGGGCCCCGCAGCGGGCGTACGAGAACAGCCGGCCCTCGTCTGCGGGGTCGCCCAGGCGCCGGTCGAGTTCGGCGGCGGCGAGATAGGGGGCGTGTCTCACGCGGACCGTCCAGGAGCCTGGGCGGCCAGTGCCGCTCCCCGGAACTCACGAAGCAGCGGGGCGTCGAGGTCTTCGTAAAGACCCGGCAGTGAGCCGTCCGTGAACAACTCCCGCATGTGGGAGCGCCGGATCTTGCCGCTGGTGGTGCGGCGGACCTGGCCAGGCCGCAGGAAGACCACGCCGCCGACGCGGATGCCGACGCGCTCGGCCAGCGCACCGCGCACGGCGCGGGCCAGCTCGGGCAGGTCCGCGGCAGAGGACCCGCGCGGGCGCATCTCCTGCATCACGACGACCCGTTCACCGTCGGCGGTGACCGAGCAGACGCTGCCCGCGAGCCCCTGGAACGCCTCGTGCAGGTCCTGGACCTCGCGCTCCAGGTCGTGCGGGTAGAGGTTGCGGCCGTTGACGACGAGCATCTCCTTGACCCGGCCGGTGACGAAGAGTTCGCCGTCGCGCAGGGCTCCGGTGTCGCCGGTGCGCAGGTAAGGTCCTTCGCCCTCGGCGGTGCGGGCGCGGAAGATCCGTTCGGTGGCCTCGGGGTTGCGCCAGTAGCCGTCGGCGACGCTGTCGCCGCGTACCCAGATCTCACCGACCCGGCCGTCGGGCAGCGTACGCCCGGTGTCGGCGTCGACGATCCGCACGGTCATGTCGTTGACGCGGCCGCTGCTGACAAGACGGGCACCCTCGGCGTCGGCGGGCAGGGCGCGGAGCTCCTTGCGGGCCAGGGCGTCGGCGTCGACGGTCGCGAGGACCGGGGCACGGTCGGGGCCCGTACCGGTGACGAGGAGGGTCGTCTCGGCCATGCCGTAGCAGGGGTTGAAGGCGTCGAGGCGAAAGCCCGCCGATGCGAAGCGTTCGGCGAAGTTCAGCAGGGTGCGGGCGCTGACGGGTTCGGAGCCGTTGCCCGCGTTGCGCACCCGGGACAGGTCCACGCCGGCGAGCTGGTCGTCGGTGACGCGGCGTACGCACAGGTCGTAGGCGAAGTTCGGGGCGACGGTGGTGGTGATGCGATACGTGTCGAGCAGCCGCAGCCACAGGTGCGGGCGGCGCAGGAAGTCCATGGGCGACATCAGGACCGTGGTCGCGCCCAGGTGCAGCGGCAGCAACAGCTTGCCCATGAGGCCCATGTCGTGGTGCTGCGGCAGCCAACTGCCTATCCGGGACCCGGAGTCGAGGCCGAAGGCGTGGGTCATCTCGCCCACGTTGTGGGCGAGCGAGCCGTGGGTGACCCGCACGCCCTTGGGGTCGCTGGTCGAGCCGGACGTGTACTGCAGGATGACGAGGGTGGCGGCGTCAAGCACCGGAACCCTCCAGCCGGGCGCCTCGGCCAGGTCGAGGGTGTCGGTGGCGACGCAGGGCACGTCCTCGGCGTCGGCCTCCGCCAGGAAGGCGGTGATGGGGGCGAGTTCACCGGACGTGGTGAGCACGAGCCGGACGTCGGCGTCCCGCACGATCCCGGCGGACCGGGTGTCGTGGCCGCGCTGCTGCCCCGGCATCGGGGACGGCACGGCCACCACACCGGCGTACATGCAGCCGATGAGCACCTTCACGAACTCCAGGCCTGTGCCGTACAGGAGCATCACCCGGTCACCGGCCATGCACCGCCCGCGCAGCCAGGCGGCGACCTTGCGGGCCTCGCGGTCGAGTGCGCCGTACGTCAGGGTCTCCTCGACGGGCCTGCCGTCGGGGTGCCGGACGAAGACCACGGCCGGCTGGTCCGGAATGTCCCGTGCGTGTGCCTCGAGCCGGCCGACGAGGTGGTCGGGGCTCGTGGCGTGGTCGGGGCTCACGAGGGCGTCGTGGTCGTCGCTCATGTGCGCGGACGGCCTTTCTGTGATGCGGTCGGTGGTCACGCGCCGTGCTCCGCGGCGGCCCCGGCCGTCCGGCCGACGGCCGCGCGCAGGCGCAGGTCGGCCCGGAGGTGGCCGGTGAGGTGGGCGAGCAGTTCGGGTTCCTGCTGCTCCAGGTAGAAGTGGTCGCCGGGGAAGACCCGCATCTCGAAGCCGGCCGTGGTGGTCTGCGACCAGGCGCGGACGTCCTCGATCGCGCAGTCCTCGTCCTGGTCACCGACGTAGGCCACCACCGGGCAGCGGGTCTTGGCGGCCGGGTCCGGGCGGTACGTCTCCACAAGGCGGTAGTCGGCCTTGATGACGGGCAGCACCATCTCCAGGAGGGCGGGGTCATCGATCTCCGCAAGGGAGGACGAGCCCAACTGCCGGATCTCGGCGAGGAATTCGGCGTCGTCCCGGCTGTGCAGGTCGGTGCGCTCGCGACGGTGCGGGGCATCGGCTCCGGACACGAAGAGCCTCAGCGGGCGCACCCCGTGGCGGGCGTCAAGGAGCCGGGTCACCTCGTGGGCGACGACCGCGCCCATGCTGTGCCCGAACAGGGCGATCGGCGTGTCGAGAAGCGGCTTGAGCGCCTGCGCGACCCCGTCGGCGAGTTCTCCGATCGAGTCGGCGAAGGGCTCGGCGAACCGGTCCTGCCGACCGGGGTAGCAGGTGGCAAGGAGCTCGACGTCCTCGGGCAGGCGGCGGGCCCACGTCCGGTAGGCGGTCGGCGAACCGCCGGCGTGCGGGAGGCACACCAGGCGCAGCCGGGGTGCGGTGGTCGCTCGGTAGCGGCGGAACCACCTGTCCGCTGACTCGGTCATCACAGTCCTTCCGGAACGCCGGGCGGCGCTTTTGCCTGCAAGGGATCGGGGGTGGGTACCGCACGCCGACGCACCGCCCCGCGGGCGGGGCGTACGGGCCCGGCCCACACGCTGCCGCCCGCATCTATATGCGGCCCATATCGCTTCTGCACAGCGGCTGCGGACGCCTGACGCACCGTCTACGGGACGGGTGTGTCGGCGGGTTGGCGGCCACGTCCCTCCGCGCGTGCGACGGGGCTCACGGCGGCCGTCACGGTAAGCAGCAGGACGACGACGCCGACGCCGACGCCCGTGGCGGTGAGACCGGCGCGGTCGAGGAGCCAGCCGCCGCCGAGGGCACCGATGGCGCTCGCGACGGAGGACAGGGCGCCGGTGGCGCCGTTGACCCGGCCCTGCAGTGCGTCGGGGGTGACGCGCATCTGGTAGATGCCGCCGGCGACGTTGAAGAGGCTCGCCACGAAGGAGATGCCCGCCAGGGTGCCGATGAGGACGAGAGGACTGCGCGCAAGGACCGACAGCGGCACGAGCACGGTCCAGACGGCGAAACCGGTCACCACCGTCCGGTACAGGCTCGCCCTGCGCAGCCACCAGGACGCGCACAGGGCGCCCAGGACGCCACCGATGCCGCCCGCGCCGACGACGACGCCGACGACTGCGGGCGAGTGGCCGCCGTCGTGGACGATCACCATCACCGACAGGAGCAGCACTTGGAAGACCAGGTTGCTGCCGGCGAAGATCCCCACCATCGTGCGCAGGAACCGCCGTTGCCACACCCAGCGGACACCCGCGGTGACTTCGGCGCGCAGCGGCTCCCTGGGGCCGGGCGCCTGCTCGGCCGTGAAGCGCCGTCGGATGAAGAGCAGCAGGACGAGGGCGACCAGGGCGGCCAGCGCGTTGGCGGCGAAGGGGAGCCAGCGGGCGAGCGTGAACAGGGCGCTGCCGCCGGGCTGTCCGAGCAGGCCGATGGCCGCGCCGCGCGCCTCGTTCTGGGAGAGCGCGGCCGGCAGTTGTCCGGGGCTCACCACATGCCGGACGGTGGCCCGTTCGGACAGCTGGTAGACGATCGTCACGGACGCCAGGAGGAACGCGGCGGCCATCAGGTGCGGCAGCCAGAACCGACCGGCCACCTCGGTGGCGGCGACACTGCTGACGACCAGCACGCCCACCACGTCGCAGCCGATCATCAGCTTCCGGCGGTCGAGTCGGTCGACCAGCGCCCCGGAGGGCAGCTGGACGAGGAAGCCGGGCAGCGCCGCCGCGAAGGTCACCAGACCCGTCGCGGCGGCCGATCCGGTGTGCCACAGGACCAGCAGCGGGAACGCCGCCATGGTCAGTGACGTACCGAGCCGTGAGACACCGGCGCTCACCCACAGCCGGATGAAGTCGGCGTTGCGGCGGAGGGGGACGGGAGGCGATGTCACGGTGTCCGCGGCATCCGCGGCAGCCGGGGCAGCCGGGGCAGCCGCGGAGGGCGGGACGGTCTCGGACACTTCGAGGCGCTCAGACACCGTGCACGCCCGAACCGTCCGCGCCGTGCTCCCGCTGTACCGCGTCGTCGATCGCGCGCTGCCACAGGCCCGCCGTGCGGGTCCGCTCGTTCCAGGTCGTGGCGATCACGTGCCGGACCAGCTCCCTTCCGGCCACCGCGTTCGTCAGCAGGACCGCGCCGACACCCGAGTGCAGCCGAAGGCCGGTCATGGCCTGGTAGCCGTACGCCTGCCCGCCGTGGCCGAACTCCAGGTCGCCCGAGGAGTCGTCGACGATGGTGCTCCAGCCGTACATCCGGCCCGACCTCGGCGTCAGCATCTCCCGTACGAGCTGCTGCTCGACGAGGGCGCCCGACAACCCAAGGCGGCAGCGCCGGACCTGGACGGCCAGCGCGGCGAGGTCGGCCGCGGTGCTCCACAGACCGCCGGCAGCGGCCTCCGGGTTGACGTAGTAGCCGTCGGGCACCGGTGCTCCGTTCGCGTCGTGGCCGTGGGCGAACTGCCGTCCCGACAGGTCGGGGAAGCGCGGCTCGAAGCCGCTGCCGGTCATCCCCAGCGGGTCGAACACCAGCCGCCGGACCAGGTCGGGGAACTCCTCGCCCGTCAGGTCGCTCATCGCCTGCTGGAGAACCGAGTAGTGCAAGGGCGTCAGCTGGAACACCGCGCCGGGCTCGTCCTGCCGGTGCGCGGCCGGAGTGCGGGCCGGGGCCCGTCCGTTCAGCACGTCGAGCACCGTCGGCACCGGGTCGTGCCGGCCGTAGCCCTCCGTCAGGTCGGGGTGCCCGGCGAAGCCGGCCTGGTTGCCGAGAAGCAGCCGGGCGGTCACCGGACGGCCGTCGGGGACCCGCCAGGAGGTCAGGTAGTCGTTGATGTCGCGGTCGATGTCGAGCAGCCCGTCGGACACCAGCCGCAGCACGGTGAAGGCCGTGAGGTGCTTGCTGATCGACCCGGCCGCGAACACCGTGTCGTCCGTGACCGGTACGGCATGGTTCGCGCGCTGGACCCCGAAGGCGTGCACCTCCGCGACCTCGCCGTCCCGGACGAGGGCCAGGCTCGCGCCCGGGATGCCGTGCCGCGCCATCACCCCCTCGACGGCGTCCCGGACATCCGGGACCGCACGGGCGGCACCTCGCCGCGGGCCTCGCGCTCCGTCGCGCAGCAGCGCGCCGAGCTCGGCCATCTGTTCCTCTGCCAGCTTCCGGACGGTCGACTCCTCGTGGACGGCTGTGCGGTGGGTCCAGTGCAGGTACAACCGGTCGCCCTGGACGCGGACGTCGACGTCCAGGAGCAGCCCGTCGGGCAGCTCCGTGTCCTGGGTGACCGCATGCTCCGGTACGAACGGAAGGGCCGCGTCGCGGACCTCGTCGGCGGGCGTGAACGCGAACCTCACCTGCGGTGCAGGCAGAGCCGCCAGCTCCTCGGCGACGTCCGGATCAGGAGCCAGCCAGCGCAGCAGGCCGTAGCCGTGGCGGGGTGCGGGCAGTGCCTTCAACTGCCGGGTCACCGACGTCAGATCGGCCGCAGGGCCACGGTCGCGCGGCAGGCGCAGGGACACCGGGACGCGGTCCGTCAGCGGGCCGACGGTCCGGGCCAGGGCGGCGGCCTCGTCGGACGCCTCCCGGCGCGGGTCGACGGTGACCTCGACGCCGATGCGGTCCGCGTCGGCCCAGCGCGCGAGCACCCGCCCGAGCGTGGACAGCAGCAGCCGCTCAGGCCGGTCACCGGACAGCAGCTCGGCGGTCTCGTCCGCCGGGAGCGCCACGGTGACGGTGTTGCCGTCGACCGTCACGCCCTGAGCCGCGTGGGCGACCTCGTGGCCGACCTCGTGGTCGACGGGCAGCGGCGGTGCCTCGGGCAGACCCAGCCAGGCCTCGGCCTGGTCCAGCATCTCCTCGCTCCCGGCAAGACCGGCGAGCTGCCGGGCCCAGCCGTGCAGCGGTACGGGCACCTCCGGCAGCTGGACCACCCGGCCGCGGGCGACCTGCCGTACGGCCGTCGCGAGGTCGCCGAGGACGACGGACCAGGAGCTGCGGTCCAGGGCAAGTTCATGCCCCGACAGCCACAGTTCGTCGTCCGGGGTGTCGTCGAAGCGGACCAGGGTGGCGCGCAGAGCGGCGCCCTTGCGCGCGTCGACGTCCGCCGAGCTCTCCGCGACGGCCGCGCGGACCGCCTCCGCACGCCGCTCCGCCGGTACGGCGGTGAAGTCGGCGACCCGCAGCAGGGCGTCGTCGTCGACCTCGGCGAGCCGCGCGACGGCCGGCGAACCGGCGGTGTCGAGCATCAGCCGCAACGCCTGGTGGTGTCGGACCACGGCCGCCAGCGCCTTCCGCAGTACGTCGGCGTCGGCCCGCCCGTCCCACGGCACCCGCACCGTGCGCGCCCCGGCCGCATAGCCGTCGAGCCACTTGACGTGCCCCGGAAGCAGCGGCATGCCGTCTTCCGGGAACCGGGCGTCGTCCGCCTCGGCCGCCGCCGTCAGCGACGCGAGGTCGCCGAGGCTGCGCGCCTGGAGGATCATCCACATGGCCACCGGCAGCCCGGCCTCGCGGCACTCCGCCAGCATCCGTACGGCCCGCAACGAGTCACCGCCCAGGTCGAAGAAGCCGTCCTCCACAGCGACGCCGTCCACCCCGAGAAGCTCGCACCAGATGGCGGCGAGCCGCTTCTCGACGGGCGTGCGCGGGGCGGTACGAGGGCCGCCGGATGCGTACGTGGTCCGGTCGGGGGCGGGCAGGGCGCGGTGGTCGACCTTGCCGCTGTTGGTCAGCGGGATCGCGTCGAGGGTCACGTAGGCCGCCGGGACCATGTACTCCGGAAGCGCCTGGCCCAGGTGCTCCCGCAGCGAGGCCGTTTCCGCCGTGCCGACGACGTACGCCACCAGGCTCTTGTCCCCGGCCTCGTCCGCACGCGCCACGACCACGGCATCCGTCACAGCGGGGTGCTCACGCAGCCGCGACTCGATCTCACCCAGCTCGATGCGATAACCGCGCACCTTCACCTGACTGTCGATACGCCCCAGGCACTCAAAGGTGCCGTCGGACAAGCGACGGGCCAGGTCACCCGTGCGATACAACCGCGAACCGGAAGGACCGTACGGGTTGGGCAGGAACTTCTCGGCGGTCAGTCCAGGCCGCCCGTGGTAGCCGTGAGCCAGACCGTCACCGGCGATGCACAACTCACCCGTGACGCCGACCGGGACCGGACTGCCCTGCGCGTCGAGCACGTACAACTGGGTGTTGGCGAGCGGGTCACCGATGGATACGCAGCCGTCGAGGGCCTGCGGTACGTCCCAGGTGGACGACCAGATGGTGGTCTCCGTCGGGCCGTACACATTCACCGACCGGCCTGCATGCGAGCCCAGCTGCTGAGCGAGCTCGGCGCTCATGGCTTCACCGCCGACCAGCGCGGTGACAACGGGATCGTCGAACCCGGCCGCCAGCAGCAGGCGCCAGCCCGAGGGCGTCGCCTGCACATGGGTCACACCGTGCGCTTCCGCGAGCGCCCGCAGCGCGGTGGCGTCCTTGGCCTCGGTATCGCTCGCCAGGACCACACGACCGCCCGTGATCAGCGGCAGGTGCAGCTCAAGACCCGAGATGTCGAACGAAATCGACGTCGACGCCAGCCAGACACCCCTGTGATCGACGCCGAGGTGATCCCGCAGCGAGGCCAGCAGGTTGTGCAGGGCGCGGTGACTGATCACCACACCCTTGGGCCGCCCCGTCGAACCGGACGTGTACAGGACGTAGGCCACCTGCTCCGGATCCACAGAGGCTGCCTCAAAGGCACCCGGAAGACCGTCGATCTCCGCACGATGCGCGGCAAGGTAGTCGTCCGTGACCACCAGGACGGCCCCGGCATCCTCCGCCATATACGCGGCACGCTCAGCCGGCAGCGCAGGATCGATCGGCAAATACGCCGCACCCAGCTTCCACACCGCCAGCATGCTCACCAGCACATCCGGCGACCGATGCAGAGCAAGCCCCACCACACCGCCGGCCACCACACCCACACCCCGCAGATGCCGAGCCAGCCGATTCGACCGCTCCTCCAACTCCCGGTAGCTGACGCGCTGTTCACCACAGACGACGGCAGCCTCACCGGCCCGATCCGCCAGCTGCCCCGCGAACAACTCCAGCGCACCGGCACAGCCCCACTCGGTCGCGGCAGGTGCCGAAAGCGCGGCGGTCAGCTCCTCGGCCGGAAGGTGTGCCTCGCCCGCCGTGCCCGCCGGGTCGGCGGCCATCGCCTCCAGCACCTGTCGGTACAGGGCCGCAAGGCGCCGCAGGTTCGCCCCGTCGATCGTCTCGGCAGAGGCGATCAGTGCGATGTGCCGCTGGGAGGCGGCCACATTGAGGGCGAACTCGTTCGCGCCGTCGTTCAGACCGGCGGCCACGTCGACGGCGGACGTGTCGACCTGGTGGAAGTCCAGGTGCTCGAAGAGCACGGAGACCAGGCGCCGGCCGTCGCCGGTGTCCCGCTGGATGGCGGGCAACGGGTAGCGGCGGTGGGCCCAGATGTCCGTCTCCTGGGCGTGGACCCGCTCCACCAGCTCCAGCCAGGTACCCGAGGGCCGAGTCGACGGGAACGGCAGGGTGTTGAGGTGCATGCCCAACACCCGGTCCGAACCCGGCGCCTCCAAACGGCCGTGGAAGACAACACCCGTGTGGAATGCCTCGTCCGCCGTGAGGGACGACAGGACCTTCAGATGCGCCGCCAACAGGACCGTCTTCAGGGAGGTATGGGACTGCCGGGCCAGGGCGAGAAGGCCATCGGCCAGGTCACCGAAGGGGATCGACTGCTCGTGCGTCCCCGGCAGATTCGTGGACGCGTCCGCCCAGCTCTCCGGGAGGGAAACGGGGGCGTGGCGCTCGACGACGTCCTGCCAGAAGGCGCGGTCCTCATCGCCGTCCAGCGAGGCGAGTTCGGCAGCGACGAAGTCCGCGTACCGGACGGCCGGAGCCTCGTGCACCGGGGCCTCACCGCCGTCCCGCAGGCTGCGGTAGCAGTCCACGATCTCCATGAGGAGGGTGTGGTAGCTCCAGCCGTCCGCGATGGCGTGGACGTACGTGAAGGTGATCCGCCAGGCGTCGTCCGACTCCAGGTGCACCGCGATCCGCAAGGAGGGGTCGTCGGCCAACGCGAAGCCCGTCGCCTGCTCCTCGGCACCGAACTCCCGCAGTGCCGCATGCTGCCCCTGTGTGCTCTCGCCACGCAGGTCGTGCACCGTCACCGGTACGGCGGACGTGTCGTGAACCAGCTGGAGCGGCCGGGAGTAGCCGGTGAGGTGGAGCGTGGTGCGCAGCGTCTCGTGCCGCTGCGTGATGTGGTCGACGGCGGCGCGGAACGCCTCCGCGGAGAACGGCTGATCGTCCGGAATCCGGAAGGAGTTGATGTTCTGGTACGCCGACCTGCCCTGTTCCTGCGCCGCCAGCATCTCGACGAGCATGCCGGTCTGGATCTGCGACAGGGGGTACGCGTCCACGACGTCCGCCGGCAGCGCGGCACGGTCCTCCTCGCCGAGCAGCCCGAAGGGCTCCACGGCGGTGAGCAGGGACGCCCCTTCGGTGCCGGTGAGGTGGACGGCGAGCGCGGCGACGGTGCGGTGCTCGAAGACCGCGCGTACGTCGACGTCGTAACCGGCGGCGCGCAGGGCGCCGACCAGACGGACGGCCCGGATGGAGTCGCCGCCGAGGTCGAAGAAGCTGTCCTCCACCCCGACCTCGTCCTGCTCCATGACGGTGGCCCAGATCCCGGCCAGCCGCTCCTCGGCCGGCGTGCGCGGAGCGGTACGACGCCCGCCCGCGTAGGCGGTCTGGTCGGGGGCGGGCAGCGCGCGGTGGTCGACCTTGCCGCTGTTGGTCAGCGGGATCGCGTCGAGGGTCACGTAGGCCGCCGGGACCATGTACTCGGGAAGCGTGCTGCCGAGTTGCCCGCGCAAGTCGGCCGAGGCCGCCTCGCCGACGAGGTACGCCACCAGGGTCTTGTCCCCGGCCCGGTCCTCGCGGGCGACGACCACCGCGGTCTCGATGCCCGGGAGTTCCCGCAGCCGCGACTCGATCTCACCCAGCTCGATGCGATAACCGCGCACCTTCACCTGGCTGTCGATACGCCCCAGACACTCAAAGGTGCCATCGGACAAACGACGGGCCAGGTCACCCGTGCGATACAACCGCGAACCAGACGGCCCGAACGGGTTGGGCAGGAACTTCTCGGCGGTCAGTCCAGGCCGCCAGTGGTAGCCGTGCGCCAGACCGTCACCGGCGATGCACAACTCACCGACGACACCCGACGGCACCGACCGCCCCTGCGAATCCAGCACATACAACTGGGTGTTGGCGAGCGGACCACCGATCGAGACACCGTCCAGGACATCGGGAACATCCCAGAACGACGACCAGATCGTCGTCTCCGTCGGACCGTACACATTCACCAACCGGCCTACGTGCGAGCCGAGTTCCTGAGCCAGCTCGGCGTCGATGGGCTCACCACCGGTCAACGCCACCACCGAGCGATCACTGAACCCGGCCGCCAACAGCAGGCGCCAGCCCGAAGGCGTCGCCTGCACATGGGTCACACCATGCGCTTCCGCGAGTGCCCGCAGCGCGGTGGCGTCCTTGACCTCGGTATCACCGGCCAGGACCACACGCCCGCCCGTAATGAGGGGCAGGTGCAGCTCAAGGCCCGAAATGTCGAACGAGATCGACGTCGACGCCAGCCAGACACCCGTCTGATCGGCCCCGAGATGATCCCGCAGCGAGGCCAGCAAGTTGTGCAGCGCACGGTGGCTGATGACCACACCCTTGGGCCGCCCGGTCGAACCGGACGTGTACAGGACGTAGGCCACCTGTTCCGGATCCACAGCGACCGCCTCGAAGGCAGCAGGCAGACCATCGATCTCCGCACGGTGCGCGGCAAGGTACTCGTCCGTGACCACCAGGACCGCCCCGGCATCCTCGGCCATATACGCGGCACGCTCAGCCGGCAGCGCAGGATCGATCGGCAAATACGCCGCACCCAGCTTCCACACCGCCAGCATGCTCACCAGCACATCCGGCGACCGATGCAGAGCAAGGCCGACCACACCACCCGGCACCACACCCGCACCCCGCAGATGCCGAGCCAGCCGACTCGACCGCTCCTCCAACTCCCGGTAGCTGACGCGCTGTTCACCGCAGATCACGGCGGCCTCACCGGCCCGATCCGCCACCTGCCCCGCGAACAACTCCAGCGCACCCACACGGCCACCCCACTCGGTGAAGTCCGAGGCCTCCTCGAACTCCCCCTCGGGCAGACACGCGCCCCCTGCGTCCCCATCCGGGTCCGCCGCCATCGCCTCAAGCACCGACCGGTACATCGACCCCAGCCGCCGCAGGTTCTCCCCGCTGATCACATCCGTCGTGGAGGCGAGGTTGAAGTTGCCCTTGGTCGGAATGACGTTCATCGCGAACTCGTTGATGCCGTCGTTCAGGCCCTGGGCGGTGTCGACCGTGTCGGTGTCGACGTGGTGGAAGTCGAGGTACTCGAAGAGCACCGAGATGAGGTGTCGGGAGTTTCCGGCGTCCCGCTGGACGGCGGGGAGGGGGTAGCGGCGGTGGGCCCAGATCTCCGTCTCCTGGGCGTACACCCGCTCCACCCACTCCCGCCAGGTGCCGGAGGAGGGCCGAACCGCCGGGAAGGGAAGGGTGTTGAGGTGCATGCCCAGCACCCGGTCCGCGCCTGGTGCCTCCAGGCGGCCGTGGTAGACAACACCCGCGTGGAAGGCCTCGTCAGGCGTCAGCGCCGACAGGACCTTCAGATGCGCCGCAAGCAGCACGCTCTTCAGCGAGGTGCCTGCCGTACGCGCCAGTTCCCGCAGACGCCCCTCCAGATCCGCGAACGGAACCTGTAGACCGTGCCGCTCCTCGCTGCTGCCCTCCGGGTCGCCCCACGTCTCGGGCAGTCGGAGCGGGGCGTGCCCGTCCGTGACCCCACGCCAGAACGACTGGTCCTCCGCGCTCGCCACCGACGCCAACTCGGCTGCGATGAAGTCCGCGTACCGGATGGAAGGCGCCTCGTACTCCGGCGCCTCACCACCGTCCCGCAGTCGCCGGTAGCACTCGACGATCTCCATCATCAAGGCGTTGTAGCTCCAGCCCTCCGAAACGGCGTGGTGGTACGTGAAGTTGAGCCGCCAGGCGTCGTCGCTCTCCAGGAGCGCCGAGACGTTCATCAGGGGGGCGGTCGTCAGGTCGAAGACGACGGCGTGCTCCTGGGCCACGTACTCGGCCTTGCGTCGCTCCTGCTCCGCCGCGTCCAGGCCACGCAGGTCGCGCAGGGTCACGGCGAAGTCGGTGGTGGCGTGGACGAGCTGGAGCGGCCGGGAGTAGTCGGACAGGTGCATCGACGTGCGCAGGATGTCGTGGCGGGCCACGACCGTGTCGACGGCCTCCTGGAGCGCGGCGAGCGAGAACGGCTTGTCGTCGCGGATCCGGAAGGAGTTGAGGTTGTGGTAGACGGCCCGTCCGTCGGGGCTGCCCGCCATGGTCTCGGCGAGCATGCCGGTCTGGATCTGCGACAACGGATACGCGTCCACCACGCCCGCGGGCAGCAGGGCCCGGTCCGCCTCGTCGATCAGGGCGAACGGGGCCACGGTGGTGACCAGGGAGGTGCCCCCGCCCTGTCCCGCGAGGTGCGTGCCGAGTCCGGCGACGGTGCGGTGCGCGAAGACGTCCTGGACGGACACGTCGAACCCGGCGGCGCGCAGCGCCCCGGCCAGGCGGACGGCGCGCAGCGAGTCACCGCCCAGGTCGAAGAAGCCGTCCTCCACGCTGACCCGGTCAAGGCCGAGGACCTCGCCCCAGACGGAGGCGAGACGCTCCTCGACGGGGGTGCGCGGGGCGACGTACTTGCCGGTGTCGAAGGCGTCGCGGTCCGGCGCGGGCAGCGCCCGGTGGTCGATCTTGCCGTTGGCCATCAGCGGCACGGCGGCCAGCGTGACGAACGCGGCCGGGATCATGTAGTCGGGCAGGGTGGCGGCCAGGTGCTCCCGAAGGACGCCGGATGCGGCTTCGTCTCCCGGTGCTGCCGGGACGACGTACGCCGCGAGGGACTTCTCCCCCGTCCGGTCCTCGCGGGCGACGACCACCGTGTCGGCGACGGCCGGGTGCTCGCGCAGCGCGGTCTCGATCTCGCCGAGCTCGATGCGGTAGCCGCGTACCTTCACCTGGTCGTCGATGCGGCCGAGGAACTCCAGTCGTCCGTCGGGCAGTCGGCAGGCCAGGTCGCCGGTGCGGTAGAGCCTCGCGCCCGCGGGCCCGAACGGGTCGGGCACGAAGCGCTCCGCGGTCAGCGCGGGCCTGCCGAGGTAGCCGCGGGCCAGGCCGGGGCCGCCGACGTGGATCTCGCCGGGGACGCCGACCGGGACGAGCCGTCCATGGCCGTCGAGGAGGTGGATGCGCAGATCGGTCAGGTGCCGGCCGAGGACGCTGCGCGCGGGACGGCGGAAGTCGTCGGCGTCCACGCGGTGGAAGGTGCAGTGGACGGTGATCTCAGTCGGGCCGTACAGGTTGACGAGCATCGGCTTGTCGAGGCCAACCCGGTCGACCCACGGCTGGAGTTCGGCCGTGTCGAGGCGTTCACCGCCGAAGACCACGGCCCGCAGCGCGAGCCGGTCGATGCGCTCGTCGCCCTCGGCGGCAAGCGCGGCAAGCTGGCGGAACGCCGACGGGATCCTGCACACGACGGTCACCCGCTGCTCCACGAGCAGGTCGAGGAACTCATCCGGCGACCGGCCGACGCCGGTCGGCACGATCACCACACGGCCGCCGTGCAGGAGCGCGCCCCACATCTCCCACACGGAGAAGTCGAAGGCGTACGAGTGTGCCTGTGTGCACACGTCGTCCCTGCTGAAGCGCATCTCCTCGGCGATGGCCGTGAACATGCGCAGGACGTTGGCGTGGCTGAGGCCGACGCCCTTCGGCCTGCCCGTCGAACCGGACGTGTAGATGACGTACATCAGGTCGTCCGGCGTACCGGCGACTGCGGGCGCGGTGTCCGGGCAGGCCGCGATGGCGGCCCGGTCCGTCTCGCCGTCCAGGAGCACCACGGGACCCTCGTGGATCCCGTCGAAGGTGGCGACGTGCACGGTCCTGGTGACCAGCAGGGGCGCCCCCGCGTCATCGAGGACGTACGCGAGACGGTCGACGGGGTTCGTCGGGTCGAGCGGCAGGTACGCGGCCCCCGACTTGAGCACACCGAGCAGGGTCGGCACGAGGTCGATGTCCCGTTCGAGCGAGACGCCGACGACGGTGCCGGGTCCTGCGCCGAGGCCGATCAGGTGGTGGGCGAGCCGGTTGGCGCGCTTGTCCAGTTCGGCGTACGTCAGGTGCCGGTCCCCGCAGGTGACGGCGACCGCGTCGGGGGCGGTGGCGACATGCGTGGCGAAGACGTCCGGCACGCGGTGGTGGACGGGCCGCTCGACGGTGGTGTTCCAGTCGACGAGCAGCCGGGTCAGCTCGTCCTGCGGCAGGCAGGGGTCGCCCGCGTCCCCGTGCGGGTCGGCGGCCATGGCCTCCAGGACCCGCCGGTACTGGTCCGCGAGGCGCCGCAGGGCGTCCCGGCCGAACACATGGGTGCCCGCACCGAGAGTGATCCGCCCGCCGGACGCCACCACGCTGAGCTCGAACTCGTTCGTGCCGTCGCCGAGCCCACCCTCGACGTCGACGGTGTCGCGGTCGACCTGGTGGAAGTTCTGGTGGTCGAAGAGGGTGGTGATCAGCCGCCGGCTGTCGCCGGAGTCCCGCTGGATGGCGGGCAGGGGGTAGCGGCGGTGGGCCCAGATGTCCGTCTCCTGGGCGTACACCCCCTCCACCAGCTCCAGCCAGCTGCCGGAGGGCCGATTCGCCGGGAACGGCAGCGTGTTGAGGTGCATGCCCAGGACGCGCTCGGCGTCCGGAGCCTCAAGACGACCGTGGTACACGACACCGGTATGGAAGGCGTCCTCCGTCGTCACCGTCGAAAGCACCTTCAGGTGCGCCGCAAGGAGCACACTCTTCAGCGACGTACGCGCACGTGCCGCCAGCTGACGGAGTCCGTCCTCCAGATCGGCGTACGGTGCCTGCGCCCAGTGGAAGTCCTCCGGGGTGCCGTCGTCGTCGGCCCAGGCGGCCGGGAGCCGCAGCGCGGTGTGGTCGCCGACCACGTTCTGCCAGAAGGCGCGGTCCTCGTCGCTCGCCAGGGAGGCGAGTTCGGCCGCGATGTAGTCGGCGTACCGGACGGACGGGGCCGCATACTGCGTGACCTCGCCGCCGTCACCGGTCAACTGCCCGTAGACGTCGAGGAGTTCCATGAGGAACGTGTTGAGCGTCCAGCCCTCGGTCACCGCGTGGCAGTGGCTGACCGTCAGACGCCAGGCGTCCGCCGACTCGACGTGCGCGCAGAACCGCATCAGCGGAGCCGTGGTCAGGTCGAAGCCGCGGGCCCGCTCGCGCGCCGCGTACTCCTCACCGGCGGCGGCCGCGTCCCGACCGCGCAGGTCGACGACCTCCACCATCGGCTCCACCCGCGCGTGCACCACCTGCAACGGCTGCGAGAAGCCGTCGAGGTGCACGGAGGTACGCAGTATGTCGTGGCGGGATACGACGATGTACACGGCCTGCTGGAGGGCACCGATGTTCAGCGGCTGCCCGTCCGGGATCCGGAACGAGTTGATGTTGTGGTAGACGTCCCGGCCCTCGCCCCGCGCGGCCAGCATCTCCACGACCATGCCGGTCTGGATCTGCGACAGCGGATACGCGTCCACGACGTCCACCGGCAGGGCAAGCCGGTCCTCCGCGCTGATCAGCGCGAACGGCGCGACCGCCGCCGTCACTTCGGCGGCCGACCGCCCCTCGGCCACGACGGCGAGCGCGGCGATCGTGCGGTGCTCGAAGATCTCCCGTACGTCGATGTCGTACCCGGCGGCCCGCAACGCGCCCACCAGGCGGACGGCCCGGATGGAGTCACCGCCGACCTCGAAGAAGCTGTCCTCCACGCCCACTTCGGCCACGTCAAGGATCTCGCCCCACACCGCGGCAAGACGCTCCTCGACCGGGGTCCGGGGCGCGAGGCGGTGGGCGGTGGCGAAGGCGTCGCCGTCGGGCAGGGGCAGGGCACGGTGGTCGAGCTTGCCGTTGGTGGTCAGGGGGACGGTGTCGATGGGGACGAAGGCCGCCGGGACCATGTACTCCGGCAGGACGGACGCCAGACGGTCGCGGAGTTCCGCGGCGGTCGGCGCGGGTCCTGCCGGGACGAGGTAGCCGGTGAGGACCTTGTGTCCGGGGACGGGCTCGGTGAGGGTCACGACGGCGTCGCGCACCGCCGGGTGCTCGCGCAGCCGGCTCTCGATCTCGCCGAGCTCGATCCGATAGCCGCGCACCTTGACCTGGTCGTCGATGCGGCCGAGGAAGTCCAGGGATCCGTCGGGCAGTCGGCGGGCCAGGTCGCCGGTGCGGTACAGCCTCGCGCCCGCGGGCCCGAACGGGTCGGGCACGAAGCGCTCCGCGGTCAGCGCGGGCCTGCCGAGGTAGCCGCGGGCGACGGCCGGGCCGCCCACGTACAGCTCGCCGGGCACGCCGACCGGCACGAGGTGTCCGTGCGGGTCGAGGAGGTGGGCGCTCAGGTCGGCCAGGGGGTGACCGATGTCGCTGCGGCGGGGGTGGGCGAGGTCGTCGGCGCCGACGAGGTGGTAGCAGGCGTGCATCGTGGTCTCGGTCGGCCCGTAGAGGTTGACCAGGACCGGCTCGTCGAGGCCCATCCGGTCCACCCACGGCCGCAGTTCGGCCGTCTCCAGCTTCTCGCCGCCGAAGCCGACAAGGCGCAGGGCGAGCCGGTCGAAGCGGGGGTCGCCGTCGCCGGCGGGCGCGCTGAGGGCGCGGAACGCCGTCGGGGTCTGCAGCAGCACGGTGACCTGTTCCGCGACGAGCAGGTCGAGGAACTCATCCGGCGAGCGGACGACGTCCGGGGGCACGACCACCAGGCGACCGCCGTGCAACAGGGCGCTCCACATCTCCCAGACGGACACGTCGAACGCGTACGAGTGGGCCTGTGTCACGACGTCGGTGTCGCCGAACGCGAACTGCTCACGGGTCGCGCGGAACAGCCGCAGCACGTTGGCGTGGCTGACACCGACGCCCTTGGGCGTGCCGGTGGATCCGGAGGTGTAGATCACGTAGGCCAGGTCGTCGGGGCCGCTCAGCCCCTCGGGCGCGGTGGCCGGCCAGGCGCTCGCGTCTTCCATGTCGACGAGGAGCAGCTCGCCCTCGAAGTCATCCGTCACCCGTTCCGCGAGGCCGCTCGCGCTGACCAGGATGCCGGCCCGCGCGTCGGTCAGGATGTGGACGAGGCGGTCGTCGGGGTTGTGCGGGTCCAGCGGCACATAGGCGGCGCCCGACTTCAGGACGCCGAGCAGGGTCGGCATCAGGTCGAGGTCGCGGTCCAGGAGGACGGCGACGACGGTGTCCGGTCCTGCGCCGAAGTCGCGCAGCCGGTGCGCGATCCCGTTGGCGCGCGCGTCCAGTTCGGCGTACGTCAGATCGTGGTCGCCGCAGGTGACGGCGGTGTGGTCGGGCGTAAGGGCGGCCTGGGCGGCGAACGCCTCGTGCACGCACTGCTCGACCGGCTGCTCGGCCTTGGTGTTCGTGGTGTTCGTGGTGTTCCAGTCGACCAGGAGCCGGTCGAGATCGTCCTGGGCGAGGGGCACCACCGTGGCATCCCCGTCCGGGTCGGCGGCCATCGCCTCCAGGACCCGCCGGTACAGATCGCCGATCCTGCGCAGTGCGTCCCGGCCGAGTACGTCGGTGGAGGTGCCGAGGTTGAACCGGCCGTTGCCGGAGACCACGCTCAGCGCGAACTCGTTCGGCGACGAGTTGAGTCCGGCGTCCATGTCCACGGCGTCGCGGTCGACCTGATGGAAGTTCTGGTGCTCGAAGAGCACGGAGATCAGCCGCTGAGCCTCGCCCAAGTCCCGCTGGATGGCGGGCAGGGGGTAGCGGCGGTGGGCCCAGATGTCCGTCTCCTGGGCGTACACCCCCTCCACCAGCTCCAGCCAGCTGCCGGAAGGCCGAGTCGCCGGGAACGGCAGCGTATTCAGGTGCATGCCCAACACCCGCTCGGCATCCGGAGCCTCAAGACGACCGTGATACACGACACCGGTGTGGAAGGCGTCCTCCGTCGTCACCGTCGAAAGCACCTTCAGATGCGCCGCAAGGAGCACACTCTTCAGCGACGTACGCGCACGTGCCGCAAGACGCCCCAGGCCCTCCTCCAGGTCGGCGAACGGAACGTACACACGGTGGTGGTCACCGGCGTCGCCGTCCTCGTCGGCCCAGGTGTCGGGCAGCGTCAGCGGAGCGTGCCCACGCACCACGTCCTGCCAGAAGGCACGGTCCTCGTCGCTCGCCAGGGAGTCGAGTTCGGCCGCGACGAAGTCGGCGTACCGCACGGCGGGCGCCACGAACGCGGCCGGCTCACGCCCCTCGCGCAGCTCGCGGTAGCAGTCGAGGATCTCCATGAGGAGGGAGTGATAGCTCCAGCCCTCGGTCGCCGCGTGGCAGTGGCTCAGCGTCAGCCGCCAGGCGCTGTCGGACTCCAGCTGGACGCCGATCCGCAGCAGCGGCGCGGAGTCCAGGTCGAAGCCGGCGGCACGGTCCTCGTCCGCGTACACCCGGCCGAGCCGCTGCTGTTCGACGGCATCGAGCCCCCGCCAGTCGTGCACGGTCACGGGCAGGACGGCCGACGCGTGGACGAGCTGCAACGGCTGCGAGTAGCCGGACAGATGCATCGACGTACGCAGGATGTCGTGGCGCGCGACGACGGTGTCCACGGCCGCCCGGAAGGCCTCCGCCGAGAACGCGTGCTCGTCCGGGATCCGGAAGGACGTCAGATTGTGGTACGTGTGCAGGTCACCGGCCCGCAGCAGCTCCACAAGCATGCCGGTCTGGATCTGCGACAGCGGATAGGCGTCCACCACGTCTGCCGGCAGGGCGGCACGGTCCTGCGCCGACACGAGCGCGAACGGCGCCACGGCACGGATCAGTGAGGCACCCCCGCCCTGCCCGGACAGCCGGGCGGCGAGCGCGGCGATCGTGCGGTGCTCGAAGATCTCCCGTACGTCGATGTCGTACCCGGCGGCCCGCAACGCGCCGACGAGACGGACGGCCCGGATGGAGTCACCGCCGACCTCGAAGAAGCTGTCCTCGACGCCCACTTCGGCCACATCCAGGATCTCGCCCCACACCGCGGCAAGGCGCTCCTCGGCAGGTGTACGGGGAGCGATGTGCCGGCCGCCTGTGTAGGCGGTCTGGTCGGGGGCGGGCAGGGCACGGTGGTCGAGCTTGCCGTTGGTGGTCAGCGGGATCGCGTCGATGGCCACGAAGGCCGCCGGGACCATGTAGTCCGGCAGGACCGGCGCGAGGTGTTCCCGCAGCGATGCCGCGTCCGCTCCGCCGACGGCGTACGCCACCAGGGACTTCTCTCCGGTCTGGCTCTCGCGGGCCACGACCACGGCGTCCTTGACGGCCGGGTGCTCACGCAGCCGGTTCTCGATCTCGCCGAGCTCGATCCGATAACCACGGATCTTGACCTGCTTGTCGATACGACCGAGCGACTCCAGACTCCCGTCCGGACGCCGCAACGCCAGGTCACCACTGCGGTACAACCGCGAACCGGCCGAACCGAACGGGTCCGGCACGAAACGCTCAGCTGTCAGCTGCGGCCGCCCGAGGTACCCGCGTGACACCGCCGGACCGGAGACATAGATCTCCCCCGGGACGCCGATGGGCACCAACCGGCCCTGCGCGTCCAGCAGATGGATGACGGTATCGGCGAGCGGATACCCGACCGGGCTGAGCGCCGGATGGGCCAGGTCCTCGCCGGTGATCCGGTGGTAGGTCGAGTGGACCGTGGTCTCGGTGATGCCGTACATGTTCACCAGCGCCGGACGCTCGACACCGACGCGGTCGGTCCAGGGACGCAGCTCACTCAGATCCAGCCGCTCACCCGCGAACACCACGGCACGCAACGCGAGTTGATCGATCCTCGGATCGCCCTCCCCGGCAAGCGCCGTCAGCGACCGAAACGCCGTCGGCGTCTGACACAAAACCGTCGCCCGCTCCTGGACCAGCAGGTCCAAGAACTCCTCCGGCGACCGCGTCACCTGCGCCGGCACCACCACCAACGTGCCCCCGTGCAGAAGCGCACCCCACATCTCCCACACCGACACATCAAACGCGTACGAGTGGAACAGCGGCCACACATCATCCGGCCCGAACCCGAAATGCCGCTCACTGCTGCTGAACAACCGCAGCACATTGGCGTGACTGAGCCCGACACCCTTCGGCTTGCCCGTCGAACCGGATGTATAGATCACGTAGATCAGATCGTCCGGCACACCCCCGGTCACCGGTGCTGCCACGGACAGGCATCCGTCGATCACAGCCCTGTCGTCGTCATCGTCGATGACCACCAGACGCCCGGCGAACGAAGACAACCGGCCGACCAGACTGCGCTGCGTCACCAGGATCGGCGCGGCCGCATCCTCCAGGATCGTCGCCAACCGCTCATCCGGATTCGCCGGATCCAACGGCAGATACGCCGCACCCGACTTCAACACGCCCAACAGAGATGGGATCAGATCAATCCCCCGCTCCAGCGAAAGCCCGACCAGAGTGTCGGGACCGGCGCCAAGGCCGACCAGGTGGTGGGCGATCTGATTGGCCCGGGCATCGACCTCGGCGTAGGTCAGACGGTGGTCGCCGCAGGTGACGGCGGTGTGATCGGGCGTGCGGGCGGCCTGCTCGGCGAAGACCTCGTGCACCCGCCGGTCGACAGGTACCTCGACCGCCGCACCAGCACCCCACTCACCCAGCAGACGCTCTTCCTCGCCCTCCGGCAGATACACCGCACCCGCGTCACCCAGCGGATCAGCAGCCATCGCCTCAAGAACCCGCCGATACATCGAGGCAAGGCGCCCCATGTTTTCGCGGCTCACAACCTGGGTCGTCGAACCGAGGTTGATTTTGCCGCCGGCCGCGATCGCGCTCAGCGCGAACTCGTTGCCGCCCGCGTCCTGGTTCGACGCCGTGTCGACGACGTCGGTGTCGACCTGGTGGAAGTTCTGGTGGTCGAACAGCGTCGTCACCAGGCGCTGGGGCTCGCCCGAGTCCCGCTGGATGGCGGGCAGGGGGTAGCGGCGGTGGGCCCAGATGCCCGCCTCCTGCGCGAACACCTCCTCGACGAGAGCCAGCCAGGTGCCCGAAGACGGCCGAGTCGCCGGGAACGGCAGCGTGTTGAGGTGCATGCCCAACACCCGCTCGGCATCCGGAGCCTCAAGACGACCGTGGTACACGACGCCCGTGTGGAAGGCATCCTCCGCCGTCACCATCGAAAGGACCTTCAGATGCGCCGCCAACAGCACACTCTTCAGGGAAGCACCGGCTCGTTCCGCCAGGTCCTTGAGGCCTTCTTCGAGGTCGCCGAAGGGGGCCTGGACCCAGTAGCGGTCACTGGTGTCGCCGTTGGTGTCAGCCCAGGTGGTGGGGAGGTGCAGTGCGGTGTGGGTGCCGACGACGTTCTGCCAGAAGGCGCGGTCGTCGTCGCTCGCCAGGGAGGTGAGCTCGGCCGCGATGTAGTCGGCGTAGCGGACTGACGGGGCCTCGTAGGCGGGCGTCTCGTCGCCGTCCTTCAAGTGCCGGTACACATCGAGGAGTTCCATGAGGAACGTGTTGAGCGTCCAGCCCTCGGTCACCGCGTGGCAGTGGCTGACCGTCAGACGCCAGGCGTCATCCGACTCGACGTGCGCGCAGATCCGCATCAGCGGCGCTCCGGTCGGCTCGAAGCCGCGGGCCCGCTCGCGCGCCGCGTACTCCTCACCCGCCGCAGCGACGTCCCGCCCGCGCAGATCCTCGACCTCTACGGTCAACTCGCTCTGGGAGTGAACCACTTGAAGCGGCTGGGAGTAGCCGTCCAGGTGTACGGACGTACGCAGGATGTCGTGGCGGGATACGACCACGTCCACCGCGCGCTGCAATGCCTCCGCGTCCAGCGGCTGCCCGTCCGGGATCCGGAACGAGTTGATGTTGTGGTAGACATCCCGGCCCTCGCCCCGCGCGGCCAGCATCTCCACGACCATGCCGGTCTGGATCTGCGACAGCGGATACGCGTCCACGACGCCCGCCGGCAGGGCAAGCCGGTCCTCCGCGCTGATCAGCGCGAACGGCTCCACCGCCGCCGTCACTTCGGCAGCGGACCGCCCCTCGACCGAAGCAGCCAGAGCGGCGATCGTGCGGTGCTCGAAGATCTCCCGTACGTCGATGTCGTACCCGGCGGCCCGCAACGCGCCCACCAGGCGCACCACGCTGATCGAGTCACCGCCGACCTCGAAGAAGCTGTCCTCGACGCCGACCTCGGCCACATCAAGGACCTGGCCCCACACCGCGGCCAGCCGCTCTTCGGCGGGTGTACGGGGCGCCACGCGCCGGCCACCGGTATAGGCGGCCTGGTCGGGGGCGGGCAGGGCACGGTGGTCGAGCTTGCCGTTGGTGGTCAGCGGGATCGCGTCGATGGCCACGAAGGCCGCCGGGACCATGTAGTCCGGCAGTGCAACGCTCAAGTGGGCGCGCAGTTCACCCACTTCAGCCGAACCGGCCGTCATGCCCACGAGATAGGCGACCAGGGACTTCTCTCCGGTCTGGCTCTCGCGGGCCACGACCACGGCGTCCTTGATGGCCGGGTGCTCACGCAGCCGGTTCTCGATCTCACCCAGCTCGATCCGATAACCACGGATCTTGACCTGCTTGTCGATACGACCGAGCGACTCCAGACTCCCGTCCGGACGCCGCAACGCCAGGTCACCACTGCGATACAACCGCGAACCGGCCGGACCGAACGGGTCCGGCACGAAACGCTCGGCCGTCAACTCCGGCCGCCCCAGATACCCGCGTGACACCGCCGGACCGGAGACATAGATCTCCCCCGGAACGCCGACCGGGACGAGGTGTCCGTGGGCGTCGAAGAGGTGGATGACGGTGTCGTCCAAGGGATACCCGACCGGGCTGAGCGCCGGATGGGCCAGGTCCTCACCCGTGATCCGGTGATACGTGGAGTGAACCGTCGTCTCGGTGATCCCGTACATGTTCACCAGCGCCGGACGCTCGACACCGACACGGTCGGTCCAGGGACGCAGCTCACTCACATCCAGCCGCTCACCCGCGAACACCACGGCACGCAAGGCGAGTTGACCGATCCTCGGGTCCCCCTGACCCGCAAGGGCCGTCAGCGACCGAAACGCCGTCGGCGTCTGACACAAAACCGTCGCCCGCTCCTGGACCAGCAGATCCAGGAACTCCTCCGGCGACCGCGTCACCTGCGCCGGCACCACCACCAACGTGCCCCCGTGCAGCAGCGCGCCCCACATCTCCCACACCGACACATCAAACGCATACGAGTGGAACAGCGGCCACACATCATCGGCGCCGAACCCGAAATACCGGTCACTGCTGCTGAACAACCGCAGCACATTGGCGTGACTGAGCCCGACACCCTTCGGCTTGCCCGTCGAACCGGACGTATAGATCACGTAGATCAGATCGTCCGGCACACCCCCGGTCACCGGTGCTGCCACGGACAGGCATCCGTCGATCACAGCCCTGTCGTCGTCATCGTCGATGACCACCAGACGCCCGGCGAACGAAGACAACCGGCCGACCAGACTGCGCTGCGTCACCAGGATCGGCGCGGCCGCATCCTCCAGGATCGTCGCCAACCGCTCGTCCGGATTCGCCGGATCCAACGGCAGATACGCCGCACCCGACTTCAACACACCCAACAGAGACGGGATCAGATCAATCCCCCGCTCCAGCGAAAGCCCGACCAGGGTGTCGGGACCGGCGCCAAGGCCGACCAGGTGGTGGGCGATCTGATTGGCCCGGGCATCGACCTCGGCGTAGGTCAGACGGTGGTCGCCGCAGGTGACGGCGGTGTGATCGGGCGTGCGGGCGGCCTGCTCGGCGAAGACCTCGTGCACCCGCCGGTCAACAGGCACCTCGACCGCCCCACCGGCACCCCACTCACCCAGCAGACGCTCTTCCTCGCCCTCCGGCAGATACACCGCACCCGCATCACCCAGCGGATCAGCAGCCATCGCCTCCAGAACTCGCCGATACATCGAGGCGAGACGTCGTACGTTCTCGCGGCTGGCAACGTCCGTGGTCGTACCGAGGTTGAAGTGACCACCGGATGCGATCGCGCTCAGGGCGAACTCGTTGACGCCGTCGCCGAGGTTGGCCTCGACGTCGACCGCCGCGCTGTCGACCTGGTGGAAGTCCTGGTAGTCGAAAAGGATGGTGAGCAGGCGGTCGGCGGCGCCCGAGTCCCGCTGGATGACGGGGAGCGGGTAACGGCGGTGGGCCCAGATGCCCGCCTCCTGCGCGAACACCTCCTCGATGAGAGCCAGCCAGGTGCCCGAAGACGGCCGAGTCGCCGGGAACGGCAGCGTGTTGAGGTGCATGCCCAACACCCGCTCGGCATCCGGAGCCTCAAGACGACCGTGGTACACGACACCGGTATGGAAGGCGTCCTCCGCCGTCACCATCGAAAGCACCTTCAGATGCGCCGCCAACAGCACACTCTTCAGGGAAGCACCGGCCCGTTCCGCCAGGCTGCGCAGACCTGGTTCCAGGTCCGCGAAGGGCACACGCGTCCAATGCCGGTCGGACGAACTGCCGTACTCATCGGCCCAATTCACGGGCAGAGCCGTCGGCGTGGCATGGGCTACGACGTCGGACCAGAACGCGCGGGTCTCGGCAGACGCCAGGGCGGTGAGCTCGGCGGCGATGAAGTCGGCGTAGCGCACGGCGAGCGGGGCGGGTTCCGCGGTGCCGTCGCCGTTCTGGATGCGTCGGTAGGTGTCGAGCACCTCCGCAAGGAGGGAGTTCACGGTCCAGCCGTCGGTGACGGCGTGGCAGTGGCTGAGCGTCAGCCGCCAGGCGGTGTCGGACTCCACCTGCACGGCGAACCGCAGCAGAGGGGCGGCGGTCAGGTCGAACGGTTCGGATCGTTCGCGGGCCACGAACTCCCGGCCGAGCCGCTCCTGTTCCGCCGGGTCCATGCCCCGCCAGTCGTGGGCGGTCACCGGTACGTCGGCGGTGGCGTGCACCAGCTGCAAGGGCTGCGAGTAGCCGGTCATGGCGATGGAGGTGCGCAGGATGTCGTGCCTCTGGACGACCGAGCGCACGGCCTCGCGCAGTGTGTCCGCCGCGTACGGACGCTCGTCGGGGATCCGGAACGAGTTGATGTTGTAGTACAGGCCGCTGTCCGGGCGGGCCAGCATCTCGACGAGCATGCCGGTCTGGATCTGCGACAGGGGGTACGCGTCCACGACGTCCGCCGGCAGGGCGGCACGGTCCTCGTCGTCGATGAGCGAGAAGGGTGCGACTGCCTCCGTCAGTGAGGCGCCCGTGTTCTGCCCCGCCATCACGCGGGCGAGTTCGGCGACGGTCCGGTGTTCGAACACGTCCTGTACGCCGATGTCGTACCCGTCGGCGCGCAGTGCGCCGACGAGGCGGATGGCCCGGATGGAGTCGCCGCCGAGGTCGAAGAAGCTGTCCTCGACGCCGACGCGGTCAAGGCCGAGTATCTTGCGCCAGACTGCGGCGAGCCGCTCCTCGTCCGTGGTCCGCGGAGCGATGTGCCGACCGCTGGAGAAGGCGTCCTGGTCGGCGGCGGGCAGGGCGCGGTGGTCGACCTTGCCGCTGTTGGTGAGCGGGATCGCGTCGAGGGTCACGTACGCCGCCGGGACCATGTAGTCCGGAAGTGCTTCGTTCAGGTGCTCCCGCAGCAAGGGCGTTTCCGCCGTGCCGACGACGTAGGCCACCAGGCTCTTGTCCCCGGCCTCGTCCGCACGCGCCACGACCACGGCATCCGTCACGGCAGAGTGCTCACGCAGCCGCGACTCGATCTCACCCAGCTCGATGCGATAACCGCGAACCTTCACCTGACTGTCGATGCGACCCAGGCACTCAAAGGTGCCATCGGACAAGCGACGGGCCAGGTCACCCGTGCGATACAACCGCGAACCAGACGGCCCGTACGGGTTGGGGACGAACTTCTCCGCCGTCAACCCCGCACGCCCGTGATAGCCGTGCGCCAGACCGTCACCGGCGATGCACAGCTCGCCCGTGATCCCGTCCGGTACCGGCCTGCCCTGCGAATCCAGCACGTACAGCTGGGTGTTGGCGAGCGGACCACCGATCGAGACACCGTCCAGGACATCGGGAACATCCCAGAACGACGACCAGATCGTCGTCTCCGTCGGCCCGTACACATTCACCAACCGCTGCACCCGCGTGATCAGCTCGCGCGCAAGACCGGCCGTGATCGGCTCTCCGCCGGTCAGGGCGGTCACGGCGTAGTTGTCGAATCCGGCCGCAAGCAGCAGCCGCCAGCCCGAAGGCGTCGCCTGTACGTGCGTAACCCGGTGCCGGTCCATCAGTGCGATCAGCGCGGTGGCGTCCTTGACCTCGGTGTCGTCGGCCAGAACGACACGCCCGCCCGTGATCAGCGGCAGGTGCAGCTCAAGACCCGAGATGTCGAACGAGATCGACGTCGACGCCAACCACGCTCCACGACGTCCGGTGCCGATGTCGTCCCGCACGGAGGCCAGGAGGTTGTGCAGCGCACGGTGGCTGATGACGACACCCTTGGGCCGCCCGGTCGAACCGGACGTGTACAGGACGTAGGCCACCTGCTCGGGATCCGCGGCAACGGACTCGAACGCTGAGGGCAGAGCATCGATCCCCGCACGATGCGCGGCAAGGTAGTCGTCCGTGACCACCAGGACCGCACCGGCATCCTCGGCCATGTACGCGGCACGCTCAGCGGGCAGCGCAGGGTCGATCGGC
Organism: Streptomyces sp. NPDC021622; assembly: GCF_040640795.1. NCBI lineage: Bacteria > Bacillati > Actinomycetota > Actinomycetes > Kitasatosporales > Streptomycetaceae > Streptomyces > Streptomyces sp. NPDC021622. Next base: position 609,877 of record NZ_JBFACK010000002.1, read on the forward strand.
AGATAGGCCGCACCCAGCTTCCACACCGCCAGCATGCTCACCAACACATCCGGCGACCGATGCAGCGACAGACCCACCACACCACCCGGCACCACACCCGCACCCCGCAGATGCCGAGCCAGCCGACTCGACCGCTCCTCCAACTCCCGGTAGCTGACACGCTGTTCACCACAGACAACCGCCACGGCATCGGGAGTCGCCGACGCCTGGCCGACGAACGTCTCAAGGGTCAGCACGGTGCTGGTGGCTTCGGTGCGCCGGGACACAGGGGGTTGCTCCACTTCGGGAAGGTAGGCGGCGGTGGCGTCGCCGTCGGGATCGGCGGCCATGGACTCCAGGACGAGCCGGTACATCGAGGCCAGCCGCTCGGCGCCCTCGCGGCCGAGGGCGCCGGTGTGCGTCTTGACGACGAGCCCGCCGCCCGTGGCCACGACGCTGAGCGCGAACTCGTTGAAGCCCGCGCCGAGTCCGGAGGCGACGTCGACCGATTCGGTGTCGACCTGGTGGAAGTTCTGGAAGTCGAACATCACCGGGATCAGCCGTCGGCCGTCGCCGGCGTCCCGCTGGATGGCGGGCAACGGGTAGCGGCGGTGGGCCCAGATGTCCGTCTCCTGGGCGTGGACCCGCTCCACCAGCTCCAGCCAGCTGCCAGAGGAGGGCCGAGTCGCAGGGAACGGCAGGGTGTTGAGGTGCATGCCCAACACCCGGTCCGAACCCGACGCCTCCAGACGGCCGTGGTACACGACACCCGTGTGGAAGGCCTCGTCAGGCGTCAGCGCCGAAAGGACCTTCAGATGCGCCGCAAGCAGCACACTCTTCAGCGAGGTCCGCGCCCGCGTGGCCAGCCCACGCAGGCCTTGCTCCAGGTCCCGGAAGTCGACCCGCAGTCGCAGCGGCTCGCTCGTCCCGCCCGTCGCCGTGCGCCAGGCCTCCGGCAGCGCCAAGGGAGTGTGGCGCTCGACCAGGTCCTGCCAGAAGGCGCGGTCCTCATCGCCGTCCAGCGAGGCGAGTTCGGCGGCAACGAAGTCCGCGTACCGGACGGCCGGAGCCTCGTGCACCGGGGCCTGACCGCCGTCCCGCAGCTGCCGATAGCAGTCAAGCAGCTCCATCACGAGGCTGTGATAGCTCCAGCCGTCCGCGATGGCGTGGACGTACGTGAAGGTGATCCGCCAGGCGTCGTCCGACTCGACATGCACGGCCATACGGATCAGCGGTGCGGCCGGCAGTTCGAACGCGGCGGCCTCCTCGGCGGCGACGAACGCCTCCAGCTCCCGCTGCCGCTGATCGGGGCTCTGGCCCCGCACATCCATCACGGCCAGCTCGATCTGCGCGCCGGAGTGCACCATCTGGAGCGGCTGCGCGTAGCGCACGAAGTCGATCGACGTACGCAGCATCTCGTGCCGCTGTGTGATGTGGTCGACGGCGGCGCGGAACGCCTCCGCGGAGAACGGCCGATCGTCCGGGATCCGGAAGGAGTTGATGTTCTGGTACGCCGACCTGCCCTGTTCCTGCGCCGCCAGCATCTCGACGAGCATGCCGGTCTGGATCTGCGACAACGGATACGCGTCCACGACATCCGCCGGCAGCAGGGCACGGTCCTCCTCGCCGATGAGCGCGAAGGGGGACACCGTGTCGGCCGGCGAGACAGAGCTGTCCCCTGTCACATGGGTCGCCAACGCGGCGACGGTGCGGTGCTCGAAGACCGCGCGGACGTCGACGTCGTAACCGGCGGCGCGCAAGGCGCCGACCAGACGGACGGCCCGGATGGAGTCGCCGCCGAGGTCGAAGAAGCTGTCCTCGACCCCCACCTCGTCCTCATCCAGGACGGTCGCCCAGATCGCGGCGAGTCGCTCCTCGGAGGGTGTGCGCGGGGCTGTTCCACGGGTTCCGGTGTACGCGGTCTGGTCGGGGGCGGGCAGCGCGCGGTGGTCGACCTTGCCGCTGTTGGTCAGCGGGATCGCGTCGAGGGTCACGTAGGCCGCCGGGACCATGTACTCCGGAAGCGCCTGGCCCAGGTGCTCCCGCAGCGAGGCCGTTTCCGCCGTGCCGACGACGTACGCCACCAGGCTCTTGTCCCCGGCCTCATCCGCACGCGCCACGACCACGGCATCCGTCACAGCGGGGTGCTCACGCAGCCGCGACTCGATCTCACCCAGCTCGATGCGATAACCGCGCACCTTCACCTGGCTGTCGATACGCCCCAGGCACTCAAAGGTGCCATCGGACAAGCGACGGGCCAGGTCACCCGTGCGATACAACCGCGAACCGGAAGGACCGTACGGGTTCGGGACGAACTTCTCCGCCGTCAACCCCGCACGCCCGTGATAGCCGTGCGCCAGACCGTCACCGGCGATGCACAACTCACCAACGACGCCCGACGGCACCGGCCGCCCCCGCGAATCCAGCACGTACAACTGGGTGTTGGCGAGCGGACCACCGATCGAGACCTGCGCGACGGATTCCGGCACGTCCCAGATGGACGACCAGATCGTGGTCTCCGTCGGACCGTACACATTCACCAACCGGCCTACGTGCGAGGCGAGTTCCTGAGCCAGCTCGGCGTCGATGGGTTCACCACCGGTCAACGCCACCACCGACCGATCACTGAACCCGGCCGCCAACAGCAGGCGCCAGCCCGAAGGCGTCGCCTGCACATGGGTCACACCATGCGCTTCCGCGAGCCCCCGCAGCGCGGTGGCGTCCTTGACCTCGGTATCACCGGCCAGGACCACACGCCCGCCCGTAATGAGGGGCAGGTGCAGCTCAAGGCCCGAAATGTCGAACGAGATCGACGTCGACGCCAGCCAGACACCCGTCTGATCGGCCCCGAGATGATCCCGCAGCGAGGCCAGGAGGTTGTGCAGGGCGCGGTGGCTGATGACGACACCCTTGGGCCGCCCGGTCGAACCGGACGTGTACAGGACGTAGGCCACCTGCTCGGGATCCGCGGCAACGGACTCGAACGCAGCGGGCAGAGCATCGATGTCCGCCCGGTGCGCGGCAAGGTAGTCGTCCGTGAGCACCAGGACCGCACCGGCATCCTCGGCCATGTACGCGGCACGCTCAGCGGGCAGCGCAGGGTCGATCGGCAGATAGGCGGCACCCAGCTTCCACACCGCCAACATGCTCACCAACACATCCGGCGTCCGCCCCAGCGACAGACCCACCACACCGCCGGGCACCACACCCGCACCCCGCAGATGCCGAGCCAGCCGACTCGACCGCTCCTCCAACTCCCGGTAGCTGACGCGCTGTTCACCACAGACGACGGCAGCCTCACCGGCCCGATCCGCCACCTGCCCCGCGAACAACTCCAGCGCACCCACACGGCCACCCCACTCGGTGAAGTCCGAGGCCTCCTCGAACTCCCCCTCGGGCAGACACGCGCCCCCTGCGTCCCCATCCGGGTCCACCGCCATCGCCTCAAGCACCGACCGGTACATCGACCCCAGCCGCCGCAGGTTCTCCCCGCTGATCACATCCGTCGTGGAGCCCAGCTGAACGGCCCCGTCAGCAGCCACCACGTTCAGCGTGAACTCGTTGCCGCCGACGTCCCAGGACGCACCGCTGCCGTACGTCTCCGCACCGGCCGGGCGGAAGTCCTGGTGCTCGAAGAGCACGGAGACGAGCCGGTCGCCGATGCCGCAGTCGCGCTGGATCTCGGGAAGCGGGTAGCGGCGGTGGGCCCAGATCTCCGTCTCCTGGGCGTGGACCCGCCCCACCAGCTCCAGCCAGCTGCCAGAGGAGGGCCGAGTCGCAGGGAACGGCAGGGTGTTGAGGTGCATGCCCAGCACCCGGTCAGCGCCCGGCGCCTCCAGACGGCCGTGGAAGACAACACCCGCGTGGAAGGCCTCGTCCGGCGTCAGCGCCGACAGGACCTTCAGATGCGCCGCAAGCAGCACGCTCTTCAGCGAGGTGCCTGCCGTACGCGCCAGCTCCCGCAGCGGACCTTCCAGATCCACGAACGGGACCTGGTGACCGACCCGCTGCGCGCCGCTCCCCGTCGGATCGCCCCACACCTCCGGCAGCCGCAACGGCGCATGCGCTTCCGTCACCGCCCGCCAGAAGGCCCGGTCGTCCTCGCTCGCCACCGACTCCAGTTCGGCCGCGACGAAGTCCGCGTACCGCACGGAGGGCGCCTCGTACTCCGGTGCCTCACCGCCGTCCCGCAGCTGCCGGTAGCAGTCGAGGAGCTCCACAAGGAGCGTGTTGAGGGTCCAGCCCTCCGTCACCGCGTGGCAGTGGCTGAGCGTCAGGCACCAGCCGGTTTCGGACTCGATGTGTACGCCGAGCCGCAGCAGCGGGGCGGTGGTCAGGTCGAAGTGGCGGTCGCGTTCACGCCGTACGTACGTGGCGACGGCCTGTTCCCGCTCCGGGGCGCCGGCGGTCCGTACGTCGTGGATCTCGACGCCGATGCGCGCCTCGGCATGGACGAGTTGCAGCGGCTGGGAGTGGCCGGACAGGTGCATCGACGTGCGCAGGACGTCATGGCGGGCGACGACCGTGTCCACGGCGGCCCGGAAGGCCTCCGGCGAGAACGGCTGCTCGTCGGGGACGCGGAAGGAGTTGACGTTGTGGTAGACGTCCTTCGTGCCGGGGCCCGCGGCCAGCATCTCGACGAGCATGCCGGTCTGGATCTGCGACAGCGGGTAGGCGTCCACCACGTCCGCCGGGAGCAGGGCACGGTCCGCCGCGTCGATCAGCGCGAACGGCGCCACCCGTGACACGAGTGACACCAGCGAGCCGGAGCCCTCCGTCTCCTGGCCGCCCAGGAGCAGGGCGAGGTCGGCGACCGTTCGGTGTTCGAAGACGTCGCGGACAGTGACGTCGTGGCCGGCCTCGCGCAGGGCGCCCACGAGGCGTACGGCCGCGATGGAGTCGCCGCCGAGTTCGAAGAAGCTGTCATCGACGCCGAGTTCGTCCAGGCCGAGGACGTCGGCCCAGACGCGGGCGAGGTGTTCCTCGGCCGGTGTGCGCGGTGCCGTGCCACGGTTTTCGGCGGGGGAGACCTGGTCGAGGGCGGCGAGCGCGCGGTGGTCGACCTTGCCGTTGCGGGTCAGGGGGACGGCGTCGATGGGGACGTAGACCGTGGGGACCATGTAGTCGGGCAGGGCGGCCGACAGGTGGGCGCGCAGGGAGTGCTGGTCGGGGTCGGCGCCGTCGGCCGTGACGACGTAGGCGACCAGGCGCTCCACGCCGTGCGTCGTGCGCCGTACGGCGGCGATGGCCTCCGCGACGGTGGGGTGCTGCCGCAGGCGGGCCTCGATCTCGCCCAGCTCGATGCGGTAGCCGCGCAGCTTGACCTGGTTGTCGATGCGGCCCAGGAAGTCGAGGGAGCCGTCGGACAGGCGGCGGCCCAGGTCACCGGTGCGGTAGATGCGGGAGCCTGCCGGGCCGAACGGGTCGGGGAGGAACTTCTCGGCGGTCAGGTCGGGGCGGCCGAGGTAGCCGCGGGCCAGTCCGTCGCCGGCGATGTAGACCTCGCCGGCAACGCCGGTGGGGGCGGGCCTGAGGTCGTCGGTGAGGACGTACATCGCGGAGTTGGGGATGGGGTCGCCGAGCGGGATCAGTTCACCGTCGGGGAGCGTGTCGATCGGCTGGCCGGAGTTGCCGATGGTGATCTCCGTCGGGCCGTACTCGGTGGCGAGCCGGGTGCCCTGCGGTCCGGCGAGGGCGCGCCAGCGGGCGACCAGGTCGGTGGTGAAGCTGTCGCCTGCGGCGATGACGAGGCCTGCGAGGTCCCTGGCCTGGGCGGGGGTGAGCTGGTGGGTGAGCAGGTCGAGGTGGCCGGGGGTGAGCTTGATGAAGCTGAAGGGGGCGTGGGCGGCGAGCGTGCTGCCGAGGGCGGCCGTGTCGAGGTCGGTGGGCAGCAGGGTGACCGGCTGGCCGGTGATGAGGGGGGTGAAGAGGTCGGGGATGCCGAGGTCGAAGGCGATGGAGGAGAACAGCGGGGCGCCGCCGGTGCCCTGGGCGGCGTAGGAACCCACGGTCCAGGAGAGGTAGTTGGCCAGGCCACGGTGGTGGATCATCACGCCCTTGGGGCGGCCGGTGGAGCCCGAGGTGTAGATGACGTAGGCCAGTTGGCGCGGGTCGGGGGAGGTGGCGGGAGGCGTGGTGGGCTGCTCGTCGATGAGCCAGGCGTCCTGGTCCAGGACGGTGAGGGTGCCGTGGTGGACGGCGGACAGCGTGGGCAGGTGGGCGCCGGTGGTGAGGACGAGTTCGGCGCGGGTGTCGGTGAGCATGTAGCCGAGGCGTTCACTGGGGACGCTCGGGTCGAGGGGGAGGTAGGCGGCGGAGGCCTTCCAGATGCCGAGGAGCGCGGGCACCAGATGGACGTCGCGGTCCAGGCAGACGCCGACGAGGGTGTCGGGTCCGACGCCGTTCTCCAGCAGGTAGTGGGCCATCTGATTGGCCCGCTCCTCGACTTGACGGTAGGTCAGCTCGCTGTCGCCCGCCCTGACCGCCACCGCGTCGGGGGTGGCCGCGGCCTGCCGGGTGAACAGGTCCACGGTGCCCGCGTCGCCACGGTCGATGCTCTCGCCCGCCGCCCATGCGCCCAGGGCCGCGCGTTCGCCGTCGGACAGCATCTCGGCGGTGGAGATCCGGGCGTCGGGCGCTGCGGTGAGGCCGTCCAGGAGGCGGAGGTAGTGGCCTGCCATGCGGTCGGCGGTGGAGCGGTCGAACAGGGCGGTGGCGAAGAGCAGATGGGCGTCGAGCGGGCCGTCCGCGGCGTCGGCGACGTCGAGGGTGAGGTCGGTCTTGGCGGTGCGGTGGCCCGTCTCGGGCGTCACCGTCAGGCCGGGCAGCGCGAGGTCGGGGGCCTGTCGCTCGCGCAGGATGAAGTCCGCCTGGTAGAGCGGGGTGCGGGACAGGTCGCGCTCCGGCTGGAGTTCGTCCACGAGGGTGGCGAACGGCACGGCCTGGTGGTCGAAAGCGTCGAGGACCGTGGTGCGTCCTGCGGCGAGGAGCTCGGCGAACGTGGGGTCGCCGGACCAACGGGCGCGGGCCACAAGCACGTTGATGCCGTAGCCGATGAGCTGCTGCAGCTCGGGGCGGCTCCGGCCGGACACGGTCACGCCGACCGGGATGTCGGTGGCGCCGGTGTGGCGGGCCAGCATGAGCTGGTAGGCGGTGAGCAGGACGGTGAAGCGCGTGACGCCGTGGGTGCGGGCCACCTCGCTGACGCGCCGGGCGAGGTCGGCGGGGACGCTGAAGGCGACGGCGTCGCCGTGCGGGTCCCGGCGTGCGGGGCGCGGCCGGTCGGTGGGCAGCTCGAGGACGGGCAGGTCGGCCAACTGCTCGCGCCAGTACGCGAGATGGCCTTCCAGGGCTGCCCCGGTGAGCTCGCCGCGCTGCCAGGCCGCGTAGTCCGCGTACTGCACGGGCAGCGGGTCCGCGGTGTGGGGCGTGCCGGTGCTGTACGCGGTGTAGAAGGCGCCGAGTTCCTGGGCGAAGACGCCCATCGACCAGGCGTCGCAGGCGATGTGGTGGAAGGTGACGACGAGCAGGTGCTCGTCGTCACCGAGCCGGTAGAGGCGGGCCCGGACCGGCCACTCCCCTTCCAGGTCGAAGGGGCGGCCGGCGTCGGCCTCGGCGCGGGCGTGGGCCTCGGCGGCACTGGCGTCCGTGAGGTCGGCGACGGGCAGCTCGACGGCGCCTGGTTCGTCCACGACCTGGACCGGCTCCCGCCCGGCCAGCGTGTAGCGGGTGCGCAGGATCTCGTGCCGCTCGACGATCCGGGTCAGGGCGGCCCGCAGCGCCTCGGGGTCGAGGGCGCCGTGCAGCCGCATCGCGAGCGGTACGGCGTACTCGGTGCTCGTGGGGTCCATGCGGTGGAGGAACCACAGCTGCTGCTGTCCGAACGACAGCGGCAGCTCCCGATCCCGCGGGACGCGCGGGATCGGGGCCCGGCGTCCGCCCCGCCGGCCGGCCAGCCTGCTCCGCAGCAGCTCCTCCCGCAGTGCGGTCGCTTCCCGGTCGTTCGTGGACGGCGCGTCGCCGATGCTCATGGTCTTTCCGCTCCTCAACGGGTATGTCACTGGGCCCGGTTCGTCGGGCGGTGAGTCAACGGGCTCGCGTGGTCAGGCGAGTTCGGAATCGGTCAGCTGGTCGATCTCGGCCCTGATCCGCTCCTCGATCGCCTGGGCGAGGCCACCGACGGTGGGCTGCTCGAAGACCGTCCGGATGGTCAGGTCGACGTCGAAGGCGTCCTGGAGGCGGGAGGTCATCCGGATGGCGAGGATGGAGTGTCCGCCCAGTGCGAAGAAGTCGTCGTGTACGCCGATCCGCTCCAGGCCGAGGATCTCGCCCCAGATCTCGGCGATGCGTTCCTCGGTCGGCGTGGACGGCGCCCGGTAGGCGCCCCTTACCAGGTCGAGGACGGGCAGGGCACGGTGGTCGACCTTGCCGTTGGAGGTGAGCGGGATCGCCGGGACGACGGCGTAGGCGGTCGGCAGCATGTACTCGGGGAGCACGGCCGCGAGCCCTTCGCGTACGGCCGTCAGGTCGGGGTCGGCAGGGCCGTCCGGGACGAGGTAGGCGGCCAGGGACTTTTCGCCCGCGTCGTCGTCGCGCAGCACGACGACGGCGTCAAGGACACCGGGAAGGTCCGTCAACTGGGCACGGATCTCGCCGAGTTCGATCCGGTAGCCGCGCAGCTTGACCTGGTCGTCGATCCGGCCGAGGAATTCGATGCTGCCGTCCGGGAGGCGGCGGGCGAGGTCGCCGGTGCGGTAGAGGCGGGAGCCTGCCGGGCCGAACGGGTCGGGCACGAAGCGTTCCGCGGTCAGTGCCGGGCGGGCCAGGTAGCCGCGGGCCACGCCGTGCCCGCCGACGTGCAGCTCGCCCGCGACGCCGACGGGGAGGGGGTGCCCTGCTGGGTCCAGGACGTGGGCGGTGGTGTTCGGCAGGGGGCCGCCGAGCGGGACCGGGCCGTCGTAGGGCTCGGTGACCGGGTGGGCGGTGGAGCCGATCGACGCCTCGGTGGGGCCGTACTCGTTGATCAGCCGATGGGCGCCGAGGGCGGTCAGCCAGTGGTTGGCGGTCCTGGCGGAGAGCGCCTCCCCCGCGACGAGGACGGTCCTCGCGAGGCGGGCCGTCTGTCCGGCGTCGAGCTGGTGGGCGAGCAGGTCCAGATGGCCGGGGGTGAGCTTGACGAAGTCGAACGGTCCGGCGGCGTCCAACGCCCTGCCGAGGTCCGCGAGGTCCAGATCGGCGGGCAGGACATGCACGGGGCCGCCGGTCATCAGCGGCACATACAGGTTCGTGGCGGGCAGGTCGAAGGCGACGGAGGAGAACAGGGGCGCTCCGCCGTCGCTGCCGGACGTCAACTCCCTTGCCGCCCAGCCGAGATGGTTGGCCAGACCGCCGTGGGTGACCATCACGCCCTTGGGGGTGCCGGTCGAGCCGGAGGTGTAGATGACGTAGGCGAGGGCGTCCGGGTCGCCGCTCCGCGGCGGGGCGTCGGCGGGGCGTTGCGCGACCGCCGCGCGCTCTTGGTCCAGGAGGACACGGGTGCCGGTGAAGCCGTCGGTTGCGTGCGCGAGGGCGGAGTCGGTGAGCAGCAGCGCGGCCCCGCTGTCGGTGAGGACGTGGCGCAGGCGCTCGGCGGGGTTGGCCGCGTCGAGCGGGACGTAGGCGGCGCCCGTCTTCCACACGGCGAGGAGGGCGGCGACCAGGTCGGGACCGCGGTCGAGGCAGACGCCGACGACGGTCTCCGGTCCCGCGCCCTGCGCGGCGAGATGGTGGGCGATGCGGTTGGCGTACGCGTCGAGTTCGCCGTACGTCAGCCGTGCGTCGGCGGCGAGGACGGCCGGGGCGTCCGGGCGGGCGGTGGCCATGGCCTCGATCCGGTCGAGGACCGTGCCGGCGGGGAACTCCTCCGCGGTCGCGTTCCACTCCCCGAGGAGCCGCGCGCGCTCGGCGTCGGGCAGGATGTCCGCCTCGGCGAGCGGGGTGGCGGGGGCGGCGGTCACGGAGGCCAGGAGGCGTACGAAGTGGTCCGCGAAGCGCTCGATGGTGGCGTGCTCGAACAGGGCGGTGGCGTATTCGAGGGCGCCGGTCCAGGTGCCGTCGGCCTCGCGCCGTACGTAGAGGGTCAGGTCGGTCTTGGAGACCTGGCGGGCGCCGCGCAGGTAGTCGAGGTCGGTGCGGTCGGGCATGCCGCCGGTGAGCTGCTCGTCGTGCATGTTGAAGGCGACCTGGTAGAGCGGGGTGCGGGACAGGTCGCGTTCGGGGCGCAGTTCCTCGACGAGGTGCTCGAACGGCACTTCCTGGTGGGCGAAGGCGTCCAGGCAGGCGCCGCGCACCCGGCCGAGGGCGTCCTGGAAGGACTGTCCGGCCTCCAGGGGGCAGCGCAGGACGAGGGAGTTGAGGAAGAAGCCGACCATGGGGCGCAGTTCGGGCCGGGTGCGGCCGGCGACGGGGGCGCCGACGACGACGTCCCACTGCCCGGTGTGCCGGGCGAGCAGGGTGCCGAAGACCGTAAGCAGCGTCATGAACGGCGTGGCCTCGTTGCGGCGGCCGAGCGCGGTCGCGGCGTCGACGAGGGGCTGCGGGATGCTGAAGGTGACGACGGAGCCGTGCGGGTCGCGCTCCGGGGGGCGCGGGTGGTCGGTGGGCAGTTCGAGCGGGGCCATGCCGTCGAGCGTGCGGCGCCAGAAGTCCAGGTCGTCGGCGAGCCGCTCGGTGGTGCGCCATTGCTGCTGCCAGGCCGCGAAGTCCGCGTACTGCACCGGAAGTTCGGGCAACGCGGGCCGCTCACCGGCGTGCAGGGTGCGGCACAGGGTGCGGAACTCGTCCTCCAGGACGGCCGAGGTCCAGCCGTCGCAGGCGATGTGGTGGATGGTGACAAGGAGCAGCTGGTCCTCGCCGGGGGCCCGGCCGAGCAGTGCCCGCCAGACCTGACCGCCCGCCAGGTCGAAGCCCGCCTCGAACTGCTCGGCGTAGACGGGGAGGAGGTCGTCGCGCACACCGTCCACGACCCGCAGCTCGACCGGCGTGTACGGCTCGACGATCTGTACGGGTTCACCGCCTCGGGAGGCGTAACGGGTGCGCAGCGCCTCGTGCCGCTCGCCGAGGATGTCGAGCGCGCGGCGGACGGTGTCGGCGGAGATGTCCGGGGAGAGCCGGATGAAGAGGGGTGCCGTCCACTCCGGGCTCTTGGGGTGCATCGTGTCCATGAACCACAGCCGGCGCTGGCCGAAGGACAGCGGGAGTTCCCCGTCGCGGGGAACGGGGGTGACGGCGGGTTCGACGGCGGCCGCGGAGTCGACGAGCGCGGCCTGCTCGCGGACCGTGACCGCGGCGAAGAGGTCGGCGAGCACCACTTGGCGGCCGGTGGTCCTGTGCAGCATTTCGGCGAGCTGGGTGAGGACGAGGGAGTGTCCGCCGAGCTGGAAGAAGTTGTCGTCGAGGCCGATGTCGGCGATGCCGAGCAGCTCCGACCACGTCTGGCAGACGGCGCGTTCGGCGGCGGTGACCGGGGCCGCGTGGACCGGCCGCCCGGGAAGTTCGGCGGCGAAGGCGGCGGGCGCCTGTGCGCCGTCGGAGACCCGGCCGAGGAGCTCCACGGCGCCGTCCGCGCGCCAGCGGACCTCGTCGCCCGTCCGGTACATGCGCGAGCCCGGCGCCCCGAAGGGGGCGGGCCGCAGCCGCTCGGCCGTGGCGAGCGGGTCGCCGAGGATCCCGCGAGCCACCGCGGAACCGGCGACATGCAGCTCGCCCGGAACGCCGGGGGGTACCGGGTCTCCGTACGCGTCGAGCACGAGCACGCGCACCTTGTCGACCGGCCGTCCGAGGGATGCGGCGGCCGCGGCATCGCCGGACCCGCCTTCCACAGGGCACGCGGTGACGGCGAGCGCACCGCCGTCGGGGCCGTACACCTGCCAGGCCTGCGCGCCGGCCGCGGTGACGACAGCGGTGGCGGCGGGACCGGCGGGGCTTCCTGCGGCGAGGACAAGGCGCAGGGCGCCGCAGGCGGCCCAGTCGCCCTCTGCCGCGGCGGCGTCGAGACCGGAGGCGGCGACCGGCATGACGGTGACGCCGTGGGCGGCGACCGTGTGGGCGAGGGGGGCCTTCGCCGTGGCCGTCACCACGGTCGCACCGGTGGTGAGGGCGGTGAACAGCGGCCAGTAGGAGGCGAGGCCGGAGGGCGTGCACAGCACACGGTCCGCGTCGGTCACACCGAAGCGGCGGGTGGTCCAGCGGACGTGGTGTGCGACGGCTGTGTGATCCACCATCAGATACTGGCCGTTGTCGGCCAGTTGGACTCCCCAGGCCAGATCGCCGTCCTCGACGGTGACCGCGGGCGGGGTGGCCGCCTGGGAACGCAGGGTGTCGCGCTCGGCGTCGAGGTCGATCACCGGAGCCGGTCCGGCTCCGGCGCGCAGGGCGACCGCCGCGTTGCCATGGGTCAGGACGGCCGCCGGCTCGGCGTACCGGCGCAGCGCCCGCAGCCCCTCCTCCGGCACGTCGGCCGGCAGCGGCAGGACCGCCGCGCCCGCCCGCCAGACCGCGAGCAGTGCCGTCGGCAGGTCCGCGGAGGGCGGCAGGTGCACGGCGACGAGTGATCCCCGGCCCACACCGGCCGCGCACAACAGGTGCGCCAGCCGATTGGCCTCCGCGTCGAGCTCCGCGTAACCGATCCCGCGCCCGCCGTCGCCGTCGACGAGGGCGGTCCGGTCCGGGGCCTGGGCTGCCAGGTCCGAGAAGAGAAGGTGGAGGGGCGACTGACGTGCCACAAGTGCTCCCCGTGGGGTCGTGTGCGGTGGGTGGGCGGAGTGAGGTGCGGGCCGGACGAGAGGGCTGGGAAGCCCGGTGTCGGGGTGAGTGCGAGCGCGCGGGGCGGGGAGGGGGAGCGGGGCGGGCGCCTCCGCTCAGCCCCGGGCCTCCGCTTCCGCGCGGGCCTCTGCGGTCAGCCCGCCGCCTCCGCCATGCGGCGACGCAGGCTGAGCGGGCGCATGTCGGTCCAGATCTCGCCGATGTGCGCGAGGCACTCCTCCTTGGTGCCGCGGGTGCCCTCGGCGTGCCAGCCCGCAGGAAGCTCCCGCTCGGCCCACCAGATGGAGTACTGCTCCTCATCGTTGAGGACGACGAGGTAGGTCTGCGCGTCGGTGTTCTGCTCGGCCATGTCGCTCCCTGATCGGTTGGGTTTCGAACGTGTCGTATCTGCTCGTATCGGCGTTCGGGAGTCTGTGAACTGGCGCTATAGGGCTTCTATATCGGGCCGCCCCGGCATGTAGAGCCGGTATAGAAACGCTCCGCAAGCTGTCCGGCGAATCGCATTCCACACGCCTCGGCGGGGGCGCAGAAGGGAAGGCCGGGATGCCGGACCACCGGAACTGGAAACCACTGGAGATCACCCCGGCGAGCGTGGGCGCGAAACCTGGCGCCGCAGGGCTCGCCGCGTATCTCGACGCTCTTCCCGACCTCGCCGAACGACTCACCGAGGAACGGGCGTTGGTGTTCCGGGGCTTCGGCGTCGACCCCGACGAACTCGACACCGTCATGGACCGCCTGCTGCCCGACCGGGCGGCCTATGTGCACGGGAATTCCCCGCGCACCAAGGTCGGACGGAACGTCTACACGTCGACGGAATATCCGCCGGAATTCGTCATCTCGATGCACAACGAGCTTTCGTACGCGCACCGTTGGCCGTCCCGGCTGCTGTTCTTCTGCCACACCGCCCCGGAAACCGGCGGCGCCACCCCCGTGGTGAACGGCGCGCTGTGGCTCGCGTCGCTGGACGACGAGGTGCGCGAGGCGTTCGCCGGCGGGGTGCGCTACACGCAGAACCTGCACGGGGGCCGCGGCCTCGGCAAGAGCTGGCAGGAGACCTTCGAGACCGGGGACCGCGACGCGGTCGAGGAGTTCCTCTCCACGACCGCCTCGAACTGGACGTGGCTCCCCGGCGACGCCCTGCGCGTCACCCAGAACCGCCCGGCCACGCTGCGTCACCCGGTGACCGGCGAGGAGGTCTGGTTCAACCAGTCCGACCAGTGGCACCCGGCGGCGCTCGGCGAGGACGCGGCCGCACTGGCCCGGGTGCTGCCCGCCGACGAACTGCCGCAGTCCGTCAGCTTCGCCGACGGCAGTCCGATCCCCGACGCGTACGTGCTGCAGGTGCGCGACCGCGGCCTGGCCGCCGCCGTCGACGTCGACTGGCACGCCGGTGACCTGCTGCTGATCGACAACGTGCTGGTCGGCCACGGCCGCCGCTCGTTCACCGGCAGCCGCCGGGTCCTTGTGGCCATGTCCAGCTGACTGCCCGCTCCCGTACGCACGCTCCTGTACGCACACTCCCGCACGCCCGAACGGCCGCCGAGGCCCCGTCGGGCGACGCACCCCGCAAGCACAGGCCCGAAGGAGACGCATGTCCATCGCGACCCCCGATCCCGGGGCGGTCCGGTCCGACGCCGACGCCGACGCACCGCTCTCGCTGACCCTGACCGACCCCGAGCGCCATGAATTCGACGCCGTGGCACGGCAGTTGGCCACCACCACTCCGGAGCTGATCGACGACGCCAAGTGGGTGGCCGCGGCCCGGGAACTCTCCGCCCACCTGCCGCCGAGGCTGCGCCAGGTCATACGGGCCTACCGGCACGACCCCGGCGAGGACGGCACCCTCCTGCTGCGCAACCTGCCGGTGGACCCGGAGGTGCTGCCCACGACGCCGACGGTTCCGGAGTCGGTGGAGCGGGAGGCCACGGTCCCGGCCGCCGTCGCCGTACTGATCGCGGCGGAGCTCGGCGAGATCGCCGCCTACCGCAACGAGAAGTCGGGCGCCCTCGTGCAGAACGTGGTGCCGGTCCCGGGCCGCGAGTCGTCACAGAGCAACGCGGGCTCCACACCGCTGGAGCTGCACGTCGAGAACGCCTTCCACCCGCACCGCCCCGACTTCGTGGGCCTGTTGTGCCTGCGCGGAGACCCCGACAACGCGGCCGGCACCCTCGTCTCGTCGTTCCGACGCACGCTGCGCCTGCTCGCCCCCGCGACCCGCGAGGTGCTGCACCAGGAACGCTTCACCACCGTGCCGCCGCCGTCCTTCCGGTCGGGGGACTCGGCCGTCGCCCACGCGGTGCTCACGGGAGACCCCGAAGACCCCAACGTCAAGGTGGACTTCAATGCCACCGCCGCCGTCGACGCGGAGGCCGCGGCGGCCCTGGAGCGACTGCGGGACGCGTTCGTCGAAGCCTCGACGTCGGTCCCGCTGCGCTCCGGCGAGATGGTGTTCGTGGACAACCGCATCGCCATCCACGGGCGTTCGGCCTTCACTCCGCGCTACGACGGCCGGGACCGCTGGCTGCACCGCACGTTCGTCCTCCTGGACAACCGCCGCACCCGCGGCAGCCGCCCCGGCAACGGCAGCGTTCTCGACTGATCCGCACGCGACAGGTCGTGCCGGTCGGCGACGACGCGGACCTCCACGGCACCACGCAGTACCGCCTCCGGCCAGGCCTGGCCGGAGGCGGTACTGCGTTACCGCGTTACCGCGTTACCGCGTTCGGATGTTGATCTCGTGGGCTGCGTGGGAGCAGATGTCGTCGATCTCGTTGTTCACGGCCTGCCCGAGGCGCCAAGCCTGGGCGACATCGGGGATCTCCTCGATGAGCCGGGTTTTGCGGGAGTGGCGCCCACGGTGCAATCGCCCAGTTCCAGCGCGCCCTCGGGCACGCCACGCGCCCTCGGGCATGCCGCACGCCCACGCGCCAGCGGGAGCCCGGCCCAAAAGTGAAATGGGAGTTTGAGGACCCCGCTCTGGCACGAACTCAGCGCTTGCCGCGCTCCATCCACTCGTCCGCCGACCCTTCCGCCGTCCGCTCCCGCAGATCAACTCGCCGGATCTTGCCGGAGATGGTCTTGGGCAGCCCCTCCGTGAACTCGATGCGCCGGATGCGCTTGTAGGGAGCCAGCACCGACCGGGTGTACTGGAAGATCGCCTCCGCCGTTTCCTCGCCCGGCGCCCAGCCCTTCGCCAGCACGACGTACGCCTTCGGGACAGCGAGCCGCACCGCGTCCGGCGCGGGCACGACCGCGGCCTCCGCGACCGCCTCGTGCTCAAGGAGCGCGCTCTCCAGCTCGAACGGCGAGATCTTGTAGTCGGAGGCCTTGAAGACGTCGTCGGCGCGCCCCACATACGTGATGTAGCCGTCGTCGTCGCGCGAGCCGATGTCGCCCGTGCGGTAGTAGCCGCCCTCCATGGCCTCGGCGGTGCGCTCGGGGTCGCCGTTGTAGCCGACCATCAGGCCGACCGGCCTTTTGGCCAGGTCGAGGGAGATCTCGCCCTCCCGCGCGCCGGGTTTGCCGGTGACCGGGTCGAGGAGTTCGACGGCGAAGCCGGGCGTCGGCCGGCCCATGGAGCCCGGCTTCAGCTTCTGGCCGGGCGAGTTGGCGACCTGTACGGCCGTTTCCGTCTGCCCGAAGCCGTCCCGGATGGTGACTCCCCAGTCGCGCCGGACCTGCTCGATGACCTCGGGGTTGAGCGGCTCGCCCGCCGCGACGACCTCGCGCGGCGGGGTGCGCAGCTGGGTCAGGTCCGCCTGGATGAGCATGCGCCACACGGTCGGCGGGGCGCAGAAGGACGTCACGCCCGCGCGGTCCATCTCGGACATCAGCCGTGCGGCGTCGAAGCGGGTGTAGTTGTGGATGAAGACCGTCGCCTCGGCGTTCCACGGGGCGAAGAGGTTGGACCAGGCGTGCTTGGCCCAGCCCGGCGAGGAGATGTTGAGATGTACGTCGCCGGGCTTGAGGCCGATCCAGTACATGGTCGCCAAATGGCCGATGGGGTACGAGACATGGTTGTGCTCGACCAGCTTGGGGCGGGCCGTCGTGCCCGAGGTGAAGTAGAGCATCAGTGGGTCGTCTGCGTGGGTGACGCCGTCGGGCTCGAAGGCGGCTTCGGGTGCGTCGTCTTCGGCATCGTCGTACGAGATCCAGCCGGGGCTGTCGCCGCCGACCACGATGCGCGTGTAGTCGCCGGGCACGTCATCGAACTTGGCCGTGTCCTCGGGCCGCACGATGACGTGCCGGGCGCGGCCGCGGTCGATGCGGTCGCGCAGGTCGATGGGGCCGAGCAGCGGGGTCGCCGGGATGACGATCGCGCGCAGCTTCATCGCGGCGAGGGCGATCTCCCACAGTTCGACCTGGTTGCCGAGCATCACGACCACGCGGTGGCCGGCGCGGACGCCTTGCGCGCGCAGCCAGTTGGCGACGCGGCCGGAGCGGTCGGACATCGCAGCGAAGGAGACTCGGGTCTCCGTCCCGTCCTCCTCGACGATGTGCAGGGCGGTCCTGTCGTTGCCGCGGGCGATGACGTCGAACCAGTCGAGCGCCCAGTTGAACCGCTCGGGCCGCGGCCAGGTGAAGCCCTCGTAGGCGGCGGCGTAGTCCTCACGATGCCGCAGCAGGAAGTCCCGAGCGGTGCGGAACTGTTCCGTGCCGCCGGTGCCCGTCGTCGTCATTGCGCTCTCCCTCGTCGCCGGTCCGCTGCCCCGCACCTTTGCCGGGCTCATTGCCGGACGCCACTTAGCATCGTGTAATTCGTGCTGCGGGTCTCACTACCCCCGGACGGGGGTGTCCGTGCGGTGAAGGGGCGACACGCGTGACGGCTGACGGCGGCGATGCGGTGGAGATGCGGTCCGCTCTGCTGCGGCTGCGGCGGGGCACGGGCCTGCCGGTGGCCTTCGGCGGGCTCCTCGAAGGGCAGCGTCAGGTGCGGATCGGCGAGCTGAGCGGCACGGCGACGCGTGCGCTGCGCGGGCTCGCGGTGACCGCGGGCAACGGTCTCGGCGGCAAGGCGGTCGCGCTCTCGCGTCCGTGCGCGGTCACGGACTACCACGATTCGCGGCACATCAGCCATGAGTACGACGGTGCCGTCGCCGCGGAGGGGCTGCGCTCGGTCCTCGCGGTGCCGGTGGTGGTGCGCCGCCGGGTGCGGGACGTGCTGTACGGCGCCCTGCGTACCGCCCAGCCGCTGGGCGACCGGACGCTGTCGGCGGCGGTGGCCGCGGCGCGGGACGTGGAGCAGGCCCTTGTCGTACGCGACGTCGTACGCGACGAGGTGCGCCAACTCCTGGTGACGGCGCGGGAACCGGTGGCCGGGCCCGCCGCCTGGGAACAGGTACGCGAGGCCCACAGCGCGCTGCGCGGCCTGGCCCCCCGCGTCCTGGATCCGGCGCTGCGCGAGGAACTCCTGGCGGCATGCGGCCGCTTGGCCACGGCGGCGGCCCCCGTCCCCGAACCCGACGTGTCCCTCGCCCCTCGTGAGGTGGACGTCCTGACGTGCGTGGCCGGCGGCCTGACGAACGCGAAGACGGCGGAGCGGCTTGGGCTGCGCCCGGAGACGGTCAAGGGGTACCTGCGGGCGGCCATGCGGAAGCTGGGCGCGCATACGCGGTTGGAGGCGGTGGTGGCGGCGCGGCGGGCGGGGCTGCTGCCGTGATGTGCACTTAGCCCCTCCGGCATTTGAGGAGCGGGGCTTGGGCGGAGCCCCGGGACCGAGCGCCACGATGGGGGTCCGGGGGCTTGCCTCCTCACGCGGCGGAGCCGCACATGTCACAGCCGGGAAGGGGCGGGGTCGGCGGGGTCGGCGGGGTCGGCGGGGTCGGCGGGGTCGGGGAAAGAAGCGAAGCCCGCGCCTCAGCCCTCGATGACGTTCCCGAATCGAACGTCAAAAGAAGACGCCGCCGCCCCGGCGAGCACCCCCAGCATCCGCTCCCCCTCCTCCACCAGCTCCTCCCGCCCAGCCCGGCTCACCCGCCCGAACGGCTCGATGGTCAGCACGCCGCCCCCGCCCTTCGCGTCCTCCTCCCACCGCCACACCCCAGCGAGAAACCCGTCGAGCAGGAAGACGCAGTACGCAAAGTTCCCCTTCCAGGCCCGCCCCTTGTACTCGGCGGGTACGACCCGGGCCCGGTCCGCGTGCGAGAGCAGGAGGTTGTCGAACTCGGGAAGGAACCGCGGCGGAGCCGGTGTGTCCGCGTCGGGGCGCGGCGCGTCGGGCAGGTCGAACAGCTCGACCCCGTTCTCGTCACGGAACGTACGCAGCTCAGGCCGGAGCCGCTCGAAGACCTCCCGGAGGCGGGTGAGCCGGGCCCAGGTCTGCATGTCCTTGACGGAGGCGGGCCCGAAGGCGGCGAGATAGCGCAGGACGGTGGCGTCCATGGTGGCGTCCAATGCGGACCCCGACGCGCCGCCCCGCACCGGCCGCCGCTCCCCCGCACCGCCGCCGAGCCAGTGGTCGAGCGTGGTGAGCGCGACCTGGCCGCTGCGCCGCCACAGCCCGCGGGGAGTGACCTGGACGAGCGGCAGCACACACCGGGCGGCGACCGCCAGGGACTGCGGATCGGCGTCGGGCCACCGGACGAGCAGCACCTCGCGCAGCTGCTTCATCGTGCGGGGCTCCGCCTCGACGGCCTCGCGGGCGAGCACGGCCAGCTCCTCCAGGTCGACGCCGACGAGCCCCTTCCGGAACACCGTCGCCATCTCGCGTTCGAGCGCGGGCTGCATCATCGGCCGCAGCGCGAGGGCGTCCTCCGCGGTGTGCAGATGGATGGTGGAACGCATGGTGACGATGCGGACCGCCTCCCGCGCCTCCATGAGCGCGGACAGCTCCAGCGGATCGAAGTCCTCCAGGCGTGCCGCGAGGGCGTAGTAGGGCGGCTTGACGTTCTGCGCCTGCAGGCCGAGGAGATGGGCCACGGCGTCCTTGGCGGACAGATCGGCCGAGCGGCGCAGGAGGAGCTGCCGCTCGAGCGTGGCCCGGTTGAGCGCACGCGTCCCAAGGACCGGGGCAACGCCCCCGGAGGACGCCGCCGTCATCGAACCCGATCCCGAACCCGAACTCGAACCCGAACTCACCCTCGCCCTCGCCCTCGTCTTCATCTTCGTCATGTTCCGCACGCTAGCGGCCCTTGCGGACACCGGCGGTCCGCAAGTCGGCCGCGTCGTCGCCACACCCGGGCCTTTTGAGCCGTATATCCTGCTCCGTGGCCATCTAGACATACGTTCGACATGGGAGGCACCCAGCATGGCGGAGCGCCGCGCCCGGCCCGCACCGACCACCAGAAAGCACGGCTGGCGGCGCGCCACCCAGGGCGATGCGGCGCCGGCGACCGGGAACGGAAACCCCGGCGATGTCACGCCCGCCGCCCCGACGGATGCGACAGCACCGGACGCCGCGAGCGTGGTGGAGGCGGCGCTCTACCGGGACGGTGTCCGCGTCGCGACGCCCGCTTCCCTCTCCGACACCTTCCGCGAACTGCGCGAGCAGCAGGACGGCATGGCCTGGATCGGCCTCGCCCGCCCCACCGAGGCCGAACTCCTCACCCTGGCGGCCGAGTTCGACCTCCATGAACTCGCCGTCGAGGACGCGATGGAGGCCCACCAGCGCCCGAAGCTGGAGCGGTACGGCGAGACGCTCTTCGTGGTCCTGCGCGCGGCCCGCTACCTGGACGCCCCCGAGGAGGTCGACTTCGGCGAACTCCACGTCTTCGTGGGCCCCGACTTCGTCATCACGGTCCGGCACGGCGCGGCCCCCGACCTCTCGGCGGTCCGCCGCCGCATGGAGGAGACCCCCGACCTCCTCAAGCTCGGCCCCGAAGCAGTCCTCTACGCGATCCTGGACGCGGTCGTGGACGGCTACGCCCCGGTCGTGGCCGGCGTCCAGAACGACATCGACGAAATCGAGACCGACGTCTTCGGCGGCGACCCCAAGGCGTCCCGCCGCATCTACGAACTCTCCCGCGAAATGGTCGAGTTCCAGCGCGCCACCCGCCCCCTGGTCTCCATGCTGCACGCCCTGATGGCAGGCTTCGCCAAGTACGGCACCGACGAGGAACTCCAGCGCTACCTGCGCGACGTGGCCGACCACGTCACCCACACCAGCGAACGAGTCGACGGCTTCCGCCAGGCCCTGACCGACATCCTCACGGTCAACGCGACGCTGGTGACGCAGCAGCAGAACGCGGAGATGCGGGCGCTGGCGGAGGCGGGGTTCGAGCAGAACGAGGAGATCAAGAAGATCTCTTCTTGGGCGGCGATCCTGTTTGCACCCACACTGGTGGGAACCATCTACGGCATGAACTTCGAGACGATGCCCGAGCTGAAGTGGGCAGCCGGGTATCCGTTCGCGATCCTGCTGATGGCTGTGGTGTGCGTGAGTCTGTACTTCATCTTCAAGCGGCGGGATTGGCTGTAGGGGGCAGTCCACTCCGGCCGCTAAATTCGCACTAGCGAATGCCCGTACGGGTGCACTTCAAAGCCCTGGGGAGAATCTGCGGAGAATCCGCGCCGCTGGGGAGCGGGCATCGTCCGCGTCACCAGCCACTCTGCACGCCTCGCCCGCCCCGGTTGCCGACAGCGTTCCTCCACGCGAGGGCGTATTCGTCCAGGCCCGGGTGGACGCGGTGCGTCTCGGCCCTAGTTCAGACCCGATCTCCTTGTCACCTGATGGTCACAGATAGCGTTGCTTCGCTCTGGTTAACCCTCACCCCACCGGAGACAACAGTGAGCCGCTCGACCCGGCTGGTTGCTGCCGCGCTCACGGCCTCCACCGCCCTGCTGCTCAGCGCCTGCGGTGCCTCGGACAACGACCAAGACAAGATCGCCGGGGCGGACACCGACTCGAGGCTCCACCGCAGGTCAGAACGCCGTCGCACACTCCGCACCCCAGACGAACACTTGGAAAGCGTGTTGGGGGCAACCCCTCACGAGTTCGAATCTCGCATCCTCCGCACTCGCCCGCCAGGGCAACCGAAGGGCCCCCACGTTCGCGGTGGGGCCCTCGACGTTCTCCGACCTGGCGCCGGGGCGCCTGCACAACAGTGACGCGTCGACGTGCGCCCGCGCTGCCGCGGCACAGCCATTGCTCTGCGACTTGCCATGGCACCTCGAACGAGGAACCGCTGGACGCCTCCGCACCCGGCAAGAGGAATCCCGCAGCGCGGCCGCCCCGCGAGGCACGGGTTTCGGTACGGAACCGAGGCTCCCGGAGTCTCAATCCTGTGGCCCCTCGACCGCTTTGGCCCTTCGGACCCGTCCTGTCACGCAAGGCTTCCGAAGCATCAACTGAGTGTTACGCCGCTGTTTTTCGGACGACACCCGGAGGCACCATAGCTGTATGGACAATGGCGCCCGAGGCCCCTCGTCGCCTCCGCCTTCGGTTCCGCCGAAGCGGCGCAACGCGGTGCTCGGACTGTTTGACAGCCCCGTGTACCGGGACTGGGCGTTCTGGATGACCATCGGCTGGGGGCTTCTCGCGGCCGCCTCGATTCCGAACAGTAATGAACCGAGCTCTCTACCGACATGGCTGGACACCCTCCTCGCCATCGTCGTGTTCATCGCGCTGTTCGGCATATTCCCAGCTTGGCTGCGGCTGCTCTTCCGCCGATGGCGGAGGCAGCGACAGGAGGAGCCACCCAGAGCGGTGCCACGGGTGCTGGCCCAAAGCGCTGGACCAGCAACCGTACGGCCGCCTCGGCCTGGTGGGCCGGCGCCGTCCTCCAAGCTCGCCCCACAACCCCCGGTTACCCCCGTGCCGACTCCCCAGACAGCGCCGACTGTGCCGACTGTGCCGACCAGCAGCGTGCACCGGGAAGACGGCCGTCAACCTCCGCGCTCCTCGCAAGCACTCGTGACCTCCCGGGAATCGTTGCCCCACCCCCTCGCCCGCGCCGTACGAGCGCTCCAACGGGCACACGCCCCGAAGGACCAGTACGAGGCAATGCTCGAGGCCGCCGAGATTCTCGCCATCACCCTCACGGTCACCGGGGCAGCGCTGCTTCGAGGACAGATCGATGGCCACGTCACCGGCGACAGTGATCAGCGAGATCGAGCGCGGCGGGGGCTGGCTGCGCTGCGAAACGGCCTCCAGCGCACCACGTTCGGGACGTGGACGAATTGGCTCGACCAGCACCTCGGACCGATCGCCGACACCCAGCCCGACCTGATTCCCGGCCTCCGGAACGCTCTCCAGGACGACGGCGAGACCCCGGGGATCCTCACAGATCTCCGGGCCCTGCAGAACGAACGCAACCGCACATCGCACGGCGACAAGCCCCGGAGCCCGCAGGAATCCGCTCTACGCATGGTCGAGTTCAGACCGCAGCTCGAACGGGCCCTGGTAAGGGCCGAATTCCTCAGCGGCGCCCCGTGGCTTCTCACCATTTCGTGCAGCTATCGGCCGAGACCACGAGCCTTTGAAGTAGTCATGCAGCGCGCAACGGGGGACCACCCCGATTTCGAGTGTCAGTCCTTCACATGGGCTGAGCCTGTCGCCAACGACACGTTCTACGTGCTGAGTTCAGAGGGTCCACTCGCCCTGGCGCCCCTCGTGGCCAGCCTCCTGTGCGATCAATGCGAGCAAATGGAGATCTGCTACCCCTCCTCGCTCGATCGCCGCACCGGGCCTGCAGTGTTTAAGAGCTTCGCCCGGGGTCATGAGATCTCGGCCCCCGAGCTGGGCGACGAGATCCGCATGCTGCCCGATTGTCGACCGGACGATGGCTCACCGTAAGCGCTATTCTCTGCGGCACCAGCATCAAGAAGTAGACCGTCAACACCGCCCTGCGCGAGGTTCTGGAAACCGGCGGCGCGCGCTCGCGCTCGCGCGGCTGCGGACGGCGGCCGCCGAAGGCACCTTCGACCTGGATCTCTTCGACGATACGGTTTCCAAATCACCCGGCGAAGTTAATGGTTGGGAATCCGCATCGCCAGGGGCGCGGGTCTGCAGGAGCGTAGGAGGAGCGTGATGGTCACACCGACACCAGGACGGCCGGTGCGTGGCTCGGCCACCGGACGCCCTCTCCTCATGGCCGCGCTCGATCTGTTCGGCCGGCGATAGCGGAAGTCCGGGGCGTCGACGGTAGCGGTGTCGTGGTCGGAGGAGTGCTAGTCCCGCGGGCGGCGGCCCCAGGCGGAGATCATCGGCGCGGTGCCCAGGTCGAGGCCGCCCGCGGCGATGTTGGCCAGGTGGCGGTCGATCTCCTCGTCCGTGGCCAACCCCGCAGCAACGAGCTTGGCGCGGACCTGGCGGACGGTGGCCTCCTCCAGCACGGTGCACTGAGGCGAGGTGATCGGGAAGTAGGCATCGGCTTCGACGTCGGCCAGCCCTGCCTCGCGCAGCAGCCGCGGCAGCTTGCGCCCGTACGCCAGATCCGCGCCGCGCTGCCGCAGCAGCTCACGGCAGCCGCGGCGCAGCCTGTTGGCCAGTTCCTGGTCGGGCCCGTACTCGTCGGGGTAGATCAGCGGCTGCAACGCCGGGTCGCCATCCTCAAGCACCAGCCATCCGCCGGGGCGAAGCGCCTCGACCATCGACCGCAGGGCCTTGTCGCGGTCGGCGACGTGGACCAGTACGAGGCGGGCGTGGATCAGGTCGAACGGCCCCCCGGCCGGGGGCGCCTCGGCCGCCGCGTCGTGGCGCAGCACCTCGAAGTCTGCTGTCTCCCGCATCCAGGAGGTGTCGATGTCGGTGGCCACCACGTGCCCCGCCGGGCCGACGCGCTCGGCCAGCCAGGCCGGCACGGTGGGCCCACCGGCCCCGACCTCCCAGCACCGCCACCCCTCGTCGACCCCGACCGTCTCGAAGTGCCGGAATGTCGACGGATCGAAGAGCGCCGACAGCGCGGTGAACCGCTCCCCCGCCTCGGCCTGCCGATTGTCCAGGAGGTATCCCTTGCCGGAGATGTCCCGCGTGTCCCGCGCCATGGCCCGATCAACTCCTTTTCCACATCAGTTGGTTCCACATCAGTTGGTTCCGCACACGCGACGCCCGATTTCCACCAGGCGCAAACCGATCACGGAGGGACGCCGCGCACCTTGATCACGGCTTGGGGCAGGCCCTGGCTCTTTGCGGCCCGGTGTCAACGCTCCGGCGTGCTGGGGTGCCACGGGGCGTCGGGGCGGGTCGGGCGTGCGTCGGCGGAGAGCCTGAGCGCGTAAACACTGCTGTCCTTGTCGTCGAGGACGGGTCCGAGATAGTGATGGCCTGTCATATGGCACCAGGCCGGCAAGTCGAGCGGAGCAGCCGGGTCGGTCGCGATGACATGTACGACGGCATTCGGCTTGGCTTGGGCGATTGCGGCCCGTAGTCGTATGAGGAGCGTTACGCAGAGCAGTCCGGTGCCGTCGACAGTGATGTCCGCTTCCGCTACGGGGCCAGGCTCTGTCGGGGACGGATCCTTCACGCGCGGGTCGTCCCGGTCAGCAGCATGCTCAGGTCCAGCACCATGGCCGACAGATCGAGCCGGTGGCTGCTGCCGCCCCCGGAAGCGACGGCGTGCTTGTCGAGAGCACGCAGCCCGGGGGCCGTCTTGCGGGTGTCGAGGACTTTCACACCCAGGTCGGCTACCAGGTCGACGTACTGCTTCGTCAACGTGGCTATGCCGCATATGCGTTGCAGGAAGTTGAGTACGGCGCGTTCCCCGGTGATCAGGACCTCGGAAACGATGGACAGCCCGCTGATCACTCCGGGCTGCTTGGCCGTGATCTCGGCCTTCGCGGGCAGTCCCGCGGGCACACTCCAGCGGGTGGTGACGTCATCCTGGGCCCCGTCATCCTGGGCCCCGTCCTCGGCAAGTGCGAGTGCGAGTGCGAGTGCGACGGCATCACGTGCCGCACATGCGGGGAAATCCATGGCTTCCTCAATTTCCGTCCGGCTGCGTGGGAGCCGGTCTGCGCCCCGTGCAGCAGTCAGGCGGACGGGGCCGCTTCGGTGGCCAGGCGGGCGAGCACGGCGCGGATCAGGGAGTTGACCACGGCGGGCTGTTCCTGATGCGGCATGTGTCCCGCCTCTTCGATCACGTGGAACTCGCCGTACGGGGCCAGCTCGGCCAGCGTCCGGGAGACCTCCAGGGGGACCTGGGAATCGAGTCGGCCGTGTGCGAAGACCGCGGGCACCATCAGCCGGCCGAGTGTCTCGCGCGGGTCGTAGACCGCGAGGTCGGCGAGCAACTCGTCGATGAACGGGCCGGATTGAAGGATCCGTCGCACCGTCTGCCGCGCCAGGTCCGGATCCGCCGCCGGGCCGAACCACTGCGGTACCCAATCGGCCAGAGTCGCGGCGCGATCGACGGAGAGCGCCGTCACCAGCGAGGGCAGGGTGTCGGACATGCCCTGGCTCGGCCAGTAGCCGGGCCCGTCGATCGACACCACGCCGGCCACCCGCTCCGGCGACTGGAGTGCCGCCTCCAGAGCGATGGCCGCCCCCATCGAGTTGCCCACCAGCAGGGGCCGGTCCAGAGCCAGTACGTCCATCAGCCCCAGAACGTCGGCGGCGTTGGCGGCGATGGTGTTCCCGGCGGCCGGATGGTCGGTTCGGCCGCAACCCCGCCAGTCCACAGTCACCACCCGGTGGTCGGCGGCCAGATCGGCGACCTGCGCGTCCCAGACCCGGCCGCTGGTGCCCCAACCGTGCAGGAACAGCACCGGCACTCCGGTCCCGCCGTCCGTGTAGTACAGCCGGATCCCGTTCGTCTTGGCGTACGGCATCGTCATGCCCCTCTCTCGTCCGCACCGCTCCGTTTGGCCGCGGTGTTGAGCAGGGCCAGTTCACCGCGGTGACGCGTCCCGACCAAGACGCAGTCCGCTCGTACACTGATCAAGAACCGTGATGAATCCGGGGCAGGGGTGGAATGGAACTGCGTCAGGTCCGCTACTTCGTGGCGGTCGCCGAAGAACTGCACTTCGGCCGGGCCGCCGCGCGGATGCACATCGTTCAGCCGACCGTCAGCCAGCAGATCCGGCGTCTTGAACGCGAACTCGGCCTTGACCTGTTCGACCGCACCACACGCCAGGTCACCCTCACCGCCGCCGGCGCCGCCTTCCTGCCGCACGCCCGCACCATCCTGGCCTCCGAGCAAGCGGCACTCCACGCTTTGGACGGCCTGCGGACCATGGCGGCCACAGTGCTGCGCGTCGGCACCAGCGTCGGTCTCGGAGCGCGCCTCGAACACGTCCTCACGACCCTCGCGGACCGCTCCCCGAAACTGACCGTGGAACTGGTGAGTGCCGCATCCACCGCCCGGCTGCAGGCCGTACGCGACGGCGAACTGGACGCGGCCTTCGTACGCGGACTGACGCACAGCCCCGGCCTGGACCTCATCCCGGTCTGGCAGGACCCCCTCGTGGCAGCGCTCCCCGCCGCCCACCCTCTGGCCGCCCGCACCACGGTGCCCCTCGCCGACCTCGCCCGCCTCCCGCTGCGCATCGTCCCCCGCGAGACCAACCCGCAACTCGTCGACCTGGTCATCGAGGCATGCCGGAACGCCGGGTTCGAACCCGTCCTCGGCCCCGCCTTCACCACCGACCAGGACACCCTCGCCGCCATCGCGACCGGCAAGCCGAGCTGGACCGTCTTCTACGCCGCCCAGGCACGGTTCCTGCAGACCGGCCGCGCCGCATTCCGCCCTTTCGCCCCGCCCGGCCTGACCGCCGAAACCTTCCTGGCCGTCCACCCCGCCACTCCCGCACGCCGTCTGGCCCCTCTCCTCGACGCCTGCCGCGCCGCCGGGGCTGACGGCGCCGGCCCCGAACCACGGACTCCTCCCGACACACAGCTCGCCAACCCCTGGCCGCCCGCCCCTGGGCCACAGGACCGACCTGACGTCGACCTGCCGTAGAACCGCTGAGGTGCCATGCTCGGACCGGCAGGCAGTCATCGGTCCGCCCACCAGCCAGAACCCGTTCAGCTATGGCACGGATCCACGGATCCAGCGTCGAGGACGGAAGCGTCAAGGGCGAAGGACCAGCTTTCCCTTCGTGCGGCGGCCGAGCATGTCCTCATGCGCATCGCGGGCCCGCGCGAGGTCGTACTCTGCGCCGACCAGCGGCCGCAGGCGACGCCGCGCCGTGAGGTCGAGCAACTCCTCCAGCGCCGCACCACCGGCCCCGTCCCGGGCGATGAGCGGGATGAGCCAGAAACCGGCGACGGTGATGCTGTCCACCGCGAGTCGGCTCGGCGCAATCGCGGAGGCTGTCTGCCGGGACGAGGCGCCGTAGGTCACCAGCCGGCCGAGATACCCGAGTGCGTCCAGGGCGGAGTCGAGGACGGGGCCGCCGACGGCGTCCAGAATGATGTCGACCGGGCGCCCGTGATTGGCGTCGAGGACCCGCTCCCGGTAGCCCTCCGCATCACCGTCGATCGCCGCGTCCGCGCCGAGTTCGAGGGCCGCGGCGCGCTTCTCGTCGGACGATGCCGTGGCGATGATCCGTCCCGCCCCGAACTCTCGGGCCAGCTGCACGACGAGACTGCCCGTCCCGCCCGCGCCGGCATGCACCACGACGCTCTCCCCGGCCCTTGTCCGCGCGACCGAACGCAGCAGATGCCACGCCGTCAGCCCCTGTATGAGCAAAGCCAGCGCCTCGCCCGCGCCCACACCTTCCGGTAAGGCGACCAGGTCGCGGTCGGTGACCACCGTCTTCGCGGCGTAACCACCCTGCGCCACGTAGCCGAGAACCCGCCGTCCATCCGCGGCCCGCCCGACGACCTCCATGCCGGGGACATGCGGCAGCGGCCCCTTCGGCGCGTACGGACCGTCGGTGTGCTCGCCGGCGATCTGCTTGATGTCACCGAAGTTGACCCCCGCGGCCTCCACCTCCACGAGGGTCTCGCCCACCCCCGCCACCGGGTCCGGCACATCAGCCTCCACCAGGACTTCCGGACCACCGAACCGCTCGAACCGCATCGCACGCATAAACACCCTCCGGCACATACTGATCACCAACCCTTGCCAACCTACGTGCACAAGGTGCTGCCTTCGCCGCCCCGAGCCAAGAGCCGCGACACCGTCCCAGCCACGCAGCCGAAATGGGTCCGCAAAGCCCCCTGAACAGCCAGAACAGGGCGCTCCGTGGTTGCAGTTCGGGTTGCGTTCACTGGCGTGCGGCATGGTTCCGAAGCCACATCCGCCCCTGCCCTCCGCAGGTCAGAACGCTCCGAGTTCGAGGACCGGCGCCTGTGCGCCTGCCCGCCCGATGGCTGTGTCCCTCGCGTCACGCATGGACGTGTACCACCACGGATCATCCGACCTGGACAGCCGCCCAGCGCCTTCATTTTGTCGCCCGCTGGGAACGCCCATTTTCCCGGCTGCTTCACCTTCCGACAGCGAGATCTCCGCCCCGAAGTTCGGCTGGATAGCCAGCCCCGATCCTGATAGCGCGCCGCCCGTCAGCACCAGCCGCCACGCTCTGAGCCCTCAAGGCCGATGGGTGGCTGCTGTCCGCGGTGCCGTCAGCCGCCGTCTCTCCGGCCCCATGAGCCCGTGCCCCGGAGCCGGGAACGCGGCCCGGAGCAGGAAGGAGCCGTCCGGCGTCGGGCCCGCGGCGAGTGCACCGTCCAGGATGCGGGCGCGTTCGCGCAGACCGGTGAGGCCGTGGCCGCCGCTCGTCTCGGAGGCGGCTCCTCCGGTGGTCTCGGGCGCGGCTTCACCGGTGGCTCCCGGGGCCAGCGCGCTGCGGGCCTCGACGACCAGGCAGGTGTCGCCGTCCACGGACTCCACGCGCAGCGCGACCGGGGCGCCGACGTCGCCGTGCCTCAGTACGTTGGTCAGTGCCTCCTGCACGGTGCGGTAGGCGGCGAGCTCCACTGTGGCGGGCCAGTACACCCCGTCCCCCGGGGCGATGGTCAGGGGCTGCACCGTGAGTCCGCTGCGCTCGACGAGGGCGGGGATGTCGGCCAGGCGGGAGCCGAGGGGCACGCTCGCCTCCTCAGGGTGCTGTTCCCGCAGCGCCCTGACCAGGTGCCGCATCTCGTCCAGGGCACGCAGGCTCACCGTGCGGATCAGTTCGGCCTCCTGACGGGTGTCCGCGTCCGGGGCCCGCCGGGCCAGCGCCGCCGCCCTGACCGAGATCAGGCTCATCTCGTGCCCCACCACGTCGTGCATCTCGCGTGCGAGCGCGGCCCGTGCGCCCTCCTCGACGGCGGCGCGCTCACTCCTCAGGGCACGCTCGTGGCTCTGCCGCAGGGCAAGGACCTGTTCGGCCACGCGGGCCCGGGAGCGCAGCAACTGCCCGAGCGCCGCCGGTGCCGCCCCGAACACCGTGCAGTACACCAACGCCTGGAGCACGTCACCGGACGCGTGCGGCGATCCGACGCGCCACAGCAGAGAGTCAAGGAGTTCGGCGACGGACACCACCACCGCGCACAGCGACGCCGCCACGAGGGGTAGTACTCGTGCCGCTGCGACCAGGGCCACCAGGGAGGCGAGTTGCATGCCCGCCGGGAGCGCGGGCAGCGTCAGGACGAGCACGAGCACTGGCCGACGCCGCCGCCACGGCAGGGCGGCCAGGGCGAGCACGGTCAGCACCAGGCCGTACGGGCCCGGCTGCTCCTTCTCGCCTTCGAGGAGTTCCACCAGCAGGTCGGTGCCCGCGAGGAGCAGTACGGCGGCCTCAGTCGCGCAGCGGCGCGCGAACGGTGGGAGCCGAGGCTTGGCCGGAATCATCGGGCCGGTTCCGGCGTCGGCAGTCCGCCGTCGCGTCCCGGAGCCGGCCGAGACCCGCCGACGAGACCGGCCTGATAGGCGATGACTGCGGCTCGTACGCGGTTGTCCGTGCCGAGCTTGGCGAGCGTGGCGCTGACGTGCTCCTTGGCCGTACCGGGAGTGATGGCCAGCCGTTCGGCGATCTCCGGGTTGGACAGGCCGTTGCCGAGCAGCGCGAGCACCTCGTGCTCCCGGGCGGTGAGCCGGGCCAGACGCTCCCGCAGTTCACCTGATGCGGTTCGCTGCGCGGCACGGGACGTGTCGTGTCCCGGCAGGTCGCGTTCCAAGGCATCGGGGCCGGGAGGTGTCCGGGCGTCGAGCGTGGAGGCGTACCCCTCCACGACCGCCGCGGCGATGGAGGGGGAGAGCACTACACCTCCCACCGCTGCCGCGCGCACGGCGCGGATCAGGTCGTCCGGATCGCTGTCCTTGAGCAGGAAGCCGTCCGCCCCGGCGCGCAGCGCGCGCACCACGTACGCGTCGGCACTGAAGGAGGTCAACATGACCACGGCCGGCGTCGGAATGCGTCCCTTGAGGTCCTCGAGCACCGCGAGGCCGTCACGTTGGGGCATCCGGATGTCGAGCAGCACCACGTCGGGGGAGTGCGCGGCCACGGCCTTGAGCACGCCGTCCGCCTCGCACGCCTCGACCACGCGTACGTCCCCGGCCGTCTCCAGGACCATGCGCAATCCCGTACGAAAAAGTTCCTCGTCATCGACGATCACGACGTCGATGACGTCGTCAGGCCGATCCGCCCGTCTGTTCGCCACTGTCCTCGTCGCCCCCGTTGTCCCCGTTGTCCCCCTGTTGATCAAGTGTCCATCATGGGATTCTCGTCCTGCCTTGTGCAAGCCGGACGAGTGCGAACCGGGATGATCAGCCCATTCCAGGCCCAACCATTCCAAAACCCGCTGTTCCAGGGCCCGTTATTCCAGGACCCGCTCCGCCCGGAAGACCAGCGGCATCAGCACGAGCAGCACGGCCGTCAGCACCACGGTGCCGCTCACGTACCAGCCCGTCATCGTCGTATACGCGTCCGGCGCCAGGCTGGCGGCCGTCGTCGCCCCCAAGGCTGGGAAAAGGGCGATCGCCCGCGCGAGCCCTCCGCCGATCCCCGCGGTCGGCCGCAGCCCCGCGGGCCAGCGAAAACCGACGAACACGGTGGCGGACGCGGCCCACAGCACGGAGGCGGCCGGGACGAGCAGCCCCAACAGCAGGTATCCGGCGCTGAGATGAACACTGCTGCCGCCGAGCGTGAGGGCGGCCCAGGCGAGTCCGGTGAAACTGAGTACGAGGACGAGCCAGGACAGCACCCCGGTGATCAGCGCGCACGCGGTGTAGGCGAGGTACACGGAGCGCAGACGGACCGGTGTGGCGAGCAGCGCCTCCATGGAGCCGCCCGCCAGGTCCCCTGAGACGACGGCGCGGCTGACCGCCCCCGTGATCAGCGCGGCGGCCACCCCGAGCAGGGTGGGCGCGGCGAGCAGTGCGGTGCTCAGCGCGCGGGCGGTGGCGGAGTGCAGACCGGCCACGGCGACCAGGCCGTTGTCGGCGGCGACGAGTTCTCCGTGGACCGCGTCGGGGAATATGTGCGGCAGCACGAGCAGCAGGGCGACGAGGCCCGTACCGGCGGCCGCGGGGACGAGCAGGGCCTGGCGGCCCTGGTGGCGCCAGGTGCGGACGAGCAGGGCGCCGAGGAGTCCGCCAGTGGTCATGAGGAATCGTCCAGGAGTTGGTGGATGGCGGTTTCAATGGCAGTTCGCGTGGCGGTCTCAGTGCCGGGTTCCGTGATGTCGGCGGCACCTGCGGAGACGGTGTCCACGCAAACGCGGCCTTCGGAGACGGGGCGTACGTCGGTGACCTCGACACCTCCGGCGACGAGCCCGGCGATGTGCTCACCGATCGTCGTGTCCTGCCCGAGCTCGGCCCGCTCCCAGGCTCCGCCGCCGCGCGAGGTGCGCAGGTCGTACGCAGACGGCGACGCGGCCTGTTCCGTTTCTCCCGCCGCGGGCAGTCCGTGGAGCGCCCCGCCCTTGAGGACCAGCAGGTGTGAGGCGAGCGTCATCGCCTCGGGCACACTGTGCGTGGAGTAGAGGACGGTCTTGTGCGCGCCCCAGGAACGTACGAGTGCGCGGGTGTGCTCGGCACTGACCGGGTCGAGCCCCGTCATGGGCTCGTCGAGCAGCAGGACGTCCGGGTCGGTCAGGGTGAGCCTGGCCAGGTCGGCCCGTTGGAGCTGGCCCCTGCTGAGCCGGGCTGTACGCCGGCCGAGCAGCCCTTCGATGTCGAACCGCGCGGCCGCGTCCCGTATCCGCTCGGTGTGCAGCGCCCTGTCCAGGCCCTGCACCCGGGCCCAGAACTCCAGGTTGTCCCGCACGCTCAACTGCGGGCTGAGCGCGGCGCGGTGGGTCAGCACGCCGATCGCGCGCTTCGCCTCACGGTGGGTGGCCAGGTCGGTGCCACCGAGGAGAACCCGCCCCGCGAGCGGCGGCAGGACACCGGCCAGGACCCGCATGAGCGTGGTCTTCCCGGCGCCGTTGCGCCCGAGCAGGACATGCACCCCAGGGGCGAGTTCCGTGTCGATGGGGCCGATGACCGGGCGTCCGCGGTAACCGGCGACGACCCCGTCGAGGCGTACCCCCGTCACGGCGCGTCGAAGAGGGTGCCGCGCTGCTCGGCCGTCAACTCGCTCTCGTCGACACGACGGAGCAGCGACAGATGCCGACCCGCCTTGCACATGCCCAGCCGGCGCGGGCCGAGCCGGATGGTGGTCACTGAGGCTCCGTGGACCCAGCTTCCCCAGAAGACGTGGTCCTTGCCGCACGCGATGATGGTGTCCGCAGCCATGTGTTTCTCCTTCAGCCGAGGTGGGGGGTATACGTCGGTTCTCTGCCGGCTTCACTGGCTTTCCCGGCTTCACCAGTTCCGCCGGCCTCGTCTGCCTCATCTGCCTCATCGAGGTCTTCGGGCTCTTCCGCGACCGAGGTCTTTCGCCCGTCCTGCGGTACGGGGTCCGCGAGTTCCACGCGATCCGGCGTCGCGGCGACCGCGGCAGCACCGATCATGATCAGGCTGAAACTCCACAGGCCGATGGTCGCGATGATGGCGCCGTGCAGCAGAACATCCATCTGGAAGGCCAGCTTCCGCCAACGCTCCGGACCGATCAGCAACGCGGCGATCACCACCTCAATGATGATCGCACCCCAGGTCATCGCGCTGACCAGCAGCCCATTTCCGGACATGTTCAACAGGGGTGCCGCGAAGGGCTTGGCGACACCGAAGACCGGGTCGCGCAGCACGTAGTACTCGGCCGAACCGTTCAGCCAGTCCGGGACGCCGAACTTGCTGATGCCGGACTGCAGATAGAGGATCACCAGTTGTACGCGCAGGGCCCAGAAGGCGGCGAACGCCACCCCTCGGCGGCGCGGCCCGAGCACGGTGGTCGGCCGCTGCCAGTGCCAACGCCGGTCGTCGGCCAGGCCCATGAGGATCAGGAGCAGGCAGACGATCCGCGCGATGGCCTCACCACCGTCGGGCAACGCGGTGCTGACGCCAATCGAGTACGCGATCCAGGCGTGGATCCACACTGTCCAGCGGGGCCGGTATCCGCTGGCGACCAGGGCGAGCAGTGCGACCATGATCCAGCGACGCCACTCCTGGGAGACCGCGTCACCGCCCACGCAGTACGTGGAGATGGCCTGCACGCCCGCGCAGTGCGGGTAGGGCTGCTCACCGAGAAGGGGGTGGAGCAGCGCGGCGGACGGCGTGAGCGCCAGCGTGATCAGATGCGCCAGGGCGATGATCGTGCGGCCCCAGCCGAACCACACCGACCGTGGGTCGAAGCGTCGCAGCGCGTGGTCCACGGCGTAGGGAAGGCTCCCGGGCGAGGTTGCCGTCGCTCGCGCGGCCACCTTCTTGTTCCTGTCGGTCATCGACTTGTTCCTGTCGATCTTCGCCGTCTCAGTCATCGCACCGGATCCGCAGGTGCGCCGCGCGGGTCACGCGCGAGGTGTCGGACAGCAAGTCGCGGTAGGCCCAGGGCACGGGCCGCTGGTTGGTCACGATGACGTCTCCGCAGAGCGAGGGAACGGGCGAGGGATTGGTCACCGCTGCGGCGGGCCGGGCCGCGGCCGTGCGCAGACAGTCGTCGTTGGAGCCCTCGCAGGTCTCCCAGTGATGCACTTTGGAGGCGAGCAGCGCCTCCTCGGGACCTTGGGCGCGCTGCCGCCGCGAGAGGCCGAAGAGGTTCTCGGCCTTGCCCTGTGGGGTCAGCGAGAGGTTCTGTGGCCGCGCTCCGCCGCCGTGCGGCCGGTAGGCGCCGAACTGCTCGCTCTGCGGGTCCTTGGTGAAGAAGGCCCAACCCTGCGGAACGAACGCGGAGAAGGCGGTCTTCACAGGGGGCATCCATGGCTGCGTGGTCACATTGCGCGGCATGGCGAAGTAGATGGAGGCGGCCAGGACGGCGAACAGCGCGGCGGCGGCCGTGACGAAGGCCCGGCGCTCTCGCTGTACGGCCTGGGACGTGTCTCTCATGTATTTTTCCTCGGACGTATGGGGTGCCGCCCGCCGGGGAAGGCGGCACCCCACACACGGTGTTCACGGAGCATCGGCGCTCAACGCGCCTTGCCCACCGCGACGTTTACAGAGCCTTGGCCACCGCGACGTTCAGCGCCTCACGGGTGAACTGCGAGGTGTCGTCGGCGGGCCGGTAGGCAACCACCACGACCACGCCGACCTCGGCGACGGCCGCCACCGTGGTGGCCACCGTGCCGGTCTGGAGAACGACGTTGTCCGTCTTGACCCAGAAGGAGCCGCGCGCGACGCCGTCGGGGAGCGACTTCTTGTCGGTCACCTTGTTCACGTCGGCCGCGAGGCGGGTGAGCGCGGCGTCGACCTTGTACGGGTCGCCGCTCTGCACGTTCTCGGTGACGGCCTTGTGGAACTGCGGGTCGGCCTTGCCCAGCGCGCCCGTGAAGGCGGCCGTCTTCGCCGCGTCCACCTTCTGGTGCGGTATGCCGAACTTGTCGAGCACGTCCGGGTGTTCCTGCGCGGCGCGGCCGCTGCCGAGCGCGAAGAGCCCGACGATTTCCTGGTCGTTGTACGCGCCGCCTTCGGCCGCCCTGCTCTCGCCGCCGTCGCGGTGAGCGGGCTCCGCCGCGAGAGCCGTGGGGGCGAGCGTGGTCAGCACAGCGGCCGCGGTGATCGCGCCGACACCGGCGATCCGGGTACGTCGGGACGCCTTGATCTGCACGTTGTCTCCTCCTCGAAGTTCCGGTCCAGGCGGCTGCCGGGACCAGAACTTGATCTTGGTTGCGGCAGTACGGCGCCTCAAGAAAGAGACCGCAAAGAGGCGGCAACGGGATCATGTCGGCTCTCTCGCCTCGTCCGCGGATCAGGGGGGTTCACCCCCCTGCCTGGGGGGTGGGTACCTGCCGATCGTGGGCTGTCGAACGGACGGCACTGACCCGGGGAATGGAACCTGGAGCGCGCCTGACTGGCGCACGCCTCTCTCGAACCGGAGCAGCACGGCGGTGAACCGCCGTCGGCCGTTCCGCTGCCGCCCGAGCACGGCGCCCCCGCTCCCGCCGGTGCCCAGGTGGCTACATGCTTCGCCTTCTACAAAGGCGCTGGGGTTCCGGATCTCCACAGAGGACGTACGCAACGTGCGGCGATCGGTCGCGCTCGCATTCCTGGCTGGCCCAGCCAAGACAGTTGGAAGTCTGGCCGTGATCGCTCTGCTCTGGCGGACATCGCGGCGGCTACCGGTCCACGCTTCCCAGCCACAGCACGTCCCTGGCCCTGGTCATTGCCACGAACAGCTGGCTGCGCAACAGCTCTGCGCGTTCGCGTGCTGTTTCGGATGCCTCTGGGGCGCCTGGACCGCCGGGCGGTGTCCCGTTCGGCAGGGCGGCATCGTGCTGCGGCAGGTACACGCACTTGAACTCCAGGCCCTTGGCCCTGCGATACGTCCCCAGCTTGACCGCGTCGACGGGGCGTCCGTCGTAGTGCTCCAGCAAGCACACCGGGATCTCCGCCTGGGTGAGCAGCCGCTGGTAGTGGCCGATGGCTCGCATGGACGGGCACAGTACGGCGGCGTCGGCGCGCGCTCCGTTGGGCAGGGCTCGCAAGGCGTCCAGAAGCGTCTGGTCGTGTTCGGCCACCGTCGGCTTCGTGACGCGGACCACCTGCCCGTCGTGGTACGTCAGGTCGACGTCCCGGCGGCCGGGTGTGCGCAGGCCGTCGATGTCGTCGAAGGAATCGTCGGCGACGACCGCGAGGGCTGAGTCGAGGATCTGCTTGCTGTTGCGGTAGTTGGTGCGCAGCACTTGTCCGCGGTCGCCGCGGATGTCGATGCCTGCGTCGGTGAGGCGGAACCCGCCCGGGTAGACGGCCTGTTGGCCATCGCCGACCAGCAACAGCCCGTTGGGGGCGTCGCCGACCAAGGCGTGCAGGAGGCGTACCCCGACGAGGGTGAGGTCCTGGACCTCGTCCACGATCACCGCCGCATAACGCGGCCCGTCCGTGCGCCGCTTCGCCTCCGCCAGAGCGAGGGACAGGACGTCATTGAAGTCGTGCACGCCGCGCTCGACGCGCAGGGACTCGTACTCCTCGTACAGCGCCCACACCGCCTGGCGATGCGGCTGACGCAGCATCGTCCTACGGCGGCGCCGGGGCACGGCCGCATAGTCCTCGTAGGTGGTGATGCCGCGGCCCTTGATGACGTAGGCGATCTCGTCGCGCCAGTAGGGCGGGGCCGGGTCTATCTCGGCGAGCCGACTGTCACGGCCGATGCGCTTCCAGGCGAGGCTGAAGGCGGTCTCGGCCTTGTCGCCGTGCAGCCGTACCTGAACTCCGCGTTCCTGCAGGAACTCGTGCGCCCAGGAGTGCAGGCTGCGGAAGTCCACCCGGTCCGCGACGGCCGGGGACATGGTCTTGAGGAAGGTGCTCTGCACCCGTGGGAGATTGTTGGCGAACGTCACGTACAGGATCCGGCCGCTCGTACGTCGGGCGAGGTGCGCCGCGCGGTGCAGGCCGACCACCGTCTTCCCCGTTCCCGCCGGACCGCTGATGCGTGCCGGGCCCGACCAGTTGCGGCGAACCAGCGCGACCTGGTCGGGGTGGAGGAACGTCATCCACTGCTCGATGGGGGCCCGTAACGCCTCCTCCAGGGCCGCGTCCCGCAGGCCGGACAGGTCGAAGAGGCCGTCGGATTCGGTCTGTTGAGGACGTGCCGGGACGGACTGCGCCTGCTGCCCGACCCGCGATCCCTCGTAGTCGGGGAAGACACGCTCCAGATGGTCGGCGATCGCGCGGACCGATTCCGTACGCAGCCTGCCGCGCTCCGCCAGAAGCGCGGGGCCGACTTCGTGCTCGCCCAGAAGCCGGATCCTGCCGAGTTCGGCGTCGACCCGCCGGCCCGCGAAGACCATGAGCGGCTGAACTGCCACCGGAGACAGGCCGAGAGACGCGACCGCTCCCTCGGCGGCCTTCGTCACCGCCAACAGCTTCGCCGCGTGCTCGTCGCGCGGCTCGCCTCCGGCGCTGAGCTTGCCGCCCGAAGTCTCCGGTGCGGACCGCCAGTTCTTGACGTCGACGACGAACACGCCACCGGGGCCCACCAGGAGCATGTCCACATTGGCGGTACGCGTCCCCGGCCACCGCCGATCCACGAGCAGCCGCCAACCGCGCTCCGTGAGCACCAACAGCTGGGCTGCGACCCGGCGTTCGCCCTCGCTCGCCGCTTCCCATTGACGCGCCTGCCGACGAGCGGCCTGCCACTGTTCCCGCAGCTGCCGCTCCTGCCGCCGCGCCTCCTGCGCCCGCCGCGACGCCGACCCTCCTGCCGCCATACCCAGCCCCCTCGTACGCGGAGTAACGATCATAGGACCGTCCGTAGGCGGAAGGGCAGGGCGCGCAATCGCCAAGTCAGATTCATCTTCAAACGGCGGGACTGGCTATGGCTGCGACCGCTCACTCCTTCAGGTTGTAGAAGTGGATGGGTGAGTTCGGCTTGAAACCGATACGCGGGTATACGGGGGCCCCGGCGACGGTCGCGTGCAAAGTGGCGCGGGTCAGGCCGGTGGCTCGGGCGCCCTCGTGCAGCGCCTTGCGCGTGACCGCCTCGCCATAGCCCTTGCGCTGCCACTGCGGGTCGGTGGCGACATAGGCGACGAAGAGGCGGCCTTCCGCTTCGACCGTCGCGGCGCACGCCACCGGAACGTCGCCTCGCATGGCCAGGTAGGCGTACATCTTGCTCTTCCAGTGCGTGGATCCGAGCAGGCCGTCGCGGCCTTCCTCCAAGGGGAAGCCGTAGGCGCGTGCTTGGAGGTCCGCGTAGGCCCGCAGGTGCTCGTCGGTGCGCACCCGCACGAACGTCAGGTCGGGGTGGACCGGGTCGGGGACGGGCAGCAGGTCTCCGGCCATTCCCGTGCCGGGGAAGGCGTACTGCAGGCCGGCCTGCTCGGGCGCCGTGGCCAGCGCGGTGCGCGCCTCGTCGTCGAGGAGGTCCTCGAAGAGCCACAGGAAGCCCGGGTGCTTCTTCGCGCGCATGATGTCCGCCGCCTGGCTCAGGCGTTGTGCTACGAGATCGGCTCCTGCTCCTACGTCGGTCAGAACGATGCAGTTGTAGAACGAGAACCGGCAGTCGGCCCAGCGGACGGCGATGCCGGGGAGGTCGCGCACATCCGCGTCCGCGTCGCGGTCGAGCACCAGGGCACGCCAGGCCACGGCGAGCTGCTGTGCCGATTCGATGGACTCCGTGAGGCCGGTCACCGTACTCCCATGGGTTGTTGAGGAACTGCACATGCGGCACGCGGTGTCGCCGTCATCAGATGATGCCTTCGAACTGCTTGTCCTCGGTGGAGGAACCGGAGCGGGGCACGTGGTAGGAGTCGCGTCCGAAGCGCCGCCACAGGGCGGCTATGAGGAAGGCCACCACTACGGCGACGGGGGTGTAGTTGAAGGACTTGGCGGTGATCGGGCTGCTCTGCGGGAGCAGGAACAGCACCGTGACCCCGGCCGCCCACACCACCGCCACCCAGCCGATCGGCCGGCTCCAGCGGCCCAAGTGCCAGGGCCCCGGAGTGAATCGGTCGCGGTGGATCAGTCGCAGCAGTACCGGGATGGCGTAGGCCGAGGTGAATCCCACGACCGAGATGGCGGTCACCGCCGAGAACGCCGCTGTGGAATACAAGGACGGCAGCGCGAGCACGAAGGCCACGGCGACCGCGAGCCAGACCGCGTTGGCGGGGATGGCGGTGCGGCGGCTGACCTTCTTCCAGCGCCCCGATCCGGGCAGGGCACCGTCCCGGGCGAAGGCGTAGATCATCCGGCTGGCGCTGGCGGTCACGGTGTAGCCGCACAGGAACTGGGCCACGATGATCACAAGCAGCAGGGCCTTTGCCGCCGCCTCGCCCAGCGCGTCCAGAAGGATCTGCGCCACGGGTACGCCGGTCGGTCCTGACAGGGTCGCGGTGTAGTCCTGGATGGCGAACAGCAGTGTGAGCAGCAGGATGCCGCCGGCGATCCAGGACACCGCCACCGAGCGGAAGACTCCGCGGGCCGCCGCGACGGAGGCATGGTTGGTCTCCTCGCTCAGGTGGGCCGAGGTGTCGTAGCCGGCCAGGGCGAAGACCGGAAGGAGCATGCCAAGGAGGATCACGTAGGCCGGGGCACTCCAGCCCGTGTTGTTGGTGAACTCGGTGAAGACGAAGCCGGCCGACTGGTGGTCGGAGGGCACGAACGCCAGGGCGCCGACGATGACGACGGCCCCCGCCAGGTGCCACCAAGCGCTCACGGACGTCAGGATGTTCATCAGCCGGGTGCCGAAGAGGTTCAGGACCGCGTGCAGCGCGAGGATGATCCCGTACAGAAGCAGCAGGGATTCCGGGGTCGGCGTGTAACCGAACTGCAGGTTCATCCACGCGGCCGTGAACGTCGCGATGCCGTAGTCCTGGGCGGCGATTCCGCCCAGCAGGCCCAGGAGGTTGAGCCAGCCGGTGTACCAGCTCCACCGCTCGCCTCCGAGCTGGCGGGCCATGTAGTACAGGCCGCCGCTGGTGGGGTAGCGGGAGGTGATCTCCGCCAGGGCCGCGGCCAGGCACAACACCAGCGGCCCGACGGCGAGCCATCCCCACACGATCACCGAGGGGCCTCCCGAGTTCAGGCCGAAGCCGAACAGGAGCAGGGTCCCCGACATGATCGAGATGACCGACAGGGAGGCCGAGAAATTGCCGAACGCTCCCATCCGGCGGTGCAGTTGCTGGGTGTAGCCCAGCGACTGGAGGATGCGCGCGTCCTCCCCGTCGTCGTCGACCGGGTTCGGCTGCCGGCGCGGTGTTCTTACCGAAGTCATGGGTTCTCCATCATGGGTGTTCTCCTGTACGCCGCGGGTGGGATCTCAGGCAGGCGTCGCGGTCCTCCTCGAATGCCTTCCGCCACTGGCCCTCGGGGTACCGGGCGTCATACTGCCACGGGGCGGGAGTGGCGAAGTCGCCGATGGCGTCGAAGACTTCGGTGGCCCACTGGGCGAAGCCGCCCCTCGCCAGGGCGTATGCGAGGTAGTTGAGATCCAGCTGGGAACTGGTGGCCGGATCGCCCTTCTGGAACCAGCCCTCGAATGCCTGCGTGACGGCCCGGGTGGTGTCCTCCCTGGTCCACAGGAGGTTCAGCATGACCTCGGCGCCCCTGTCCCGTCGCTCCCGGTGCTCCTGCACACGGGCGTAAAGGGGCAGCAGAAGCAGTGGCGAGTCGGGCGGCGCGAAGGAGACCGACCAGCGGGCGAAATCCGTCGCGACTGCCTGGCGGCCCGCAGGACCCGGGCGGGCCTGGAGCGCCTGGGACATGCGATGCCATGCCTCGCGGTTGAACGGATCCCGTCGGTGCACCTCCCCCAGCAGGCCCCATGGCCCGCCGGGCAGCAGATACTCATGGGGAGGCGGAGCCACGTGATGCTCGGGGTAGCGTCCTGTCACGTCCGTTTCGGCCAGGGCCAGGCGACAGATCCAGGGCACCGAGTCGTCGGGATTCCCGTCGCCCGCCTTGCGGCACGCCTCCCGGGCCCGGGCCACCAGTTTCTCCAGGTCCCCTGCCCGCCGGTAGTCACGCGCCCAGTCCCTTCGGTGGGCCTGCAGCACCCGTTCGGTGGCGACTCTGGCGTACATCACCCGGGCAGCGACGCTCTCCGGTTCCTCCTTCAGCCATAACTCCACGACGTTGGCCTGAGCTGCGACAACCCCAAGCACTTGTGTACGGGATGTCCACTGCGGCCAGTTGCCCGTTCGGGCAAGGACCTGCCGCATCTGCATCCAGTAACCCG
Source organism: Streptomyces sp. NPDC021622 (assembly GCF_040640795.1). NCBI lineage: Bacteria > Bacillati > Actinomycetota > Actinomycetes > Kitasatosporales > Streptomycetaceae > Streptomyces > Streptomyces sp. NPDC021622. The sequence goes on from NZ_JBFACK010000002.1 coordinate 651,670, forward strand.
CCTGAATGTCCTGCACTGCCGCATAGAGGTCGGTGTCTCGGCCGACCGGGTTCGCCCGGCCTGCCGGGTTCGAACTCTCCATCAGCGCACCCCTCGGCCGACCGGCCGGCACTCCTGCGCGCGGCGTCCTGACGGTCTGTGCGCCTTCACGCGGTGACCGTCCGGTTCGGACGGCGCCGGCGAGACCTGGTGACCCTCGCCGGTTGGTGTGAGCACGACACCGAACGGTGTGCACTGGCGGGCATAGGCAGAAGGACCCTCTGGGCAGTTGGGACGGGGTGGCACGGTCGCGCAAAGGACAGGGGTGTGGGACAGGGGTGTGGGTCGAGTGCCTGACAGGTACTTAAGTGCCTGGAGAGGCGCATGACCAGAGAATCCCAAGATTGTCTGGTTGCTCAGATGCAGGTTTCGGCCATGCGGCAGGCGAGCGTCGCCATCCGTCACCGGACCGGCTGAACACGCGCCAGACCAGCCGTACGGCGCAGATACCGCCCGCCGCACCAGGGCCACCGCTACCCGATGGAAGGGTCACGTCAACTTGTCGGCGAAATGGGTGAGTTGATTGCGGGATGGGCAGGTTCAGGCGTGCATGGGCGTCCCGGTGACGGCCTTCCGGACGCGGAATCATTCGGCCAGTTCGATGCGGTGGTCACTGGCTGTGAGCAGATGTCGTTATGGGTGGAAGTGCACGACCTTAGGGCCACTGCCCGCGCGAGCCGCCAGACGACAAGCTGAATGTTCGTTTTATTTTGCGCGAGGCAGCTGTGAAACGAGTATCCGTTCTACCATCGGTGCATGCCTCGCGTATCCCAGTCACACCTCGACGCCCGCCGTCGCCAGATCCTCGACGCGGCCCGCCACTGCTTCATCAGCAACGGCTTTCACGCCACCTCGATGCAGGACATCCTGCGCGAAGCCGACCTGTCCGCCGGTGCCGTCTACCGCTACTTCCAGGGCAAGGACGACATCATCATGGCGATTGCCACCGACGCGCTCGGTGAGCTGACCAGCTCCTTCGACGCGGCGCTGGGGGGTGAGACCGCACGTCCACTGGATGAGGCGCTCGACGAGATGCTCGGCGTCATCCGCCGTCTTTCGGACACGCAGGACATCGCCCGGCTCATCCTGACGGTGTGGGGGGAAGGGGTGCGCTCCCCCGAACTCGCCGCGTTCTTCAACACGACCTTCCACGGTGTGCGTCAACTCGTGAGCCGTGCCGTCGTCCAGCGTCAGGAGCGCGGGCTGCTGCCGAGCGATGTCTCTGCCGACGGCATCGCGCGCGTACTGATCGGCGCTCTGCACGGCTATGTGATCCAGATGGCGCTTCTCGATGACCCCGACCCCGAGGCCTTCCGGAGCAGCCTGCACATGTTCATCGGAAACACCGTCAGAGCTGACCCCAGTGCCGCTTCGATGCCGCACTCCTGAAACTCACGGGTTGGGGGAATAGACCCCGCCGACCAGATCAGGGCCACCCCGAGTAGTACCCAGCCCGTCCCGGTGCCCCGTCGTGCCGTGCAGGGCAATGAGCGCGGTCGCCGGACGCCCCCGGGCGTCAGCCGGCCGACCCGCGTGAGAACTCGACGTCCCGCGAGGGTGTGGGCTCGTCGTCACCCACCGGCTCCGCGCCGGACCGCCGGATGCCGAACAGGACACCCGTCACGCCGAGCCCGGCCCACACGAGCAGCACGGTCAGCGGTGCGGCACTGGCCGCGCCGTCGAAGAAGGCAGTGCCCCGCAGCAGGTTGCCGCCCGCGCCCGGAGGCAGCATCTGCCCGATCCAGCCCGCCGGTTCGGGCAGCATCTCCGGGGCCGACGAGACGCCGGCGAAGGGGTTGCCCAGGAACACCATGAGCAGCGAGACGCACACCATGCCGGCCCGGCCGATCAGCGCGGCGGATCCTGCCGACATCACCGAGATGGCGAACACGGTCAGGCCCATCACCGATGCGTTGACCGCCCAGTTGCCGTCCACGATGCCGAGCCAGGACTGAACGATGAGGCCACCGCACACGCCCGCGAGCGCCGCAGCGGTGAACAGGCCGCCCAGCTGCGTCAGGCCCGGCTTGCTGAGCATGACGATCAGGATCGCGCTGAGCACGCCGGTGAGGACCAGCGGCAGCACCGATGAGGAGAAGCCCGTGCCATTCGGGTCGTCCGGGTCGGACGCCACCACGTCGACGGTCCGCGCCGTGGCGTCCTTGCCCGCGATCTGGCCGGCGAGTGCGTCACCGGCCTTGGTGACGACCTGGGCAACGGGCGAGCTGGCCGCCGTGGCGGTCAACGTGGTGACGCCCTTCGGGGACACCACGAACGCTCCGTACACGTCCCGGTCGCGGATCGCCTCGCGCGCCTCGCCCTCGCCGGCGTAGCTGTGCACGTCGAAGGCGTCGCCGCGCTGGAGGCCGCTCTTCAGCTTTTCCGCCGCCGGCATGGGCGCCACCACGCCTACCGGGAGGTCGCGGGGTGCCAGTCGGGCAGAGGACCACGCGAACGCGGACAGGGCCAGGGTCACGATGACGGGGACAAGTACCACGCCCACCATCAGGCGTCGTAAGGACGCTGAATCCGGAGAGGCCATGACAGCTCCTAGAAAAACGAACGCTCGATTACGTTACGGTGAGTGTGCACCCCGGTACGAGGCACCGTCAAGCCGGGACGAAGGGGGCGCGGCCCGCTGTGGGGGGTGACCGCGGCGCTCGCGGTGCTTGCCACTGCGGGGCTGTTCGAGGAGACCTTCGGGAGCACGAACGCCAGGCCGATACATATAGTTTCGCTGGTGTTTCCACGAATAGACCGCAGAAACAAGTTCGCCGCGTGGTGTCGGCCACGGGTGATCCTGTGGGCCACGGCCGGTGTGGTGGCCCTCGGATTCCTTGTCGCGCTGGAGATCGCCGCGCGTCGCTACGGCGGCGTGCCGGGGCCGATCACCAATCAGGTGCGGGAGGTGCTGTTCCCGCCCAAACCGGGGCCGCTGTACGGCGGTCTCGCGTTGATGATGGTCGTGCTCGGCTGGCGGCAGCGGTTCATCGCGGCGGGTGCCGCCGTCGGCATCGACGTCGTCTTCGTGGTGGTGCGGTGGGCGGTCGACGCCGAGGTGCCCGAGGGGCAGGCCTTCGGCAATGGCGCGCTGTGGGTGATGCTGGGCTGTGCGGTCTTCGCGGTCACGCGCCGCACCGGCCGGGAGCGGATTCTGCTCCTGAAGGGCGTCGGCCTCGGGCTGCTCCTGGTGGCCGGCCGCAAGACCGGTGACACCTGGCTGCTCATCACGGCGAAGACCCGCCCGACCGTGCTCGACCCTTATGTGGCGACCGCCGATCACGCGTTGGGTGACCCGTCATGGCTGGCAGGGCGGCTCCTGAGGGCCAGCGGCCCCGTCAGCACCCACATTCTCGACCTGGTCTACGCCCAGCTCGCGGTGGCCGCGGTCGCCGTCGCCCTGTACCAGCTGCGCAACGTGGCGGCCGAGGGGCGCTTCCCGCGCCATCATCTGGTGCGCACCTTTCTGGTCATCGGCCTGCTCGGACCTGCCGTCTACATGATCTTTCCGGTGGTCGGGCCGATCTTCACCTACGGCCCGGGGACCTCAGGCACCGGCGGCCTGCAGTGGGCGGTGGCCGACCTGTGGCCGCACACGCCGCCGCCGATCGGCATCCCGCACCCGGTGCCGTACGACGGAATCACCCCTCGCAACTGCATGCCCAGCCTGCACACCGCGTGGGCCACCGCGATCTTCATTCACTCCCGCAAGGGTCCACGCCTGCTGCGGTACGCGGGCACGTTCTGGCTCGTCTCCACGCTCGGCGCGACGCTGGGCTTCGGCTACCACTACGGCGTGGATCTCATCGCCGGCGTGGTGTTCGTCCTCACGGTCGAGGCCGCGCTGCGCTCGTTCGACCGCGGCTGGGACCGGCAGGGCATCCAGCTGGTCGCCTACGGCACAACGGTCTTCGCCGCGCTCTTGGTCGCCTATCGCTATCTGCCGGTGGAGATGGCCAAGTATCCGGTGGTGTTCGGACCGCTTCTCCTGCTGGCACTGGCCTCCGTGATCTACGGCTACGTATGGACCACCAGGCTGTGGGACGCGACGCCCGCGCCGGTGCGGCTGCCGCGCCAGGCGGAACCGCAACCGGCGGCCGAACTGGTGTGAGCCGGGCCGGGTTCACGGGCGGCCCGTCTCCGTCACCGGGCGGTCGTGGCGCAGATCGGCGAAGAGGCGGGCCGACCTCTTGGCGTCCCACTTCAGTACGTTGCCCTTGGGGGTGGGGACGCCGATGCCGGACACCGGCACGTTGATCTGCTTGCCGTGGCCGCCCGTGACGCTCTGCACCGCGCGGAACATCCTGGTGAGATCGCGCAGGCTCATGTCCTTGTCGACGATGAGCGTGTCGAGTCCGGCCTGCATGGCCGGGCCCATCTCCAGCGGGTCGAAGAGGGTGTCGGGGCGTGCGGCCTGGTGGGCGAGGGTCGACAGGAACTTCTGCTGGTTCTTCGACCGGCCCAGATCGCCCTCCTTCTCCTGGTGCCGCTGGCGGACGAACGCGAGCGCCTGCTTGCCGTTCAGGGTGTGGCAGCCCTTGCGCAGATCGGCGCCCGATTTCTCGTCCTTGATGTTCCGGTCAAGGCACATCCGTACGCCGCCGATGGCGTCGACGATGTTCACGAAACCGGCGAAGCCGATCTCCGCGTAGTGGTCGATGCGCAGACCGGTGTTCTGCTCGACGGTGTGCACAAGGAGTTCAGGGCCGCCGTAGGCGAAGGCGGCGTTCAGCTTGTCTCCCTCGGGGCGCTTCGTCTTGCCCGTCGACGTGTCGAGGCGGCCGGGCACGGTGACCCAGGAGTCGCGCGGCAGGCTGACCATGCTGGTGCCGTTGGCCCCGGTGTGCAGCAGCATCATCGAGTCGGTGCGCCTCCCTCCTCCCCCGCCGGCGTGCAGGTCCTGCACGTCGTCCTCGGAGAGCCCGTCGCGGCTGTCCGAGCCCACGATGAGGTAATTGGTGCCCTTGCCGGGCGCCGGACGGTCGCCGTACGCGCCGAGGTCGACGTCACGGTTGAGCCGGGTCTCGGCCCAGCCGTATGTGCCGCCCGCCGCGACGACCACGACGGCCAGCAGGACGAGAACCGCCCTGCGCAGCCTTCTGCGCTTCACCTTCGGCTGCCGGGCGTGGGCGCGCCGGGGTCCGTAGCGGGAGCTGGGGCGATCGGCGAACCGTTCACGCGTGGCAAGCGGGTCTGTCATGGTCAACTCCCTTGCAGGCTCCGCCGCTCCTCTTCGGGCGGCGTTTGAAGCAGATACGGATCGGCGGTTCCTGCGCGCTTCATGCTGTGCCACTTCAGGCGGGTGCCGAGCAGCGCCGTGGTCACGGAGTGGATGACCACCAGGTACATCAACTGCCGGTAGACGAACTGCTGGAGGGGAAGCACCCACAGCACGCGCAGCCGTTCGCGGTCGAGCCGCAGCGCGTACGCGGCGGTGACCAACTGGATGGACAGGAAGCCGAACCAGACGAGCGCGGCCTCCACCGGGTCGCGGAACAACGCCCCGAACAGGGCGAACATGTCCACGACCGGCGCGCACAGCGGAAGGACGATCTGGAACAGCGTGACGTACAGGAACACGCGCCGCCCGAAGCGTCCGGCGGGGCCGACCTCCTTGACGGCGTGACGGTGCTTCCACATCGACTGGAGGGTGCCGTAGCACCAGCGGTAGCGCTGGCGCCACAACTGCCGAACGGTGCCGGGCACTTCGGTCCAGGCGACCGCCGACTCCTCGTACACGACGCGCCATCCTGCCCGCCAGAGCGCCATCGTGAGGTCGGTGTCCTCGGCCAGGGTCTCGTCGCTGACACCGCCGACGCCCATCAGCGCGTCCCTGCGGAAGGCGCCGATCGCCCCCGGCACCGTCGGCATGCACTCCAGGACCTCGAACATCCGCCGGTCCAGGTTGAATCCGAGTACGTACTCCAGGTGCTGCCATTTGCCCATCAGGCGGCTCCTGTTGCCGACCTTGGTGTTGCCGCTGACCGCGCCGACCGCCGGGTGGGCGAGCGGCTGGACGAGGCGGGCCAGGGCCTCGGGTTCGAAGATGGTGTCCGCGTCGACCATGACGACGATGTCGTACCGGGCGTGCGCAAGGCCGGTGTTGAGGGCGCTCGGCTTGCCGCCGTTGGGCTGCCGGATCACCGTCACCCGCGGGTCGTCGATCTCCTCGGCGATGTCGGCCGTGGCGTCGGTCGAGCCGTCGTCGATCACGATGATCTGGAACTGCGGGTGGGTGGAGGCGAGCAGCGAGTACACGGTGGAGGCGATGCCCGCCTCTTCGTTGTACGCGGGCACCAGGACCGTCACCGGGTCCCGCACCTCGCGCAGGCGTGGCGCGCCGGGCCGGTACCGGTGCAGTCTGCGTACGTGGATCCGGGCGAACACCGCGAACAGGAGCATCCGCAGCACGCCGAGCACGCCCGTGAGGGTCAGCGTCCACACCATCACGGTGAGGAAGGCGTGCCCGAGCCGCTGCGACCAGATCAGGCCGTCGCCCTTGATCTCGTCGGCGACCGGGACCTCCTTGACGAAGGAGGGACGGCCGAGGCCGCCGCTGACCGTGGTGAACCACTTCACGCCGCGGTTCTGCAGGAGTTCCTCGGCCTCGCGGTAGCCGAGGTCGGTCTGGCTGTGCTGCGACACGAGCCCCCGCCACGGCTTGCGGTCCTTGTAGTCCGACGCGACCACGAGATACCCCTGTTCCGCCGCGCGCTTGGCGGCCGGCCACTGCGGGCCGCAGAGCGTGTCGGCCGCCGTGGTGTGCGGCAGCCTCAGCAGGGTGGTGTTGATGCCGGCCGCGCCCGCGAGCGCGTTCTGGGTGAGCGACAGTTCGAGCCGCGCGCGCAGCGGCGACGCGACGCCGAGGTCGCCGCCGCTGTAGGTGTACGAGCCGATCTCGTGGCCCTCGTACAGAATCCGCCGCATCAGCTCCGGGTGCCGGGCGGCGTCCTTCCCGTACACGAAGAAGGTCGCCCGAGCGTGGTGTCTGCGCAGCAGGTCGAGGAGGCGCGGCGTCCACACCGGGTCGGGGCCGCCGTCGAAGGTGAGCGCGACGGTCCGCGGCGGCATGGCCGCGGTGGTGACCCCGTTCGGGCCGAACCGCAGGAGCGGCTTGCCGTCGTCGGCCTCGCGCGGGATCGGCCGGGTGCACAGCGGCTTGGTGCGCGCCGCGTCGACCTGGTGGGTCGTCCAGCCCTCGAAGAGGAGGGTGACGGCGACCACCAGGAGGACGAGCAGGAGGACGAGCCAGTGTCCGCGCGGCGGGCGGCGGACAGCGGAACGCCGGATCACTGCCCGAGGCCTCCGGCCGGCGGGGCGGATCTGCCGTGCGGCGCCTTACCGGTGTCCGGGCCGGAAGCCGCCGGTCCGTTCGTGCTCGGCGGCTGTGTGCCGACGGGCTGCCAGAGGCCGCTGATCAGCGTGCCGACGAGCAGCAGATACCCGAGGCAGGCGCAGACCACGGCGAGCGCCAGGCCTTGCAGCGTCCGCTTGCGCCAGCCCGACTGGTCGATGAAGACGGGGAGTCGGGGTGCGGCGACGTCCTGGGCACGCCGCTCCACCGGGGGCACAAGAGGCGTCACCGCCTCCCGCTGCTCCCCGCGGGCAGGGGGTACGGACGACCATCGCCCGTCGTGGGGTGTGCTGGCTATGTGGGGGGTGCCCTGCACTGGTGCTCCTGATCTGCGGCCGCGCACGCGCGGCTCTTTGTCTGTGGGGGGGGGTGCGGACCCGGAGGTCCGCCGTGCTGCCCGTGAGACGTCAGGAGCCGCATCCCGGTGCCCTGCGCGCACGGGGCGTTCCCGTGCGCGCGCATGCCACGAGCCCTTCCCGGGTGGGGCCGGGAAGGCCACGTACGCATGGGCCCTCACAAGGGCCGGGAGGCCGGGGCGCGGCCGTCAGCCATCACGCGGCCACCGACCCTACTAGGGCGGGCGGAATCGGGCATCCCCGGACCCGAACGGTCGTTAGATGACACCCGGGTGACACCGCACCAGGCCGTCCGCTCTTCAGTCGGCGGCCCGCCCCTCCGCTGCCGCCACGGCGGGTTCCTCCGGCGCCGACGGCAGGGCGCGCAGTCGGCTCACCGGGGACAGGACGAGCGCGATCAGTACGGCGGCGGAGCCGATCGCCGCCACGGTCAGGGCGCCCCGCGCGCCGATCCGGCCGGACAGCAGGCCCGCGAACAGGCCGCCGAGCGCCCCGCCGCCGAACAGCAGGGTCCGGAAGACCGCCGTCATCCGGCCCATCATCGACTGCGGGGTGCTCGCCTGGCGCAGGCTGACGATGATGACGCCCGCGACGCCGAGTCCGAGGTAGGTGGTGAAGAAGGACAGGATGAACATCGCCACCATCACCGGCCGGGGTCCTGTGGCCAGGACGATCAGCGTCGGTCCGATGAGGAGGGCCGACTGGGCGACGAGGTAGACGAGGCCGAGCCGGAAGCGGCGGATCACCTTGCGGGAGATCGCCGCTCCGATCAGTCCGCCCACGGAGGCGGTGGCGAAGATGGCGCCGAGGGTCGTCGAGTCCAGGTGCAGGTCGCGTGTTCCGTACAGCAGGAACATCGTCCATACGGTGATCATGGAGAAGTTGCAGCAGAACCCGATCAGGGCCAGCGATCGCAGGACCGGGTTCTTCAGGACCAGGCGCAGGCCGTCCCGGAGTTCGGTGGGCAAGTGCCGTCGTGCGGCGGGCGGTTGGGGGCGGGGCTCGGGTGTGCGGATCAGCAGCAGCGAGATCAGCGACACCAGATACGAGAAGGCGTCGACGATCAGCGCCACGGGCGCGGTGAGGGCGCCGACCAGGACACCCGCGAGCCCTGGCCCCGCCACGTCGGCCGCCGATGAGCTCATGCCCATCTTGGCGCCGGCCTCGACATAGTGCTTGGGGTCGCGCACGAGCGCGGGTACGTACGACATCCAGCTCACGTCGAAGAGCACCGATGCGACGCCGACGGCACAGGCGATGACGAGAAGCGAGGCCAGGCTGAGCGCGTCGGTCCAGTACAGGACGGGGACGAGGGTCAGCAGGATCATCCGGACGGCGTTGGCGCCGAGCATGATCCGCCGCCGCCTGGCCCGGTCCACCCACACCCCGAAGACCAGGGCGAGGCCGAGGTACGGGACGAGTTGCAGGAACCGCAGGATGCCGACCTGCTCGTCGGTGGCGTCGAACGCGATGATCGCGGTCAGCGGCAGGGCGAGGTTCGTGACCTGGGTGCCGAGGAGCGAGAGGGTCTCGCCGAGCCAGAATCTGAGGAAGTCGCCGTTGCGCCACAGGCTCTGCGGGGGCGGTTCCTCGATGCTTGTGCGTGTCTCAGTGGCGGTCATCGCCGTCCCTGGGCGGCGAGTTCCGCGACCGCGTCCGCGACGTGGTCCACTTCCTCTTCGGTGTTGTAGTAGTGCGGCGACAGGCGCAGGCACCAGTCGACGTCCTTGTCCCCGAAGTCGAACTGGGCGAACTCCCGGTAGCTGATCGCCGAGTTGATGCCGCGGGCGTCCATGGCGGCCTTGAACGGCTCCGGCTGCCAGCCCGCCACACCGCAGGTGACGAGCGCGGCGAGGCGCGGGCCGCGGTCGAGCACGCGCACCCCCGGGATCGGCGCGAGCCGGTCGCGGAGCCGGGCGGCGAGGGCGGGGGTGCGCCGCTCGATGGCCTCGATGCCGACCTCCCGGGCATAGCGCGTCGCGGCGGCGCTGCCGAGCACCGTGGCGTAGGGGAACTCCCACTCCTCGAAGCGGGCCGCCGTCGCCACGGGCTTGTAGCCGCCCGGCTCGGTCCAGCGGGCGCCGTGCATGTCGATGAACAGCGGTTCGCGGCCCGCGCGCAGGACGCGATCGGATACGTAAAGGAATCCGGAACCGCGGGGGCCGCGGAGGAACTTGCGGCAGGTGGCGGTGAGGAAGTCGCAGCCGATCTCCTCCACGTCGATGACGTACTGGCCCACCGACTGGCAGGCGTCGACCAGATAGAGCAGGTCCAACTCCCGGCAGTGGCGGCCGATTTCGACGACCGGTGAGACGAGGCCCGAGTTGGTGGGGACATGGGTGGCGGACACCAGGCGGGGGCGGTAGGTCCGCATCAGGACGGCCATCGCCGCCACGTCGACGCCGCCTTCCCGGGTGTTGGGCGCGTGGACGATGCGTACGCCGAAGCGCTTGCGCAGGGACAGGAAGGCGATCTGGTTGGAGACGAAGTCGTCGCGGGTGGTGAGGATGACGTCGTCGGGCTCGAACGGGATCGAGGACAGGGCGTTGGCGTAGGCGTGGGTGGCGCTGCCCGCGAAGGCGATGTTGTCGGGCGTGGTGTTGATGAGGGCGGCGAGCTCCGTGTAGAACTCGCGGACTTCGGCGGCACGGGCGGCCGACGCCTCGTAGCCGCCCGTCCGGGCTTCGAGGTGCAGATGGCCGACCATGGCGTCGAGGACCGGGGCCGCGAGGAGCCCACAGCCGGCGTTGTTGAAGTGGATGACATTGCGGCAGCCGGGGGTGTCGGCCCGCAAAGCGGCTACGTCCAGCGGGAGTTGGCCCTGGGGTGCTGCCTGAGGTGCTGCCTGAAGCGTTCCCTGAGGTGCCTTCTGAAGTGCTTCCCGAGCAGGACCAGAAGCGCTACTGTTGTCTCTCATGAATGACAGTAGCACTTCTGTCGAGTTGGCCGACAGGCTCCGTGCGCTGGTCTCCCGGCTTTCGCCAGGCGACCGGCTGCCGAGCAGCCGGGAGCTGACCAAGGAGTACCGGGTCGGCCCGGCGACCGTGGCACGGGCCATCGCCGCGCTGGCCGCCGAGGGCGTGGTGGTGACCCGTCCGGGCAGCGGGACGTACGCGGCACAGCGGGGCCGGCAGCGCGACGAGGCCGACGGGAGCGGGACGGCCACCGACTGGCAGACGGTCGCCCTCACCGACCGCGCCGTCGACACGCATCTGATCGCCGACCCGCTCGGCCCGCCACCGGCCGGGACGATCACGCTGGATGGCGGCTATGTGCACCGCTCGCTGCAACCAACTCGGGCCCTGAGCGCGGCACTTGCGCGGGCGGCACGCCGTCCGGACGCCTGGGACCGCGCCCCGGCAAGCGGCCTGACGGCGCTGCGCACCGTGTTCGCCCGGATCGTCGGCGGCAGCGTGACGGCGGACGACGTGCTGATCACCGCCGGCGGGCAGAGCGCCCTGTCGATCGCGTTCCGCGCCGTCGCCGCGCCCGGCAGCCCGGTCCTGGTCGAGTCCCCCACCTATCCGCGGGCTCTTGCCGCCGCCCGCGCCGCGGGGCTGCGGCCCGTCCCCGTACCGCTCGACGCCGACGGCCTGCGGCCCGACATGCTGGCCGACGCGTTCGCGATGACCGGGGCACGGCTGCTGTACTGCCAGCCGACCTTCCAGAACCCGACCGGCACCGTGCTCACGCCCGAACGGCGCCGTCAGATCCTCGATGTGGCGCGCGCGTCGGGCGCGTTCGTGCTGGAGGACGACTTCGCGCGGCACCTGGGACACGGCGGCGCGGTGCCGCGACCGCTGGTCGCCGACGACCGTGACGGCACGGTCGTGCACGTCACCTCACTCACCAAGCCCGCCGCACCGAGCCTGCGGATCGGAGCCCTGGTGGCCCGCGGTCCTGTCATGGAGCGGATGCGGGCGGTGCGCCTGGTCGACGACTTCTTCGTCACGCGCCCGCTCCAGGAGGCGGCGCTTGAGGTGCTCAGCTCCCCGTCCTGGGACCGGCATGTCCGCTCGCTCGGTACGGCGCTGCGGGAGCGCGGCGCCGTACTGGCCGCCGCGCTCACCCAGGAGCTGCCGGGCGCGACCCTGGCCGGTCTGCCGACGGGCGGGCTGCACCTGTGGGTTCGCCTGCCGCCGGGCGTGGACGACACCGTCCTCACCGCCGCCGCCCGGCAGCGCGGCGTCGCCGTGAGCGCCGGCGTCCGCTACTTCGCCGCCGAGCCGCCGGCGGCCCACCTGCGCATCGGGTTCGCGGCGACCGCCGATCACGCCGAGCTGACGGAGGGGGCGCGCCGGCTGGGGGCGGCGCTCGGCGGACTTGCCCCGAAGGCAGGGTGAGGTGGGGCGCCTGCCGGTCAGGCCTTCTTGTGGCCGATGACCAGGTGCTTCTCGGCGCTGCTGCGGCGTACCTCGCAGTCGGTGAAGCCCGCGCGTTCCAGGAGGGCGATGAACTCCGCGGCCGTGCGGTGGCGGCCCGCCATCTCGATGTGCATCACCAGGTTCATCGCGGCGGTGGCCAGCGGTCCTGTGTGGTCGTCGTCGAAGAGGCGGTCCATGATGAGGACCCTGCCCGGGCCATCCGTCGTGTCGCAGGCACGGTACGCCTTCTCCAGGAGCCGTACGCAGGTGTCGTCGTCCCAGTCGGAGAGGATGTAGCCGAAGGCGAGGCAGTCGCCCCGCGGGAGTTCGTCGGCGAAGAAGTCGCCCCCGGCGAAGCCGAGCCGGTCGACGACCGGTCGTGCCTCGGCGTCCTCGCCGACCAGGGGTGCGACCGCGGGCATGTCGAAGACGGTGGCGCGCAGGCCCGGTTCGGCGAGCAGCGCCGCCACCGCGAACGGGCCGGTGGCGCCGCCGACGTCCACCAGGTGCGTCGTCCCGGAAAGGCCCGCGAGGGCGGCGAGCTCCTGCGACATGCCGAAGCTGAGGTCCCACATCGCGCGCATGAACGCGCGCAGCGATTCGCTGTCGCGGTACACGTCGTCGAACGGCGATGCCTCGCCGCTCTGCTTGCCATCGGCGAGGTAGGTGTCCAGGCGGGTGAGGCGGCCCTGCGTCTCGACCGTCAGGTGCTCGATGAAGCCGCCCAGGTACCGGCTGTTGCGGTGGTCGAGGAACGGCGCGGCATCGGCGGTCAGGGCGAACTCTCCGTCCTTGGAGCGTTCTACGACACCGAGGGACGTCAGGACCAGGAGCATGCGCTCCAGGGTGTCGGGGTCGGTGGAGAGGCGCTCGGCCAGGCCCGGCACGGTGTCCGGGCCCTGCTCGATGAGGGACGCGAACACGCCGTGCTTGAGGGCTGTGTGCAGCACCGGGGTGGAGATGAGTCCGTAGACGGTGTTCTCAAGTGCGCGCGGCATCATCGGGGCTGCTCCTCTGTCGGGGCGGTCGTAGGGGTGGGTGTCGGGGTGGGTGTCGGGGTCGTCATGGAGGGTGGCGCGGCCAGCTCCTCGATCAGGCGGGCCACCTCCGTCGGGTGGGTGACGTGGGAGGCGTGGCCCGCGCCGGCGATCTCGGCGAACCTGCCGTGCGGCAGCAGTTCCGCCAGGCGGCGCGCCACCTCACGGTGGTGCGGCGCGGACCGCGTGCCGGCCGCCACCACGGTGGGCGTCGCGAACGTCAGGGGATCGAAGCGCGGTACGTCGACGGTGGGGTCCGTCATCTCGGAGATCAGGGCCGCACCGTCCGCGGCGAGGTCGGACGGCTGGGTGCGGGCCAGGTGCAACCGGCTTGCGGGGCCGAGGAGTTCGGCGAGCAGCGCGCGGGCCGCCCGCTCCGGCCCGCCCTCGGTGGCGGCGCCGCGCACGGTCTCCTCCCAGGGGTCCACGGCCGGCCACCAGGGCAGCCAGCGCACCGGCGGTTCCACGGCGACGATGCCCGCGACCAGCGACGGTTCCGCCGCCGCGGCGGCCATCGCCACCAGGGCGCCGTAGCTGTGGCCGAGCACGACCGGCGCGGACAGCTCGGCGAGGATCTCGCGCAGGTCGTCCACGTGCGCCTGGTGGTCGACGCCCGCGCCGCCGAGCGGCCGCGACCGGCCCCAGCCGCGCCGGTCGTATCCGATGACCGTCCGGTCCGGCAGCTCGTCGCTCACCCGCCGGAAACCGGTGCTGCGGTCCATGGAGCCGTGCACGATCACGACCGGCCGGGCGGTCGTGTCCGTCCCGCCGCGGACCTTGCTGACGGCCGGCCGCGCGCGTTTCGCCGCGCCGGCCGCCGCGGCCTGTCTCTCTGTCGACTTCACTGTGTCTCCCGCTCCTCGCCCAGCAGACGGACCAGACCGGCCAGGGTCGGGTCGTCGAGCAGCCGTTGTACGTCGATCACCACGCCGAAGCGGTCCTCGGCGGCCGCCATGAACTCGGCCATGGCCAGCGAATCGCCGCCCGCCGAGAAGAAGTCGGTGTCCAGCTTCACCTGGGCCTGCGGAACGCGCAGGCACGACGAGAAGAGCCGGGCGAGTTCCCAAGTGGCATGCGTCGACTCCCACTTGGGCGGCGGTGGGCTCCAACTGCTCGGCTGAGGCGACGGCTCCGGCTCCGGCTCCCATTCCGGCTCCGGCCTGGTGTGATCGGGAGCCACGTCGGCCTCCCCCACCTTGCCGTTCGTGGTGAGCGGCAGCCGGTCCAGGACGGTGAACGTCGCCGGGATCATGCCGCCGTGGAGGTGCTCGGCCAGATAGCCGCGCACCTCCGACTCCCGCCAGGAGCCGGGGCGTTCGGGCACCACGAGGGCGTGCAGCCTGTTGTCGCGTTCGACGGCGTGGCAGGACGCGACGCCGGGTGCCTTCTCCAGGACGCGCTCGACCTCGTCGAGTTCGACGCGCTGTCCGCGGATCTTGACCTGCCGGTCGCGGCGGCCCGCGTACTCCAAAGAGCCGTCCTCCCGCCATGCGCAGATGTCCCCGGTCCGGTACATCAGCCGGCCCGGCCGGTCCGCGAAGGGGTCGGGCACGAACGATCTGTCCATGAGGTCGGGGCGGCCGAGGTAGCGGCCGATGCCCGTGCCCGCGATGTACAGCTCGCCCGGGCAGCCCGCGGGCAGCAGCCGCCGTTCGTCGTCGAGTACGTACACACGCTTGCCGTGGACCGGCCGGCCGATCGGCGGGTCCTCCTCGCCCGCGACGCACTCGTGCCAGGTGGACCAGACCGCCGCCTCGGCGGGCCCGTAGAGGTTCAGCAGGCGCCGGCCCTTCGCCGTCCAGCGCTGGACGAGTTCGCCGGGCAGCCGCTCGCCCGCGAAGGCCGCGATCCGCAGATCGGGCAGCGGGTCGCGCGGGAGCACCGACCAGACCGATGGCGTCATGATGGCGGCGGTCACGCGCCGTTCGCGCAGCAGCCGGAGCAGCGGCGGTCCCGGTGTCAGGGCGGCGCTGCCGCCCATTACGAGGGTCGCCCCGTTCAGGAGCGCGAGGACGACCTCGGAGACACAGCCGTCGAAGTTCAGCGACAGGAACTGCAGCACCCGGTCCTGCGGCCGCAGCCGGAACACCTTGCGCTGGGCGATGTGCAGATTCGTCAGCGCCTCATGGCTGTTGGCGATCGCCTTCGGCCGTCCGGTGGTGCCGCTGGTGAACACCACGTAGGCGGTGTTCCCCGGCACCACACCGGTGATCGGCGGGGTGGCGGCACGCTCGCCGGGGTGCAGCTTCACCACGTCGGCCGGCACGCCAAGCGCGTCGAACCGCTCGGCGGTGGCGTCGTCGGCGATGACGAGCCGCGCCGACGTCTGGTCCAGCATGGTCTTCAGGCGCTCGCCGGGGCAGTCGGCGGCGGCCAGCAGGAAGGCGCCGCCCGCCTTGGCCACGGCGAGGACGGCCACGATGAGCCGCACGGAGCGTTCCATGCTGATCGCGACGACCGTCTCCGGCTCCACGCCCAGGTCACGCAGCCGGTGCGCGGCCCCGTTGGCCAGCGCGTCGAGCTCCGCGTACGAGTAGGTGACGCCCTCGTCCTCGACCGCCGTGCTGTCCGGCGCGAGGCGGGCGCGGTCCTCGAAGAGGAGCTGCCAGCAGACGTCGGCGGCCCGCTCGTCGGCGCCGGTGTCGTTCCACTCGGTGACGATCTGGTGCCGTTCGAGGTCGCTGACCGGCTTCGCCTCCGGGAGCACGTCGGCGGCCTCGGACCGCGCGGGACTGACGGCCACCGCACCGTCCCGTACCGCGCCGTCGGACGTGGAGCCGACGACCACCAGGGCCTGGTGCCGGGAGCGGGTGTTGCAGTGCGGCCCCCACTCCACCGGTTCGGGCTCCACCGGGGAGAGGCCGAACTCCTGGTAGCGCTCGATGAATCCGAGGATCGCCCAGCGCGCAAGGCGCTCGGCGAACGGCGCTCCCAGGCAGTAGTGCGGCCCCGAGCCGAAGCCGAGGTGGCGGCCCTCGGCGCGCGCGACGTCGAAGGCGGTGGGGTCGGTGAACTTGCGGGGGTCGAGGTTGGCCGCGGCGAGCAGCACGAGGACGCCGTCCCCGGCCTTCAGCCGCGCACCGCCGATCTCGATGTCGCGTACGGCGTGCCGCCCCACGTACTGGCTCGACCCGTCGATCCGCATCACCTCGGACACGGCGGAGTCGACCAGCGAGGGGTCGGCCCGCAACCGCCGCAGCTGCTCCGGGTGTTCGGCGAGCAGCAGGAGCCCGGTGGAGACGAGGTGGGTCAGGGTCTGGTAGCCGCCGGCGACAAGCACCATCGCGTTGGCGGCGACGAGGTCGAGGAGCTCGGCCGGCGGTTCGCCCGAAGGACCGGCGTCGAAGTCGTCGCGCAGTCCGACCGCCAGCGTGGTGACGAGGTCGTCGCCGGGCTCGGCGAGGCGCTCGGCGGCCAGCCGGCGCAGTCCGGCGAGCGCCTTCTCAAGGAGCGGGATGGTCTCCAGGTCGGCCCGGCTCGGGAAGGTGGAGACGCTGCTGAGCAGGCGCTCGTAGGAGTCGGCCCACTCGGTGAGTTCCGCGCCGCGGCCCGCCATGCCGAGCAGATGGGTCATCAGGTGCTCGGGCAGCCGCTCGGCGAAGTCCCGTACCAGATCGATGGTTCCGGCCCCGGGCAGCGTGTCAAGGACCTCGGCGGCGATCGACCGCAGGGCCGGGTCGTGCCGGCGCATGCTGGCCGGCGAGAACTCGCCGCGCAGGGCGTCCCTGATCCTGGTGTGCGCGGGAGGGTCGTTGAAGAGGAACTGCGCGGACAGCATCTCGGCGGTCGGCACGATGCCGCTCATGCCGCGCTCCGCGAGGTCGTCGGGGGCGTGGTGCCGGGCGGACGAGAACGCCCGGTGCTGAGCGAGGATCTCGACCGACTCGGCGTAACCGGAACAGACCCAGACGCCGCCCACCTCGTCGTAGAAGACGGGCGGAAGCTCGGATATCGCGGCCCAGTAGCGCCGGGGGTCGGCTATGACCTCGGCGCGGCGCAGATTGTGGATGCCGTGCCGCGCACGGTCATAGCCCTTGTCCTTGGGTGTCATTCATCTCCCCTTCCTCGGCGGAAGGTTGGTTCGCAGTGCCGGGGAGTCGTTCGGTGCGGCAGCGAGCGCGGGCGCTCGTGGAAGGGGAGGCGGTCCCCCGTCGTCAGTTGTCCGCCATGCGCTGCGCGAGGCTGCGCGGGCGCATGTCGGTCCAGTTCTCCTCGATGAAGCGCAGGCAGGCCTCGCGGGTGTCGCTCGGGTGCGCGACGGTCCAGCCTGCGGGCACGTCCACGGTGACCGGCCAGAGCGAGTGCTGGTTCTCGTCGTTGACGAGCACCGTGTACGTGCCGTCCGGGTTCTCGAAGGGGTTCGTCATGTTCCTTGCTCCTTGATAGGTGGGGCTTGATTACGGGTTCGGGTCCGTGTCCGGGTCCGGGTCATGGTCCGGGTCCGTGTCCGGGTCCTGGAGGGCGTGGGAGACGATCTTTCCCACCGGCTCCAGGATGTGGGGCATCAGCATGTCGTCGTGGCGGCACGGGACGCGGTGCTCGTCGATTCGCCCGGTGGCGTGCGCCGCCCAGGCGTCACGGCCCCTCGCGGGTGCGGTCTCCGTGCCGTCCCGGCGCAGCCCGGCGGTCAGCACGAGCAGGTCGCCGCGGAACAGACCGGGGGTGAACGCGGCGCCGATGCCCGCGTTGTGCCGCAGTGTGTGCGCGAAGGTCCGCAGGTCGTCCGCGGTCAAGTTGGCCATGACCGCGCCGACTTGCCGGAAGAACTCGCTCAACGCGGCCGGGGTCAGCGGCTCGTCGGCACCGACGGTGGTGATGGCGGCCGGATCGTATCCGGCGTTCGCGGCGATCATCCTGAGCATGCTGTCCTCGTCCGCGGGCACCGCATCGGCGCCGTCGTCCGCCGCGCTCTCCGGGAAGGCGTCCAGGAGGGCGAGCAGCGCGATCTCCTCGCCCTGCTCCTGGAGTTGGGTGGCCATCTCGAAGGCGACGAGGCCGCCGAACGACCACCCGACGAGGTGGTAGGGCCCATGGGGCCGCACCGAGCGGATCTGCTCGACGTAGTCCGCCGCCATCGCCGCGAGCGTGGCCGGGGGCTCGGCGTCCTGCAGCAGGGTGCGGGCCTGGAGGCCGTAGAGCGGGTGGCCCGCCGGCAGATGGTCCTTGAGGTGGTAGTAGCCCCAGCTGTGTCCGCCCGCCGGGTGGACACAGAAGACCGGTGCCCGCTCCCCTTCCAGGTGCAGCGGCAGCAGGACGTCGCCCTGTGCCTTGGCCGCGCCGCGCAGCCGCTCGGCGAGACCGGCCACGGTGGGCGCCTCGAAGAAGTCCATGGGCCGCAGCTGCGCGCCCAGGGCGGCACGGATCCGCCCGATCAGACGCATGGCGAGCAGCGAGTGCCCACCGAGCGCGAAGAAGCTCTCGTCGCTGCCGATACGGGCGACGTCCAGGCCGAGGACTTCGGCGAAGAGACCGGCGATGATCCGCTCGTGCGGGGTGCCGGGGGCCCTCGTCGGCCCGGCACCGGCGTAGTCGGGCGCGGGCAGCGCCTTGCGGTCCAGTTTCCCGTTGGGCGTCAACGGCAGCTCGCCGAGCCCGACGACGGCCGTCGGCACCATGTACTCGGGCAGACCGCGCCCCAACTGGGCCCGGATGTCCTGCTGGTCGATGACCGCGCCGTCCTCGACCACCGCGTATCCCACCAGGCGGTGGTCGCCGGGCCGGTCCTCGCGGATGACGGCGGCGGCGCTTACGACACCGGGGCAGGACGTCAACGCCGCTTCGATTTCCCCGAGTTCGATGCGGAAGCCGCGCAGCTTGACCTGGTCGTCGGCGCGGCCCAGGAAGCGCAGGGTGCCGTCGCCGTTCCAGCACGCGCGGTCGCCGGTGCGGTACATGCGCGACCCGGCGGGCCCGTACGGATCGGCGGTGAACCGTTCCGCGGTCAGCCCCGGCCGGTTCAGATAGCCGCGGGCCAGGCCCGCCCCCGCGATGTACAGCTCGCCGGGGACGCCCGGCGCCACCGGACGCAGCCGGTCGTCCAGCACGTACACCCGCGTGTTCGCGACGGGCCGGCCGATCGACGGGGCGGCCCCGTCTCCGGGACGGTCCAGATCGGCGGCCGTCGACCAGATGGTCGTCTCGGTGGGCCCGTAGACATTGGTCACGGACCCGCCGTGCCCGCGCAGGGTCTCGGCCAGGGCCGCGGAGACCGCCTCGCCGCCGACCAGGATCCGGCGCAGGCCAAGGCCCTTCGCGTCTCCGGAAGCCGCCGCGAGCTCCCGCCACAGCGAGGGCGTCGCCTGCACGACGGTCACCGACGCGTCGGCGATAAGGCCGGCCAGGGCGAGCGGCTCGCCCGCCACCGAGGCTCCGGGCAGGACGACCGCCGCGCCGCACAGCAGCGGCAGATAGATCTCGAGCCCCGCGATGTCGAACGCGATGGTCGTCACGGACAGGAACCGGTCGCCCTCGCGGACACCGACCCGGCGCTTCATGTCGTCCATGAAGTTCGCGAGCCCCCGGTGCGGGACGGTGACGCCCTTGGGGGTGCCGGTGGAGCCCGAGGTGTAGATGACGTACGCCGGATGCTCGGGGTCGGGTGCGGTGGCCGGGTCGCCGCCGGTCGCATCGAGCCCGGCCAACTCCTCCTGGAGGAGCGGCTCGTCGAGGAAGACGACTGGGGTGCCCTCGGCCCAGAGGCCGTCGGTGGCGGTGGCGGTGGCGGTGGTGTCGGTATCGGTATCGGTGAGGACGAGGGTGGGGCGTGCGTCCTCGACCATGAACCGGATCCGCTCCACCGGATACCCGGTGTCGATCGGCAGATACGCGGCGCCCGCCTTGAGCACCGCGAGAAGCGCGACGACCAGTTCCGGCGAGCGCGGCAGGGCGAGCGCGACGATGTGCTCGGCGCCCACGCCGCGCCCGGTCAGGAACCGGGCCAGGCGGTTGGCACGGCCGTTGAGTTCTTCGTACGTGATGTGGGTGCCGTCGGCGATCAGGGCGGTGGCCCCCGGGGTGGCGCGGGCCTGAGCCTCGAACAGCTCCGGAACCGTTCCGGACGGGACCGCCGTGGCCGCGTCGTTCCACTCTTCGAGGACCCGGCGCCGCTCGCCGTCGGACAGGACATCGACGGACGCGATACGTCGCGCGGGCTCGGCCACGACCGTGCGCAGCACGCGCAGCAGCCGTTCGACCAGCGCGGTCGCCGTGCCGGGCTCGAACAGGTCGGTGCGGTAGGTGAGCGAGCCGACGATCCCGCCCGGGGAACCGCCCTCGCTTTGCCGCTCGGCCAGGCTCAACGCCAGGTCCGTACGCGCCGCATGGACGGCGGCGGGCTGCACCGTGGCCCGAGCTCCCGCGAACTCCAGTTCCGCACGCGGGGTGTTGTTGAAGGCCAGCATGACCTGGAAGAGGGGGTGGTGGGCCAGGGAGCGTGTCGGGTTGACGGCCTCGACGAGGCTTTCGAAGGGGACGTCTTGGTGGGCGTAGGCGTTGAGGTTCGTGTCGCGTACGCGGTCGAGGAGCTCGGTGAAGGTGGGGTCGCCGGACAGGTCGGTGCGCAGGACGAGGGTGTTGACGAAGAAGCCGACCAGGTCGTCGAGTTGGTCCTCACCGCGACCGGCGACGGGGGTGCCGACGGGGATGTCGGAGCCCGCGCCGAGCCGGTGCAGCAGGACGCCGATGGCGGCCTGCAGCACCATGAACACGGTGGTCCGGCTGGAGCGGGCGAGAGCGGTCAGGGCCTGGTGCAGTTCGGCGTCGACTTGTACGGGGACGGACGCGCCCTCGTACCCGGCCTGCTCGGGGTAGGGGTGATCGGTGGGCAGTTCGAGGCGCTCGGGCAGCCCGGCCAGGGCCTGCTTCCAGTAGCCGAGTTGTGCGGAGAGGAGGCTGTCGGGGTCGGTGTCGTCGCCGAGGAGTTGGTGCTGCCAGAGGGTGTAGTCGGCGTACTGGATCGGGAGGGGGGTCCAGTCCGGGGATTTGCCGTCGCGGCGGGCGGCGTAGGCGGTGCTCAGGTCACGGGCAAGAGGACCCATCGACCAGCCGTCGCCGGCGATGTGATGGATGGTCAGGACGAGCACGTGCTCGTCCGCAGCGTCGTCGTTCAGGGTGAACAGGCGGGCCTGCAAGGGCAGTTCGGTCGCCAGGTCGAAGGGATGCCGTATCGCCCGCTGCACGGCGGAGGCCAGCTCCTGCTCGCCTGCGACCGCCTCGACGGTCAGGTCGGGGCGGGCCTCGCCGGCCGGGATGATCTGCTGGTGCGGCTGGCCGTCGACGTCGGGGAAGACGGTGCGCAGGGCCTCGTGGCGTTCGACGACGTCGGTGAGGGCGGCGCGGAGGGCGTCCGCGTCCAGGGGGCCGGTGAGGCGGAGTACGACGGGGACGTTGTACGTCGCGCTGGGGCCCTCCAGGCGGTAGAGGAACCACAGGCGGCGCTGGGCGAAGGACAGCGGCATCGGCTGCGGGCGGGTGCCGGCCGCCACCAGCGCGGGGCGGACGGCCGGTCCGGACGCGGCGTCCAGGGCACTGGCCACCGCCGCGACAGTGGGGGCCGAGAAGAGGTCCCGGATGGCCAAGTCCGCGCCCAGCACGGCGCGTATCCGGGAGATCAGGCGCATCGCGAGCAGCGAATGCCCGCCCAGGTCGAAGAACCCGTCGTCCACGCCCACTTGCTCGATGCCGAGGACCTCGGCGAACAGCCCGGCCAGAATCTCCTCGCGTGCATCACGCGGGGCGCGGAAGGGTCCGTTGCCGCCGGTGTAGTCGGGAGCGGGCAGCGCCTTGCGGTCCAGCTTCCCGTTCGGCATCAACGGCAACGCGTCCACGGCCACGACGGCCGCGGGCACCATGTACTCCGGCAGCCGCTCGGCCAACCGGAGGCGGATCCGGCTCGGCTCTACTACTTCTGCTTCGCTTTCGGGTACGACGTAGCCGATGAGGCGGCGATCGCCGGGGCGGTCCTCACGGATGACGGCCACGGCACTCGCCACTCCGGGACAGTCCGCCAACGCCGCCTCGATCTCCCCGAGTTCGATGCGGAAGCCGCGCAGCTTCACCTGGTCGTCGGCGCGACCGAGGAAGTGCAGGGTGCCGTCGGTGTTCCAGCGCGCGAGGTCACCGGTGCGATACATGCGGGCGCCGGGCGGGCCGTACGGATCGGGGACGAACCGCTCCGCGGTCAGCCCCGGCCGGTTCAGATAGCCGCGCGCGAGCCCCGCCCCGGCCACATACAACTCACCCGGAACACCCGACGGCACCGGGGCGAGCCCCGCATCCAGCACGTATGCGCGTACGTTCCCCAACGGCCGGCCGATCGGCGGCACGACAGCCCCCGACAGGGGTCCGCTCATCGTGGCGCAGACCGTCGACTCCGTCGGACCGTACGCATTGACCATCAGACGGCCCTGGGACCAGCGCCCGGCGATGTCCGGACCGCAGGCCTCACCGCCCACAACCACCGTCATCGACGCGGGAACCTCGGCCACATCGAGAACACCCAGCGCCGACGGCGGCACCATGCAATACGTCACGCCCGCATCACGCAAAACACGCGCCAGCGCATCGCCCGGAGCCAACTCCTCAGCCCCGGCCACCACAAGCGCCGCGCCAGACAGCAACGCCAGACTCCAGTCCCACGTCGCCGCATCAAAACTCGGCGACGCGAACTGCAACACCCGACTACCCGGACCCAACCCCAGCTCCGGGCCCGACGACGCCACCAGATTCACCAGACCGGCATGCGCCACCACCACACCCTTGGGCACGCCGGTCGATCCGGACGTGTAGATGACGTACGCCGGATGCGCGGGGTCCGGGGCGGTGGCCAGGTCTGCGGGCTCCAGGTGGGCCAGCCGGTCCTGCACGGCGGTGTCGTCGAGCAGAACCGTGGGAGTGCCGGCCGCCCACTCACCGGTGGTGGTCGAGTGGGTGAGGACGAGCGCCGGGCGGGCGTCCTCGATCATGAAGCGGATCCGCTCCACCGGATAGGCCGTGTCGACCGGCAGATACGCCGCACCCGCCTTCCACACCGCAAGCACCGCGACCACCAGCTCCGCAGACCGCGGCAACGCAAGAGCCACCAACTGCTCCGGTCCCACTCCCTGTTCGACCAGCAGCCGCGCCAGACGGTTCGCCCGCGCATTCAACTCGCCATACGAATAGACCGTCTCGCCATCCGCAGACACCACTGCCGCCGCATCCGGCGCCTTCGCCGCCCACGACTCGAAGACCTCCGACGCCGCCGCACCCGTCGGCACGTCCCTCACCGGACCACGACCCCACACCTCCACCACACGCTCACGCTCAGCAGCGGCCAACAGGCTCGTCGCACCCACCCGCTGATCAGCACCCTCCGCCACCGCCGACAGAAGGCGAAGCAGACGGTCGAGGAGGGCGTCCGCGTCCGGGCGGGTGCAGCTGTCGGTGCGGTAGTCGAGGCGCAGCCGCAGTCGGGGGCCGGGAACGACCACGAGGTTCAGGGGGTAGTGGGCGCCGTCGTGGCCGGTGGCTCCGGTGACCCGCAGTCCGGTGGCCTCGTCGACGGGCTTGGCGGTGCGGTCGGCCAGGTAGTTCTCGAAGGCGACGACGGTGTCGAACAGGTTGCCGGGACCGGCTGCCCGCTGGGTCTCCGTCAGGGCCAGGTGCTGGTGGGGAAGGAGGGCGCCCTGCTCCGCCTGGACGCGGGCGGCGAGGTCCGCCCAGGTCTCGTCGGCGTCCATCCGCACGCGTACCGGAACCGTGTTGATGAACAGGCCGATCATGCTCTCGATGCCCGGGATCTCGGGCGAGCGGCCCGAGACGACAGCGCCGAAGACCACGTCGTCCTGGCCGGTCATCCGGCCGATGAGTACGCCCCAGGCACACTGCACCAGGGTGTTGAGGGTGACGCCCGCGCGGCGGGCCTCGGCGTCGAGTGCCGTGGTGGTGTCCGCGTCCAGGTGGGACACCAGACGGTCGGGCAGGGGCGCCGGCCCTTCTTCCGCGGTGGGTGCGGCGGCCGCCAGGAACGTCGGTTCGGCCCCTGCCATCGCCTGGGTCCAGGCGTCCAGTGCGGCCGTGCGGTCGCGCTCCGCCAGCCAGGTCAGGTAGTCGCGGTAGGGCGTCGTCCTGGGCAGGGCGGAGTCGTCGCCGCCGGACGCGTAGAGCCGGTACAGGGCGAGGAGTTCATTGACGTGGAGGGTCGAGGACCAGCCGTCCGTGAGGATGTGGTGCTGGGTGATGACCAGGCAGTGGCGCTCCTCGCCCAGGCACACCAGGGCGAACCGCATGAGCGGCGGCTGCGAGAGATCGAAGCGGCGGGAGCGCTCCTCGGCAAGGAAGTCATCCAGTGCGGCGTCGGGGCGTGCTGAAAGATCGACGTCCTGCCAGGGGAGCTGCGTTCCGTCCTCGATGATCTGCACCGGGCGGTCCAGGCCCTCGTGGCGGAACGCCGCCCGCAGATTGGCGTGGCGTTCCAGCATGCGCTGTCCTGCCGCCCGCAGCGCCTTGCCGTCCACGGCGCCGTCGAGGCGGAGCGCCATCTGGACCGTGTAGACGTCGGGGCCCGCGCTGTCGGCGATGGCGTGGAAGAGCATGCCTTCCTGGAGCGGCGACAGCGGCCAGACGTCGGACAGCTCCGGGTGGTGCTCTTCGAGGCGGGCGATCTGCTCGTGGGTGAGGTCCACGAGATCGAGGTCGCTCGGGGTCCGGCCGGCGGGCGCGGGGCTTTCGGCGTGGGCGGCGAGGGCGTCGAGCGCGGCCAGCCAGGCGTCGGCGAGACCCTGGACGGAGTCGCGGGGGAAGCGGGCCTCAGGCCACTTGAAGGTGGCGCTCAGTTCGGAGCCGTCGGCGGAGTCGACGGTGACGGCGTTGATCTCCAGGGGGTGCGGCGCCCGCATACGGGGGTCGAGGCCGCCGAGCGACGGGTTACCGGGTACCTGGTGCCAGTCCGCCGCCGTGGTGTCGGCGCCGGGGGCGGGCACGGTGAAGCGGCCGAGGTAGTTGAAGGCGACCTGGGGGTCGGCGAGTTGAGCGAGGGTGTGGGCGGTCTCCGGGTTGAGGTGGCGCAGCAGTCCGTAGGCGAAGCCGTTGTCGGGGACGGCGCGGAGCTGCTCCTTGACCTGTTGCAGCGCACGGCCGACCGCGGGCCCGCCGGTGCGCAGGTCGGCGGCGGGCACGGTTCCCGGGTCGAGCCTGACCGGTGCCATGCTGGTGAACCAGCCGACGGTACGGGCGGTGTCGGCACCGGGGAAGGCGTCCTGGCGGCCGTGTCCCTCCAGGTCGATGAGGGTGGCGGTGTGCCGGGGGTCGTTGCGCCAAGCCGCGAGGGCGAGGGCGAGCCCCGTCAGGAGCACCTCGTTGGTGCTGGAGTGCAGCGCGGCGGGCACGCGGGCGAGCAGGGCCTCGGTGAGCTCGGCGGGAACGGTGAGACGCAGCGAGGCGAGCGAGGCGGCGGTGTCGTACGCGGAACCGTCTTCGGCGGTGTCACCAAGCCCCGGCTCCGACTCCGGCTCCGGCTCCGGAGCCGACTCCGACTCCGGCCCAAGCCCCAACCCCTGCTCCGCCCCGGACAGCATCTCGGTCCACAGCGGCAGCGACTCTACGGCGCGCTCCTCCCCCGCCAGTTCCGTCAGCCTGCGGGACCACTGCCGGAAGGATGTGCCGACCGGCGCCAACTCCGGGGCCCGGCCCGCGAGTACGGCCGCGCCGGCGATGGCGAGGTCCGGCAGCAGGATGCGCCAGGAGACACCGTCCACCACCAGGTGATGGATCATCAGGAGCAGTCGCCCCGGCTCCGCGGAGCCGTTGTCGAACCAGACGGCCTGCAGCATGACCCCGTCGCACGGGGCGAGCCGGTCCCGTGCCTGCTCGGCGTGGTCGGCGAGAAGTTCACGGCGGCGCTCCTCGTCGAGGCCGGCGGTCGCCACCCGGGTGAGGTGCGGATCGACCGGCGTCTCGCCGGGCGGCGGGACCCGCAGCGCCGAGCCGGAGCCCGCCGCGTCCCGCACGAGGCGGGCCCGCAGCATGTCGTGGTGGTCGACGAGCGCCTGCAAGGCGTCGCACAGCTGTGCGCGGCCGATGCCCGCGGGCACCTGCACCAGCATCGACTGGTGGAAGGCGTCGAAGGGGTGGCCGGGTTCGGTGAGCCAGTGCATGACGGGCGTCAGCGGCAGCTCGCCCACGCCGGAGCGGTCGGCGTCGGTGGCGTCGTCGCCCGTGGCGCGGTCACCGCCGAGCGGGCGTGCCCTGCGGGCCAGTGCCTCGGGCGTCTGGTCCTTGAAGACGTCGCGCGGGGAGAGGTCGAGGCCGTGTTCGCGGGCCCGGCTGACCAGGACGATGGAGCTGATGCTGTCGCCGCCGAGGGCGAAGAAGCCGTCGTCGACGCCGACTTGGGCGGCGTCCAGACCGAGGACGTCGGCGAAGAGGGCGGTGAGCGTCTTCTCCTGCGGGGTGCCGGGTGCGCGGGCGGGGGTGGTGCGCGCGTAGTCGGGTGCGGGCAGCGCCTTGCGGTCCAGCTTGCCGTGGGGGGTCAGCGGCAGCGTGTCCACGACCACCACGGCCCCGGGCACCATGTACTCCGGCAGCCGCGCGGCGACGGCCTGCTTCACCAGGGCCACATCGACCTGCACCCGGCCCACGTCGACGGGGCCTTCGGGTACGCCGGTGCCGTCCGGCACCACAGAGCCATCAGGCACCACAGAGCCATCCGGCACGACAGAGCTCTCAGGCACGACGTACCCGACAAGCCGCCGGTCACCCGCCCGGTCCTCACGAATGATCGCGGCAGCGGCCGCGACCCCCGTGCAGGACACCAATGCCGCCTCGATCTCACCGAGTTCGATGCGGAAGCCGCGCAGCTTCACCTGGTCGTCGACCCGGCCGAGGAACTGGACCGTGCCGTCGGCGTTCCACCGCACCAGGTCCCCGGTGCGGTACATCCGCGACCCGGCGGGCCCGTACGGATCGGCGACGAACCGCTCGGCCGTCAGCCCCGGCCGGTTCAGATAGCCGCGCGCGACACCGGCGCCTGCCACGTACAACTCGCCGGGCACACCCGGCGGCACCGGTGCAAGGCCCTCGTCCAGGACGTATACCCGCACGTTCGCGATGGGCCGGCCGATCGGCGGCACCTCGGCGCCCGACAGTGCCTCGCTCAGCGTCGCGCAGACGGTGATCTCCGACGGACCGTACGCGTTGAACATCTTCCGGCCCGCGGACCAGCGTTCCACGATCTCCGGGCCGCAGGCCTCACCGCCGACGATCAGCGTCAGCGTGCCCGGCAGCCGCTCCTCGGACAGCACGCGAAGGACCGAGGGCACCAGGGTGCAGTGCGTGATCTCCTCGTCGACGAGGAGATCGATGAGTTCGGGTCCCGGCGTGAGCCGGTCCGCGTCGGCGAGTACGAGCGCGGCGCCCGTGAGGAGGGCCGTGAAGAACTCGGACGCGGCGGCGTCGAAGCTGGGCGACAGGAACTGCAGCACCCGGGAGCCCGGACCGATCCCCCACTGCTCGCTCTGCGCGAGCGCGAAGTTGGCGAGCCCCCGGTGCGGGACGGTGACGCCCTTGGGGGTGCCGGTCGAGCCCGAGGTGTAGATGACGTACGCCGGGTGGGCGAGGTCGAGTTCGCCGGCCCGGTCGGCGTCGGTGAGGTCGGCGGAGTCCAGGTCCGCGAGGCGTTCCCGGACGGCGGGGTCGTCGAGGACGACGACGGCGGTGGTGCCGTCCAGCTCCGGAAGGAGTTCACCCGCGCTGGAGTGGGCCAGGACGAGGCCGGGGCGGGCGTCGCCCAGCATGAAGCGGATGCGGTCGACCGGGTAGGTCGTGTCCAGCGGCAGATAGGCGGCGCCCGCCTTGAGCACGGCGAGCAGCGCGACGATCAGGTCCGGCGACCGGGGGATCGCCAGGGCCACGATCTGCTCGGGTCCTACGCCCTGCGCGACCAGGAGCCTGGCCAGGCGGTTGGCGCGGGCGTTGAGGTCCGCGTACGAGACGTGGGTGCCGTCGGCGATGAGGGCGCTCGCGTCGGGTGCGGCCGCCGCGCGCGCCTGGAACAGCTCGGCGGCGGTGCCGGGCAGGTGGGGCGTTGCGGTGTCGTTCCACGCGTCGATGACCAGGTGCCGCTCGTCGTCCGAGAGCAGGTCGATCGAGCCCACGCGCCGCTCCGGCTCGGCGGCCGCGCTCTTGAGGACGCGGATCAGCCGTTCGGCCATGGCGGTGACGGTGGCGTGGTCGAACAGGTCGGTGCGGTACGAGATCACACCGCTGATGCCGTCGGTCGCGCCGTCGTCGTGCCGCTCGGCGAGGCTGACGGACAGGTCCATCCGGGCGGACTGGAGACGGACGGACTGAGGAGTGGCCTTGAGGTCGCCGAAGTCCGGTGCAGTGCGCGGGGTGTTGTTGAAGGCCAGCATCACCTGGAAGAGCGGGTGGTGGGCGAGGGACCGCGTCGGGTTGACCGCCTCGACCAGGCTCTCGAAGGGGATGTCCTGGTGGGCGTACGCGTTGAGGTCGGTCTCACGGACCCGGTCCAGGAGCTCGGCGAACGTCGGGTCGCCGGACAGATCGGTGCGCAGGACCAGCGTATTGACGAAGAAGCCGACCAGATCGTCGAGTTCCTCCTCGCCACGCCCAGCGACCGGCGTCCCGATCGGGATGTCCGTCCCCGCACCCAGACGGTGCAACAGCACGCCGAGTGCCGCCTGCAGCACCATGAACACGGTCGTCTGACGCGACCGCGCGAGGGCGGTCAGCGCGCGGTGCAGTTCGGCGTCGACGTGCACCGCAACGGCGCCGCCGTCGTTCCCGGCCTGTTCCGGATACGGGCGGTCGGTGGGCAGTTCGAGGCGCTCGGGCAGCCCGGCGAGGGCCTGCTTCCAGTAGCCGAGCTGGGCGGAGATGAGACTGTCCGGGTCGGTCTCGTCGCCGAGCAGCTCCTGCTGCCACAGCGTGTAGTCGGCGTACTGCACCGGCAGCGGCTCCCACGCCGGGGCGCGCCCCGCACACCGGGCCGCATAGGCCGTGCTGAGGTCGCGGGCCAGCGGCCCCATCGACCAGCCGTCACCCGCGATGTGATGGATCACCAGGACCAGGACGTGCTCGTCCGCGGCGTCGTCGATCGTCAACAGGGCGGCGCGCACGGGCAGTTCGGCCGCCAGGTCGAAGGAGTGGCGCACCGCCCGGTCCACCGCTGCGGGCAGCCGCGCCTCGGTGACCGTCTCGGTGTCCACCACCGGACGCGCCTCGTCGACCGGGCGGATGTCCTGGTAGGGCTGGCCGTCCACATCGGGGAACACGGTCCGCAGCGCCTCGTGCCGCGCCACCACGTCGCCGAGCGCGGCCCGCAGCGCGTCCGTGTCCAGCGCACCGGAAAGACGCAGCACCACCGGCACGTTGTACGTCGGGCTCGGTCCCTCGAAGCGGTACAGGAACCACAGCCGACGCTGCGCAAACGACAACGGCACCATGATCTCTTGCGTTCCCCTCATGTTCACAGCAGCGGTTCTGGCGCCGGTCTCTCCCCGCGCGACGTGGATCCGGATCCGGCAGGCCGGGTCACCCCGACATGGCCACCAGGACACGGCGCGGCCCCGTGTAGGGGCGCCGGCCGTGCGCGACGGCCACGTTGTCGATCAGCAGCAGGTCGCCGTCGTACCAGTCCACGTCCACGGCGGCCTTGAGGCCGTTGTCGCGTACGTGGGCGACGTACTCGGCGGGAATGGGCGTGCCGTCGGCGAAGGTCACCGACTGCGGCAGTTCGTCCTCCAGCAGGAGCTCGGTGAGCATCTCCGCGGTCTCGTCGTCGAGTCCCGCGAGGTGCCACTGGTCGAACTGGTTGAACCAGACCTCTTCGCCGGTGACCGGGTGCCGGACGGTGGCGGGGCGCAGCTGGGTCAGCCGGATGCCGTCGTCGGCCTTCCACTCCCAGGTGACGTCGGCGTCCGCGAGGTGCGCCTCGACCTCGGCCTTGTCGGAGGTCTCGAAGGTGTCCTGCCAGCTCCTGCCGAAGCCGGAGCCGCTGTGCAGGTTCTGCGTGTAGCGGATGCCCTGACCGAAGGCCGCCCTGACCTCCTCGTCCAGGGAGCTCAGCCACAGCGTGCCGTCGACCACGGGGGTCGCGCCGCCGGTGGCGGGCTGCCGCTCGCAGTAGAAGGCGAGTCGCGATGGCCAACGGCGGGCGTAGGACAGCTCGTTGTGCATCGAGATGGTGAACTCGGCCGGATACTCGGTCGATGTGTAGACGTTGCTGCCCACCTTGGTGCGGGGCGAGTTGCCGTGCACGTAGGCGAGGCGGTTGGGCAGCAGCAGGTCGAGCGCCGAGTCGACCTGCTCCTTGGAGGTGCCGAAGCCGCGGAAGACCAGGGCCTTGCCGGCCAGGAGCAGTTCGCCCGTCTTCGCCGTGTCGCCGATCGCTTCCAGCAGACCTTCATGGGTCGCCGGCACACCGGCGGTGTCCGGGGTCACCACATGGGGCGCCCAGACGCCCGACTCGCTCGACTCGCTCACTCCACTCACCTTCTGCCTCTCTGTTCCAGGTGCCTTTCGGCGTTTCGTCTGTACGGGCCGGCTAGCGCGACCGTGGCCGCAGCTTCGGCCTGACCCTCGCGGGGCTCTTCAGGTTCTCGGCGAGCTCCGCCACCGTCGGCCTGGTGAAGACCGTCCGCAGGTCGACCTCCGCGCCGATGACGGTGCGGATGCGTCCGATCAGCCGCGTCGCGAGCAGTGAATGACCGCCGAGATCGAAGAAGTTGTCGTCGATGCCGACCGTCTCCAAGCCCAGAACCTCGGCGAAGAGCCCGGCGAGTGCCTTCTCGCGGTCGTCCCGTGGAGCCCGTGCGGGAGCCGCGGCGCCGGTGTGGTCGGGTGCGGGCAGCGCCTTGCGGTCCAGCTTCCCGTTCGGCGTGAGCGGAAGTTCCGTCAGCGTCACGACGGCCGCCGGCACCATGTGCTCGGGCAGCCGCAGCCCCAACTCCCCGCGCAGCTCCCGCTGGTCGATGACCGCGCCGTCCCGCGGGACCGCGTACCCGACGATCCGCTGGTCGCCGGGCCGGTCCTCCCGGATCACCACGGCCGCGCTCGCCACGTCCGCGCAGTCCGCCAACGCGGCCTGCACCTCGCCGAGTTCGATGCGGAAGCCGCGCAGCTTGACCTGGTCGTCGGTGCGTCCCAGATACCTGAGGGTGCCGTCGGCGTTCCAGCACGCCAGGTCGCCCGTGCGGTACATCCGGGTGCCGGGCGCACCGTGCGGATCCGCGACGAACCGCTCCGCCGTGAGTCCCGGCCGGTTCACGTATCCCCGCGCGAGCCCGGCCCCCGCGATGTACAGCTCACCGGCCACGCCCGGCGCCACCGGAGCCAGCGCGGCGTCAAGGACGTACACACGGGTGTTCGCGATCGGCCGGCCGATCGGCGGGACGTCGTGTACGTCGCCGTCCGCGTCGCACGGGTGGAAGGTGACGTCGACGGTCGCCTCCGTCGGCCCGTACAGGTTGTGCAGCCGGGCGGGCAGCAGGGAGCGGAAGCGGGTCACCAGGTGGGCGGGCAGCGCCTCACCGCTGCAGAACACCTGCCGCAGGGACACGCAGCCGCGCGCCGCCGGTTCGTTCAGGAACGCGTCGAGCATCGACGGCACGAAGTGGACCGTGGTGACGCCCTCGGCCGCCACGAGCTCCGCCAGGTAGCGGGCGTCCCGGTGTCCTTCGGGCTTGGCGAGGACGAGGGTCGCGCCGTGCAGCAGCGGCCAGAAGAACTCCCATACGGAGACGTCGAAGCCGGCCGGCGTCTTCTGCAGGACCCGGTCGCCGGCCCCGAGCCCGTACTCGGACTGCATCCACCGCAGCCGGTTGACGACCCCGGAGTGCGGGACGGCGACACCCTTGGGCACCCCGGTCGAGCCGGAGGTGTAGATGACGTACGCCGGATGGTCCGGGTCGGGAGCGGTGAGCGGCCCTGTCGCGTCGAGCCCGGCAAGGCGCCCCTGCACGGCGGGGTCGTCGAGGCAGACCGTCACGGTTCCCTCGTCCCACAGCCCGCCGGTTCCGGAGTGCGTGAGGACCAGGGCGGGGCGCGCGTCCCGCACCATGAAGCGGATGCGGTCGACGGGATATCCGGTGTCGATCGGCAGATACGCGGCGCCTGCCTTGAGCACGGCGAGGAGCGCGACGACAAGCTCCGGCGAGCGGGGCAGCGCGAGCGCCACGGTCCGCTCGGGGCCCGCGCCCCGCTCGATCAGGAGCCGGGCCAACTGCTCGGCGCTGGCGTCGAGTTCAGCGTACGAGGTGGCGGCGCCGTCGGCGATCAGTGCGGTCGCGTCGGGCGTGGCAAGGGCCCGGGCCCGGAACAGCTCCGGGACGGTGCCGGAAGGCACGGGCGTGGCGGTGTCGTTCCACTCCTCCAGGAGCCGGTGGCGCTCGCCGTCGGACAGGACATCGACCGAGGTGACGCGCAGGCCCGGGTCGTCCGCGACGGCGTGCAGCACCCGCAGCAGCCGCTCCACCAGGGCCGTCACCGTGCCGGGATCGAAGAGGTCGGTGCGGTAGGCGACCGAGCCGGCGATGCCGTCCGGGGTCCCGTCGTCGGCGTGCCGCTCGGCCACGTTCAGCGTCAGGTCCATCCGCGCGGCACCGGTGCGGACTTCCTGGGGGACGGCCTTCGCCCCGGCGAAGGTCAGCTCGCCGCGCGGGTTGCTGTTGAACGCCAGCATGACCTGGAACAGCGGGTGGTGGGCGAGCGACCGCGCCGGGTTGAGCGTCTCGACCAGGCTCTCGAAGGGGATGTCCTGGTGGGAGTAGGCATTGAGGTCGGTCTCACGGACCCGGTCCAAGAGTTCGGCGAAGGTCGGGTCGCCGGACAGATCGGTGCGCAGAACCAGCGTATTGACGAAGAAGCCCACCAGATCGTCGAGTTCCTCCTCGCCACGCCCGGCGACCGGCGTCCCGATCGGGATGTCGACACCTGCCCCGAGGCGGTGGAGGAGCACGCCGAGTGCGGCCTGCAGCACCATGAACACGGTCGTCTGACGCGACCGCGCGAGGGCGATCAGCGCACGGTGCAGCTCGGCGTCCACCCGGACCGGAACCGTGCCGCCCTCGTACCCGGCCTGCTCGGGGTACGGGCGGTCGGTCGGCAGCTCAAGCCGCTCCGGCAGCCCCGCGAGTGCCTCTCGCCAGTAGCCGACCTGGGCGGCGAGGAGGCTCTCCGGATCACTCTCGTCGCCGAGCAGCTCCTGCTGCCACAGCGTGTAGTCGGCGTACTGGACCGGCAACGGCGTCCAGGCCGGGGCACGTCCGCCGCGCCGGGCGGCGTAGGCGGCGCTCAGGTCACGGGCCAGCGGGCCCATGGACCAGCCGTCACCAGCGATGTGATGGATAGTCAGCACGAGTACGTGCTCGGCCTCGCCCAAGGTGAACAGGCAGGCCCGCAGCGGCAGTTCGGTCGCCAGGTCGAAGGGATGGCGTATCGCCCGGTGCACGGCGGCGGACAGGTCGGCCTCGTCGCCGATCGGCTCGACGCTCAGCGCAGGACTGGCCTCGGACACCGCGACGACCTGCTGATACGGCTGGCCGTCCACGTCGGGGAAGACCGTGCGCAGCGCCTCGTGCCGCTCCACGACATCGGCGAGCGCGGCCCGCAGGGCATCCGCGTCCAGCGCACCGGAGATGCGCAGCGCGGCGGCGCCGTTGTACGTCGCGCTGGGGCCCTCCAGGCGGTAGAGGAACCACAGGCGGCGCTGCGCGAAGGACAGCGGCATCCGCTCCGGGCGGACCGCGGGCACGACCGGCGGCCGTACCGTCGTGCCGCCGCCGAACAGCCGCGCGAGGCCGGCCACCGTGGGCGACTCGAAGAACGCCTTGATGCCGAGCTGCACGCCCAGGGCGCTGCGGATGCGGCCGATGACGCGGGCCGCAAGCAGGGAGTGGCCGCCGAGGTCGAAGAAGTCGTCGTCCGCGCCGACCCGTTCGGGCTCGATGCCGAGCACGTCGGCGAAGAGCCCGGCCAGGATCTCCTCACGGGGGTCGCGCCGCGGCTTCTCGCCCCGGCCGTCGGCACCGCTGCCGGTGTCGGCCGCGTAGTCCGGTGCCGGCAGCGCCTTGCGGTCCAGCTTTCCGTGCGCGGTCAGCGGCAGGCCGTCCAGGACGACGACCGCGGACGGCACCATGTACTCCGGCAGCCGTGCGGCGAGCAGTTCCCGCACCTCGGCAGGGTCGACGGCACCCCCGGTCTCCGCGACGACGTAGCCGACAAGACGCCGGTCCCCCGGCTGGTCCTCGCGCACCACCACCGCGGCCCGCGCCACCTGTGCGCAGCCGGTGAGCGCGGCCTCGATCTCGCCGAGCTCGATGCGGAAGCCGCGCAGCTTGACCTGGTCGTCGGCGCGGCCGAGGAAGACGAGCGTGCCGTCGGCGTTCCACCGCGCCAGGTCGCCGGTGCGGTACATGCGGGACCCGGCGGGCCCGTGCGGATCGGCGACAAACCGCTGGCCGGTCAGACCGGGCCGCCGCAGATACCCGCGCGCAAGGCCGGCACCCGCCACATACAGCTCGCCGGGAACCCCGGGCGGCACCGGACGCAGCCCCGCGTCCAGGACGTACACCCGCGTGTTGGCCATCGGGCGGCCGATCGGGACCGGCCCGTCGGGCACTTCGTCGCCCGGCTCGATCCTGAACTCCGTGCAGTTCACGGTGGCTTCGGTCGGGCCGTACACATTCAGGACGGTCACGTCCGGGTGCGCGGAGCGCCACTTCCGCAGTGCGTCGCCGAGCAGCGCCTCACCGCCGAGCAGCAGCTCCCGGCGCGGCGAGATCTCCTCGGGAAGGCCTTCGAGGAGGGCGAGGTGGCTGGGCGTGGCCTTGAGGAAGTCACAGCCGAGCGACCGCACCTCCCCGTTCCCCTCCAGGTCGTCCCGCAGCTCGGCGAGGACCACGCGGCCGCCGGAGACGAGCGGGGTGAAGAGCGCGGTGATCGAGAGGTCGAAGGAGAGGGAGGTGTGCAGGAGCGCGACGCCTTGAGCCCCTGGGTAGCGGCGGCTGGTGTCGCGGAGGTAGTCGGTCACCGCCGCGTGCGGGACGGCGACGCCCTTGGGGGTGCCGGTGGAGCCCGAGGTGTAGATGACGTACGCCGGGTGGGCGGGGTCCAGCGGCGAGACGCGGTCGGCATCGCCCGGATCGGCGGTGGGCTGCCGGTCCAGGAGCTGCCCGACGGCCGGGTCGTCGAGGCGGAGGACGGGGGTGCCGTCGGCCCAGAGGCCCTCAGTGGTGGTGTCGGTGAGGACGAGGGTGGGGCGCGCGTCCTGGACCATGAAGCGGATGCGGTCGACCGGGTAGCCGGTGTCGATCGGCAGGTAGGCGGCACCGGTCTTCAGCACGCCCAGAACCGCGGTGATCACCTCGGCGGAACGGGGCAGTGCGAGGGCGACGACCTGCTCCGGACCGACGCCCCGCTCGATCAGCAGCCGGGCCAACTGGTTGGCGCGGGTGTTGAGTTCCGCGTACGAGGTATGTGCGCCGTCGACGGTCAGCGCGGTCGCGTCGGGCGAGGCGTGGGCCTGTGCCTGGAACAGCTCGGGGAGCGTGCCGGGCGTGGCGGGCACGACGGTGTCGTTCCACGTCCGGAGCAGCTCGTCCTGCTCGGCGGCCGACAACAGATCCACCGCCCCGACGGGCTGCTCGGGGTCGTCGAGAAGACTCGTCAGCGCCTGGCGGTACCAGCGCCCGATGGCCTCGATCCGCTCCCGCGAGAACCGGGTCGCGTCGAACTGGATGACTCCGTCGATCCCCTGCGGCTCACCGTCGGGGCCGTACCGCTCCCGCAGGGTCAGGGTCAGATCCCGGCGCGAGACCTGTGTGTTCCACGACGAGGTCGACACGTCGAGCCCGGGGATCTCCAGCTGCCGCGCCTCATGGTTCTGCAGCGTGAGCATGACCTGGTAGAGCGGCTGATGATCCGCGGAACGGGCCGGGTTGAGGACCTCCACCAGACTCTCGAACGGCACGTCCTGGTGGGCGTAGGCGCTGAGATCGGTCTCGCGTACGCGGTCGAGGAGCTCGGCGAAGGTGGGGTCGCCGGACAGGTCGGTGCGCAGGACCAGGGTGTTGACGAAGTTGCCGACGAGTGTGTCCAGCTCCTGCTGTGCCCGGCCGGCCGTCGGCGTACCGATGGGGATGTCGGTGCCCGCGCCGAGCCGGTGCAGGAGCACGCCGAGGGCGGCCTGCAGCACCATGAACACGGTGCTGCGGTGCCCCCGCGCCACCTCGACGAGCTCCGCGTGCAGGTCCGCCGCCAAGGGCAGCGGGGCCACTTCACCACGCCGCTCGCCCGCGGCCGTCCCCGGGAGGTCGGCGGGCAGGTCGATGCGGTCGGGGAGGTCGGCCAGGGCCTTCTTCCAGTAGCCGAGCTGCGCGGAGAGGAGGCTGTCCGGGTCGCCCTCGTCGCCGAGCAACTCCCGCTGCCAGAGGGTGTAGTCGGCGTACTGGACCGGGAGGGGGGTCCAGGCCGGGGATGCGCCGTCGCGGCGGGCGGCGTAGGCGGTGCTGAGGTCGCGGGCCAGGGGGCCCATGGACCAGCCGTCGCCGGCGATGTGGTGGATGGTGAGGACGAGTACGTGCTCGTCTTCAGCCAAGTTGAACAGGCGGGCCCGCAGGGGCAGTTCGGTGGCGAGGTCGAAGCTGTGGCGTACGGCGTGGTCGATGGCGGTGGTGAGGTCGGCCTCGTCGATCGTCTCGACGCTCATCTCGGACCGGGCCGCCGCCTGGCCCGCGGGCAGGATGTGCTGGTGCGGCTGGCCGTCAGCGTCGGGGAAGACGGTGCGCAGGGCCTCGTGGCGTTCGACGACGTCGGTGAGGGCGGCGCGGAGGGCATCCGCGTCCAGGGGGCCGGTGAGGCGGAGTACGACGGGGACGTTGTACGTCGCGCTGGGGCCCTCCAGGCGGTAGAGGAACCACAGGCGGCGCTGGGCGAAGGACAGCGGCATCGGCTGCGGGCGGTTGCCGGCCGCCACCAGCGCGGGACGGCTAGTCGCGTCTGTGCCGGTGTCCAGGGTTCGTGTCAGGGTCGCGATGGTGGGTGCGGTGAACAGGTCCCGTATCGCCAGGTCCGTTCCCAGCACCGCCCGTATTCGACCGATCAGCCGCATCGCGAGCAGGGAGTGCCCGCCCAGCGTAAAGAAGTTGTCGTCCACGCCGATGCCGCCGGGCTCGATGCCGAGCACCTCGGCGAAGAGCCCGGCAAGGATCTCCTCGCGTGCATCGCGCGGGGCGCGGAAGGGTCCGTTGCCGCCGGTGTAGTCGGGAGCGGGCAGCGCCTTGCGGTCCAGCTTCCCGTTCGGCATCAACGGCAACGCGTCCATGACCATCACGGCGGACGGCACCATGTGCTCCGGCAGGCGGTCGGCGACCGCTTGCCTCACCTGGGCCGCGTCGGGGGTGGCGTGGTCCGTGCCGGGTACGGCGTAGCCGATGAGGCGGCGGTCGCCGGGGCGGTCCTCGCGGATGACGGCGACGGCGCCGGCGACTCCCGGGCAGGCCGTCAACGCCGCCTCGATTTCCCCGAGTTCGATGCGGAAGCCACGCAGTTTGACCTGGTCGTCGGCGCGACCGAGGAAGTGCAGTGTGCCGTCGGTGTTCCAGCGCGCGAGGTCACCGGTGCGATACATGCGGGCGCCGGGCGGGCCGTAAGGATCGGGGACGAACCGCTCCGCGGTCAGCCCCGGCCGGTTCAGATAGCCGCGAGCGAGCCCCGCACCGGCCACATACAACTCACCCGGGACACCCGACGGCACCGGGGCGAGCCCCGCATCCAGAACGTATGCGCGTACGTTCCCCAACGGCCTGCCGATCGGCGGCACCACCGCACCCGACAGGGGCCCACTCATCGTGGCGCACACCGTCGACTCCGTCGGACCATACGCATTGACCATCAGACGGCCCTGGGACCAGCGCCCGGCAACATCCGGACCGCAGGCCTCACCGCCCACGACCACCGTCATCGACGCCGGAACATCAGCGACATCGAGCACACCCAGCGCCGACGGCGGCACCATGCAATACGTCACGCCCGCATCACGCAGCACACGCGCCAGCGCATCGCCCGGAGCCAACTCCTCAGCCCCGGCCACCACCAGCGCCGCGCCCGACAGCAACGCCAGACTCCAGTCCCACGTCGCCGCATCAAAACTCGGCGACGCGAACTGCAACACCCGACTGCCCGGACCCAGCCCCAGCTCCGGGCCCGACGACGCCACCAGATTCACCAGACCGGCATGCGCCACCACCACACCCTTGGGCACGCCGGTCGATCCGGAGGTGTAGATGACGTACGCGGGATGTTCCGGAACCAGAGGCGCCACCCGGTCCGCGTCCCGCAAGTCACCGGACGCAAGCCGCTCCAGCCGCTCCTCGACCCCCGCATCGTCCAAAGCGACCGCGGTGAAACCCTCGTCCGGCAGCAGCCCCACCGAGGCGGAGTCCACAAGGACCACGCTCGGCCCGGCATCCCGCAGCATGAAGCGGATCCGCTCCACCGGATAGGCCGTGTCGACCGGCAGATACGCCGCACCCGCCTTCCACACCGCGAGCACCGCGACCACCAACTCCGCAGACCGCGGCAACGCAAGAGCCACCAACTGCTCAGCCCCCACGCCCTGTTCGACCAACAGCCGCGCCAGACGATTCGCCCGCGCGTTCAGCTCGCCATACGAATAGACCGTGCCGCCATCCCCCGAAACGACTGCCGCCGCATCCGGCGCCTTCGCGGCCCACGCCTCGAAGACCTCCGACGCGGCCGCACCCGTCGGCACCTCCGTCAGCGGACCACGACCCCACACCTCCACCACATGCTCACGCTCAGCAGCAGCCAGCAGACTCGTCGCACCCACCCGCTGATCAGCACCCTCCGCCACCGCCGACAGAAGGCGAAGCAGACGGTCGGCGATGGTGGTGACGGTGTCGTGGTCGAAGCGGTCGGTGCGGTAGTCCAGGCGGAGGCGGAGGACATCGCCGGGGGCGATGGCCAGGCTCAGCGGGTAGTGGGTGGCGTCTCGGCCCTCGGTCGCCGCGATCTTCAGGCCGGGTGCCCGGGCGGCGGCGGACTTGTCACGGTCGGCGGGGAAATTCTCGACGGCCACTACGGTGTCGAACGCGTCGCCGATGCCGGCGGCCCGCTGGATCTCGGTGAGCCCCAGGTGCTGGTGGGGCAGCAGAGCGCCCTGTTCGGCCTGGATGCGCACGGCGAGGTCGGACCAGGTGTCCGCGGTATCGACCCGGACCCGGACCGGGACCGTGTTGATGAACAGGCCGATCATGTTCTCGATGCCCGGGATCTCGGGCGTGCGACCGGAGACGACGGCGCCGAACAGCACGTCGTCCCGGCCGGTCATCCGGCCGACGAGTACGCCCCAGGCGGCCTGGATGAGCGTGCTCAGCGTGACGCCCGTGCGGCGTGCCTGGGCGAGCAGCGCGGCCGTGGTCTCCTGCGGGAGCTGTGTGACAAAGCGCTCCGGCAAGGAAGTTGAGGAGCCGTCAAGGGGCTTGGCCGGCACGGGATTTGCGAGATGGGTGGGCTCCGCGCCGGAGAGCGCGGTGGTCCAGGAGGCGAGCGCCGCGTCGCGGTCCTGCTCGGAGAGCCAGACCAGGTAGTCCCGGTAGGGCGTGACGGGAGGAAGGTCGCTGTCGTCGCCCTTGGCGTCGTACAGGGCGA
Source organism: Streptomyces sp. NPDC021622 (assembly GCF_040640795.1). NCBI lineage: Bacteria > Bacillati > Actinomycetota > Actinomycetes > Kitasatosporales > Streptomycetaceae > Streptomyces > Streptomyces sp. NPDC021622. The sequence goes on from NZ_JBFACK010000002.1 coordinate 691,487, forward strand.
GCAGTTCGCGCACCATCAGGGGCGACGACCAGCCGTCGACGAGAACATGGTGCTGGGTGATGATCAGCCGGCCGCGGTCGGCGCCGCCTTCGTCGGGCCGGTGCCTGAGCAGGGCGAACCGCAGCAGGGGCGGGGTTTCGAGGTCGAACCGGCGGGCCCGCTCGGCGTCGGCGAACGCCTTCGACTCGGCTTCGGCCTGCGCGGCGGGCAGGTGGGTGAGGTCGACCTCCTCCCACGGCAGCTCCACGTCGCGCGAGACGACCTGGACCGGCTGGTCGAGGTCGTCGATCCAGAACGCGGCGCGCAGATTCGCGTGCCGGTCCAACAGGGCCTGCCCCGCGGCGCGCAGCGCGACGCCGTCCACGGCGCCCTCGAAGTCCAGGATCAGCTGAATCGCGTAGACATCGGGCCCCTCGCCGTCGAGGAGGGCGTGGTAGACCAGCCCCTCCTGCAGCGGCGAGAGCGGCCAGACATCCTCGAGCTCATGCGACATGGCTGATCCACTCCCCGTACGTACTTTGGACGCTACTCGTGACTCATGCGCTGCTTGTGACGTGTAAACCGATGACGAAGGCTCGGGCACCATACGTGCCGGATCGCAAAGAAAGGGATCCGGAAAGGGGCCCGGAAAGGGATCGCCGAGATGCTTTGAATCGACAAAGGGCCCGGCATCGAGAAAGGCTTTCGAATCGGCCGATCCGCCCGTAGCCAAATTGACGACAACTCGCAGATAAGCCTGACATGCCTTTGAGATCTCCCCCGAGAAAGCTTTCCATGGGCCCCGCTCTCCCGTGCTGAATATACATCTCGACACGTGGCGATGAGCCTGGTCAGACGCTACTACAGTTGCCCGGGGCTGTCACCCGTGATGCGCGCCACCTGCCCCAACACCCCCTCTGCGTACGAGTTCTGACGCCTCGCAAGACGCACTGAAGGAGCCGAACTGTGGCGTATCCAACACTAGTAAGACACCAGTAAGGATGACGGTTGCCGACCCTTCGGGTAACACTCCGAAACCGGAGGCCAAACCATGTGCAGCCGGAAGGCGCAATGTGTAACTATGCAGTCGCCCGGCGAGTGACCGGGCCCGGGTTCAAGTCGCTGCGGGGGGCGTGGGGTGCCGGATCCCATGGATGAACAATGGCCGTTGACGGCGGCTCAGTTGGGTGTCTGGTTCGCCGGTTCGCTGGGGCCTGGCGGCTCGGTGTACAACGTCGGCGAGCAGGTCGAGATCCACGGGCCGATCGTGCCCGATATTCTCGAGCGAGCACATCGGATTGTTCTCGACGAGGCAGAGACGCTGCGGTTCACGATCGCCGACGGTCCCGGCCCAACCGGTGATCCGGAAGCCTCGGACGGTCCGTTCCAGGTGCGCCGGGACGCTCAAGTGCCGGTACGTCGCCTCGACTTCAGCGCGGATGCGAACCCGCGGGAAGCGGCCGAGGCATGGCTGCGGTCGGACATGGACACCGCGTTCGACCTGGTCCAAGGGCCGTTGTACGCCCCCGCGCTGCTCACCGTCGGCCCGAACTCCCATATTCTTTACAGCCGTTACCATCACGTCGTCATGGACGCGTGGAGTTCCGCGCTGATCACCCGCCGTACCGCCCAGGTCTACTCGGCCATGGTCACCGATCAACCGGACCACGGAACTCCGTTTCCCCCCTTCCGAACCCTGCTGGAACGCGAGGGCAGTTATCGCGGTTCAGAGGAGCAGGAAACCGACCGCCGATACTGGCTCAAGCGACTCCGTAACGCCCCTGCTCCGGTCAGTCTGTCCGACCGGCCGTACAGCAGGCCCACAGAAATTCTCCGGCAGCGCACCACGCTCGACGCGCATCTTGCGGACACGTTGCGTTCCGCGGCCGCTCAACTCGGCGTCAACTGGTCGGTATTGGCCGTTGTGGCAACAGCCGCCTATGTGGGCGCGGTCACCGGAGAGAGCACGGTATCCGTCGGACTTCCCGTCTCGGGACGTCTGGACGAGGACGAGCGCAATACACCGGGAATGGCGGTCAATGTCGTTCCGCTGCACATCGCGGTGGGGCCCGAACTGCCTTTGTCCAAGGTCGCAAAGCAGGTCTGGGCCCAGACGACCCGTGCGGCCAGGCACAGCAGATATCGAATGGAGGATCTGCGCCGTGAACTCGCCTGGACGACGGGCGCCGGCCTCCCCTATGGACCCGTCGTCAATGTCATGGCATTCGACTACGACATCGACTTCGGCGGCCACCGGGCCAGAGCGAGCAGCATCTCGCGACGCTACACCGACGACTTCTCCATAGCCTTCCACGAGGGTGAGCGCGAAGGCTCCATAGAGGCGCACTTCGACGCGAACAACCAGATGTACAGCCAGGAGGAACTCGACGCCCATGTCGAGAGATTCCTCCTCTTCCTGGGACGAATGGCGAATGCCGGACCGGACCAGCGGGTGGGCTCGCTGAGCCTGCTGACCGCCGCCGAGCGGGCGTCCGTGCTGGGGGCGTGGAGCGGCTCAGCGGAGGCGGAGGCTGGGGCGGGGGCGGGGGCGGGGGCGCCGGTGGGTACGGTGCCCGCCCTCTTCGAGGAGCGGGTCGCCGGGGCGCCGGATGCCGCGGCCGTGTTGTCCGCGGGCGATGAAGTGGCGTTCACCTATGTCGAGTTGAATGCTCGGGCGAACCGCCTGGCGCGGCTGCTCGTGGAGCGGGGCGTGGGGCCGGAGCAGGTCGTGGCTCTTGCGCTGCCTCGGTCTCCGGAGCTGGTGGTCGCCGTTCTGGCCGTACTGAAGGCGGGTGCGGCGTATCTGCCGATCGACACCGCCTATCCGGTGGAGCGGATCGGGTTCATGCTCCGGGATGCCGGACCGAGCGTGGTCCTTGCGGACTCGGCCTCGGTGGGACTGCTGCCGCAGGAGGGTGTCACTGCGCTGGTCTTAAACGGTGTGGGGGTCGAGGAGCGGCTCGCTGGACTGTCGGCCGCTGACCTGAGCGACGCGGACCGGGTGGCGCCTCTGGTTCCGGACCACCCCGCGTACGTCATCTACACCTCCGGATCGACCGGCGTACCCAAGGGCGTCGTCGCCCACCACGCTGGGCTGGTCAACCTCGCCCTCGCGCAGAGCGAGCAGTGGCAGATCGACACCCACAGCCGTGTCCTGCAGTTCGCATCGCCCAGCTTCGACGCCGCCGCCTCCGAGATCTTCACCGCCCTCCTCTCGGGCGGCGCCCTCGTGACCGCCGATGCGGAGCAGTTGGCGCCGGGAGCGGCCCTGGCGGCGGTGTTGCGCGACGCGAGCGTCAGCCACTGCACGCTGCCACCGTCCGCGCTGCCTCTCCTGGAGGTTGCGGATGTGCCGCAGTCGATGACGCTGGTGGTGGCGGGCGAGGCCTGCGGGCCCGACGCGGTCGAGCGCTGGTCCGCAGGGCGACAGATGATCAATGCGTACGGGCCGTCGGAGACGACGGTCTGCGCCACGATGAGCGAGCCCCTGTCGGGCGCCGTCGTGCCGCCCATCGGCCACCCGATCGCGAACGTACGGGTGTATGTGCTGAATGCAGGGCTAGCACCTGTACCTCCCGGTGTTCCTGGTGAGTTGTACGTCGCCGGGGCAGGCGTCGCGCGCGGCTACCTGGGACGGCCGGGGCTGACCGGCCAGCGATTCGTCGCCGATCCCTACGGGCCGCCCGGCACCCGCATGTACCGCACCGGTGACCTCGCCCGCTGGAATCCCGACGGCACCCTGCAGTTCCTGGGCCGGGCGGACGACCAAGTGAAGCTGCGCGGCTTCCGCATCGAACTCGGCGAGATCGAGGCCGCGTTGACGGCCGCCCCGGGAGTCGTCGGCGCCGTCGCCGTCATCCGTGAGGACCGGCCCGGTGACCACCGCCTCGTCGGATACGTCGTACCCGAGAACAACAGTCATGGCGTGGATACCGTCGCCATCCGAACCCTCCTGGCCGACCGGCTCCCCGACTACATGGTCCCCGCAGCCGTCGTCACGGTCACGGAGCTCCCCCTCACCCCCAACGGGAAGCTCGACCGCAAGGCACTCCCCGCACCCGATTACAGCAGCGGCAACGGACCCTCCCGCGCCCCGCGCGATGCACGCGAGGAGATCCTTGCCGGGCTCTTCGCCGAGGTGCTTGGGCTTGAGTCGAGTCAGGTGAGTGTGGAGGACGACTTCTTCACGCTGGGCGGGCACTCCCTGCTCGCGATGCGGCTGATCGGCCGAATACGGGCGGTGCTGGGAACGGACCTGGCGATACGGGACCTGTTCACCGCACCCACCATCGCGACCCTGGCACGAACCCTCGACACCGGCACAGACGCCACTAGCCGCCCCGCGCTGCTCCCGGCCACCACCCGCCCGCAGCCGATACCCCTCTCCTTCGCCCAGCGCCGCCTCTGGTTCCTCTACCGCCTCGAAGGCCCCAGCCCCACGTACAACGTCCCCGTCGTACTCCGCCTCACCGGCCCTCTGGACGCGGACGCCTTGCAGGCCGCGCTAGGTGATGTCGTCGAACGCCACGAGGCCCTGCGCACCGTCTTCCCCGACGTCGACGGCCAGCCGCACCAGCACATCTGCCCGGCCGCCGAGGCCCGCCCCGACCTCACCGTCGAGACGATCGACGAGGCCGACCTCACCACCGCCATCGACCAAGCCGTGCGCCACAGCTTCGACCTCGCCACCGAACTGCCCCTGCGGGCCCGCCTGTTCAGCCTGGGTGAAGACGAGCACGTACTCGTCCTGACCATCCATCACATCGCCGGTGACGGCTGGTCCATGGGGCCTCTGGCCCGCGACCTCAGCACCGCCTACGCCGCCCGCCGCGACGGCCACACCCCGGCCTGGACTCCCCTCCCGGTCCAATACGCCGACTACACCCTCTGGCAGCGGGAGTTGCTCGGCGACGAGGGCGACCCGGACAGCCTCCTTGCCTCCCAGGCCGCCTACTGGCGTGAGGCTCTCGCCGGACTCCCCGAGCGCCTCGAACTGCCCACCGACCACCCTTACCCCGAGCAGGCCGGATACGAGGGCGCATCCCTCCCCGTACATGTCGACGCCGAACTGCACCAGGCCCTGACCGCACTGGCCCGCTCGACCCAGACCACCGTCTTCATGGTGCTCCAAGCCGCCATCGGCGTCCTGTTGCACCGACTCGGGGCCGGCACCGACATTCCCATCGGCACCCCCGTCGCCGGACGCAGCGAAGACGAACTCGACGACCTGGTGGGCTTCTTCGTCAACACCCTCGTCCTGCGCACCGACCTCACCGGCGACCCCACCTTCACCGAGCTCCTCGACCGCGTACGCGAGAGGAACCTCAACGCCTACGCCCACCAGGACATCCCCTTCGAAAGCCTCGTCGAGGCCGTCAACCCCACGCGCTCCCTCGCCCACCACCCCCTCTTCCAGGTCACGCTGGCGTTCAACAACACCCCTCCCACCAGCGTGAACTTCCCTGCGGTGGAGGCCGTTCGGGAGTTCGCCGACGTTCAGGCCGCCCGGATGGACCTCACGGTCAACCTCGCCGAGCGGCACGGCGACGACGGGGCCCCGGACGGCATCGCCGGTGTGCTCACGTACCGCACCGACCTGTTCGAGCCGGGCACGGCGACCGCGCTGGTGGAGCGGCTGCTCCGCGTGCTGCGCGCCGTCGCGGACAACCCCGGCGGTCGCGTCGCCGCGGTCGGCGTCCTGTCCGACGGCGAACGGCACCAGCTCATCGACCGATGGAACGACACGGCCGCGCCCGTACCTTCCGGCACGGTCACGGAACTGTTCCAGGCACAGGCCCACGCCACGCCCGACGCGACCGCGCTGATCACCGACGGCGCCGCCCACACCTCGTACGCGGAACTCAACACCCGCGCCAACCAGTTGGCCCGGATCCTGATCGAACGCGATGTCGGGCCGGAACACGTCGTCGCCCTCGCACTGCCCCGATCGCCCCGGCTCATCGTCGCCGTGCTGGCCGTGCTCAAGGCGGGCGCCGCCTACCTGCCGATCGACACCGGGTATCCCGTCGACCGCATCCGCTTCATGGTCCGGGACGCGCGCCCCACCCTCGTCCTGACCGATACCGATACCGATACCGATACCGACACCACCACCGACGGCCTCTGGGCCGACGGCACCCCCGTCCTCCGCCTCGACGACCCGGCCGTCCAGGCCCAGTTGGCCCGACTCGACGCGAGCGATGCGACCGATCCGGCCACCGCAGCCCACCCCGAAAGCCCGGCATACGTCATCTACACCTCGGGGTCGACCGGCGTACCGAAAGGCGTCGTCGCCCATCACGCTGGGCTGGTGAACCTCGCCCTCGCGCAGAGCGAGCAGTGGCAGATCGGACCGCGGAGCCGTGTGCTGCAGTTCGCGTCGCCCAGCTTCGACGCCGCCGCCTCGGAAATCTTCACCGCCCTGCTCTCGGGCGGCGCACTCGTCCTGGCAGGTGCCGAGCGCCTGATGCCCGGTGAGGCCCTCGGCCGTGTGGCGCGGGACGCGGGAGTGACGCACTGCACGCTGCCGCCGTCCGCCCTGAACGTGCTCGACGTGGCGGATGTGCCGCAGTCGATGACGCTGGTCGTGGCGGGCGAGGCCTGCGGGCCCGATGCGGTCGAGCGCTGGTCCGCAGGGCGTCAGATGATCAACGCGTACGGGCCGTCGGAGACGACGGTCTGCGCCACGATGAGCGAGCCCCTGACGGGCGCCGTCGTGCCGCCCATCGGCCGGCCCATCGCGAACGTACGCACGTATGTACTGGACGCGGGGCTCTCCCCCGTACCGCCCGGTGTTCCCGGTGAGCTGTACGTCGCCGGGGCAGGCGTCGCGCGCGGCTACCTGGGACGGCCGGGGCTGACCGGTCAGCGCTTCGTCGCCGATCCGTACGGGCCGCCCGGCACCCGCATGTACCGGACCGGTGACCTCGCCCGCTGGAATCCCGACGGCACCCTGCAGTTCCTGGGCCGGGCGGACGACCAGGTCAAGCTGCGCGGCTTCCGCATCGAACTCGGCGAGATCGAGGCCGCGTTGAAGGGCTGCCCTGGAGTCGCCGGCGCTGCCGCCGTCATCCGCGAGGACCGGCCCGGCGACCGCCGCCTCGTCGGATACGTCGTACCCGAGAACAACAGTCACGGCGTGGATACCGTCGCCATCCGAAACCTCCTGGCCGACCGGCTCCCCGACTACATGGTCCCCGCAGCCGTCGTCCCCCTCCCCCAGCTCCCCCTTACCCCCAACGGAAAACTCGACCGCAAGGCACTCCCCGCACCCGACTACACGCTCGGCGCGACAAGCACCACCCGCGCCCCCAGTACCCCGGAAGAGAAGGCCCTCACCGCCCTCTACGCGGAAGTTCTCGGTCTCGACCCCGCCCGCATCGGCCTCGACGACAGCTTCTTCGCGCTCGGCGGCGACAGCATCAGCTCCATCGTCCTGGTAAGCCGGGCCCGCGAGCACGGCCTCGACATCTCGCCCCGCGACATCTTCAAGGACCAGACCCCGAAGCAACTGGCCCGTACCGCAAGGCCATTGGACGTCGGCCGCGCCCAGCCGGTGGCGGACGACGGTGTGGGCCGGGTGCCGCTGACGCCCATCATGCGGTGGCTGATCGAGCCGGGGCACTCCTTCGACACGTTCTTCCAGGCGAGGCTGGTACAGGTGCCCGCCGGTATCGGGCGCGGCCCGCTGCTGGAGGTCGTGCAGGCCCTGCTCGACCGTCACGACATGCTGCGGGCCCGTCTGACGCATGCCGGTGACGAGGGCGAGGCTGCCCTGGAGGTTCCCCGGGCCGGGGGGAAACAGGCCGACGAGGTGCTGACCCGTGTGGACTGCGCCGGCGTGAGTGCGGCCGAGCGTGAGCGGCTGATGGCCGACCATGCCCGGCAGGCGCAGGACCGCCTCGCGCCGTACGACGGGGTCATGGTGCAGGCCGTGTGGTTCGACAACGGGCCGCAGGAGTCCGGCAGGCTGCTGCTCACCGTGCACCACCTCGTGGTGGACGGCGTGTCCTGGCGCATCCTGCTGCCCGATCTCGCCGCCGCAGGGGCGGCCGTGCTCGCGGGGCGGACACCGGAGTTGGCGCCTGTGCCGACGTCCTTCAAGGGGTGGGCGGAGCGGCTCGGCGCGCTTGCTATCGACCCGGACCGCGAGGCCTCTCTCACCCACTGGACCGAGACTCTGGCGGGGGTCGAACCCGCCCTCGGGGAGCGGGAGTTGAGTTCTTCGGTCGATACGGCGGAGCAGTTGCTCTCGCTGCGTGTGACGGTGCCGGTGGAGTTGTCGGAGGCGTTGGTCGGCCGGGTGCCCGCCGCGCTGCACGCCGGCGTGGACGACGTACTCCTGACGGCTTTCGTTCTCGCGATCGCCCAATGGCGCAACGCGCGCGGTGGGCCGGGCTCATCGGGCGGCCCGGCCGGGAACTCCCTGCTGGTCGATGTCGAGGGGCACGGCAGGGAGGACGGTCTGTTCGACGGGGTCGACACCTCCCGGACGGTGGGCTGGTTCACGGCCGTGACTCCGGTACGGCTCGATCCGGGGCGGGTGTCCTGGGGCGAGCTCCGGCGGGGCGGACCGGCCGCAGGGCGGGCCCTGCAGCGGGTCAAGGAGCAGCTGCGGGCCGCGTCGGAGCTGCGTATCGACCATGGGTTGCTGCGTCATCTGAACCCGCGGACCGCGCCGGTGCTCGCCGCGCTGCCGGAACCGCAGGTGGCGTTCAACTACTTCGGGCGGCTGCCCGCAGGCGGGGCGCGCGGAGCGGGCGACTGGCAGCAGGTGGACGGTGTCCCGGCGACCGGCGGCCTCGACCGGCGGATGCGTCTGACGCATGCGCTGATGGTGAACGCGGTGACGGCCGAAGGGCCGTCGGGGCCGCAGCTGACGGCCACCTGGTCGTGGCCGCGTGACGTCCTCGCGCGCGAGGACGTGGAGCGGCTCGGTGCGGGGTGGGTCGCCCAGTTGAAGGCGCTCGCCGCGCACGCCGACGGTCCCGACACGGCCGGTCGTACGCCTTCGGACCTGTCCCTCGTGAGCCTCAGTCAGAACCAGATCAGCCGGCTCGAGAAGAAGTGGCGGGCGAAGCGGTGAGCCTCCCCGTGGCCTCCCCGGCGACCTTGCCCGTGGTCTCCCCGGTGGCCTTCTCCGTGGCCTCCCCGGCGAGTGGCGAATTCCTTGATCATGTGAGTTGGAGTGTGATGTCGCAGTGACTTCCGTATACGAGGACGAGGCCGTCCGATCCCGCGTTCTCGAGTACCTGCTGCGGTACGTGGACGACCCCTCCGAGCTGGAGGGCATGCAGCTCATCACCGGCGGGGTGCTCAACTCCCTTGCCACGGTGTCTCTCGTCGGCCACCTGGAGAAGGAGTTCGGCGTCGAGGTCGAGGACGACGACCTGGAGATCGAGAACTTCGACACGGTGGACAGCATCGTGCGGTTCGTGCAGGGGAAGCAGGCATGAGCGAGCCGCCGCCGACCGCGGAGGAGCTGGGGCGGCTGCTCCTGCCGCTTGCCGACGAGATCGATGCCGCGAGGGCGGTGCCGCCCGGGGTGATCGAGACGGTCGCCGAGTCCGGGGCGCTGGCGGCGATGGTGCCCGCCGAGTACGGCGGGCGGCCGATGAGCCATCAGGAGTACGGCGAGCTGAGCCGGGCCGTGGCGCACACATCGGCTTCGTTGCAGAGCCTGTTGACCGTGCACGGCATGGTGTGCGCGAGCCTGAGCCGCTGGGGGTCCCCGGCCGTCCGGCGGCGGCTGCTGCCGCGTCTCGCCTCCGGTGAGCTGCTCGGTGCGTTCGGCCTCACGGAGGACGGTGCGGGCAGCGACGCCCAGGCGATCGGGACGACCGCGGTGCCGGAGGAGCAGCCGGGAGATACGGAGTCCTCGCAGACGTGGTGGCGTCTGGACGGGGTGAAGCGGTGGCTGTCCTTCGGGCAGGTCGCCGGCTGTTTCCTGGTCTTCGCCAAGCACGGCGAGCGCAGTGTCGGTTTCCTCGTCCAACGGGACGACCCTGGCGTCACGGTGGTGCCGAGCCGCCCCACCAGTGGTTTCCGCAGCGCCATGCTGGCCGATCTGCGGCTGGAGGGCTGCCGGGTCCCCGCCGACCGGATGGTGGGCAGGCCGGGCTTCGGTGTGGCCCAAGTAGCGGGCAGCGCCCTTTCGTTGGGGCGGCTCTGTGTCGCGTACGGATCGCTGGGGCTCGCCGAGGCGTGCTGCGACGCGATGCTCGGCCACACCAGCGGGCGCAGGCAGTTCGGCGGCCGCCTGATCGATCTGCAGCTCGTGCGCGGCCTGATCAGTGATGCCGTGGTCGACACCGAGGCGGCGCGGCTGCTGTGCGGGCAGGCGGCGCGGGCCATGGACGTCCAGGACGGCCGGCTCATCCAGCAGGTCCTGACCGCGAAGCTGGCGGCGTCCCGCGCCGCGGGCACGGCGTCGGCGGCGGCCGCCCAACTGCACGGCGCGGTGGGCCTGGTGGACGGGGGTCCGGTGGACCGCTGGGTCCGGGACGCACGGGTCATGCAGGTCATCGAGGGCAGCACTCAGCTGCTGCAGCATCTGCTGGCCGAGGAGAGCCTGCAGAGCTTCCGGGTACGCCGCCGCGATCCTCGGTATCCGTTCACGCAAGGAGCTGATCATGTCGAGTGAGCCCGTCACGCCCGGGGAGCCGGTCGCGCCCAGCGAGCCGGCCACGCCCGATGGGCCCGTCACGCCGAGTGAGCTGGTCAAGTGTGTCGTCTGGGATCTGGACGACACCGTGTGGGACGGCGTGCTGTCCGAGGGCACCGGAGTGGAACTGCGGCCCGGCGTGCGCGAGGTCATCGACGCCCTGGACCAGCGCGGCATCCTGCAGTCGATCGTCAGCAAGAACGACGAGAAGGCGGCGCTCACCGAGCTCGAACGCCTCGGCATCCGCGACTACTTCCTGGTGCCGCACGTCTCCTGGCAGCCGAAGTCCGAGCTGGTGCGGTCCATAGCCGAGCGGCTCAACATCGGCGTCGACACGCTGATGTTCATCGACGACTCCGAATTCGAGCGCGCCGAGGTCGAGTTCGCGCTGCCGCAGGTGCGGTGCGTGGACGCCGCCGAGGTCTCCGGGCTGCTCGCGCGTCCCGAGCTGTCCCGTCCTGTGACCGCGGAGGGGCGCGGGCGCCGCGCGATGTATGTGCAGGCGGAGCAGCGGGGCGAGTACGAGAAGTCCTTCGCGGGGCCCCAGATCGAGTTCCTCAGGTCGCTGCGGATGCGGCTGACCGTCGCGGTGGCCACCCCGGAGGACCTGGAGCGCGCGGCCGAGCTGACCGAGCGTACGCACCAGCTCAACACGACCGGCCTGACGTTCTCCAAGGCGGAACTGCGCGACCTGATGGACAGGGACGACCAGACGCTCCTCGTCGCGCGCCTTGAGGACCGCTTCGGCTCGTACGGCACGATCGGTCTCACGCTGGTCGGCAGGTCGCAGTCGGAGTGGCGGATCAGGCTGTTCCTGATGTCCTGCCGCGTCATGGGGCGCAACGTCGGGGGCGCGATCCTGCGGTACCTGGCCCAGGCCGCCGATGCCGGGCAGGTGTCCCTGACCGCGGACTTCCTGCCCACCGAGGTGAACAAGCCGATGTATACGGTCTATCGGCTCGCCGGGTTCAAGAAGACCCCCGTCGAGGGTCCCGCGCAGGTGCTGCGGCTCACCCCTGGCCTGAAGCACGGCTATCCCGACTATCTGGAGCTGTCGCTGCCCGAGAGCCTCGACTAGCGGCACGGGTCCTTCCGGCCCCGCCCACGCTGTCAGGACCGCCGGTCACCGGGCGCGGTGACCGGCGGTCCTGCGTTCACAACGCCACGCGCCCCGCGATGAGTTCGTCGAAGTCGGGGAAGCTCAGCGCGATGTCGCTGCCGGTGAAGTTGCCGATCCAGCCGTCCTCCTCGTGGAAGAAGCGGATGACGGAGAACGACGGCGCGGCCCCCATGTCGAACCAGTGCTTGGTGCCGCGCGGCACGCCGAGCAGATCCCCCGCCTCGCACAGCACCGCGTGCACCTCGCTGCCGATGTGCAGGTAGAAGGCCCCCGCGCCCGCCACGAAGAACCGCACCTCGTCGTCATCGTCGTGCGTGTGCTCACTGAGAAACTTCTTGCGGGCCGCCTTCGCGTGCAGCCGCTGCCCCAGGTCCTCGCTGGGGCGCAGGCCGACGACGTCGACGGTGGCGAAGCCCTCCGCCGCCGTCAGCTCGTCGATCTCGGCGCGGTAGCCGGCGAACACCGTCTCGGAATCGGCGTCTTCGGGCACCTCGGCGCGCAGCGGCCACTGCTCGTAGCGGACCCCTGCGGGCGCAAGGACGGCGGCTATCTCCACCGGGTCGGTGGTGCGGCGTACGACGGTGTCGGGGCCGGACTCCGGCCAGGTCGTCAAAAGGGTCATGACGTACTCCTCAAGGCATCGGCAATTCCCACAGTGCACGGTATCCCGTTGATCGCTTTCCCGGTGATCGCTTTTCAGGGGGGCGGTGCGGCGGCACACCCTGGTGATCAGGCGATCGAGCGATCGGCAGCCGACAGCGCCGCGCCGCGTCCCTGCCGTCCCACGGGTCACAACGAATCAAGAAAATCCGGCCGGTTGAATTGGTAAGCAAATTTGGCGTGGCCTGAATTTCACCCACCCAGAATGAGACGCTCCCCGTCTCGGCAGTTCGGTCAACCAGGCCGTCACATGACGATGGCAAAAATCATTCGCCCTTGGTCTGCTCCATCCGCCGAATCGAAGTGCCATCCCTTGCCCGCCCTGGGAATCGTATCGCGCACCCCGGATCACGCCGTTCGGCCACTTGTCTCAAAATGGCGGACGCCTCATGACATGCGGGGTGCCGGTGAACACAGTTGTGGCCAAGAGCAATTGAAAGGCCATCAGGCGACGCGCATAGTTTTCAGACAGACCATTGAAAGAGTCACCGATCCGAAACATATGGCCCTACGGTTGCTCCACGTGGGGGGAACCACGAGGGGCATGAGGGGGGAGACGCCGATCGTGCGGGAGTGGCGCGAGAACCGGGGGGTCCGCGTCGCTCTGTAACACAAAAGGCCGTTCCTTCGAGGGGGAAGTTCCGTGCGGTCACCGCTGAACGCGGGCTGCCGGAAAGGATGTTGCTGCCCGACTTGACCAGCCGAGGCCGCCGCATCGGCATCGAAGTCCTTATGCCCATCGGCATGCTCAAAAACTCTGGAATCTGCGCAGGTTGCGTGCGCCCCACACGATCATGTCGGGCAACACAGGGACTTTCTGAAGGAGACCCTCGTGACGGAATCTCGGCCGAACAATCCCGCTTCCGAAGGGAGCGGATTACTGCTCGAAGCGTTTGACGCCCAACTGTTCCGGGAGACTTCCGAAACCGCCCTTGCGAAGCTGGAGAAACACCTTTCCGATCTGTCCATCAGGGGCCTCGAGCTGACGGATCCGGCGCTGCTCTCGCAGGCCGCGAGGGCCCTGATGACGACGGAGCGCGAGAGCGTCGCGGCGTTCGACGAGGAGAAGCTGGCAGGGATCATCGACCTGTACATCAGGACCGGCATCCAGGTGCACTCGCCCGGATACATGGGCCGGCAGTTCTCGGGCGTCGTACCGCTCGCGGGCGTCATCGACTTCGTGAGCTCGGTGATCAACCAGCCGGCGTCGTTCTACGAGGCGGCCCAGCTGCCCAACGTGGTCGAGCGGATCATGGCCGACGAGCTGAACCGGTTCATCGGCTACGACCCGGCTCGATTCACCATGGTGACCACGTCAGGGGGGTCGCTTGCCAACCTCACCGCGCTGCTGGCGGCCCGGAACCAGAAGCTGCCCGGATTCTGGGCGCACGGCGGCTCCGCCGTGCGCGGCCAGCCGAGGCCCGCCATCGCGGTGGGCGCGGACGTGCACTACAGCGTCGCTCGCGCGGCCGGCGTGATGGGCATCGGCGAGGCGCAGCTCGTGCGCCTTCCGCTCAACTCGCAGGGGCAGATCTCGGTGGCCGACGCACGCCCGGCCCTCGCCGCGGCCGAGCGGCAGAACCTGAAGGTGTTCTGCCTGGTCGCGTCGGCAGGCAGTACGTCGGTGGGGGCCTTCGACCCGATCGACGAACTGGCGGAACTGGCCCGGGAATTCAATCTCTGGCTACATGTCGACGGGGCACACGGGGCGAGCCTCCTCGTGTCGGACACCCTCCGCGAAAAACTGCGGGGAATCGAGCGTGCGGATTCGCTGACCTGGGACGCGCACAAAATGATGTTCGTGCCCGCGCCCTGCACGATGCTCTTCTACCGGGACAAGGAGACCAGCCGCACCGCGTTCCGGCAGAAGGCCAGCTATGTGTTCGACGAGGAGCCGGACATATACACGGCGTACGACAGCGGCGGCAAGAACTTCGAGTGCACGAAGCGCCCGATGATCATGACCTTGTGGACGCTCTGGGCCATGTACGGACCGGCGCTTTTCGCGGAGAAGATCGATTATCTCTGCCGGTTGACGGAGGAGGCCCACGGAATCCTGCGGGCCGATCCCGACTTCGAGACGCTGCACCGTCCCGAGGCGAACATCCTGTGCTTCCGATATCGCCCGGCGGACATCAGGAAGGAGGATGTGCACCGCCTTCAGATCGCCATCCGAAATCGCGTCAAACTCCGGGGAAACTTCTTCATCTCCAAGGTGAACATCGATGGGGTGGCCGCACTGCGCGTGGTCATGATGAACCATCAGGTCACCGACGGGCACTTCCGGATGCTGATCTCCGAGATCAGGGCCACGGGTCAGGAACTTCTCAACAGCGAACCGGGAACAGAAACAGCTTAGAGGGGACGGATGTTGAGTACATCGCACGCTCCACAGGCCACACATGTTCCACCGACCGCCACCGCACCCGGCGGCGCCACCGAACTGGCCCATTGGCTGATCCCCGACTGGGAGTTACGGCCCGAATCGGTTGAAGCAGTAACCGTACTTCCCTCGTTCGCGAGCAAACTCCAGGAATGCGAGCGCGTCTGCCAGGCTCCGTACAGCGAGGTGTCGCACGAGGTCCAGGAAGCGCTCGTGCTGCGCCGTCTGCAGCAGATGGTGAACACGGTGCTGCTCAATCCGCTCTGGCGCGAACGGCTGCGCGGCGCGGGCGCCCTCCAGGCCCCCGAGTCGTACGAGGCGTGGCAGCGCATCCCGCTGTCCGACAAGGACGTACAGCGTGACTTCTTCATGGAGTCGCGGCCCGGCATGGTCGTCCCGCTCACCCGCGGCGAGTTCGAGATCGTGGCCAGCGGCGGCACCAGCGGCGGCCGCCCGCTCGAAGTCGTCTACGCACTGCGGGAGTTGAAGGATACCTACGAGATCGCCGGGCGCTTCATGGGCGCCTACCAGCTGGCCGAGCATCTGCGCGGCAGCGATCCCAAGTGGCTGTTCACCACGCTGGCCGACTACCAGATGTGGAGCAGCGGCACCATGGTGGGCGGCGTCCTCCAGCATGTGCCGGGCGTCAACTACGTCGGCGCGGGCCCCGTGACGGCTCCCGTACTCGAGCACATGTTCTCGTACAAGGGCCCCAAGGCGCTGATGGGGATCTCCGCCGGCATCGGCATCCTGAGCGAGCTGGGCGCGGGCATGCGCCAGGAGTCCAGGGAGAGCTTCCGTGTCGCCCTGTACGGCAGCGGGGTGCTCTCGCAGCGCAAGCGGGTCGAGCTGCAGGCGCTGTACCCGAATCTGTCGATCCTCAGCTACTTCGCCGCCACCCAGGCGGAGACCATCGGTCTGCAGCTCGACGCCGCGTCGCCGTATCTGTCCGCGGTGCCGGGCCTGCACTTCATCGAGATCGTCGACGAGAACGGGCGCTGGGTCGCGGAGGGCGAGGAGGGCGAGCTCGTCGTCACCCGGCTGCACGCGCACGAGGCGCCGCTGCTCCGCCTGAAGCTGGGCGACCGGATGATCCGGCGGCCCAGGACCGAGGGCCCTGGCCTGAAGACCCAGCGGTTCGAGTTCGCGGGCCGCACCGGCGATGTGCTGCACATCAACGACAGCCAGTACTCGGCCGCGCGGGCCTATGCCTCGCTGCGCGACGAGCTGAAGGCTGCCGAAGTGGTCGACCTGGACGCGGTCGCGCACGAGGTCCAGTTCGTCAACCACCGTGAGGGCAAGCAGATCACGCTGTTCGCGTCGGTCGACGACGTGCTCGGCCTGACGTACCGGGCGGACACGACGCTCGGCCCCTACGGCCTGCAGCAGGTGTTCGTGAACGCCCTGCCACGGGCCCTTTCGCTGTTCAACCACGGAGAGGCGAACGCCGCGTCGATCGAGAAGACCGGGTACACCCTCCAGCTCAAGTTCGTGCCCAGGCTGTCCGCCGAGATCGAGCGGACCGCCGTCGGCAAGGTCCCGCTGGTGCGGGACCGCGGCTAGGCGCGGGGCACCGCGCGCAACCACCAGGTGCGCAGACAGGAGTGGAATGACCGTGAGTGGAACGAACTCGCAAGTGAACATCATCGCCGTCGTGGACGTCATCGGGGCGCTGTCGATCAAGTCGCTGCTCGACGGCAATCTCTGCATGGTGGACGACGGGGCGTTCAACAGCGCCCACCAGGGGACGCCGAATCTCGTCACCGTCGTCAGGCCCGGTCAGGTCGTCTCGTGGACCGCGCTCGCCGTGGACCTGCAGACACCGGTCGAGATCAAGAGCATCTCGTTCATGCCGGGCAACGGCCACAGCACCGCGGGTGCGCCGGGAGCGGCCGTACCCGGAACACCCCCGCAGGGCTCGGCCACCGCGGGCAGCCCCGGCGGGCCCGTTCCGAACGCCCCGGCGCCGGGTGCGCTCGGCCCGGCGACGGCCTCGGCCGGCGCCGAGCCGCACGGCGACCCGAAGAGCGCGAAGCTCGACCTCGACGTGTGGACCGGCGTGGTGCCGCACTGGATGACACGGGGCGTGCCGTACCAGTACCGGCTCGAAGTCCAGATGTACGACGGCCCCAACAGCATCATGCACATCGACTCCCCCGCGTTGATGTGCCAGTAGCGGCAGACCCGACAACGGCAAAGCCGGGAACGACGACGAAGGCGGAATCATGCCCCAACAGTTGGCGATCATCGTGCTCGTGGACGTCGGCAATGCGCTGGAGTCCAACTCGCTCGACGGCAACACCTACCTGTTCGACAACATGAAGCTCCACGGCTCCACGAACCAGGGGACCGGCGAGCTGGTCACCGCGGTCCACGGCTCGTACTGGCGCGACGGGTCGCAGGCCAGCGAGCAGGTGCTCAACTGGCTTCCCTACAGCCTCGGTTCCATCCCGCCGACCGTGCCCCGCGGCTACGAGGTCGAGCGGGCCCGGCAGAGCGACGAGCAGGCCCTCGCCGAACTGCAGGACCTCGCGGCCAAGTCCACGGTGCCGAGCGCCGACGCGGCGGCCGAGCTCAGCCGCATCCGCAGGAACGTGGGCACCCGGGTCAAGACCACGCGGCGCACCCGCGGCCGGATGTCCGGACAGAAGATCGTGGACGTCACGGGCCAGGTCGTCACCGAGGACTCCGCGGGCGCGGCCAGCTACCCGGCCCCGGTGATCACCGACATCTACGGCGAGGCCGTGGACGCGAAGATCATCTATCCGGCCGAGTACGGCTCCCCGGACATGGTGACCGACGGCTGGTACTGGGCGGCGTCGGTCGACACGTCCCGCCCGGGGACGTACTCGTACACGATGCGCATCCAGCTGCACAAACTGGCGCAGACCAACGGCGAGGTCCGGTGGGAGCCGGTGAACCTGACGTGTTCCTCGTCGGTGAGGATCACCTCGGAACCGCGGCGCAACGCCTTCACCAAGGCGGGAATCGGCCCGCTGCCCATCCCGCCGGCCCCGCGGCCCGGCCAAGGCACCTGAGCACCCCCACCGGACGAGGAGGAACACATGACCACCAAGCAGAGGCGGGAGGCCGTGGCGAAGCGGCCGATCTCCATCACCGCGGTCGTGGACGCCGTGGGCGCCCTGGCGGGCGGCAACCTTCAGGGCCACCTGTACATGTACGACACGAACAAGGCGGCCGGCTCCACCGGGTTCGCCAGCGGAGAGCTGCAGACCAAGGCCCAGCGCGGTGACCAACTCCTGTGGAACTGCCTGGCGTTGGAGTGCGAGGCGTACGTCGCCATCGACGGCATCATCATCGACAGCGAGTTCTGCGAGCCGGAGCGGAAGGTGTATCCCGGCACCGACGTCGCGTACTGGACCGGCACGGTGAAGAAGACCGCCGCGGGCCCGATCCCGTACCAGATCAAGTTCAAGCTGGGCACGAGGGACGAACCGATCACCACCACACAGGCGTCGGCCATCGTCGGCCTGTGACCGTGCAGTCATGACGGTGTACGCGAAGGAGGAACGATGACGACCAGCACGCACGGCGTCGCGCCGGAGAAGCAGAATCCCGGCCAGCTGAACTCGGTCCAGCTCAACATCGTGACGCTCATCAACATGGAGCGGGCGACGGAGACGGGCTCACTGAGCGACTCGATGTACATGATGGACAACAGCATCGGCGGCAAGGGGCAGGGCACGTCCTCGCTGGAGACGGTCTGCAAGCAAGGGCAGGTCATCAACTGGATCGTGCGGCCGATCGACATGGAGAAGCGCCCGGACGGCACCTGGCCCCCCATGCCGAAGATCAACAACATCGTGTTCCTCGACACCGAGCTGGGCGACGAGGAGGACGTGTCGGAGCGCAGGATCTTCAACGAACTGAAGATCTACGGCGGTCCGGACCGCACCCGGGACAAGTTCACGTCCGTCTACTACTACTGGGCGGGCGCGGTCAGTCCCACCGCGAGGCCCGGCCTGTACCGCTACCGGCTCGTGATGGAGCTCGAGCAGGAGCGCAAGAAGGAGAAGCTCTATCTGAACACGGCGATCCACCCGTCGATCAGGATCCTCGGCGTGTGACGCGAGCACACCTCTGAGGCCCCTCCGGCGGACGTGTTCCGCCGGAGGGGCCTCTTGGGCACAGGGCCGGTTCTCAGCCTGGCGGTCATGTGCCACCGGGCGTAGAGAGAAGAGTTCACCCCTGGGAGGCCGGCGTGGACAGGACCATCGACAAGGGAACGTTCCAGGACGCGTTCAAGAACCAGGCAGTCGTCATCTCCGGGCTGCCGCGGGGAACGGAGCAGCGGCTCGCCACGGAGGCCAACGCCACGGCGGGCCCGTCCGACGCGGCCCTGCGCACGAAGGCCGAGTTCGGCGTGCTGTACGACCTGCTGCTCGCCGAGCAGGCGGACGCGGCGGCGGACGGCCGCCTGGTGCTCCTCGGCGTGGACGGGCGGATCACCGCGATCGGGCAGCTCGTCGAGTCACTCCTCAACTCCCGTGAGAACAAAGAGGAGTTCTTCGCTCAGGACATGTATCAGGTCAAGGTCACCGGCTGGCCGCAGGGCGTACTGACCGCCGACGAGGTGATGGTGGCACCGCCGGGCGCCCGGCTGACCCTGGCCAGGAGCGCCGCCCCCGGTGACACGCTGCTCGCGACCGGTGCGTTCTCGATGGTCAACAGCGGCAACATGACGGCCCACGCGCCCAAGCGGTCCTGGAAGGTCGACCTCGAGATCGGGGAGAGCGAGGACCGGCTCTACGGCATGGAGCGGGTCAACCTCAAGGCGATGTACAACGACCCGTCGCAGATGCGCGAGGCCGTCGCCTGGCGGCTGCTCGACCGTGCGGGGATCCCCGCGGCGCAGCACACGTACGCGACGTTCTCCCTCAACGACCGCTACATGGGCCTCTATTCGGTCATCGAGCAGGTCGACAAGAAGTTCCTGAAGGACCACTTCGGCAAGAACTCCGCGGGCAACCTCTACAAGGCGTACTGCGGCGACGTCGGCTGCGCGACCCTGGAGCACCGCACCGGCACGGGCGGAGACGACGACGGCCGCCAGTACTTCACCGCGGGCAGCGTCGAGGACGACCGTACGTACCGTCTGAAGACGAACGAGGACGATCCGGCCGCCAACACGTACGACGATCTCGCCACGCTCATCCGCGCAGTGAATGGGATTCAACTGCCGGGCGGCGACGACCGGTTCACGTCCGACGCCTTCCGTGCGTCCGTCGAGGAAGTCCTGAACGTCCGCGCCTTCCTGCGCTGGGCGGGCGCCAACGTGCTGCTCGGCAGCTGGGACAACTACTTCGCCACCCCGTCGAACTACTACCTCTACAACTCGGGGCGGCTGGGCGACCCGCGGAGCTTCCTAGACCGCCCGTACTTCACGCTCATCCCCTGGGACTACGACAACAGCTCGGGCATCGACTTCTTCGGCACGCCGTGGCAGTACACGGACCTGCTCGACTGGCCCGCGATGACCCGCAATTACTGCCGGATCACGCACGCCCCGCACGAGGTCTCACACCTGCCGCTCTTCACCAATCTGCTGCGGCACCACGACTTCTGCCAGTACTACCTCGACCACCTGGAGTACCTCCTGGACACCGAGTTCGGCCCGGAGCGGGTCGCCGCGCTGATCGGCGCCGAGGGCTCGGGGCGGACCGACGGTCTGTGGCAGCTGATCTCGTCCGCCGCGTACGGGGAGTCGGAAAGCCCGCACGGACAGCCGTTCACCGGGCGGCAGTTCACCAACGACGAGGTGTATCGGGCGGCGTACCGGCAGTGGGAGCTGAGCCGGGGCTCGCAGTTCACCCACGGGATCTTCCACTACACGCGGATGCGTTACGACCACGCCCGGCAGCAGCTCGCCGAGCTGCGCAAGACCTATCCCAACGGCGCCAGCGGGGCACAGTTCCCGGGCGCGATGGAGGTGCTCCCCTCATGACCGCAGCCAACAAGAAACCGAAGAAGGCCGGGCAGAAAGCCGAGCGGAAAGCGGAGCGGAAGGCCGATGCGCCGCGCGAACTGCGCCTGGTGAAAGAGGCCAAGATCGAGGACCTCATCGGCGACGGCGCCGGCACCCGCCTTGAGGCGAGCGGCGTCCTGTACCGCGACGGCGCCTTCCTCGTCGTCTGCGACAACCTGGCCTCCTTCATCCGGATCAGCAGCGAGCTGTCGCCGAAGGCCCCCGAGAACGGTGTCCTCACCCCCAAAGGCCTGAAGGGCAAGGGCAGTTCGAGTTCAAAGGAGACCGAAGGGTACGAGGATCTCGCCCACGACGAGTTGCGCGACCACTACTTCACGCTGAGCGAGGCCGTGCCGGTCAAGCCGAAGGGCTTCCGCGCCCGCGTCCAGGAGTACGACGCGAAACTGCGCCCGACCGGCTCCTCCTTCCTGGACTTCACACTGACGGACGCCAACAAGGGCATGGAAGGCCTGGAGTGGGTCGAGCGCTCGGGCACCGGATACCTCCTCGGCCTGTGTGAGGGCAACCGCTGCGCCGGCGGCAAGGAGGGGCGGCGTCCCGGCGGCGGCCGCATCCAGGTCTTCCGGCACGGCGGCAAGCAGTGGGACCACAAGGCCACGATCCGGCTGCCCGCCTCGCTGCCCTTCGAGGACTACAGCAGCGTGTCCGTGCGCGACGACGGCAGGATCGCCGTCCTGTCGCAGGCGTCGTCCGCGCTGTGGGTCGGCCGTCTCTCGACGAAGAAATGGCAGGTGGACGAGGGCACGGTCTACCGCCTGCCCACGGACTCCAAGGGCCGCACGGTCTACGGCAACCCCGAGGGCGTGTCCTGGGTCTCGGCCGACCACGTGGTGGTCGTCTCCGACCGGGCGAAGAAGGGCGCGGCCAGCGAACGCTTCCGCGCGAAGGACCAGTCGATCCACCTGTTCCTGATCCCCGGGGCGGTCTGAATTCCCGGGGCGATCTGATGCACGAGTTCGGGGCGGCCGTTCGGGGCGGCCGTTCGGGGCGGCCGGGCTACTCGGCCGCCCACAGACCGCGCACATGACCGAGATGGCGGGTCATCACCGCGCGCACGGCCTCCTCGTCGCGGTCGAGCAGCGCGTCGAGGATCTCCAGGTGCTCCTCGGCCGACACCTCCAGACGGCCCGCGTCGACCAGCGCCTGCAGCCCGTAGAGACGGGAACGCTTGCGCAGATCGCCGACCACCTCGACCAGGTGGTCGTTGCCGGAGAGCGCGAGCAGGCCGAGGTGGAAGCGGATGTCCGCCTCGACGTACGCGATGAGGTCGCCCTTG
The DNA here is from genome assembly GCF_040640795.1 of Streptomyces sp. NPDC021622. NCBI lineage: Bacteria > Bacillati > Actinomycetota > Actinomycetes > Kitasatosporales > Streptomycetaceae > Streptomyces > Streptomyces sp. NPDC021622. The sequence continues at coordinate 713,575 of NZ_JBFACK010000002.1, forward strand.
GCGGCCGCGGTGACGATCTCCCGCGCGACCGGCCGCAGCGCCTCGAGCTCCGCGGGGTCCGCGGTGGTGGCGAGCTCCGCCGTGGTGGGGATCTCGATCAGGGCACGGATGTGCTTGTACTCGTCGAGCTGCTTGCCGGAGACCGCGGTGACCCGGAAGCCCTTGTTCGGCACCGTGTCGACGAGCCCCTCCTTGACGAGGTCGAGCATGGCCTCGCGCACCGGCGTCGCCGAGACGCCGAAGCGCACGGCGAGGGTGGGTGCGGAGTAGACCTCGCCCGCGCGCAGCTCGCCCGCGATGAGCGCGGCGCGCAGCGCGTCCGCGACCCGCTCGCGGTAGCTGCTGCGCGTCCCGCCGAGACTGGGCAGGGCCGCGGGCGCGGCGGACGGGGCACTGCTGCTCCGGTCGGTCATGGGGCCGGTCCTCCTTGGCGCAAAGTCACGCGGGTGCAATGTCACGTCCCACGAGTATCCCAACCCCCTACAGCACGAATCCCGCGGGGAAGGGATCGTCCGGGTCGAGCAGGTACTGGGCGGTGCCCGTCACCCATGCGCGCCCGGTGAAGCTGGGCAGCACGGCGGGGATGCCCGCCACTTCGGTCGTCCCCAGCAGGCGCCCGCTGAACCGCGTACCGATGAAGGACTCGTTGATGAACTCGGTGTCCAGGGGCAGTTCGCCGCGCGCGTGCAGCTGGGCCATGCGCGCGCTCGTGCCGGTGCCGCACGGCGAGCGGTCGAACCAGCCGGGGTGGATCGCCATCGCGTGCCGTGAGTGGCGGGCGGTGGCGCCGGGTGCGTAGAGGTGGACGTGGTGGCAGCCGCGGATGGAGGGGTCCTCCGGGTGCACCGGCTCGCCCTCGGCATTGATGGCATCCATCAACGCGAGCCCGGCGGCGAGGATCTCGTCCTTGCGCCCACGCTCGAAGGGAAGCCCGAACTGTTCCATGGGCAGGATCGCGTAGAAGTTGCCGCCGTAGGCCAGGTCATACGTCACCGAACGACCATCCGGCAGGGTGATCTTGCGGTCGAGACCGACGGCGAAGGACGGCACGTTCTTCAACGTGACGGCCTTCGCGGCGCCGCCCTCGACGGCGACCTCGGCGACGACGAGACCGGCCGGGGTGTCCAAACGGATCGTGGTGACCGGCTCAATCACCTCGACCATGCCGGTCTCGACGAGGACGGTGGCGACGCCGATGGTGCCGTGCCCGCACATCGGCAGATAGCCGGAGACCTCGATGTAGATGACGCCGTAGTCGCAGTCGGGCCGGGTCGGCGGCTGGAGGATCGCGCCGCTCATCGCGGAGTGCCCGCGCGGCTCGTTCATCAGGAGCTGCTTGATGTCGTCGCGGTGCTCGCGGAAGTACAGCCTGCGCTCGTTCATCGTCGCGCCGGGGACGGTGCCGATGCCGCCGGTGATCACCCGCGTCGGCATGCCCTCGGTGTGCGAGTCGACGGCGTGCAGGACGAGTTTGCTGCGCATGTCGGAAGCCTTTCGTACGTGATACGTGATACGTGAGCGGTACGGGGAAGGCGGATCAGGCGAGGCCTGCGGCGGCGGCCCGCTCGGTGGCGAGGCGCACCGCCTTCTCCTGCTCCGGAAGCAGCGCCGCGCGGGGCGGACGGCAGGGGCCGCCGTGCCGCCCGACGATGTCCATGGACAACTTGATGGCCTGCACGAACTCGGACTGCGAGTCCCAGCGCAGGAGCGGGTGAAGCTCCCGGTACAGCTCCCGTGCCGCGACAAGGTCTCCGGTCACGGCGGTGCGGTAGAGCTCGACGGAGGCGGCGGGCAGCGCGTTCGGGTAACCGGCGACCCACCCCTTGGCGCCGGCCACGGCGAGTTCGAGGAGCACATCATCGGCACCGACCAACAGGTCGAGCTCCGGGGCGAGTTCGGCGATGCGATAGGCGCGGCGGACGTCGCCGGAGAACTCCTTGACGGCGTGTACGTATCCCTCCGCGTGCAGCTTCGCGAGGAGCTCGGGCTGCAGGTCGACCTTGGTGTCGATGGGGTTGTTGTACGCCACGACCGGGATGCCCGCTTCGGCGACCTCCGCGTAGTGGGCGATGACGGAGCGCTCGTCGGCGCGGTAGGCGTTCGGCGGCAGCAGCATCACGGACGCGCACCCGGCGTCCTTGGCCTGCTCGGCCCACCGGCGCGCCTCGGCGGACCCGTAGGCGGCGACGCCGGGCATCACGCGCTCCCCGCCGACCGCCGCGACGGCGGTCTCCACGACCTTGGCGCGCTCCTCCGGGGTGAGGACCTGGTACTCACCGAGCGACCCGTTGGGCACGACACCGTCACAGCCGTTCTCGACGAGCCAGACGCAGTGCTCGGCGAACTTGCGGTAGTTCACGGAGAGATCGTCGTTCAACGGGAGGGCGGTGGCGACGAGGATGCCGTGCCAGGGGCGATGCCGGGTGGCGGTGACGGGTGTGGTGGGCGTGGTGGGCGTGCTCATGTGCGTGGTCCTCTCTTGGTGCCGTGCGGTTCTGTGGGGTGCGGGGCGGTTCGGTACGGGGGCGGGGCGTCGGTGCCGTGTGCCGTGCGGTTCCGCGCGGGGCGGTTCGGTGCGGGCGAGGGCGTCGGTGCCGTCGGCCGGGGAGGCGGGGGCAGCCACCGCCGTCGGCCGGGAGGCGGGGCGGCCACCGCCGTCGGCCAGGGGCGGGGGGGCGTCGTGTCGTCGGCCGGTGCCGGGGCGGTGATCGCCGTCGGCCAGGGGCAGGGGGCGTCGTGTCGTCGGCCGGTGCCGGGGCGGTGATCGCCGTCGACCAGGGGCGGGGCAACGGACACCGTCGGCCAGGGCAGGGGCGTCGCGCCGTCGGCCGGAACCAGAGCGGCGCCACCGCCGTTCGACCAGAACCGGGACAACCACCACCGTCGGCCACGGTCGAGGGCGTCGCGCCATCGGCCAGAACCAAGGCGGCCATCGCCATCGGCCGGGCCAGGGGCGTCGCACCATCGACCAAAACCACGGCGGCCATAGCCATCGGCCGAGTCAGGGACGTCGCACCATCGGCCAGAACCGGGGCGGTCACCGCCGTTCGACCAGAGCCGGGGCAACCGCCGCCCCTCGGCCGGGGCAGGGGCGGTGTGCCATCGGCCGGGTTCAGCGGCGGTCACCCCGGCGGGCCTGAGTCGGGCTCGTCGTCGCCCGCCCGGGCGAGGACCCCCAGCGGCACCGGCCGGGCGAACGGTCTGCGCGCGGACGTCGCATCGCAGCCCGTCAGCCCGTCGACGGCCGCCGCGCACATCCGGCCCTGGCACCAGCCCATGCCGGCGCGGGTCAGGAGCTTCACGCTCCGCGCGTCCGTCGCCCCGAGTTCGTCGACGGCCTCGCGGACCGCCGACGCGGGGACCTCCTCGCAGCGGCAGACGAGGGTGTCGTCCCGCAGCAGCTCGGCCCAGTGTGCGGGCGGCGCGTACACGGCCTCGACGGCGGCGGCGAACTGCCGTGCTCTGGTACGGGACTTGGCCGCCGCCGCCCACGAGCGAGGGTCGGGCGCCCGCCCCCGGAGCCGGGCGGCGGCGGAGCGTCCCGCGATGTGCCCCTCGGCGAGGGAGAGGGCGGCGCCGCCGATGCCGGTGCTCTCACCGGCGGCCCAGACGCCGGGCACGTCGGTGCGCTGCTCGGCGTCGACGGCGACCCCCGGTCCGACGATCCGGCAGCCGAGCGCCTCGGCGATGTCGGTGTGCGGCAGCATGCCGTGCCCCACGGCCAGCGTGTCGCAGGGGATGCACCGCTCGGTGCCCGCCTCGACCCGCCCCGCAGGGTCGAGCGCGGCGACGGTCACCGCCTCGATCCTGTCCTTGCCGTGCGCCTCGACGACGGTGTGGTGCGGCAGCAACGGCACACGGTGGCACAGCAGTTCGGCCGCATACGAGGCACCCTCGGCAAGCTTGGCCGGGTGGGCGGCGAAGGTCGCGGCGTGCCGGGCGAAGTCCTTCGGCCCCGCGGACTCGACCAGCGCCGCGACGTCGGCCCCGGCGGCGGCGAGACCGACGGCGACCGGCATGAGCAGCGGTCCCGTTCCGGCGACCACGGCGGTGCGTCCGGGGAGCACGAGGCCACCCTTGAGCATGGCCTGCGCACCGCCGGCGGTGACCACGCCGGGCAGCGTCCAGCCGGGGAACGGCAGGACCTTCTCGTATCCGCCGGTGGCGATCAGCACGGCGTCGGCGCGCACGGTCGCGGGCTCTTCCTGCTCCGGCCCGAGCAGAGCGTGCACGGTGAAGCCGGACGGCTCCAACTGGCGCTCCACAAACCACACATGATGCTCCACCAGATGCGTGACGCGCCCCGCCTCGACATGCCTCGCAAGCCCGTCCCGCAGCCGCTGCCACGTCCGCCACTGGTGGTGCAGCTCCTGCGGGCGCCGGGCGCCGAAGGCGAGGGGAGGCTGCCGGTAGAACTGTCCGCCCGGCTGCGCGGCCGAGTCGACGAGGCGTACGCGAATACCCCGGTCCGCGGCGGCGAGTGCGGCGGCGAGACCGGCGGGACCGGCGCCGATGACGGCGAGGTTCATCGCGCCTCGCCCGTGTCGGAGCGGCCGGTCCCGTCCTGGCTGCGGATCTCGTCGCCGGGCGCGACGGGCACGAGGCAAGCGCGTTGATTGGGGCGGCCGTTGACGGTGACCAGGCAGTCGAAGCAGACGCCGATCCCGCAGAACACGCCCCGCGGTTCTCCGCCGCCCCGCGTGGTGCGCCAGGCGGCGACGCCGGCCGACCACAGCGCGGCGGCGACGGTCTGACCGGGCAGAGCGGGAAGCTCGCGGCCGTCGAACGTGACGGTGTACGCCGCCCCGGGGCGGGCGCGGACCAGGTCGATAGGGGTAACGCGCTTACTCACAAAGCCTCCTCGGCAAATCGATCGGACCGGAACGAGCCGAGGCAAGGTCCAGACGCACCCCACCCAGCACCTCAGCGGTCAAGCGCCCCGCCCCCGCCGGCCCCAAGCGGACGGAGACGGTGCCACCCGCCAGCCCCAGGCGGGCACGGTCCCGGCCCAACGGCATGACACGCACGCTCACGAAACCCCCTCGCCAAACCGATCGGACCGGAACGAGCCGAACCCAAAGTCCAGACGCACCCCACCGACCACCTCGGCAATCAAGCACCCCGCACCCACGGCCAGCCCGATGCCCCGTGCCGCCGCCGACCGGACGTCACCCGCCAGCCCCAAGCGGACGCAGACGCCGCCACCCGCCACCCCCAAGCGCGCCCGGACCCGACCCAACGGCACGACACGCACCCTCACGAAACCCCCTCCCCAAATCGCTCCGGCCGGAACGGGCCGAGCCCAAGGTCCGGACTCACCCCACCCAGCACCTGAGCGATCAAGTGCCCCGTCCCCGTGGCCAGTCCGATGCCCGCGCCCTCGTGCCCGCACGCGTGGAACAGCCCCGGCATCCGCGCGTCCGGTCCGATGGCGGGCAGGTGGTCGGGCAGGTAGGGGCGGAAGCCTACGTAGGCGCGCATCGCGCGGATGTTCTCCAGGAACGGGAAGAGCCGGGTCGCGCCCGCCGCGAGGGCCCGCATGACGGGCAGCGAGAAGCTCCGGTCGAAGCCGACCCGTTCACGGCTCGCCCCGATCAGGACCGGCCCCGCCGCCGTCCCCTCGACCACCGGTGAGGTCTGCAGCGCGGCGGATCCGCTGGCCACATCGGCCACGTAGTCAGCGGCGTACACCTTGTGCCGGACCATGCGTGGCAGCGGCTCGGTGACCAGGACGAAGCCGCGCCGGGGCAGGACGGGGAGGCGCACTCCCGCGAGGGCGGCGAGCTCGCCGCCCCAGGTGCCCGCGGCGTTCACGACCGCCGGGGCGTGGATCTCCCCCTGGTCGGTGCGGACACCGCGCACCGCGCCGTCCGCGCCGCGCAGCACGGCGGTGACGGTCCAGCCGGTTCGCAGTTCAGCGCCCAACGACCGTGCGATGCGCACCAGTTGGGCGGCAGCGAGGGTCGGCATCACCTGGCTGTCCTGGGGATAGTGAACGCCGCCGACGGCGTCGGGAGCGAGGTGCGGTTCAAGTGCGCGCAGCTCATCGGCCGCGACGGCACGCGCGTCGACCCCGGCCGCCCGCTGCCCGGCGGCGAACTCCCCGAGCGCCGCGAGCCCTTCGCCGGACGAGGCCACGACGACGCCACCCTTGGCCTCGAACTCGATGCCCGCGCCAAGGCCGGGCTCGGCGGCGAGCTCGGCCCACAACCGGCCGGAGAGCAGGGCGAGTTCAAGCTCGGGCCCCGGCTCCTTGTCGGAGACGAGCACATTCCCCTCGCCCGATCCGGTCGTGCCGCCGGCCACAGGACCGCGGTCCACCAGAACGACGGACAGCCCGGCACGCGCCGCGTACAGCGCACAGGCAGCGCCCACCATCCCGGCGCCGACAACCACAACATCGCAGGTCAGCCGCTTGGTCACATCAGTACTATGTCACATATTCCCTTATGGGCCAAGGGTATCTACGGTGGCAGGACGGCTGTGGCGAGCGAACAGTCGGACGAGATCCACACCTGGCAGGAAAGGTGAACCAGATGACCGATTCCACGAAGCCCGCACCCAGGCCCGAGGGGCGCAAGAACGGCCTCTACCCCGCCATCTCCGAAGAACTCTCCGCCCTGATGAGAACGGGCTGGGCCGACACCGAGCAGCGCGACCTGCGCCCGGCCGAGCAGTCCGCGCACGCCGCCCGCCGCCGCGCCGCCCTGTCCGCACGCTTCCCGGGCGAGCGCCTCGTGATCCCCTCCGGAAACCTCAAGATCCGCTCGAACGACAGCCATTACCCCTTCCGCCCCTACTCCGCGTACGTCCACATGACCGGCGACCAGGCGAGGGACTGCGCCCTCGTCCTCGAACCGCGCCCCGGCGGCGGCCACGACGCGCACCTGTACCAGCTCCCCCGCGACGGCCGGGACAGCGACGAGTTCTGGACCGGCATGACGGCCGAGCTGTGGATGGGCCGCAGGCGCAGCCTCGCCGAGTCCGAGCTGCTGCTCGGCCTGCCCTGCCGCGACGTTCGCGACGCCCCCGCCGAGCTGGCGGAATCCACCGTGCCGACCCGCATCGTGCGCGGCCACGACCCGGCGCTCGAAGCGGCGGTGACGACCGACGAGCGGCGCGACGCCGAGCTCGACGAGGCGCTCTCGGAGCTTCGCCTGATCAAGGACGACTGGGAGATCGGCGAGCTGCGCAAGGCCGTGGACTCCACGGTGCGCGGATTCACCGATGTCGTAAGGGAGTTGGCGACCGCGATCGCCACGTCGGAGCGCTGGATCGAGGGCACCTTCTTCCGCCGAGCCCGCCTGGAGGGCAACCACATCGGGTACGGATCGATCTGCGCGGCGGGCGAGCACGCGACGATCATGCACTGGCAGGAGAACGACGGACCGGTGCGTCCCGGTGAACTCCTGCTCCTGGACGCGGGCGTGGAGACCCACTCCCTCTACACCGCCGATGTCACCAGGACCCTCCCCATCGACGGCACCTTCACGCCGCTCCAGCGCAAGATCTACGACGCGGTGTACGAGGCGCAGGAGGCGGGCATCGCCGCGGTGAAGCCTGGCGCCGCCTACCGCGACTTCCACGACGCGGCGCAGCGGCATCTCGCGCACCGCCTCGTCGAGTGGGGCCTGCTTGACGGCGACCCGGACCGGGTCTTCGAACTGGGCCTGCAGCGCCGCTTCACCATGGCGGGCACCGGCCACATGCTCGGCCTCGACGTCCACGACTGCGCCCAGGCGCGCACCGAGGAGTACGTGGGCGGCGTACTCGAAGCGGGGATGGTGCTGACCGTCGAGCCCGGCCTGTACTTCCAGGCGGACGATCTCACCGTGCCCGAGGAGTACCGCGGCATCGGGGTCCGCATCGAGGACGACATCCTGGTCACCGCCGACGGCAACGAGAACCTGTCGGCGGGCCTGCCGCGGGACGCTGCCGCTGTGGAGAGCTGGATGGGTGGACTGACCGCCGGTCGCTGAGCGCTCCGCGCGGGGAAGTGCCGGCCTCGTCCGTGGGCGCGTCGTGGCTGGTCGCGCCCACGCGGCGGAGCCGCATATGTCACAGCCCCGCGCCCCTTCGGGGGCGCTCACCTCGCCCACCCTCGACCTACTATGCACTCGATGTATACACGCTATGTATAGTCATCGCATGCCCGCTTCGAAAAGCAAGATGAAGAGACGTGCCCCCCGGTTGCTTTCAACCACCACCTTTACGACGGTGGCCGCCCTGGGCCTCGCCATGGCCCTCACGGGGTGCACCAAGCTGGAGACGACCTCGCCCAGCACCGTCCGCGACGGCGGCGCGGCCGCGAACTCCGCGAACCAGGTGAAGCTGGGGACGGTCGACTGCAGCAGGGCCAAGTGCGTCGCGCTGACCTTCGACGCCGGGCCGAGCGAGAACTCGGCGAAGCTGCTCGACATCCTCAAGGACGAGAAGGTGCCCGCCACCTTCTTCACGCTCGGCAAGAACCACATAGCCAAGTACCCCGAGCTCGTGAAGCGCATGGACGCCGAGGGGCACGAGGTCGCGAGCCACACCTGGTCGCACAAGATCCTCACCGACATCGATCCCGACGAGGCGCGCGAGGAGCTGCGCAGGCCCAACGAGGCGATAGAGAAGCTGATCGGCCACAAGCCGACGCTGATGCGCCCGCCGCAGGGGCGCACCAACGACGAGGTGAACAAGATCTCCCGCGAGGAGGGCCTCTCGGAAATCCTCTGGAGCGTCACCGCCAAGGACTACACGACGAACGACTCCGCGCTGATCAAGAAGCGCGTCCTCGACCAGACCGAGCGGGACGGCATCATCCTGCTGCACGACATCTACAAGGGCACGGTGCCCGCGGTGCCGGGCATCATCGACGGCCTGAAGAAGCGGGGCTTCGTCTTCGTGACCGTCCCGCAGCTGCTCGCGCCGGGCAAGGCGGAGCCGGGGAAGGTCTATCGCTAGCCCGCCGCCTGGCAGGATCGGCGGGTGGCTCTCTTCCGGATCGACAAGGAATCGCCCCTGCCCACCCACGAGGTCTGGCGGCGGCTCACCGCGTGGGAGCGGCACGGCGATGTGGTCCCGCTGACGCGGGTCGTCGTCAGAACGCCCCCGCCGACGGGCGAGGGGACGGTGTTCGTCGCGCGCACGGGGCTCGGCCGCATCGGATTCGACGACGTCATGCAGGTCGTGGTGTGGCGCCCGCCGGGCCCGGACGGCGGCGCGGGCCTGTGCCGGCTTGAGAAGCGGGGGTCGTTCGTGACGGGCTGGGCGGAGATCGAGGTGTCCCCCCGACCCGGGGCCACCGGTTCGCGCATCGCCTGGCGCGAGGCCCTGCGGGTGCGGTGGCTGCCGGCCTTCTGCGACGGGGCGTTGAGGCCGGCGGCGCGGTGGATGTTCGGGCGGGCGGTGACCGGGCTGCTGAAGTCTCCGCCGCCCCGGTCCGACGGAGATGTCAGCCCGCCCGGCGTGTGAGGAGAGGGCGGGACTACTGGCGCGACGCCCGCGTACGGGCGTGCAGCGTCCGCGCCACCCTCGGCCCCAGCCACCGCTTCATCCTCCGCAGCGGCTCCAACTGCTCGGCCGCGCGGTCGATTCGGTAGTAGAGCTGCGGCGGGATGTGCGGAAGCAGGGGCGAGTGGCGCTGGCCCAGGAGTGCGAACATCTGGGGCGGGTCGAGGCGGATGTAGCGCGGCAGGTTCTCGTACCACTGGGCGCTGTAGCGGGCCGCGCTCTGGACGGAGAACAGTGCCGACCTCCGCTCGCGCCCATAGGCGTCCAGGGCGGGTTCGAGGAGCGGGCTCCCGCGCAGGGCCGCCGCCAGGGCGAGGGCGTCCTCCAGGGCGAGGGTGGTGCCGGCGCCGATCGAGTAGTGCGTGGTGTGCGCGGCGTCGCCGAGCAGGACGAGGTTGTCGCGGTGCCACGTCCGGTTGGTCAGGGTGCGGAAGTTGAGCCACTGCGCGCTGCCGTCGCCCTGCGCCCTGCCGATCAGGCGGTGCCCGTCGAGCGGCCCCGCGAAGAGCCGTTCCAGGAGGGCCAGGCTCTCGGCCTCGCTCGCCTCGTGCAGACCGAGGCCGGTCCAGGTCTCCGGGGAGCACTCGACGACACAGGTGCTCCGCTCGTCGCTGAACCGGTAGCCGTAGCACCAGATCCAGCCGTGCGCTGTCTCGACGAAGGCGAAGGTGAAGGAGTCGAAGACCTTGCTGGTGCCGAGCCAGATGTACTTGTTGCGGCCGACCGCGACCTCGGTGCCGAAGTGCCCGGCGTGCCGCTCGCGAAGACCGCTGTGTACGCCGTCGCCCGCGACGACCAGATCGGCGTAGGAGACCATGTCGGCGGCCGTGATCTCGCTCTCGAACTCGACGCGTACGCCGAGGGACCGGGCCCGCCGGGTGAGGATGTCGAGCAGCCGGTGGCGGCCGATGCCGAAGCCCTCGTCGCCGTGGTGCACGGTCGTGCGGTCCCCCACGTGCGCGATGCCGTCGCTCCAGCGGACCGAGTGCTCGACGACGGCGTGCGCGGACTCGGGGTCACCGGCCCGGAGCTTGTCGAGCAGGCCGCCCCAGTAGGTCACCCCCCAGCCGTAGGTGGACCCGGCGGGGTTGCGCTCATGGACGGTGATGTCGTGGGACGGGTCCTGCCGCTTGAGCAGGATCGAGAGGTACAGGGCGGCGGGTCCGCCGCCGACGCAGGCGACCTTCACAGATGCTCCCATTGCGACACAAGGCGAACGATTTGTGACGCAAGGTAGCAGGGGCGACGGAAGGTGCAGCGGAAGTCACCACGCCGGGGGCGGCGGCGACGCGACGCGATGTCCGGCGAGCCGGTCGAGCCCGGCGCGGACCGCCTCCTCCAGATGGCGGTCCCGCCCTGCGACCAGGTCCCCGGGCGTGCACGTCACCTCGATGTCCGGCGCGACTCCCCTGTTCTCCAGCTGCCAGCCGTCCCGCGCGAACCAGTACGCCTCACGCGGGAGGATCAGTCCGGTGCCGTCGCCCAGGGAGAAGTTCCAGTCCATCACGTTCACCCCGCCCCAGGTGCGGTTGCCGACGACGGGGCCGACGTCAAGGGCACGGACCGCGGCCACGGCGACATCGCCGTCGGAGCCCGTGAACTCGTCGGTGACCACGACGACCGGGCCCCGCGGGGACAGCGAGGGGTAGCTCAGCGCGGAGCCGCCGCGGGTGACGCGCCAGCCGAGTACGCGGCGCGCGAGCGTCTCGACGACGAGCTCGGAGAGATAGCCGCCGGTGTTCTCCCGGAGGTCCACCACGACGCCCTCGCGGTCGAACTCGGTGCGCAGGTCGCGGTGGAACTGCGCCCACCCCGACCCCAGCATGTCCGGGATGTGCAGATAGCCGAGCCGCCCGCCCGACGCGTCGGCGACCAGCTCGCGGCGGGAGGCCACCCAGTCGTGGTACCGCAACGCCGCCTCGTCACGCAGCGGGACGACCACCACGGTCCGTGGCTCACCGCCCGGCCCGGGGCGCACGGTCAGCCGGGTGGCCAGACCCGCCCGGCCCGCGAGGAGGACGGCGGGGCTCCGGTCGGGCGTGACGGGCACGCCGTCGACCTCCAGGACCGCGTCGCCCTCGCGTACGCCGACGCCGGGTGCCCGCAGCGGGGACACCGCTCCCTCCACCGAGGCGTCGCCGCGCGGCACCCGGCCCACCCGCCAGGTCCCGTCCGCGTCCCGCGTCAGGTCGGCGCCGAGCAGGCCCTGGGCACGCCGTTCCCGGTGCGGCGCCGGGCGTTCGGTGACGTAGGCGTGGGAGCAGCCGAGCTCTCCGTGCACCTCCCAGAGCAGGTCGATGAAGTCGTCGTAGCAGCCGAGCCGCCGCACCAGCGGCCGGTACCGTTCGAGCACGGCGTCCCAGTCGACGCCTCCCATGTCGGCGCGTACGTAGACGTCGCGGATGAGACCGCCGTCCTCGTCGAAGCCCTGGGCCCAGCGCGCGGGCGGATCGACCCGGACGCGCACCCGGTCCAGGTCGACGTCCTTCGCCTCGCCCGGCGCCGCGGGCCGGTCGGCGGGCAGCAGGGACAGCGCCGAACCGGTCCTGGCAAGGACCCGCCGGCCGTCTCCGGTCACGGTGTACTCGTCGACGTCCGCCCGGATCTCGCTCGCGCGGCCCGCCGCGAAGTCCCAGCGCATCAGCGTGCCGCGGTCCGCGAGCCAGTCGCCGCTGGGGTTCTTGCGGATCCACAGCACGCCGCCGTCGGCCGCGCGCAGGTCGATGAGGTCTCCCGCGGGTACGGGGAAGACCTCCACCCGCTCGGCGATGGCCTCCGGGTCGAGCCGCGTCCCGGCGCCGTCAGGGTCCGGAGCGGGGCGCGGGTCGTGCGGCGAGAAGGGTGACGGTGTGTCAGCGGCAAGGGGCAGGAGGCAGAGCCGGGTGCCCGCCGCGAACGCCGGTCCCAACAGGTGTGCCTGCGGGGTCGTTTCGAAGTTCCGCTCGGACAGGAAGGCCAGATGGCGCCCGTCCGCGGTGAACGCGGGCGAGCGGTCGCTGAACCGCGGCTCGGTCGCCCGCACCACCGCTCCGTCCTCCAGGTGCGCGAGTCTGATCTGGCGCACCTTGTTGGGGTACGGATGTGACCAGGCGAGCCACCGCGAGTCCGGCGAGAAGACCACGTCGGTGACCTCCCCGCCGTCGGTGCGGTCCACCTCGGTCACCTCACCGGAGTCGACGCGCACCACGAGGACGCGGCCGTCGTGGGCGGCAAGCGCGAGCGAGCCGCCGTCGGGCGCCGCCACGAGTTCCCGCACCCGGCCAAGGCGCCCGGCACCGAACCGGTGCGATGCCGCCTTGCTGCCGGAGACCGCCCGCGGCGTGCTCACCTCGATCGCCTCGTGGCCGTCCACGACCACGACGCAGGCGACCCTGCCGGAGTCGCCGAGGACGCGGGGCAGCCTGGCCCGGGTGCCCGGCTCCGCGGCCAGCTCCCGCGCGGGCTCGTCCGGTCCGCCGAGCCACTGCGCCGAGCCGCTCGTCGTGACCACCACGCCCTCGCCGGTCCGGTCGGCGTCGAAGCCCTCGAGCGCCTCGCTTCCGGTGACGGTGTACGGCACGCGCCCTGCGCCCGGACTGCCGAGGGCGACGTCGACGCGTACGGCCTCCTGATCCGGGCCGAGGCCGGGCAGCAGCCACAGCTCGCCACCGCTCTGATAGACGACGCGGGTGCCGTCCGTGGTGGCGTTGCGCGTGGCGAAGGGATGTGCCGTGTGACGGCGCAGATCACCGCCGTCGGGCAGGCTCGACCAGAGCCGGCCGTTGTCCTCGTGGTCGGAGAGGAAGGCGATGCGGCCGCCGACCCACAGCGGGCACTCGATGTTGCCGTCGATGTCCGGATGGACCCGGGCGAACTCGCCGTCCCCCGCCCGGTCGATCCACAGCCGGCCGGTGGTGCCGCCCCGGTACCGCTTCCAGAACGCGGCCTCACCGAACATCGAGGGGGTCTGTACGAGGACGGCGCCCGCCGGTCCGTGCGCCACCCCGGAGACCGGGCCGTAGGGCAGCCGCCTCGCGGGGCCGCCGTCGAGGGGAACCGCCCAGGCCCAGGTCCTTCGCGTGGCGCGCTCCCCGGCCGCGGTCACCACGAGGAGTTCCTCGGGAGAGACCCAACCGAGCACCCGCGTACGGGAGTTGGCCCAGTGCGTGACCCGGACGGGGACACCGCCGTCGACCGGGGCGACGACGGCCTCGGGCGCGCCGTCGCGCCACGCCGTCCACGCGAGCAGCCGGCCGTCGGGGCTGATGCGCGGATGCCGGGCGGGTTCCCGCTCCGCGCTGGCGCGCCACGCCCGGCCACCGCCGAGCGGCACGGTCCACACGTCCTGCTCGGCGACGAAGGTCAGCAGGCCGTCGTGCAGGTGCGGGTCACGCAGGTAGCCGTCCGCGGGGCGGGCGATGTGCGGGCGGGGCGACGACGTGGGCGATGGCGAGGACAAAGGGGTGCTCCCGGTCAGGCGTGGTCAGGGGGGCGTCGGCGCGGCGGTCGACGTCAGTCAGTACAGGCGGTCGTCCAGGCGTGCGATGCCCTCCTGGTGGTGGCCCAGGAAGACGCACAGCAGGCCGTGCCGGCCCTCCGCCGTGAGCCCGATGGCGTCTTCGAGCACGGGCCCTTGGAAGCCGAGCACGATGCCGGAGGCCAACCCGGCCCGGGTGGCGGCCAGTTGCAGCCGCTGGGCGGCCGCGCCCGCGGCGACGGCCGCGTACCGGTAGGCCCGAGGACCGGCCCGTGCGACGGCGCGCTCCGGCTGCCAGTGGGAGACCACGGTCACGGCGGCCTGACCCACCGAGTAGTTGGGCAGGGCGTAGACCCGGTCGTCCAGTGCCGTGGCGTCCGCCACCGGCACCAGGGCGTGCCGTTCGGGGTGGTAGTCGTACACACCGGCTTCGAGACCGGCCACGCGACGGGCCGCGAGCCGCAGACGCACGCCTCCACGCGTGCCCCCGAGCCCGTGCGACGCCGCCCGCAGCGCCTCACCCAGGTCCGAAATGGGCACCGGGCGGCCGCCGTTGAAGCGTCCGTTCGCCGATGCCCTGCGGGCCAGGGCGTCCGCGACGGGGACGGGGCCGGTGTGCGAGTCGGCGCTGTCCAACGGCACCGCGTCTGCCGGGGGATCCGGCGGCGATTCGTCCAACTGAGCCGTTCCCAAAGACCAGTTGACCGACGTCGCCTCGTGCACGGCGCTCACCAGAGGGAACTCGCGGGTCTCGCGGGAGCGTTCGCGAGGGGCGCTTCTGACGGGGCGGGCCCGGTGATCGTCGCACCGGAGCGGGCTCCCGGACGGCCGGGCGGCCCAGGAGAGCGGAAGGACCGCCAGCACACCGCCCTCGCGGGGGTCCAGGCCCAGCATCCGGGCGAGCGCCCGGTCGTCGAAGGCGAGGCACGGGTCGCCCACGACACCGTACTGCTGCCCCAGCGCACCCCATGAGCCGAGGAAGGCACCCAGGTCGTGCAGCATCAGGTGGTAGGCGAAGTTGTTGTACTTGTACGCCGACTTCCAGAAGCGCAGCGCGCAGAGCAGGTACGCGTCGGTCCCTTCGGGGCGCCCCGGGCGCAGGGCTCCGGCGATCTCCGGCACGGGGTTCCCGGCGGCGACCCGCTCCAGCGCGTGCAGCCCCGAGGCGTAGTGATGGATCCCGGAGGACATCGGCGCCGACGGGCCCGCCGCCACATACAGCTCCAGGGGGTAGGCGCCGCCCCCGGACGGGGTGCCACGGCCCCAGCGGGCCCCGGTCAGTGTCGTCGAGCCCGCGACGTCGGGGCTCCAGTCGATCTGCCAGCGGCGGGACAGCACCCCGGCGGAGAGATGGAGGAACGAACCGAGGAGCGGCAGGTCGAACCGGCCCTCACCGGCGGGGACTTGGGGGTCGTGCAAGGGCAGCGGCTGGCGTTCGGTCTGCGGGTAGTAGGTGTGCGGGTCGGGCCGGTCGGCCCAGTCGGGTGCGAATCCCGGTGGCGCGATCGGAGCCGTCCAGCGCGTGCGCACGGCGTGCACGTAGTCGAGGACGGCCTGCGCCGCGTCCTCCGGGGCCATCGCTCTCCTCCGCCTGACGGTCGTTCAGTCATGGTTCGTGGTGTCACCGCCGGGCCGGCGATCCGGGTGCCGTCAGGGAAACGGGTGCGGGTGCCGGTGGATCTCTTCGTCGCTCAGCGGCGCGGACCGCAGTCCGGCCCGATGAGCGGCGGTGCGCAACCGCTCGCTGTGCAGAGCCCGTTGCTGGTCGCAGCCGAAGTCGATGGGGATGAGGCCCTGGGAGATGACGGCGACGGTGCGCACTCCGATGCCGAGCTGTTCCGGCGGCGTCTGGTCGACGACGGCCAGCTCCCCGTCCACCGCGTCGGTGACGAGCCGTGCGCAGTGGGCGAGTTGGCTGCGCACATCACCGTCCCGCGGCCTGACGCGGTTCCAGTCCGCGAACACCTCGTCCAAGGGCCGCGGCCCGGTCTCCCGCGCGCCGAACAGGAAGTCCGTACGGTCCGCCATCTCCGGCAGGCCGTAGAGCATCAGGTGGTCGTGCAGGGTGCGCACCTTGTCGTAGTCATCGGCCATGGCGCGCAGTTCGCTCTCGGCGGTGGTGACGCGCGCGGAGAAGTTCTCCACAAGGGACGACACCTCGCCCACCGCCGATGCCACGGCGTCGGCCGGTTCGAGCGCGGCACCGGCCGAGAAGACGACGTCACCCGGGCCCGGTACGCGGCGCTTGGCGACGCAGAGCACCGCGGGCACGGGCAGGTCGATCCGCATGTCGAAGAGGTGGATGTCGTAGCCCTCGCCGCTCATCCGGTCGATCAGAGCGGCCGTCCCCGAGCGGCCGCAGTCGCGCGGGTCGATCGCCTGGACCTGCTGCGCCCCGTACCAGGTGAGCAGAAACGCGTCGCGCTCGATCAGCTCCAACAGGCCGAACAGGGCGGCCTCTTCGAGGCAGCTGCCGGTGGCGCACCCGCTGGATGAGCTCGTCGTGAAGCGCACACCGGGCGGGCGCGGCCCGTAGAAGGCCAGCTGTTCGGGTACGAGGACGGCCCGCTCGTCACGCAACGAGTGCCCCCACAGCCAGTCCAGGCTCAGATCCGGGGTGAAGGGCACCATGTGCGGACTGCGCGCGGCGTAGAACTCCGGCCCGTGCCCAAGGCCCGCCCGCGGGTCCAGGGCCGGCAGGGAGAGCCGCCGCAGCTCGTTCAGCGAAGCCGTGGCCGCTGCCCTGCGGCCGCGGGCGTGCTGTCCCGCGTACCGCTCGAGGCCTTCGAGGAACGCCATGGCCTCGCTCTCGGCGTACGACTGGGAGTGCCCCGACCAGCTCACCTCGTACAGGGGGACGCCCTCGGTCCGCGTCCCGCCGAGGCGCATGGTGCCGTTGAGGTTGGCGTTGACCGCGGCCCCGCGCGACGATCCGGTCGACAGGGCGCCCAGGACGCCGCACACGGGGTTGACCAGCGCCTTCTTCGGGAGGGCGTAGTCGCGCCAGCTCCGTAGCCGGGAGCTGCCGGGTGCGAGGCCCGGCCGAGCGGCGGGAAAACCGATGGCCTGGGGCGGCGCGTCCGGCCAACCCGGGCCGCACTGCGGGCAGTCGGGCTCCGCGAGCAGCGGGTGGCGGGTGGTCCGCCCTGTGCTCAGGTCCACTTCGATGACGTCCGCCATGTCGGCTCTCCGTGGGTCGCGGGCGTCGCCCCGCGCGCACAGCCGGGCGAGGACGGCCGCGATGTGCGGTGTGCCGAACTCGGCGAGGAGCGGGGTGCCGCCCGCCACGACATACGCGCCACCGTCCGCTTCGAGCGCTTCGCGCTCATGCTCCTTGCGCAGGCGCAGCCAGCGGCGGCGCAGACAGCCCACACACGGGCGGACCGGCGCGTGGCCGGGGGCGACGGGGTGTTGTACGGGGCCGATCAGCGCGGTGGTCCGGTACAGCAGGACGGGCACACGGAGCCGGTCGGTGTGCGCGGCGGACGCCTGCGCCGGCGCGTCGTCCTTGCCGGGCAGGCCCAACGTACCGATCTCCACGAGCAGTTCGCCCGTCGTGAGCCCGTAGCCGGCCGCCTCCCGCGCGAGCCCGTCCCGCACCGCCGCCACATCGGCGGCCGGTTCCCCGGCGGCGGGCAGCGTCACTATCTCCATGGGTTGAGCGCGCTCCTTGTAGGTGGCGGGGGCGTGGCCGTGGGGCCAGGGCCGTGGCGGCCGGCGGCACGGCCGGCCGCCACGGCCCATGAGGGCTACTTCTTCTCGGGCACCTGGTTGCAGTGACAGCCGCAGAAGACGCAGTCGGTGTGCAGCGACTCCGGAACGAGCTCGGCGGGGACCGCCTCCAGCTCGAAGGACTCCACGGACAGGCTGCTGAGGTCGGCGAGGTCGTTCTGCATGACGTCGTACCTTTCTGTTGGCCTTCTCCCGGGACGGGACGCCCCGGAAGCCGCCCGGCGCTCGCGCACCGGGAAGTTCGTAGGGATCTGTCGGGATCTACGCGTGGGTCAGCAGGACGCGGCCGGTCAGGGCGGGCAGTCCCGCCGCGGGCGCCGGCGGCAGCGTGCGCACGATGACGGCCTCGCGTCCGCGCCGCCGGAGCGCGGCGAGCAGGCCCGCCAGGCCGCCGTCCGCCGCCTCATCCCCCGTGGCCGCTTCGTCGCGGGCCTCGGGGAACTCCTCGTACGGCACCAGGACGACCGACCGGGCGCTGTCGAGACGCGGCCCCTCGGCCGGCAGCTGGAGCAGCCCGGCCAGTTCGAGCACGGCGCGGTGCAGCGCATCGGTCCGGGTCAGGCCGATCGCGGCCACCCGTACGGCGGTCCTGCGGCTGTCCCGCAGCGGCTCCGCGTGCGCCACGACGACCCTTTCCGGGCCGTCCCCAAGGACTTCGGTGAAGCTCACGTCGGCCGCGAGGCGGCGCAGCGAGGGCAGGATCGACAGTTCCCGGCTCACCTGCCCGGCGGCCGAGGGGTCGAGGCGCCGGATCGCCGCCGTGCCGGCACAGGCCGCCCGGACGCGTTCGTGGAGCAGCACGGAGAGCAGGCCGTTCAGCGCGGTCTCCTCGAACGTCGCGCCCGCGCCGTAGCCCGCCGCCATGTCGCCGTGCGGATCCGCCGCGGCGAGGGCAGGGGCGAACGCGATCCGCTCCGGAATCCACGTGACGACGCGGCGGCTCAGCGAGTAGGCGGGAATCCAGGCGTCCTTGCCCTCCGGATCCTCGCCCGTACCCGGCGACGGCGACGCCAATGACGATGACTGCGCCTGCGCCTGCGCCTGCGCCTGCGCCTGCGCCTGCGCCTGCGAGCCGAACGCGGTGGCGGGCAGCGCATCCGTGCCCTCGCCCGTCAGCCTGCCGTGGCTGCCGGTGAGGACCGGCATGAACACAGGGGTGCGCCGGACCGCTGCGACGCGGCGCGCCAGGCGTTCGACCGCGTCGGTCCGCGCGGCCTCCAGGGTGTCGTAGCTGCAGCCGTACGCGTCGGGACCCGGCGCACCGCCGACGCGGGCCCTGCCGATCTTCACCAGGAGTTGCGGCAGCTCCGCGTCGTCGAAGCCCGCGAGCAGGCCGAGCCTCGGGGCGGCGGCGGTCTCCTGGTGCGCGGCCCGCTCCGCGCTCTCCACGGGCAGGTCGGCGCCCCCGGCGGCGAATCGCATGACGCTTTCCGTGAATTCACGGAGGGATTGCTGCTTGATGCAGTAGGGGCAGTCCAAATGGACGGCAAGCGGCTCCCGCACGCTCTCCAGGGAAATCGGATCGCGCAGGACGACACCGCCGGAGAGCTCCGAATCCATACAGCCTGAGAGTTGCTTGAACAACTCAGCCGCCAATTCGCTTCCGGCGGCGGCCGATACAGCGGGAAACAGCTCTGCGGGAGCACCGCCTATCGTCCCGTTCTCGGCGAGCCAGAGCTGCAGGCAGAACCGGCAGGACTTTCCCGTGCCGACCAGTGGACCGAGCAGCAGGAGCTCGGAACTCGCGTCGCCGGAGAGGAACAGCAGCCCCCGTTCACCGGCGTGTTCGGCGAGGTCGGAGGCGAGAGCGCCGGGCACTCCGTACGGAAGGACGAGCAGCGCGTCGGGGCGCCATGCGGCGGCCCGCCTGCGGACGGCCGCGCCGTCCCGCTCGTCGTAGAGCTCAAGGCCTTCCACGCCGGCCACGGCGCCCTGCGCGTCGTCGGAGCCGGCGGCGATCCGGCACAGCGCCACCCTGCGCACGCCGTTGCGCAGCAGCAGGCGCGCGGCCGACGCGGCGCAGGGCCCGTCCCCGACCAGCAGCACCCTGGCGTCCCGCACCGTGCGGAAGGCGGCCTTCGGGGTGTCCGTGTGGTGGGCGAAGAAGGCGATCTGCTCGGCGAACGCGGCGCAGGTTTCCGCGTCGAGCACGTCGTCGCCCTCGACCCGGCGCGCCCGCAGGAAGCCGCTGCTCGCCAGTTGGCCGAGCAGGCGCGAGACCGCCGCTGCGCGTTCCTCGTCGAGGCCGGCGCACAGCCGTTCCTCGGTGCAGCCGCGGGAGAGTGCGGGGGCGAGCGCCGTCAGCCAGCGATAGGCGGAGCCGCCTTTCAGGAAGAAATCCTCGGAACTCCCCCGCAACAGCACACCGCCGGGTGCCTCGATAAAGGCGGCATCCTGTCTCAGGAACAGCTCTTCATTGCTTCCTAAACGTTCTTCCGTCAACTGGAGAGCCACACCCACCCCTTCGATTCCCTTTTCTCTGCCGCTCGGGAACAAACCTATTCCGTGGGCCCGTTGGGCAGCCACCATTCCTTGTGACGAAAAGCTGGCGGAGCGTGAGCAAAACCTTTGGAGGTTTTCACAATTGAGCCGTCGTCAGGCGACGGATCCGATGTGTCCTGCCGCCTTGCGCGAGCCGTCGTGGTGGATCGGCGTGTGCGCACCGGTCAGCGAGACACCGCTGCCGCCCCGCCGGTTCGCGACGATCTCCGCGGCGATGGAGAGCGCCGTCTCCTCCGGCGTACGGGCGCCCAGGTCCAGGCCGATGGGCGAGCGCAGACGGGCCAGTTCGAGCTCGGTGACGCCGACATCGCGCAGCCGCTTGTTGCGGTCCTCGTGGGTGCGGCGCGAACCCATCGCGCCGATGTAGGCGACGGGAAGCCGCAGCGCCGCCTCAAGGAGGGGCACGTCGAACTTGGCGTCGTGCGTGAGCACGCACAGCACGGTCCGCCCGTCGACCTCCGTGCGCTCCAGGTACTTGTGCGGCCACTCGACGACGATCTCGTCGGCGTCCGGGAAACGGGTCTTCGTCGCGAAGACGGGGCGCGCGTCGCACACCGTCACGCGGTAGCCGAGGAACTTGCCCATGCGCACCAGCGCGGACGCGAAGTCGATGGCCCCGAACACGATCATGCGGGGCGGCGGCACGCTCGACTCGACGAGCAGGGTGATCGGCTGCCCGCAGCGCGAGCCGTCCTCGCCGATCTCGACGGTGCCGGTGCGTCCCGCGTCGAGCATGGCGCGGGCCTCCCCCGCCGCGGTGCGGTCCAGTTCGGGATGTCCGCCGAGCCCGCCTTCGTACCCGGCGTCGGTGTCGGAACGTACGAGAAGGGCGCGGCCCATGAGCTCCGCGGGTCCTGACGTGATCCGGGCGACCGCCGCGGCCTCTCCCAAGGAGGCCACGGCGAGCGCGGAAGCGAGAACCGGCCGCGCGGAGGAGTCCGCGCGGACCGGGGTGACCAAGATGTCAATGATGCCGCCGCATGTCAGGCCCACGGCGAAGGCGTCCTCGTCGCTGTATCCGAATTGCTCGACGACGCTCTCGCCGTCTTCGAGGGCCTGCTGACACAGGTCGTAGACGGCGCCTTCCACACACCCGCCGGAGACCGAACCGATTGCCGTGCCGTCCGAGTCGACGGCCATGGCCGCTCCCGGCTGCCGGGGCGCGCTGCCGCCGACCGCCACCACGGTGGCGACGGCGAAGTCACGTCCCTGCTCGACCCACCGGTTCAGCTCTTCGGCGATGTCCAGCATCTCGGCCTCCTCAAAGGTTCTACGGGTGTGTGGAGGGCTTGGCGCCTAGTGGACGCCCAGCCAGCTCTCGATGGGGTTGAGGGCGAAGTAGACGATGAAGATCACCGTCAGGCCCCACATGAAGGCCCCGATCTCGCGGGCCTTGCCCTGCGCGACCTTGATGGCCACCCAGGAGATGACACCCGCCGCGACACCGGTCGTGATGGTGTACGTGAAGGGCATGAGCACGACGGTCAGGAAGACCGGGATGGCGGTGGCGCGGTCGGCCCAGTCGACGTGCCGGGCGTTCATCATCATCATCGCTCCGATGACGACGAGGGCGGCGGAAGCGACTTCCTGCGGCACGATCGCGGTGACCGGCGTGAAGAAGAGGCAGGCCGCGAAGAACAGGCCGGTGACGACCGAGGAGAGACCCGTACGGGCGCCTTCGCCGACGCCGGTCGCCGACTCGACGAACACGGTCTGGCCGGAGCCGCCCGCGACACCGCCGATGGCACCGCCGGCGCCGTCGATGAACAGCGCCTTGGACAGGCCGGGCATCCGGCCCTTGTCGTCGGCCAGCTTGGCCTCGGTGCCGACGCCGATGATGGTGGCCATCGCGTCGAAGAAGCCGGCGAGCACGAGCGTGAAGACGATCATGCCGACGGTCATCGCGCCGACGTCGCCCCAGCCGCCGAACTCGACGTCGCCGAGGAGCGAGAAGTCTGGTGTGGAGACCGCGCTGCCGTGCAGTTCGGGGGCGCCGTTCGCCCACTGCTTGGGGTCGATGACGCCCGCCGCGTTGAGCACCATGGCCACGATGGTGCCGGTGACGATGCCGATCAGGATCGCGCCGGGGGTGTTGCGCGCCTGCAGCATGAAGATCAGGAGCAGGGTGCCCGCGAAGAGCAAAACGGGCCAGCCCGCGAGTTCACCGGCGGGACCGAGCGTGAGCGGGGTCGCCTTGCCGGGGTGGACGAAACCGCCCTTGACCAGGCCGATGATGGCGATGAACAGGCCGATGCCCATGGTGATGCCGTGCTTGAGGGCGAGCGGGATGGCGTTCATGATCATCTCGCGGAGCCCGGTGACCACCAGGAGCATGATCACCGCGCCGTACATCACACACATGCCCATGGCCTGCGGCCAGGTCATCTGGGGCGCGACCTGCGAGGCGATCACGCCGGACACGGAGAGTCCGGCGGCGAGGGCGAGCGGCACCTTGCCGACGAAGCCCATCAGCAGGGTGGTGACCGCCGCGGCGAGCGCCGTCGCGGTGACCAGGGCCTTCTGGCCCATGGTGTCCCCGGCCACGTCCTTGCCGGACAGGAGGACGGGGTTGAGCAGGACGATGTACGCCATCGCCATGAAGGTGGTGATTCCGCCGCGCACCTCACGCGCGACCGTGGATTCCCGCAGGGATATGTGAAAGTACCGGTCGAGCCAAGACCTGCCGGCCGGAACACGCGAGCCGTTGCCCGCGTCCTCCGCCGTTGTCTTCGGCTCCGTTGACTGCTGGGTCATGGTGCCTAACTCCCAAGGTTCAAAGGGGCACCCGCAACAGGTGGTTCGGTTGGATCGACCTGTGGAGACTGCGGGATTTGGGATGGTGCGTTTGGCTGCACGACCCGGGGGACGGCCCGAGGCGAACGGGGGCTCCTAAGAGCGTGGGTACTGCGAATGACCGCGAGCGGTGCGGTACTTGTGATCTCCGGGCGGTGCGGGCAAGCGGAAGTGTGACGTTCCTGGGAGGCACACACCGCCCGGAGGGCTTTTGTGGGAGGGGGTTTGGGGGACGAAGTCCCCCAAGTTTTCTCTCTGCTCCCCCTCCCGGGAGGGATCAGGTGCCGGTGAGGTGTTCGGGGCGTACCGGCGTCCTGTTCAGCTCCAGGCCCGTCGCGTTCCGAATGGCCGCGAGTACGGCCGGAGTCGACGAAAGGGTCGGAGCCTCGCCGATGCCACGGAGCCCGTACGGGGCGTGCTCATCGGCGAGTTCGAGCACGTCGACGGGGATGGTCGGCGTGTCGAGGATGGTGGGGAGCAAGTAGTCCGTGAAGGAGGGGTTCCTGACCTTCGCCGTCTTGGGGTCGACGACGATCTCCTCCATGACCGCGATGCCCATGCCCTGGATCGTGCCGCCCTGGATCTGGCCGACGACGGAGAGCGGGTTGAGCATCTTGCCGACGTCCTGGGCGCAGGCCAGTTCGATGACCTTGACCAGACCGAGTTCGGTGTCGACCTCGACGACGGCGCGGTGCGCGGCGAAGGTGTACTGGACGTGGCCGTTGCCCTGTCCGGTGACCAGGTCGAAGGCGACGGTGGGCCGGTGGCGCCACTCCTCCTCGATCTCGACGGTCTCGTCCTCCAGTACGTCGACGAGATCGGCGAGGACCTCGCCGCCGTCGGTGACGACCTTGCCGCCTTCGAGGAGCAGCTCGGCCGTCGCCCACGCCGGGTGGTACGAGCCCATCTTGCGCCGGCCGATCTCAAGGACCTTCTCGCGCACC
Organism: Streptomyces sp. NPDC021622; assembly: GCF_040640795.1. NCBI lineage: Bacteria > Bacillati > Actinomycetota > Actinomycetes > Kitasatosporales > Streptomycetaceae > Streptomyces > Streptomyces sp. NPDC021622. Next base: position 737,500 of record NZ_JBFACK010000002.1, read on the forward strand.
AGCTCGCAGGCGTTCTTGACGGCGCCGCCGGTGACGTACGTCTGACGGGACGCGGACGTCGAACCGGCCGAGCCCACCTGGGTGTCGGCGGGGTGGATGGTCACCTGCGTGACACCGAGCTCGGTGCGGGCGATCTGGGCGTGCACGGTGACACCGCCCTGGCCGACCTCGGCCATCGCGGTGTGCACGGTCGCGACGGGCTCGCCGCCGACGACCTCCATGCGCACCTTGGCGGTCGAGTAGTCGTCGAAACCCTCGGAGAAGCCGACGTTCTTGATGCCGACCGCGTATCCGATGCCTCGTACGACGCTCTCGCCGTGCGTGGTGTTGGACAGACCACCGGGCAGCTGCCGTACGTCGGAGCCCTCGCTGGACTCCCACTGGCGCTCGGGCGGCAGCGGCATCTCCTTGACGCGGCGAAGGAGTTCGGCGACGGGAGCCGGGGAGTCGACCGGCTGCCCGGTCGGCATGATGGTCCCCTGCTCCATGGCGTTGAGCTGCCGGAACTCGACCCGGTCCATGCCCAGCTTGTCGGCGAGCTTGTCCATCTGCGCCTCGTAGGCGAAGCACGCCTGGACCGCGCCGAAGCCGCGCATGGCGCCGCAAGGCGGGTTGTTGCTGTAGAGCGCGACGGCCTCGATGTCGACGTCGTCGATCACGTACGGGCCCACGCTCAGCGAGGACGCGTTGCCGACCACGGCCGGGGACGCGGAGGCGTAGGCGCCGCCGTCGAGCACGATCCGGCACTTCATGTGCGTGATCTTGCCGTCCTTGGTGGCGCCGTGCTCGTAGGTGAGCTTCGCCGGGTGGCGGTGCACATGGCCGAAGAAGGACTCGAAGCGGTTGTAGACGATCTTGATCGGCTTGCCCGTGCGCAGCGCGAGGAGGCACGCGTGGATCTGCATCGAGATGTCCTCGCGACCGCCGAAGGCACCGCCGACGCCGGAGAGCGTCATGCGCACCTTCTCCTCGGGCAGGCCGAGGACGGGGGCGATCTGTTCGAGGTCGGAGTGCAGCCACTGGGTGGCGACGTACAGCTCGACGCCGCCGTCCTCGGACGGCACCGCGAGGCCGGACTCCGGGCCGAGGAAGGCCTGGTCCTGCATGCCGAAGGTGTACTCGCCCTTGACGATGACGTCGGCCTTCTTGGCGGCCTCGTCGGCGTTGCCGCGGATGATCGGCTGGCGGTGCACGATGTTCGGGTGCGGGACGTGGCCCATGTGGCTGTCGGTGCGGCCCTCGTGCACGAGCACGGCGTCGGGAGCGAGCGCGGACGCCTCGTCCGTGATGACCGGCAGCTCCCGGTACTCGACCTTGATCTTCGCGGCGGCGCGGCGCGCGGTCTCCGGGTGGTCGGCGGCCACGAGGGCGACCGGCTCACCGTGGTGGCGGACCTTGCCGTGCGCGAGAACCGGCGTGTCCTGGATCTCCAGGCCGTAGTTCTTCATCTCGGCCGGCAGGTCGTCGTAGGTCAGGACGGCGTAGACGCCGCTCATCGCGAGGGCCTCGGAGGTGTCGATCGACACGATCTCGGCGTGCGCCACGGTGGAGCGCAGGGCCTGGCCCCACAGCATGTCCTCGTGCCACATGTCCGAGGAGTAGGCGAACTCTCCGGTGACCTTCAGGGTGCCGTCGGGCCGCAGCGTCGACTCGCCGATGCCGCCCTTGGTCTGCGACCCCTGGGTGATCTTGGTGGGGGCGCCTGTCGTACGGGTGGATCCCATGGTCAGACCGCCTCTTCCTGACGATCCTGACGGGCGGCCGCGAGGCGGACGGCGTCCAGGATCTTCTCGTAACCCGTGCAGCGGCAGAGGTTGCCGGAGAGCGCCTCGCGGATGTCCGCGTCGGTCGGCTGCGGGTTGCGCTCCAGCATCTCGTCGGCCGCGACGAGCAGACCGGGGGTGCAGAAGCCGCACTGGACGGCGCCCGCGTCGATGAACGCCTGCTGGATCGGGGAGAGTTCGGTGCCCTCGCCCGTCTGGCCGTCGGTGCCCTCGGCCTGCCAGCGCTGGGCGCTGTCCAGGGAGACACCGCAGGCGCCGGACGCACAACTGCCGTGCTCCTCGCGCTGCTTGGCGAAGTCGGCGAGGCCCTCTACGGTGACGACCTCACGGCCCTCCACCTGTCCGGCCGCGACCAGGCACGAACACACCGGCACACCGTCGAGACGGACGGTGCAGGAACCGCACTCGCCCTGCTCGCAGGCGTTCTTGGAACCGGGAAGCCCCATGCGCTCGCGCAGCACGTACAGAAGGGACTCGCCCTCCCAGACGTCATCGGCTTCCTGCTGACGGCCATTGACCGTGAAGTTGACACGCATTACGCGACTCCCTCAGTGCTGCGGCCCTTGCCGCGGTACGTCTCCCAGGTCCAGCCGAGCGTGCGGCGGGCCATGATCCCGACGGCGTGGCGGCGGTAGCTCGCCGTGCCGCGTACGTCGTCGATCGGGTTGGCGGCGCCGGATGCGAGATCCGCGAACTGCTTGGCGATCGAGGGGGTGATGATCTTCTTGCTGTCCCAGAAGCCGCCCTCCTCGAGCGCCGCGTTCAGGAACTCCTCGGCGGCCTTGGCCCGGATCGGGGTCGGGGCGGCGGAGCCGATGCCCGTCCGTACCGTCCGGGTCTCGGGGTGCAGGGCGATGCCGAAGGCGCACACGGCGATGACCATCGCGTTGCGGGTGCCGACCTTCGAGTACTGCTGGGGGCCGTCCGCCTTCTTGATGTGGACGGACTTGATCAGCTCGTCGGGGGCCAGCGCATTGCGCTTGACACCAGTGTAGAAGTCGTCGATCGGGATGAGGCGCGAGCCGCGTACGGACTCCACCTCGACCTCGCAGTCTGCGGCGAGCAGCGCCGGGTGGGCGTCACCGGCCGGGGACGCCGTGCCCAGGTTGCCGCCGACGCCGCCGCGGTTACGGATCTGCGGGGACGCGACCGTGTGCGAGGCGAGCGCGAGCCCGGGGAGCTCGGTGCGCAGCTCCTCCATGATCTGGGTGTACGGGACGGAGGCGCCCAGCTGGACCGTCTCCTCGCCCACCTCCCACTCGCGCAGCTCGACGATGCGGTTGAGGTCAAGCAGGTACTCGGGACGACGGTGGTCGAAGTTGATCTCGACCATCACATCGGTGCCACCCGCAATCGGCACAGCGGTGGGGTGCTCGGCCTTCGCGGCGAGCGCCTCCTCCCAGCTGGCGGGGCGAAGGAAGTCCATGAGGCTCTCTTCTTCGTATCGTGGGTCGTTCGGTGGAGGTGATCCAGCCAAGCCGGGCCGGAGGCCTCTCGACTGCTCGTTCATGTGCTGTTAACGCGGAGTGGAGCAAGTACACCGCCAGGCCGTCCGATGGGGTCAGTCACCGAAACCATGAAGGAGTTGGCTGGCCAAGCCGCGCGTCTTGTAGATTCGTATGAAGAACGGTCCTCAGCAACCTCGCGGATTCCCCCTGGAAACCCCAGGCACCCGCCGACACACCACACCGGGTAGCCGGACGGGGACTCCATGTACATCCCATTCGAGACAGATCGGCGGCGACGACACCATGCGGCTGCGCGCACTCCTTGACACCGACGCGCTGGGCCTGCGGCTGCTCGGCGGTGAGGACGAGCTGGACCGCACGGTGCGCGGTGTAATGACCACCGACCTGCGGGACCCCAGCCGCTACCTCACCGGCGGCGAGCTGGTCCTCACGGGTCTCGCCTGGCGCCACGACGCCTCGGACACGGAACCTTTCGTACGGATCCTGGCGAGCGCCGGAGTGGCGGCGCTGGCCGCCGGCGAGGCCGAACTCGGCGACATCCCCGACGACATCGTGGAGGCCTGCGCACGGCACCGCCTGCCGCTGTTCGCGGTCAACGAGCGGGTCGCCTTCGCGACGATCACCGAGCACGTCGTACGTCAGGTCTCCGGCGAGCGGGCCGGTGACCTCGCGGCGGTCGTCGACCGGCACCGCCGCCTGATGACCTCGGGCCCCGCGGGCGGCGGCCCCGACGTCGTCCTCGACCTGCTCGGCTCCGACCTGGACCTGCGGGCCTGGGTGCTCTCCCCCGCGGGCCGCCCCATCGCTGGCTCCAGCGCGGCGGGGCCCGCCCTGTCCACCGAGGGCTGCGCGCGTCTGGCGGGCGAGCACCTGGCGGCGGCGCGGACCGGGCGGCGCGGGCCGCACCGGGTCCTGGTGGACGGCGTCACGTACTCGCTGTTCCCCATTCGGAGCAGCGGGCGGGCATCGGCATCCGCGAGCGCGGGCACGGCGGCATCGCGCGACGTGCGCGAGACGATCCTGTCGGACTGGCTCCTTGCGGTCGAGGCCGACGCGGGCGACTGGCCCGAGGAGCGGCTCGACCTGCTGCAGGGCGTGACCCAGCTGATCGCGGTCGAGCGGGACCGGCGGGACGCCGCCCGCACGGTGCGCCGCCGCCTCGCCCAGGAGGTCCTTGAACTGGTCCAGACGGGCGCGGCCCCGGCGGAGATCGCCGCACGCCTCCGGGTGGCCGCCCCGGTGCTGCTTCCTGGCCTCGGCGCGGCGCCGCACTGGCAGGTCGTGGTGGCCCGCGTCGAGTGGGACGGCGGGGAGATCGAGGGCGGCCCGGTGGCCCAGTCCCTCCTTGAGGAGATCCTCGTGGACCCGCTGTCGGCGGGCCCCGAGCCCTCCGACCGGATCGCGGTGGCCCATACGGGTGACGAGGCGATCGCGCTCGTACCGCTGCCGGCGGTGTCCTCGGAACACGACGGCTCGGAGACGGGCCTGCTCGCGGACTCTCTCCTCGAATCCGTCCGCGCCCCCTTGTCGGCGGGCCTCGACGGCGACGGCCGCCTCACGCTCGGCGTGAGCGCGTCCGTGCACTCGGCGGAGGGCCTGCGCGGCGCCCTGGAGGAGGCCCGGCACGCCCGCCGGGTCGCCGCGGCGCGCCCCGGCCGGGTCTGCGCGGCCGGCCACCAGGAACTGGCCTCGCACGTACTTCTGCTCCCCTTCGTGCCGGACGACGTCCGCAGGGCGTTCACGGCCCGCCTCCTCGACCCGCTGCGGGACTACGACCGGCGCCACCGCGCGGAGCTCATCCCCACCCTGGAGGCGTTCCTCGACTGCGACGGTTCGTGGACGCGCTGCGCCGCGCGGCTGCACCTGCACGTCAACACGTTGCGCTACCGCGTCGGCCGTATCGAGCAGTTGACGAGTCGTGACCTTTCGCGCCTCGAGGACAAGCTCGATTTCTTCCTGGCACTGCGCATGAGCTGACAGCGGGCACGGCCCTCAAACCCCTTCCATGACCCGCCCTTTGTGAAATCTTTCACCCAGCCCCTTGGCCGGACGTGTCGATCCGTGCTGAGATGCGCCCACGACTCAACAGCTCAATGGCGTGCTCGGGGAGGGCAACGTGGCGCATACCGCCATGTCTGGTACCGGAACGACTGCAGGGGACGATCCACTCCAGACCGCGGTATGGCGGCTGCGCTCGCGCGGCTGTTGGACCGACGCGGCCGCGCTGCTCGCCTCCCGGGAGGGGGCGAGGGCGGCCCTCCAGAGAACGTCACTCCTGGTGGAACGCTGCCTGTTCACCGGGGACGGATGGAGCGAGGCCGAGGACGGGCTCCGTTCGGCGGAGGCGCTGGCCGCCGAGGACGACGACCGGGGCGAAGCGGCTTGTGAGCGGGGGCAGTTGGCGTACGCGTCGACGGTGCTCGGGGTCCGGGACCGGGCGGACGAGGCGCGTACGGCGCTGGGGCGGGCGGCGGCGTTGCTCGCCCCGAACGCCTCGGGGCGGCCTCTCCTCGACTTCCGTCGCGGTCTTGTCGCCGAGCATCTCGCGGACTCACCGCAGGCGGCGCGGGCCGCGTACCGGCGGGCGCATGCGGGCGCGACGGCGCACGGCGACTCGCTCCTGCTGTCCTTCACGTGGCGGCATCTTGCCGGACTCGCCCTGCGGGAGGGGGAGTTGGCGGAGGCACGGCACGGCTTCTCCGAGTCCCTCCGCATCCGCGAGGAGCTGGGCTATCTGGTCGGCACGGCCCCCGCGCTTGCGGCCCTGGCCGACGCGGAGCCGGAGCCGGAGGCGGGCCGCCTCCGGGCCGAGGCCGCGCGCCTCTTCCGCCTGATGGGCGGGGTCCCGTCCCCGTCTCCGCGTGAGTCACGCTTTCCACTCGCCGCTGATGGACCCCATGCTCGACGAGTTCCGCTCGGTGGTCGAGGCAGTCGAGTGCGGCGAACCCCAGATCCCGATCGTGTCGACGCTGACCGGCGTCCGCGCGTCCGCCGAGGAGTTGGCGTCGGCGGAGTACTGGGTGCGGCATGTGCGTGAGTCGGTGCGGTTCGCCGACGCCGTCGGGGCTCTGGTCGCTGAGGGCGTGGGTACGTTCGTCGAGGTCGGCCCGGGTGGCACGCTGTCGGCGCTGGGCCGTGAGTCCGCGCCGGAGGCAACCTTCGTACCGGTACTGCGTGGCGACCGCCCGGAGGCGGCCGCCGCCACGACCGCCGCAGGACAGCTCCACGTACGGGGCGTCCGAGTGGACTGGGAGGTGTTCTTCGCCGGTCGCGGTGCGCGGCGGGTGGACCTGCCGACGTACGCCTTCCAGCGCGAGCGCTACTGGCCCGATGTGCTGCCCGCGATGGGCGATGTCTCGGCGGTCGGGCTCGGTGCCGCCGAGCACCCGCTGCTCGGCGCGACCGTCACTCTCGGTGGCACGGATGGTGTGTTGCTGACCGGACGGTTGTCGCTTCAGACCCACCCGTGGCTGGCCGACTCCCTCGTCCAGGGTTCGGTACTGCTGCCCGGTGCTGCGTTTGTCGAGCTGGCGGTGCGAGCGGGGGACGAGGTCGGGTGTGACCTGGTCGAGGAGTTGACCCTGGAGGCGCCGCTTGTTCTGCCGGAGCGCGGATCGGTGCGGGTGCAGGTGTGGGTCGGGGCCGAGGACTCGTCGGGCCGGCGTGAGCTGAGCTTCCACTCCAGTGTGGGTGATACCGACGACGGCCGTTCATGGACCCGGCACGCCACCGGCGTACTGCGTGAGGGTGGCCGCTCCGGTGGGGCTTCGCTGGCCGAGTGGCCGCCGGCGGGCGCGGAGGCCGTGGACCTGGACGGCTACTACGACCGCATGGTCGCGGGTGGCTTCGGCTACGGGCCGGTGTTCCGGGGGCTGCGGTCGGCCTGGCGCAAGGGCGACGAGGTGTTCGCCGAGGTCGGGCTCCCGGACGGTGTGGGAGTGGACGGCTTCGGTCTGCACCCGGCGTTGCTCGACGCGGCGCTGCACGCGATCGGCCTGGCGGGTGGCGACGGTGACTCCGGAGGCTTGCCGTTCTCGTGGTCGGGGGTGCGGCTGCACGCCTCGGGTGCGACGGCGCTGCGGGTGCGTCTGTCGCCCACCGGTGCGGACGGAGTGGCGCTGACGGTCGCGGACGGCTCCGGCGCACCGGTGGCCACGATCGACTCGCTCGTGCTGCGCCCCATGGCGGCGAAGCCGTCGCGGCGGAACGGGGAGTCGCTGTTCGGCGTCGACTGGGTGTCGGCTCCTTCGTCCGACGGTGACGTACCGACGGTCGAGACGATTGAGTGGACCGACCTGCCGCTGCTGGCGCAGGCGGTGGAGCTGCCTGACTTCGTTGTTCTGCCGTGCCCGGTCGCATCCTCGTCCGACCCGGTGGCCGGTGCGCATGAGGTGGCGCACTGGGCACTGAACACAGCCCAGTCCTGGTTGGCGGACGGGCGGTTCGACGCGTCGCGTCTGGTCATCGTGACCCGTGGCGCGATCGCCGCCGCGGCCGATGACGACGTACGAGATGTCGCTCAGGCGGCGGTGTGGGGTCTGGTGCGGTCCGCTCAGTCGGAGAACCCGGACCGGATCGTGCTGGTCGACCTCGATGACGAGGCGGCCTCGCTCGATGTCCTGCCGACCGCGCTGGCCATCGGTGAGCCGCAGTTGGCGCTGCGGTCCGGTGACGTTCGCGTGCCGCGCCTGGCCAGGGTGCGGCAGTCCGCAGCGGACGACCCGGGCTTTGGTTCCGGTGCCGTGTTGCTCACCGGTGCGACGGGCACGCTGGGTGGCCTGGTGGCCCGGCACTTGGTCGCCGAGCGAGGTGTGCGCAACCTGCTGCTGGTGAGCAGGCGCGGTTCCGCCGCAGACGGCGCCGAGGAACTGCGTGATGAACTCACCGCGCAGGGCGCCGAAGTGACGTACGCGGCATGTGACGTGTCCGACCGTGAGGCCCTCAAGGAACTGCTCGCCGAGCACGACATATCCGCCGTGATCCACACCGCAGGCGTGCTGGACACCGCCACGATCGAATCGATGACCCCGGACCAGGTCGACACCGTGTTCCGGCCCAAGGTCGACGCGGCCTGGCACCTGCACGAGCTGACCCGCGACCTCGACCTGTCCGCATTCGTGCTGTTCTCCTCGGCGGCGGGCGCCCTCGGCGACCCGGCCCAGGGCAACAACGCGGCGGCCGGCACCTTCCTGGACGCGCTCGCCCAGCACCGCCGCGCCGCTGGTTTGCCTGCCACATCCTTGGCATGGGGCCTCTGGGCGGACGCGGACGGCACGGCAGACAGCCCCGACGAGGCCGACGTACGAAGGATCACCAGCAGTGGCGCGATCCCGATCGGCGTGGCCGAGGGCCTTGCGCTGTTCGACGCGGCGGGTTCCACGGACCGTGCCGCGCTCGTGCCGATCCCCCTCGACCTGACCGTGCTGCAGCGGCAGGCACGTTCCCATCCCGTGCCGCACCTCCTGCGCGGCCTGGTGCGGGGCACCGCGCGCAGGACCGCCGATTCCGGGGCCGCCGCGTCCGCTTTGGCGCAGTCCCTCGCCGGGCTGACCGAGGCCGAGCGGGAGAAGGCGTTGCTGGACCTCGTGCTCGGCCATGTGGCCGTGGTGCTCGGTCACAGCTCGGCGCACGCCGTCGTACCCGACCGTGCGTTCAAGGAGCTCGGGTTCGACTCGTTGACCGCCGTCGAATTCCGTGACCGGCTCAACGCGGCCACCGAACTGCGCCTGCCCGCCACGCTGGTCTTCGACTACCCGACCCCTGCCGCGCTCGTCGCGCACCTCGTCGCCGAACTGGCGGGCGCGCCCGTCGCGGCGGCACGTACCCGCACGACCGTCGCCGTCGCCGGGGCCGACGAGCCGATCGCGATCGTCGGCATGAGCTGCCGCTACCCCGGCGGGGTCAACTCGCCCGAGGACCTGTGGCGACTCGTCCTTGACGGCGCCGACGCCATCAGCGAGTTCCCCGGAAACCGCGGCTGGGACCTGGACGCGATCTACCACCCGGACCCTGACCACGCGGGCACCACCTACACCCGCGAGGGCGGCTTCCTGCACGACGCCGATCTGTTCGACCCGGCGTTCTTCGGGATCTCGCCCCGCGAGGCCCTTGCCATGGACCCGCAGCACCGGCTGCTGCTCGAGACCTCCTGGGAGGCGTTCGAGCGGTCCGGTATCGACCCGAACTCGGTGCGGGGACGCGACATCGGCGTGTACGCCGGCACCAGCATCCAGGACTACGCGAACTTGCTGGCGGCGGGCGAGGAGAGCGTCGAGGGATACGTCGGTACGGGCAACGCGGCGAGCGTCACGTCCGGTCGGCTCTCCTACACGTTCGGTCTTGAGGGACCTGCGGTCACGGTCGACACGGCGTGCTCCTCGTCCCTCGTGGCCCTGCACCTGGCCGTGCAGGCGGTGCGGTCGGGCGAGTGCTCGATGGCGCTGGCCGGTGGCGTGGCGGTGATGACGACGCCGGGCGCGTTCATGGACTTCAGCCGCCAGCGCGGCCTTTCCGTGGACGGTCGGTGCAGGCCGTTCTCGTCGGACGCCGAAGGCACCGGCTGGGGCGAGGGCGTCGGCATGCTCGTACTGGAGCGTCTTTCCGACGCCCGGCGGAACGGGCACCGCGTGCTTGCCGTCGTGCGGGGCACCGCGGTGAACCAGGACGGCGCGTCCAACGGCCTGACCGCTCCGAACGGTCCCTCGCAGCAGCGCGTCATCCGGCAGGCGCTGGCGAGTGCGGGTCTGGAGTCGGCCGACGTGGACGCCATGGAGGCGCACGGCACCGGCACGAAGCTGGGCGACCCGATCGAGGCGCAGGCGCTCCTTGCCACCTACGGCCAGGACCGGCCCGCCGAACAGCCGCTGTGGCTCGGGTCGCTGAAGTCCAACATCGGCCACACCCAGGGCGCGGCCGGAGTCGGCGGCGTCATCAAGATGGTCATGGCGATGCAGCACGGCGTGCTGCCGAAGACGCTGCACGTCGCCGAGCCGACTCCGCAGGTCGACTGGTCGGCCGGTGACATCGAGCTCCTCACCGAGGCCCGCCCCTGGCCGGAGACCGACCGGCCGCGCCGGTTCGGCGTGTCGTCGTTCGGGTTCAGCGGAACCAACGCGCACGCCATCATCGAGCAGGCGCCGGCCACCCCGGTCGCCGTACCGAAGGCCGCACCGGACCCGTCCGTGCTGCCGCTGCTGGTATCGGCTCGGGGCGACGACGCGCTGCGGGCGCAGGCCGAACGGCTGCGCGCCCACCTCGTGGCGCACCCGGAGCTGAACCTGCTCGACGTCGCCACCACGCTCGCTCGGACGCGAGCCGCCCTCGACCACCGGGCGGTCGTCGTCGGGCAGGACCGCGACGGGCTGCTCGCGGCCCTCGGCGCGCTCGCCGAGGGGCGGACCGCGAACGGTCTTGTCTCCGGCGTCGCGGCGGGGCACCGGGCGGCGTTCCTGTTCTCCGGCCAGGGCGCACAGCGGCTCGGCATGGGGCGCGAACTGTACGACCGCTTCCCGGTGTTCGCCGACGCGCTCGACGAGGTCTGCGCCCACATCGACGCCCACATCGACGCCCGCACCGATGCACGGTCCGGCTCCGCCCTACCGCTGCGGGACCTGCTGTTCGGCGGCGACGCCGAAGCGCTCAACCAGACCGCGGTGACGCAGCCCGCGCTGTTCGCGGTCGAGGTCGCGCTGTTCCGCCTCGTGGAGTCCTGGGGCGTCCGTCCCGAGGTGCTTGCCGGGCACTCCATCGGCGAGCTGGCAGCGGCCCACGTGGCCGGTGTCTGGTCCCTTGCCGACGCCGCCGCGGTGGTGTCCAGCCGGGGTCGCCTCATGCAGGCGCTGCCCGAGGGCGGCGCGATGTTCGCGATCCAGGCCACCGAGGCCGAGATCCTGCCGGAGCTGACCGACACCGTGGGCATCGCAGCGGTGAACGGCCCCACCTCGGTGGTGCTCTCGGGCGTCGCCGCCGACGCCGAGACCATCGCCGAGCGCTGGCGTGAGACCGGGCGGAAGGTGACGCGGCTCCGCGTCAGCCACGCGTTCCACTCACCGCTCATGGAGCCGATGCTCGACGATTTCCGCCGGGTCCTTGAAGAGGTGTCGTACGAGGCACCGGCCATCCCCATCGTGTCCACGCTGACCGGCGCGCGGGCGACCGTCGAAGAGCTGACGTCGCCGGAGTACTGGGTGCGGCACGTGCGCGAAGCGGTGCGGTTCGCCGACGCCGTCGCCACCCTGCGGGACCAGGGGGTGGACGCGTTCCTGGAGATCGGTCCCGGCGGGGTGCTCACCGCCCTCGGCCAGGAGTCCGCGCCCGACGCCGCGTTCGTGCCCGCGCTGCGCGGCGACCGGTCCGAGACGCTCGAACTGGCGACGGCCGCGGGCAGGCTGCACGTGCTCGGTGTCGCCGTCGACTGGACCGCTCTGACCGCTGGCGGCGCGCACGTCGACCTGCCCACCTACGCCTTCCAGCGGCAGAGGTACTGGCCCACCCTGGCCGAGGCCCCGACGGGCGAGGTCTCCGGGGCCGTCGACGCGCGATTCTGGGCGGCTGTCGCCGAAGGCGACCTCGGCGAGCTCGCGGACGAGCTGGCCGTGTCCCTCGACGACCCGATCAGTGCGGTGCTGCCCCGGCTCTCGTCGTGGCGGCAGGAACAGGCCGAGAACTCCGCGGTCGACGGCCTGCGCTACCGCGTGACCTGGCAGCCGGTGAGCGAGCCCACCGCGGCGCTCACGGGCACCTGGCTCGTGGTCAGCCGGGACGGCGCCGGTGCGGAAGACGTCGCCGCCGCGCTGAGCAGGCACGGCGCGCAGGTCGTCTCCGTCCGGACCGGCGAGGCGGTGGACCGCGAATCCCTTGCGGCCCGGATGGCGACCGAGGCCCGGACGGCGACCGGCGAGCCCGTCGCGGGCATGCTCTCGCTGCTCGCGCTCGACGCCGAACTGCCGTCCGGCGGACTGCACGCGACCCTCGCCCTCGTCCAGGCCCTCAGCGACATCGGCCTCGCCGCCCCGCTGTGGTGCGCGACGCGGGGCGGGGTCGCCATCGGCGGCTCCGACACACCCGCGGAGCCCGGCCAGGCGATGGTGTGGGGCTTCGGCCGGGTCGTCGCACTGGAACACCCCGAACGCTGGGGCGGCCTCGTCGACCTGCCCGGCACGCTGGACGAGCGCAGCGGCGCCCGCCTCGCGGGTGTCCTGTCAGGAACGCAGGGCGAGGACCAGGTCGCGCTCCGCGCCAGCGGGGTGTACGGCCGACGGCTCCAGCCGGTGACCTCGGCTCGCCTCGGCGACTGGGACCCCACCGGCACGGTCCTCGTCACCGGCGGCACCGGCTCGCTCGGCGGGCACGTCGCCAGGTGGCTGGTGGCGAAGGGCGCCGAGCATCTGCTCCTGACCAGCAGGCGCGGCCCGGCGGCCGACGGCGCGAAGGAACTGCACGCGGAACTGACCGCGCTCGGCGCCCGTGTCACGATCGCGGCCTGCGACGTCGCCGACCGGGACGCGCTCGCGGACCTGCTGGCGTCCGTTCCCGCCGAGTTCCCGCTCACCGCGGTCGTCCACGCGGCGGGCACCCTGGACGACGGCGTACTGTCCTCGCTCACCCCGGAGCGGCTCGACGCCGTGCTGCGGCCGAAGGCCGGCGCCGCGGCCAACCTGGACGAGCTGACCCGCGACATGGATCTGTCGGCGTTCGTGATGTTCTCCTCGGTGTCGGGCACGTTCGGTGCGGCGGCCCAGGGCAACTACGCGCCTGCCAACGCCTTCCTCGACGCACTCGCGGAACAGCGGGTGGCCGCGGGCCTGCCCGCCACCGCGGTCGCGTGGGGGCCTTGGGGCGGCGGCGGAATGGCCGACGGGCAGCTCGGCGAACAGCTGCGCCGCCGCGGCCTGGCCCCGCTGGAGCCCGAGCAGGCCGTCGCCGCACTGGACCGGGCCGTCCGGCAGGGCGATCCGACGGCCCTCGTGGCGGACGTCGACTGGGGTGTGTTCGCCCCGGCCTTCACGTCGGTGCGGCCCAGCCCGCTGCTCCAGGAACTGCCCGGCGTGCACCGCGCCCAGGGCGCCGCCGAGACGACGGCGCCGGTCGACATGGTGGCCAAGCTCACCGCGCTGTCCGGGGCGGAGCGCGAACGCGCCGTCCTCGACCTGGTGCGGGAGGCGGCGGCCGCCGTCCTCGGACACGAGGGAACCAAGCTGGTGGAACCCGGCCGGGCGTTCCAGGAGTTGGGCTTCGACTCGCTCACCGCGGTCGAGTTCCGCAACCTCCTCAACGCCACCACCGGCCTCAGCCTGCCCGCGACGCTCGTCTTCGACTTCCCCACGCCGTCCGCGCTCGCCGCGCACGTGCTCGACGGGTTGCCCGGAGGCGGGACGCCGACCATCGACATCGAACTGGACCGTCTGGAGTCCACGTTGTCCCTCCTCACGCCGGACGACGAACAGAGCGCGGCCGTCGGAGACCGCCTCCGTGCCCTGCTGTCCAAGTGGGACGCAACGCACAACCGCACAGAACCCGCCGAGTCCGGAACGGACGCGCGTACCGCGTCGGCGGATGAGCTGCTCGCGCTGCTCGACGATCAACTTGGCAAGTCCTGAGCACGAGCCGCTCCCGCTGCTCGACGAACAACTCGGTCGGTCCTGAGCCGATGAACTCACCTGAAGGGTCGCAACACATGTCCAACGAGGAGAAGTACCTCGACTACCTCCGCCGAGCCTCCGTGGACCTCCAGGAGGCACGCGGCAAGCTGCGCGAGGCCGAGGAGCGCGAGGCCGAGCCGATCGCGATCGTCGGCATGAGCTGCCGGTTCCCCGGTGGTGTGCGCTCGCCGGAGGACCTGTGGCGACTCCTGCAGGACGGCAAGGACGCCGTCTCCGAGTTCCCCACCAACCGAGGGTGGGACCTGGAGGCACTCTTCGACGACGACCCCGACCGGCAGGGGACCTGCTACACCCGCGAGGGCGCCTTCATCCACGACGTGCCGGACTTCGACCCGGCCTTCTTCGGGATCTCGCCGCGTGAGGCCGCGGCGATGGACCCGCAGCAGCGCTTACTCCTCGAGACGTCCTGGGAGGCCTTCGAGCGGGCGGGCATCGACCCGCACACGCTGCGGGGCAGCAGGTCGGGCGTGTTCGTCGGCACCAACGGCCAGGACTACCTGGCCCGCCTGCTGACCGGCGCGCCGGAGGGCTACGAGGGCTACCTCGGCACCGGCAACGCGGCGAGCGTCATCTCCGGCCGGCTGTCCTACACCTTCGGTTTCGAGGGCCCCGCGCTGACCATCGACACCGCCTGCTCGTCGTCCCTGGTCGCCATGCACCTCGCGGTGCACGCGCTGCGGCACGGCGAGTGCCCGATCGCCCTCGCGGGCGGCGTCACCGTGATGTCGACGCCCGGGGTGTTCATCGACTTCAGCCGCCAGCGTGGCCTGGCCATGGACGGCCGCGTCAAGGCGTTCGCCGACGCCGCCGATGGCACCGGCTGGGGCGAGGGCGTGGGCCTGCTGGTCCTCGAGCGTCTCTCGGACGCGGAGCGCAACGGTCACGAGATCCTCGGAGTGATCCGCGGCTCGGCGGTGAACCAGGACGGCGCGTCGAACGGCCTGACCGCTCCGAACGGCCCTTCCCAACAGCGGGTCATCCGCCAGGCGCTGGCGAGCGCACAGCTCACCGCGGCGCAGGTGGACGCGGTGGAGGCGCACGGTACGGGTACGAAGCTGGGCGACCCGATCGAGGCGCAGGCGCTCCTGACGGCCTATGGCCAGGACCGGCCCGCCGGCCGGCCGCTGTGGCTGGGCTCGGTGAAGTCGAACATCGGTCACACGCAGGCGGCCGCGGGTGTGGCCGGTGTGATCAAGATGGTGATGGCGATGCGGCGGGGTGTGCTGCCGAAGACCCTGCATGTGGATGAGCCGTCGTCGCATGTGGATTGGTCTGCGGGTGCCGTTGAGTTGCTGACGGAGGCGCGTCCGTGGCCTGAGACGGGTCAGCCGTGGCGGGCGGGTGTGTCGTCGTTCGGTGTGAGCGGTACGAATGCGCATGTCATCGTCGAGCAGGCTCCGGTGGTCGAGCAGGAGGAGCAGGCGGAGGTGCCGGAGCCGGTGGGTGACGCGGGCCTGGTGCCGTGGGTGTTGTCGGCGCGGAGTGCCGAGGCGTTGCGGGAGCAGGCGGCGCGGCTCAAGTCCTTTGTGGACGAGGCGTCGGACCTGGCCGTGGCGGATGTCGGCCGTGCGCTGATGTCCTCGCGGGCGGTGCTTGAGCACCGTGCGGTCGTGGTCGCCGGTGAGCGGTCCGAATTCCTGGCGGCTCTGGCAGCCGTGGCCGAGGGCCGGACGACCGGCGCCGTGGTCACGGGCCTTGCCGACGCGCCCGGCCGACTGGCCTTCTTGTTCTCGGGTCAGGGGTCGCAGCGGCTGGGGATGGGCCGTGAACTGGCTGCTCGTTTCCCGGTGTTCGCCGAGGCCTTGGACGCCGTGCTTGCGGAGTTTGGGCCTGAGGTCCGTGAGGTGTTGTTCGGCGAGGATGCCGATGCGCTGAACGAGACCGGGGTGACGCAGCCCGCGCTGTTCGCGGTCGAGGTGGCGCTGTTCCGGCTCTTGCAGTCGTGGGGTGTGCGTCCCGATGTCCTGGCGGGGCATTCGATCGGCGAGTTGGCTGCCGCGCATGTGGCTGGTGTGTGGTCGCTGTCTGACGCGGTCAAGGTGGTGTCGGCGCGTGGTGCGTTGATGCAGGCGTTGCCGTCCGGTGGTGCGATGGTGGCGATCCAGGCCACCGAGGCCGAGGTCGCATCGGATCTGCCGGAGACCGTCGGTATCGCTGCGGTCAACGGGCCGAACTCAGTGGTCGTTTCCGGAGTCACTGCTGACGTTGAAGCAGTCGCGGAGCGGTGGCGTGAGGCGGGCCGGAAGGTGTCTCGCCTGAAGGTCAGTCACGCGTTCCACTCGCCGTTGATGGACCCGATGCTCGACGACTTCCGCCGGGTGTTGGAAGCAGTGTCGTACGAGGCGCCGTCGATTCCGATCGTGTCGACGCTGACCGGTGTCCGCGCCTCCACCGAGGAGTTGGCGTCGGCGGAGTACTGGGTGCGGCACGTGCGCGAGTCGGTGCGGTTCGCCGACGCCGTCGGCACGCTCGTGGACGACGAGGTGACCACGTTCGTCGAGGTCGGCCCGGGCGGCACGCTGTCGGCGCTGGGCCAGGAGTCCGCGCCGGACGCCGGGTTCGTGCCGCTGCTGCGGAACGACCGCCCGGAGGCGGTGGCCGCAACGACCGCCGCAGGACAGCTGCATGTGCGTGGCGTCCGAGTGGACTGGGAGGTGTTCTTCGCCGGTCGCAGTGCGCGGCGGGTGGACCTGCCGACGTACGCGTTCCAGCGCGAGCGCTACTGGCTGGACGCCCCCTCCGCCGATATGGAGGTTGAGCTCCTGTCGCCGGTGGAGGCGCGGTTCTGGGGGGTCGTGGAGGACGGCGACATCGCCGACCTCGCTCGTACGTTGGATGTGTCGTCGGACGCTCCGCTGAGTGCGGTGCTGCCGAGGCTTTCCGCGTGGCGCAAGGAGCAGCAGGGTCGCTCCACCGTGGACGGTTGGCGGTATGGGGTCGAGTGGCGGTCGGTGGCTGCCGGGTCCGGGCGCCTGGATGGTGTCTGGCTGGTTGTTGCGCCGGTTGGTGAGGAGCGCGCCGAGTGGGTCGGCGGCGCGCTGACCCGGAATGGCGCGGACGACGTGCACGTCCTGCACGTGGACCCGGAAGTGGCCGACTGGGCGGAGCAGTTGGTTGGTCTGTCGGCTCTGAGCGGCGTGGTGTCGCTGCTTGGGCTCGCTGATGCGGGCGATTCGGCTGTGCCTGCGGGTGTCGCGGCCACGGTCGGTCTGTTGCAGGCGTTGGGTGAGGCGGATGTGCCGCTGTGGTGCCTGACGTCGGGCGCGGTGTCGGCGGGTGCGGACGATGCGGTTGCCGGGTTCGAGCAGTCGATGCTGTGGGGCCTTGGCCGAGTTGCCGCGTTGGAGCAGCCCGGCCGCTGGGGCGGCCTGGTCGATCTGCCCGAAGCACAGGACGAGACGACCGGAGACCTTCTCGCGTCCGTCCTCGCCGAACCGAACGGCGAGGACCAGATCGCCCTGCGTGGCGGCGGGATCCTCGGACGCAGGCTGGTGCACGCGCCGATGAGCACGAACACCCTCGGTGCTGGCTGGGCGCCGAGTGGGACGGTCCTTGTGACCGGTGGCCTCGGTGCCCTGGGTGGTCACGTGTCCCGCTGGTTGGCGGGGAACGGGGCCGAGCACGTCGTGCTGGTGAGCCGTCGCGGACGGGCCGCTGCTGGAGCCGCGGAGCTGGAGACCGAGCTCGTCGAGCTGGGCGCACGCGTCACGTTCGCCGCCTGCGACATGGCGGACAGGGAGTCCGTCGCCGAGCTGCTGGAGAGCATTCCGTCGCTCACTGCGGTCGTGCATGCGGCGGGTATCGAGCGGTCGGGCGTTCTTGCCGACCTTGATCCGGCTGATCTCGGCGAGTTCGGTGATGTGTTGTCGGCCAAGGTGGATGGTGCGCGCAACCTCCACGAGCTGCTGGGTGACCGGCAGTTGGACGCGTTCGTGCTGTTCTCGTCCATCGCTGGCGTGTGGGGCAGCGGCGGGCAGGGAGCGTATGCGGCTGCCAACGCGTATCTGGATGCCCTTGCCGGCCACCGCAGGGCGGCGGGTTTGCCTGCGACGGCGGTTGCGTGGGGTCCGTGGGGTGGTGGCGGCATGGTCGCCGGTGCCGGTGG